>NZ_LQGY01000030.1 GCF_001620055.1 Agromyces sp. NDB4Y10 | reverse complement strand
GGCACCGGGGGCGGCGCGGCGGCGCCCGGCGGCGCGCTCGGGACCGGTGTGGCCGGCGCGGGCGGCCTGAAGGCGGGGATCCGATCGGGCACCCGCACCGTGCGCTCGGGCTCGGCCGGCGCGGGCGTGTCGGGCACGAGTCCCGGCGGGGGCACGATGAAGTCGCTCACGCCCCCACCTTAACCACGCTCAGCGCCGTCGGTGCACCCGGTAGCGGGCGATCAGGCGTCGCAGTCGGCCGGCCGCCGCCGCGACGGCCGCGGCCGCGGCATCCGCTTCGGACCACCGACGCTCGACCGCACCCGACTCGACGTCGCCGCCGCCGAACACGTCGCGGTCGACCGTCGCGGCGAGCGACGTGAGCCGCACGCCGTCGTCGGCGAGCCGGACCGACCCGAGGCCCTGCTCGTCGAGCTGGCGCTCGAGGTCGCGTGCGGTCTGGAGCCGCGACGCGCGCTCCGGCGGGTCGAACCCGAGCTCGGCGTAGCGGTCGACGAGCTCCTCCCAGGCTCCGGCCGCCTGCCGATCCGTCGGGCCGCTGCGGCGGAGCCGACGGCGTCGGCGGCGGGCGAGCATCGCGACGAGCATCGGCAGCAGCAGCGCGGCCGCCGGGATGCCCACGCTCGCGATGACGATCCACGCCCAGGCCGGCAGCTGGAACGGACGATCGCGGTCCTCGTCGTCGGTGTCGTCGATCTCGACGGTCGTGAGCAGCTCGTCGTCGGCCTGCTCGGCTCGCGGCGGCTGGCGCACCTGCGGCTGCGGCTCGGACTTGGGCTTCGGCGTCTGCTCCTGGGGCACGTCGATGTTGTCGGGGGTGGGGCGGAACGGGACCCAGCCGACGCCCTCGAACGGCACTTCGACCCAGGCGGTCACGTCGGACCCGACGACCTCGACCTCGTCGCCGCCCTCGCCGACCTCCGGCGCATAGCCCATCACGACGCGGGCCGGGTACCCCAGGTGGCGGGCCATGAGCGCCATCGCGGCGGCGTACTGCTCCTCGTCGCCGACCATCTGCGTGCGGGTGAACAGCTCGATGAGGCGGTCGGCGCCGTGGCCGGCCCGCGAGGGCACCGCGTCGCTCGCGAGGCCGTGGCTGAGGAAGCCGTTGGTCTTCAGGCCCCGCTCGATCGCGCGCAGCTGCTCGATCGGGCTCGCCGCATCGCCGGCGTACTCCTCGGCCTTCGCGGCGACGACGTCGGGCAGGTTCTCGACGACGGGCAGCGTGAGCTGCGCGACCGGAACGTCCACGAGGGCCGAGTCGTCGGGCTCGCGCTGGATGCGCGACTCGAGCCGGTACGCCGTGCCCCGACCGACCCCGCTCGTCAGCACGGCCGTGCCGGCGTCGGCGTTGAAGCGGAGGTCGCCGGCGCTGGACGTCGCGGCGTCGCCCCGGAGCTCCAGCTCTGAGCCGTACCCGACGGTCGGCAGCCACACGTCGTCGTACCCGAGCACCTCGACGTCGACCGCGCGGGCGCTGCCGAGGTCGGCGAGAGCGGGCGGCGGCAGCGTGCGGCCCACGATCGAGTACCCGCCGTCGCCGGCCGCCTCGTCGGGTCCCGCGACGTTCCAGAGCCGCCCGGAGTACGAGTCCATCGCGGCGAGGCGCAGCGTGTCGCCGGGCTGCAGGCCGGAGACGCGGAAGAGCGGCTCCTCGGCGAGGTCCTTGGTGTACGTGCGGTACCCGGCCAGTGGGCTCGGGAACTCCAGCGGATCGAAGGGCGGCACGACCTCGTCGCGGAGGACGAAGCGGTCGGGGGCGACGGGGGCGAGGGCGAGCCCGGCGACGGCGCCCACGGCGACCGCACCGGCGACGACCGCGGTCCCGCCGGTGAGCCGCCGGCGCCGCAGACGCGCGGCGCCCTCGCCGGACGCCTCGACGGTCGCCCCGCGACGCCACGCGATCCAGGTGAGCGCGATCGCGGCGAACGCGACCCCGCGCACCGCCGCGAGGAACGCCTCGTCGGTGCCGAGCAGGATCCCGGACAGCAGCAGCAGGGCGGGGCCGATGAGCACGACGGCCGCGCGCAGCGGCGTGCGCTTCGCCGGAAGCCACCGCAGCACCAGCAGTCCGCCGACGAGCGACACCACGGTGGCGGCGGCGTAGGGCACGACGGCGACGTACGCCGGGGCTTCGACGGGGGCCTGGATGGTGAGGATGTCGGCCCAGCCGTGCACCGCGCCGACCCCGAGCCCGGCGAGGGACTCGAGCGTGGGGAGCACCCCGAGGAAGGCCGCGCCGGGCATGGCGAACGGCGTGCCGACGAGGAAGTACAGCACGATGCCGAGGAGCACGGTCGTGAGGACGTCGAGCCGCAGCATCGTCCCGGCGACCGCCGCGAGCGTGCCCACCGCGATGCCGGCGAGCGCCGCGGCCAGGAAGTCGAGCCCGCCGAAGCTCGTCTCGTAGCCGATGACACCGAGTAGCGACAGCAGCGACAGCACGCCGAGGTCGACGAGGGCGGAGCGGGGCGGGCGGGTCACGGGCGCACCCTCCGGACGAGGCGCGACAGTTCGTCAAGCGCGCCGACGGTGACGACGGTCGACTCCCCCACGCGCGCGATGCGCGAGGCCGCGCCGACCTCGGCCCGGAACGCGATGACCTGGGTGTCGGAGCCGAAGACGGTCTCGACCGCGCGGAACTCCGCGAGCGGCGCCAGCGACCCGCCGACGACGATCACGACGCTCGGCACCGGCACGCGGCGCGCCGCCTCGCGGACGAGGTCGCGCAGCGACGCCGCGGGCGCGAGGCCGACCGCGGGCGACTCCCCGACGGCGGCGGCCGGTTCGATCCGGCTCGTGTCGTCGAGGAGCGCCGTGGGCGTCGCCGTGTTCAGCGTCAGCCGGTCGGTGGCGACGGCGAGGCGCGTGGCGTCGCGGATCACCTGCACGCCGAGCGACGCGAGCACCGACACCGCGAGCTCGAACTCCTCCTCGGACGCGTAGTGGTCGGCGCGGGTGGCCTGCACGAGCAGCAGCTGGGAGCGCCGCGTCTCCTCGTACTGCCGCACCATGAGCTGGCCGGTGCGGGCCGACGTGCGCCAGTGCACGTTGCGCAGCGCGTCGCCCGGCTCGTACGCGCGCAGCGCGTGGAACGAGATGTCGTTGTTCGTGATGGTCTTGGTGATCTCGCCCTCGAGGTCGCGCACGAGGCCGGCCGCCGAGGGGCGCAGCCGCGCGGTCACGGGGTGCACGAACAGCTCGACCGGGTCGGTCCAGCGCACCTCGCGGCGCAGCAGTCCGAGCTGGTCGCCGCGAACGGATGCCGCGGGGCCGGCGACGATCACCGCGCGACGCTGCGTGGGCACGGCGAACAGTTCCTCGTGCTCGTCGCCCGGGCCGATGGCGGGGATGACGAACTCGGCGAGCCCGGCGCCGACCGGCAGCTCGAGCTGCGACGGCACCGACGGCGCCTCGCCGATGTTCTCGACGACGAGCCGCCCGAGGGCGCGCTCGCCGGCGACGACGCGGCGCGGCTGGAGTTCGACGCCGACGCGGTAGCGCACGCGCCCGAACACGAACGGGATCGCGACGAGCAGTGCGGCGAGCAGCGTCGCACCGACGAACGCGAGCTCGATCCAGCCGAGCGCCCACGCGACTGCGAACGAGGCGGCGGCGACGGCGAGCACGAGCCATCCGGTCGCCGAGACGACGTTCGTGACGGGTTCGGCGAACGCGGCTGCGCGCGCGCCGAGGCGACGCAGCCGGGCGGCGGTCGAGGCGACGGATGCCGCGGCCGAGCGCCGCACGGACCGCAGAGCGATGCGCGCCTGCGACGGGACCTTCGGTGCCGGGGGCGCGCCGGTTCCGGCCGTCATGCCGCCCGGTACGCCGGGGGCGCGACGTCGGCGACCACGCGCGTGACGATGTGCTCCGCGGTGACGCCGGAGAACTCCGACTCGGGGTCGACGATGATGCGGTGGGCGAGGACGGGCACGGCGAGCTCGCGCACGTCGTCTGGCGTCACGTACGTGCGGCCCCGCGAGATGGCCCACGTCTTCGCGGTCCGGGCGAGCGCGAGGGCGCCGCGCATGCTCACGCCGAGGGCGGAGTCGGCGTGCTCGCGCGTCGCCGACACGATCTGGTTGAGGTACGACAGCACGGCGGCGTCGACGTGCACCTCTGAGGCGAGGTGCGCCATGGTGGTGACCGAACTCGAGGCGATGATCGGCGACACCTTCGAGGCGCGCGCGCGGTTGGCCGAGTCGAGCAGGAGCGTCACGGCCGTGTCGTGGTCGGGGTAGCCGAGCGAGGTCTTGACGAGGAACCGGTCGAGCTGCGCCTCGGGCAGCGAGTAGGTGCCGGCCTGCTCGACGGGGTTCTGCGTGGCGATGACCATGAACGGGCTGCCGACCTCGTAGCTCACGCCGTCGACCGTGACCCGGCCCTCCTCCATGACCTCGAGCAGCGCCGACTGGGTCTTCGGGCTCGCACGGTTGATCTCGTCGGCGAGCACGATCGAGGCGAAGATCGGCCCGCGGTGGAACTCGAACTGTCCCTTGCCCTGGTCGTAGATCGTCACCCCCGTGACATCCGACGGGAGCAGGTCCGGCGTGAACTGGATGCGGGAGTGCGTGCCGTCGAGCGTGTTCGCGAGCGCCTTCGCGAGCACGGTCTTGCCGGTGCCCGGGAAGTCCTCGAGCAGCACGTGCCCGTCGGAGAGCATCGCGGTCACGACGAGCTCGATGACCTCGCGCTTGCCGAGGATGGCGCGGTCGACGTTGTCGACGAGCTTCGAGAAGGCGTCCTGGAACCACAGGGCCTGGTCTTGGGTCACGGTCATGGTGTGTCGTCCTCGTGATGGTGGTGGGTCAGAGCCGGCCCCAGTGGGCGACCTGGCTGTAGACGGTGCCGCTCGGTCCGACGAAGCGGATGCGGACGGCGGGGTACTGGTCGGGGTTCGCGGTGCCGAGGCCGCTCAGCGTCTGCACGCTCCCGTTCGCGGAGAGGTTGTACGACGACGTCGACAGGTTCTGCCAGGCGGCGTCGGTGTTCCACTCCTTGTACTGCACGGTGATCTGGTAGTTGCCGGGCTGGAAGTTCTGGTAGTCGCCGATGACGTAGCGGCATCCGTTGCAGTACGGGGCGGGACCGCCCTTGCGCACCGTCGCGCCCGCCTGCGGCGGCGGCGGGTCCTGCACGGTGAAGTTCCGCGACTCGGCCGGACCGGTCTTGTTGCTGCCCTCGTTCACCGCGCGAACGTGCACGGTGTGGCTGCCGGCGCCGACGCCCGTGAATCGGTGGGCGCGGTCGGTTCCCGAGTTCGTCCAGCTCCCCGAGTCGAGGCGCACCTCGTATCGGACGCTGCCCCCGCCCGTGTCGCTCGGCGCCGCCCACGACACGTCGACGCTCGTCGGCGCGTTCCCGTTGACCTGGGCGTTCACGTTCCGCGGTGCCGTCGGCGTGCCGTACGGCGTCGCCGACGCCGACACCGGCGACCACTCGCTCCACCCCTTGGCGTTCTGTGCGCGCACCATGAACCGGTAGGCGGTGCCGTTGGTCAGGTTGCCGATCTGCTGGTTCACGCCCGCGGCGTTCGCGCCGAAGTCGCGCGCCTGCCCGTTGACGTCGACCTGGTAGGCGGTGATCGGCGAGTTGTTGTTGGCCGGTGCCGCCCAGCGGATCGTCACGGTGCGGTCGCCCGAGCCGATGATCGCCGGCGCGGCGGGGCGGTCGGGCCGGTCGCGCACGACGACCGTCACGCGCCCCTGCGACTCGCGCGCGGGATCGCGAGTGCCGTCCTGGATGCGGTAGATCACGCTGAGCGTGCCCGTGAACGCGGCGCCGGTGCGCACCGTCACGTCGGAGGCGGTGTGGCTCACGGACGCGTTCGCGCCGACATCCGCCTGGTCGATCTGCGCCGCGACGATGCGGAGCGGCGCGTCGGGGGCGAAGGGGTTGAAGTCGTTGGCGAGCACGTCGATCGTGCGCGTCTCGCTGCGGACCATCTCGACCGGACCGTCGTCGTTCGCCTTCGGCATGGCGCGCGTCGACGACACGACGGCGACGTCGACGTAGCCCGGCACGCGGAACTCGTTGAACACCACGTCGAACGTGATGCGGGTCTTCGTGCCCGGCTGGACGCCCAGCGGAGCGGAGAGCCGCAGCAGGGAACCCTCGACGAGCTCGCCGCGGATGTCGGCGGTCGAACCCGACAGGTTCTGGTACGACACCCGCTCGATGTTGTCGCGGTTCGGGTGGTCGGTCGACGAGCGCAGGTCGACCGTGAGCGGCGCCTCGCCCGCCTCGATGGTCTCGCTGCGGGGCGTGAACGCCGGCGGCGCGTCGTTGAAGTTCGGATCGCCGACGGTGATCGGGATGGTGAGGATCGCGTTGCGGCCGACCGGGTCGTCGGCGCCCTTGCCGTCGGTGACCTCGAACGTCACCGACGCCGGTCCGCGGTAGTCGCGCGCGGGCACGAACTGGAGCGCGGTGCCGCTCACGAATGGCGCCTCGCCGGAGTTCGTCGCCGAGGCGGACAGGATCGTGGCCGGGTTGCCCGACGGCACGACGACGAGGTCGTCGACGTTCCAGCTGATGCGCCCGTTCATGGGCACGATGATCTCGCCGAGCTCCTTGAGGTACGGCGCCGGGAACTTGGCCTTCTCCTCCGCGAGCAGCTCCTCCGGCGTCTTGGGTCGCTGGGTCTCCTCGACGGTGTCGTCGCCCGACGGGACCGGGGGCACGATGACGAACGCCGTGGCCGACAGGTCGTCGAGGGTGTTGGTGAGCTTGTAGGCGACGGCGTAGCGCTCGCGTCCCGGCTCGACGTCGATGGTGCCGTCGGATGCCACCTCGGCGCGCCCCGCGTTCGGGCCCTCGAGCGTCACCTCGAGGTCGTCGACGAGCCCGCCCGGGTTCGTCGCGTCGGCGAGCGGATCGACCGTGACGGACTCGCCGTCCACCACCTGCTCGGGCTCGATGACCTGGTCCTTCGCGGTGGGCGGGTCGATCACCGCGTCGTCCGTCACGGCCACCTGGAGGAACGCGGTGTCGGCGCCGCCGCGGCCGTTGGAGATCTCGTAGCGGATCGTGTACGCCGCCTCCTGCTCGGGTGCGGTGACCACGATCCGTCGACGGTCGCGGATCTCGGCCTCGATGCCGTCGTCGACCTCGGGCAGGTCGACCACGCGCAGCCGGTACCCGCTCGGGTCGGAGTCGTTGAGCAGCACCTCGACGGAGGCGGTGCGGCCCGGCTTCATCTCGATCACGTCGTCGACGGCCTTGGGCGGCAGCTGCACGGCCGGGCGCGGGATGACGCCGATCCGGATGGTGCCCTCGGCGGTCGCGCCGAACGTGTCGCGCACCTCGTACGTGAAGCTGTCGGTGCCCGCGGAGCCGGAGAGGGCCTCGTAGGTGAACGACGTGCTGGTCCGCTCGATGATCCGCCCGAGGGTGGGGGCCGAGCGGATGCCGGTGAGGGTGACGGAGTCGCCGTCGGGGTCGAGCTGGTCGAGCGGCACGTCGACCGTCACGGCGGAGCCGGCGAAGGTGCGCGAGGTGAGCGGCGTGGGCAGCGGGTCGCGGTTCTCGCCCGCGTCGCGCGCGACGACCGTGAACCGCACCGCCGCGCGAGCGGACTGGTCGTGGTCGTCGCCGATCGTGTACACGGCGCTGTACGCGCCGGGCGCCTCGGGTGCCTGGAAGCGGACGGTGTCGCCGTCGACGAACGCCAGCCCGTCGCCGACCTCGACGTCGAGCAGCTCCGGCTCGACGTGCAGCTTCGCCGCGTCCGGGTGGTAGTCGTTCTCGAGCACCGGCACGGTCACGATGTCGCCCGCCCGGACGATGGCGCCGTCGTCGACGGCCACGGGCGGCTGGTGCTTCACGAGCGGTGGCACCGGCACGATCGTGACGGTGGCGGTCGAGGCGTTGACGCCGTCGGAGACGGTGTAGGCGACCTGCAGCTGCTCGTCGACGGCCTGCGAGGCGGTGATGCGCAGCACGGTGTTGGTGAGGATCTCGACCGACACCAGGCCCTCGGCTGCCGAGTCGTCCATCGACTGCACCGCGAGCACGCGGCCGGACGGGGACACGTCGTTCGCGAGCACCGGGACGGTCAGCGGCTCCCCCGCGCGGAGGTAAGCCGTGTCCTTCACGGCGATGGGCGGCGGCGCCTCGCCGGGCGGATCGACGACCTGGACCCGGATGAGGCCCTTGCTCACGGCCGCGCCCGCGCCCAGGTCGTAGAGGAAGACGTACTCCCCCGGGGCGTTCGCGGAGAATGCGATCGTGCCGCGCTCGACGTTCGGCGTGATGGTCGCCCCGTCGGGCGGATCGACGATGCCGAGCAGCTCGAGGCCGGCGCCGGACGGCGACAGGTCGTTCACGAGGGGTTCGATCAGCTCGGTCTCGCCGACGAACGCCTGCGCGAAGTCGGGCGTGCCGATGGGGTTGAGCGTGCCCGTCGGCTTGACCTCCACGGTGAGGGTCCCCGCCGCGGTGGTGCGCCCGTCGGAGACCGTGAACTGCACCTCCTTGGTGCCGAGCTCGGCCGAGCGGTGCTCGAAGGTGACGTAGCCGTCGGGGCTGAAGCGCACGGTGTCGCCGCCGGTGGGCGATGCGTTGACGAGGTACAGGTCGTCGCCGTCGGGGTCGTTCCAGTCCGCGAGGACGTTGTACGACAGCTGACGGCCCTGCTCGAGGCTGATCGCGCCGCTGCGCATGGACGTGGGTGCGGCGTTCTCGCTGTCGGGCACGATGCGGACGTTCACGGACGCCTCGGAGACCCCGCCGCGTCCGTCGTTCACCCCGTAGCGGAACGACACGCTGCCCGCGGCGCCCTCCGCGGGCGAGAACTGCAGGGCCCGGCCGCCGTCGATGAGCTCGAGCCGCCCGGCGGACTCGGGCACGTCGGAGACGGAGGCGATGGTGAGCACGTCGCCGTCGGGGTCGGTGTCGTTCTCGAGGACCTCGAGGATCGTCGTCCGCTCGGGACGCACGCCGTAGTCGTCGTCGCGCGCGACGGGCGGCCGGTTCACGTCGGTGCGTTCGGCGAGCGTGTCCTCGAACGTCTGCTGCGACGACTTCTCGTCGCCCTCGAGCTCGTCGGACTCCTCGGGCGGCGTGACCTCCTCCCAGTTGTCGACGAGCCGCAGGTCGGAGTCGACGAGCCACGCGTTGCCGTTCGCGAGGTCGTTCAGCACGATCACGTCGCGGTTCACCCGGAACTCGAGCCGCGACCCGGCGGTCGGCTGGTCGATGGACTGGGGTTCGGGGTCGGCACCGTCGCACGCCGCGAGGTAGCGCTGCCCCGGCGCCCACGCGCCGTGGAGGCAGGATCCGAGGCGCACCGGCGCGGCGACCTCGCCGGCGTCGGCCGACGGCACCTCGGCGCCGCTGTCGATGACGCGGATGTCGCCGCCTCCGAGCGGCACGTCGAGCAGGCCCGTCGACGTGGCGAGTGCCACGCGGTCCCGCTCGGGCCCGGACTGCTGGATCCGCAGCGCGGGTTCCGGCAGGTCGATCTCGCGGCCGTCGGCGATGACGACGTCGGCCTCGACGTCGAGGACGACCGCGCGCTCGCCGACCGCGGCGATCTGGTGCCGCCCGAGCCGGGGAAGCTCCGTCCGCTGCGGCTCGTCGGCGTCGCGTCGGATGCTGACCAGTTCGCGGTCGCCCGGCGCCGTGGCGAAGACGGTGCCGTCGCCGCTCACGGCGACCTGCGCGTCGTCGCCGAGCTCGGCGATCGGATCGGTGCCCCGGTAGTCGAAGGCCAGGTCCGCCGCGGCGGGCACGCGCCACAGCTCGCCTTCGGGCGAGAGCACGGCGATGACGTCGCCGCCGTAGGCGAGCTGCGACGAGGGCGGCACGTCGATGCGCTGGACGAGCGTCGTGAAGGACGGGTCGATGCGCTCCACCGACCCGACGCCGGGGTCGTACAGGAAGGCGTCGTCGCCGTGCTGGAACACGTCGATGTCGTTGGTCGCGGCGGCGACCGCGGCGTCGAGTTCCTCGATCTGCCGGTTCAGCCGGCCGGCGAGCAGTTCCTCCGCGTTCGTCACCCAGACCTCGCGGGCGCGCAGGTCGGGGTCGGTGACCGGGAAGCCCTGATGGAGTGCCGCGATCCCGACGGGCACGCCCGCGAGCACGGCGAGCGCGACGACGGAGGCCGTCTTGCGGCGCGTGCGCACCCAGGACCTCAACGTGACCAAGCTCGTCTCCCCGCGTGCGTTCCGTCGATAGGGCGTCGGATGTCGCCGCCGGAGACCGGCGGGCCGGGCCCCCGAGACCGGTGGCCGGGCATCACGCTAACACGGTCCTCCGGAGCCGCCGAATGGGGAGCGGTGCCCATTCGGACGCATCAATCGGAGAACGCCCTCCGCCGAGCCGGGCGTCGGCTCGACGGCGATTCGGGGCGTCGTCAGGACGACGCTTCCGGACGCTCCTCGGCCGCGCGGTCGAGCAGCGGCAGGTCGTCGGCGCTCACGAGCCTCGTCGCCACGGCGTACTCGACGAGCCGCGCGCGGCGATTCGTCGCGAGCCGGCCTCTCCCGCCGCGCAGCCCGTCGACGCCGATCTTGTCGAGCTTCTCGCACACGTTGTCGAGCTTGCGGTTGAACGTCGTCATGCTCCAGCCCAGGCGCGCCGCCGCCTCGGCCGAGCTCGGCACCGTCGCCCGCCCGGCGGAGGGCTGCGCGAGCACGTGCTCGGCGAGCGCGACCACGAGCAGCCGCTGGCTCGTCGTGAGGGTCACGGGAAGGATGGTCGTCCCGCCGTCGACGGGGCGGGCGGTGAGCGACGTGTTGTAGAAGTCCTCCTCGGCGTGCACCGTGAAGTCGTACGTCGTGGCGCCCGCGCTGAACATCACGTGCACGGTCTGGAAGACGAGCGGCAGCTTCGCGCCCGGCGCGACCCACGCCTGCACGCTGCCCGTGGCATCCGACACCGTCGCCGACAGCAGCTGTCCGACGTTCGACAGCCACCACAGGCCGAACTCGCTCGAAAGGGTCAGGAAGGTGCGGTGCAGGTAGGGGTTGTCGTCGATGGTGAGGTCGGACTCCCGGCCGATGCCGAACGTCCGGCCGGACTCGACGGTGTACCACTCGCCGCAGTACTCGACGCGGAGCGGCCTCATGCCGTGCATCCCGTGACGGGCTCGGAGGTCTTGCTGCCGCGCTGCACCTGGACCTCGATGCACACGGGGCGGCCGTCGGCCACGCCGTCGACGACGATCTCCGGGCCGTCGGCGATCGCCGTGCCGCCCGTGCCGTCGACGTTGCGCCACCGGTAGCGGTCGCCCTCCTCGGCGCCGTCGTGGCGCACGCCGAAGACCACGCGGCCGTCGCCGGCGGGCTTCCCCGGGTCGACCTCGGGCGTGGGCACGGTCGCAGCCACGACGGCGTCCTCCCCGGTGCCGGGGCCGGCGTCGACGCCCTCGGCGGGGCTCCCGAGCGAACCGCCGAGCGCGATGGCCGCGCCGACCGCGGCGACGACGACGACGGATGCCGCGGCGCCGATGGTGGCAGCGACGACGCGCCGCCGCCGGACGCCCTGCGGGGCCGGCTCGACGTCGGCC
>NZ_LQGY01000029.1 GCF_001620055.1 Agromyces sp. NDB4Y10 | reverse complement strand
GACCAGGGGCCGACCGGCGCCGCCGGCGCGTCGGCCTGCACGACGCGGACCGAGCGTGCGCGCGTCGCCGCCTCGGCGTCCGGGTCGGGCGCGACCTCGCTCGCGACGTCCGTCGCCTCGGCGTCGGACGGCGCGGCCGCCGGAATCGCGGGCACCTCGATCCCCGTCACCGAGTACCCCAGCTCGAGCTCGATGCGCTGCAGCGCGCGGCCGAACTCGACCGCGCTCTGGTAGCGGTCCTCGCGTCGCGGGGCCATGCCGGTGGCGAGGACGGCCTGCAGGGTCGGCGGCACGTCGTCGCGGTCGATCGGCGTGACCCGGCCGCGTTCGATCCGGCCGATGAGGTCGAGCGGGCCGTTCGACCGACCCGGGACCTCGAACGGGGTGCGCCCGGCGAGCAGGGTGTGCACGGTCGCGGCGAGCGCGAACACGTCGCTCCGGGTGTCGGGGCGCGGGTCGTCCTCGAACAGTTCCGGCGGGGACCACGGCACGCTCATGCCGACCGCGGCGCGGTCGGACCCCGTGCCGGAGCCCGTCGCCGCGGGGTCGGCGGTGAACGACATGGTGTGGACGGGCAGGTCGCCCTCGAGGTCGGAGGAGATCCCGAAGTCGCTGAGCGCGGGCCAGCCGTAGTCGTTGGTGAGCACGTTGGCGGGCTTGATGTCGCGGTGCAGGATCCCGGCGGCATGCGCGGTCGCGACGGCGCCCGACAGGCGGATGCCGGTGCGAAGCGCGTCCTCGACGGTGAGCGGCTGCCGCTTGTAGCGCTCCGACAGGCTGGGGCCCGAGCAGTACTCCATGACGAAGTACGGCCGGCCGTCGGCCGAGACGTCGGCGTGGAAGATCGTCACGATGAACGGGTGCGCCGAGAGTCGCGCCATCAGGTTCGCCTCGGCGACGAACTGCGCGCGCGTGCCCTGGTCGATGTCGTCGGCGAGCAGCACCTTGACCGCGACCTTCCGGCGCGGGAGCTTCTGCTCGTAGAGGAACACGTCGGCGAACCCGCCGGAGCCGAGCAGCCCGAGCGGCGTGTAGCCGGGCAGGTCCGGCGGCGACGAGGGCGTGCGGCGCATCAGCGCACCACCACCTGGATCGACCAGCCGCCGCCGAGGTCGATCACGGTCTCCGGCAGCACGGGCGTGGGCTCGGACGGCCGCAACCGCATGGGCGGCTGTCCCGGAGCGACCACGTGCGTGCCGTTGCGCGACTCGAGGTCGGTCACGACCGCCGTGCCGCCCTCGACCGCGACCCGGAGGTGCGTGCGGGAGATGTCCGGGTCGCCCGCGCCGACCACCACGGGGCGCGGCACGCGCGAACCGGTGACCCGCCCGATCGCGGGAGCGCGGCCGAGGAGGAGTTCGCCCGTGATCGGCTCGAACGACCCGTCGGGCATGCGCAGCGCGAGCCGGTCGTCGGCTCGACCGGAACGCGGTGGCTGCGCGGCGACGGCCGCGGCGCGGTCGGCGTCGCGCGCCTCCCTGAGCTGGCGGATGTCGGCGGCCGCGACGGTGAGCCCGTCGTGGTCGCCGAGCACGGGAGCGTCGGTGAGGCCGGGCGGCGGCACGATCGTCGTGTCTCCGGAGGACACCTCGATGCGGGGGCGCTCGGTTCGCGAGAATCCCACGACGGTGTCCTCGTCGGGCACCATCGTCCGCTCGTCGGGGACGTCGGCGGCGCGCTGGGACGTCGCCGGCACCGGCTCGATCCGGACCGTCGGCGGTGGCGCGGCGGGCCCCGGCGCCGCAGGCTCCGGTGACGCAGGCTCCGACTCGGCGGGCTCCGGCGCAGCGACCTCCGGCGCCGCAGGCTCCGGTGACGCAGGCTCCGACTCGGCGGGCTCCGGCGCAGCGACCTCCGGCGCCGCGGTCCGAGCGGCGGCGCCCGGCCAGTCGACGACGGATGCCGCCACGACGCCCTCGACGATCGGCAGCACGGGTCCCGCGGCATCCGCCGAATCCCCGGCGACCGTCACGCGGACGTCGGGCGCGCCGTCGAAGGCGCGCTCGCTCCACGTGGACACGCCCGCGCCGGAGACCGTGTCGGCTCCGACCTCGACGGTCAGGGGGCCGCGAGCGACCACGCGCACCGACCCGCGTTCGCGGACCACGAGGGCGAAGCCCGGGGCCGACGTCACCCCGCCGGCGGTGAGCCGGTCGAGGACGACGGCCGCGGCATCCGCTGCACCGAGCGCCGGCCACAGCCCCACGAGATCGTCGGCACGGTCGGCCGGGAGCACGAGCAGCGCATCGGCCCGCAGCGCGGCCAGCCAGCCGCCGCTCGGGTCACGCCGGTAGTCCGCCACCCTGATCCCCCGCTCCCCTGGGCCACGTCTGCTCCGCCGCGCGCGGGAGCGCGTCATCGCGGTCCCGCGTCGCCTCGTCGTCATCGGCCGCGTCGCCGCCCAGGTCGGACTCGACGACCACCGCCGTCACGTTGTCGCGCGCACCCGCCGCGAGCGCCGCCTCGACGAGCTCTCCGGCAAGCCCGGCGGCGTGCGCCGATCCGCCGGTGAGGATCTCCGCGATCGCCTCGTCGCCGACCTCCTTCGAGAGGCCGTCGGAGCAGAGCAGGAACACCTGCCGCCCCGCCGCGGGGATGAGCCAGACGTCGGGCTCGACCACGTCGTCGGCGCCGACGGCGCGGGTGATCACGTTGCGATCGGGGTGCCGCTCGGCGTCGTCGGCGTGCAGCAGGCCGGCGTCGACCATCTCCTGCACGGCGGAGTGGTCGACCGTGACCTGCTCGAGGCGGCGGCCGTCCCACAGGTACACGCGGGAGTCGCCCACGTTGAAGACCATCCAGTGCACGCCGCGGCCGTCGCCCGCGTCGACCAGCGCGATGCCCGCGACGGTCGTGCCGGCGACCGCCGTGCCCTCGTCGCCCTCGGTCGAGAGCGACCGGACGACCTCGTTCGAGCTGTGGATGGCATCGAGCACCTGCTCGGGCCGCGACGGGGCGCCGGTGTCGAGGTGGCGGCGGAACGTGTCGACCACCGCCCGGCTCGCGGCATCCCCCCGCGCGTGCCCGCCCATGCCGTCGGCGACGACGTACACGGGCGCGTGGGCGAGGAGGGCGTCCTCGTTCACCGACCTGACGCGGCCGACGTGCGTTCGTGCACTGTGTGCGATGCGCGCGGATCCGCTCGGGATCTCGACGACACCGCTGCCATCAGACGTCACTGGCTGGGTCCTCTCTGCGGGGTAGGGGCGGCGCGGAGGCGCGGGTGGCTCAACGGTAGCAAGCCCTCGGCGACCGTCGTGCGCGGCGACCGCCGATCGAGGCGGGCGTCAGCGCTCGACGCGGGACTCGTCGCGCTCGGCCCGGTCGCCCTCCTCGGTGAAGTGCGGGATCTCCTCGCCGAGGGTGTGGCCACGGCGGCGCGCGTCGAGGTTCGCCTTCGCGACGCTCGCCACGGTGGCGACGACCATCGCGGCCACGATGACGCCGAGCGAGGCCCACGTCGAGATCTCCGGCGCCCACTCGATGTGCTCGCCGCCGTTGATGAAGGGGAGCTCGTTCTCATGCATGGCGTGGAGGACCAGCTTCACGCCGATGAACCCGAGGATGAACGCGATCCCGTACTTGAGGTACTCGAGGCGCTCGAGGAGCCCGCCGAGGAGGAAGTACAGCTGGCGGAGGCCCATCAGGGCGAACACGTTGGCCGTGAACACGATGAACGGGCTCTGCGTGATGCCGAAGATCGCCGGGATCGAGTCGAGGGCGAAGATGAGGTCGGTCGTGCCGATCGCCACGAACACGATGAGCATCGGCGTGAAGAACCGACGGCCGTCGATCGTGGTGCGCAGCTTGATGCCGTCGTAGTCGTTCGTGATCGCGAGCCGGCGACGCAGGATGCGGATGAGGAACGTGTCGCCGCCCTCCTCCTCGTGGTCGCCGAACGCCTGGTTGTACGCGGTCCAGAGCAGGAACGCGCCGAAGATGTAGAACACCCAGCTGAAGTTCTCGATGAGCTGGGCACCGAGCAGGATGAAGATGCCGCGCAGGATCAGCGCCAGGATGATGCCGACCATGAGCACCTCCTGCTGGTACTTCCTCGGCACCGCGAACCTGGCCATGATGATGACGAACACGAACAGGTTGTCGATCGACAGGCTGTACTCGGTGAGCCAGCCCGCGAGGAACTGCGCACCGTGCTCGGCGTCGCCGATGACGAACATGAGGCCGGCGAAGATCAGGGCGAGCACGATGTAGAACACGACCCAGAGGGTCGACTCCCGGAACGAGGGCACGTGCGGCCGCTTGATCACGAGCAGCAGGTCGGCGACCAGGATCAGCGTCAGCACGACGAGCGAGCCGACTTCGAACCAGACGGGCAATGCGGTCACGTGACGCCTTTCGGGAGGTGTGCGATCGGGTGCGACGGAGATCCGAAAGTCTCTCCCGGCAGCACGTGCGTGCGCCGCCACGCCCGGAGCGGCGTCGACGGCGCTCGTATTGACGATCGTGGCCCGAGGCGCGAAGCCCCGGCGGGATACTCCCCTTCGCTCGGACGAGTCTAGCGGGCGTCGGGCGAGCCCGCGCCGGGACCGTCCGAACCCGGTGCACCGGTGCCGACGAATGCCACCGTGCCGGGAAACGACGAACGCCCCCGCATGCTGCGAGGGCGTTCGACGGTCGTGGTGACCCCAGCGGGATTTGAACCCGCGCTACCGCCGTGAGAGGGCGGCGTCCTAGGCCGCTAAACGATGGGGCCTCGTTGACGACTTGAAGAGTATGGCACACGTCTCCGGCGCATTCCAAATCGAGCGGATGGCACCGGCCGGCGCCCTCAGACGAACACGGCGAGCGCCCCGGGAACGGCCTCCACCTCCACCGGAAGCGACCCCAACCGCTCGCCGTCGGCGTAGGCGACGATGCCCTCGCCCTCGATGCGCACACGGCGCGCGGGCGCGAACTCGACGGCGGGGTGGTTGACGTGTTCCCCCGCGAACACGCGCGGGAACACGCTGAGCAGCCCGACCCGCGACAGCGGATGCACGACGAACACGTCGAGCAGGCCGTCCGAGAGATCCGCGTGCGGGACGATGCGCATGCCGCCGCCCAGCGACGGGGTGTTCGCCACCGACACCAGCATGGCCGACTGCTCGCGCGGGGAGCCGTCCAGCGTCAGCCGGTACCGCAGCGGGCGGAACGTGGCGAGCTCGCGCAGGAGCGCGAGCGTGTAGCGGCTCGGACCTCGCGGCCGCGTCATCCGGTTGGCTCGCTCGTTGACGACCGCGTCGAATCCCGCCGACAGCACGCACGCGAACCAGGTGCTGAGCTCGCCGTGGCGGGCGAGGCCCAGATCGACCACCTGGGGCGGGCGGGCGAGCGCCTCGACGAGGGCCTCGACGGCCGCCTCGGGGTCGTCGTGCGGCAGCCCGAGGGCCCGGGCCAGGTCGTTCCCCGTGCCGGCCGCGATGACGCCGAGCGGGACGCCGGTCCGCGCGACGATGTTGACGCCGAGCGACACCATGCCGTCGCCGCCCACGACGACGAGGCCGTCGGTTCCCTGCTCGAACGCCGACTGGGTCTCACGTCGCAGCAGCTCGAAGTTCGCCTCCCGCAGCAGCGTCACCTCGTACCCGGCATCGGCGAGGCGTCGCGCGGCGGCCGGGCCGACCGCGCGGTTGCGTCCGAACGACGCGGACGGATTCACTGCGAGCAGCAGTCGCCGGGGGGAACGGTGACTCATGGTGCGATTGTGGCAGCCCGACCGGTTGCACGACGTGCGCACACGGTGTTGGCTCGAACTATGCGCGTCACGAAGCTGGAACACGCCGCCCTCGTCGTCGAGCACTCCGGCGACCGCCTGTTCGTCGACCCGGGCAAGTTCACGACGCCGATCACCGAGGCGTCCGGCGCGCGTGCCGTGGTGATCACCCACCTGCACGACGACCACTGGACGCCGGAGCAGCTCGGCCGCATCCGCGACCGCAGCCCCGACGTGCGCCTGCTCGGCCCGGAGGGCGTGGTCCGGGCCGCCGGCGAGGCGGGCATCGAGGTCGAGCTCGTCGAGCCCGGCGACGAGGTCGAGGTGGGGCCGTTCCGGCTGCGGTTCTTCGGCGGGCGCCACGCCGTGATCCACGACTCGATCCCGGTGATCGACAACGTCGGGGTGCTCGTGAACGACGCCCTCTACTACGCGGGCGACTCGTTCGCGATTCCCGAGGGCGTCGACGTCGACGTGCTCGCCGCCCCCGCCGGGGCGCCGTGGATGAAGATCGCCGAGTCCATGGACTACGTGATGGCCGTGAAGCCGCGTCGTGCGTTCCCCACGCACGAGATGGTGCTCTCGCGAGCGGGCAAGTCGCTGTCCAATGCACGCCTTCAGTGGGCGACCGAACAGGGCGGCGGCGAGTATCTCGCGCTCGAACCGGGCGACTCGTTCGATCTCTGAACGCCCGGCGGATGCCGCGGCCCGGCGTCGGCCCCCGGCTGTGGCGGGGCGACAACGGGAGGCCTCGCGCCGCCACCTCGCGTTGGAGGGAAGCTCCCGACTTCGGCGCTGTCCGTTGACGGAACCGCAGTCCGCCTGACAGATTCGGGCCACTTTCGACGCGACGTCGCGCCGGAGTCGCGACGATGCGACCCCTCGGCCGGTGCTCGCTCGGAATCACCGGCGCCCCCGCACCTCCCGCGCGCCGGGTGTCCTGCACCGCACCCGAACCTCGGCGCGTCGTCGCGCCCGGAACACAGGAGCCTCAATGACGAGAACCGACCCTGCCGTGCACCGCCATGGGATCGGCGTGCGCATCGCCGCCGTCGCCGTGACCGTGGCGCTCATCGCGCTCGCGGCGTTCTTCCTGCTCACGACGAACACCATCTCCGCGGGCGCGGCACGCCTGTCCGACGGCGCGGGACTCGCCGGGGAGGGCTCGGCGGAACTCGCCGCCGGCGCCGAGCGGATCGCCGACGGATCCGGCGAACTCCGTGACGGAGCGGCCGCCGCCGCCGACGGCGCCGACCGGGTCTCCGCGGGCGCGACCTCGGCCGCGGCCGGTGCCGAGCGCCTCGAGACGGG
>NZ_LQGY01000028.1 GCF_001620055.1 Agromyces sp. NDB4Y10 | reverse complement strand
GGCCGTCCTGGCCGCGCGCGACGCACTCGCCCGCGCCGCGGCGCGCAGCGACCGCCCGGACGCTGCGGTCCGCTGATGCCGGCGCGCCGGGCGCTCAACCCGGCTCGTGCATCCACGGGGTGTGGCTGACGCCGACGAGCAGCCCCTCGGGGCTCTGCAGCCGCGACGTGGTCTGCCCCCACGGCTCCTCGTGCGCCTCCACGAGGATCTCGAGTCCCTTGGCCCGCAGCTCCTCCACCGCCGGCGCGACCGCCTCGGGCGAGGCGACGTCGAACTCGATCCACGCCTGCGGCACCGGCCGGTCGGCCGGCCACTCGGGCGTGCCGAACGTCGCCTCGGCGGCCTGGTCGAGCGGCCAGATCGCGAACGCCCGGGCACCCGCGACCTCCTCGGTGTGGAAGTAGCGGGGCGCGGCCTCCTCGAACGGGATGCCGAGCGCGCCGGCCCAGAAGTCGTGCGAGGTCGAGTCGACGGTGCCGATCGGGCCGAACCCGGCGATGAAGGAGAAGTCCATGCGGCCATTCGACCGCGGGCCCCCGACACCCGCAAGGGTCACCCGGCGGCGGCCGCCGCGAACCGGGCCGACTGCGCGCGAAGGTACTCGTGCAGTTCGGGCGGACCCTCGACGCGGCATCCGGCGCCCTCGGGCACCCAGAGCAGCGCGGCCGCCACCGCCGCGACCGACTCCCCCTCGATGGGCCAGACCGAGCCCGCGCCATCCGCCGATGCCACCGCGTCGCGCGCCCACCAGCCGAGCCGCGACTGCAGCTCCGCGAGCGGCATCGCCACGTGCAGGGTCGCCCGCACGGTGGTCTCGCGCCAGCGAACCGCCTGCTGCACGCGCTCGAGCGCCTGCTCGTCGGTGAGCGGCCTCGGCGTGAAGCGCACGCGGGTCGGGAACACGTCGCCGACGCGGTCGAGGCGGAACGTGCGCCAGTCGTCGCGGTCGCGGTCCCACGCGAGCAGGTACCAGCGCCGACCGAGCGGCACCAGCCGGTACGGCTCGATCGATCGGGCGGATGCCGCGCCCGTGGCATCCGTGTACTTCATGCGCACGCGCTCGGCGTCGCGGCAGCAGAGGGCGAGCAGTCCGAGCAGCTCGCTGTCGACGGATGGCGCCGCCTGGCCGCCGCCCGGACCGGAACCGCCGCCGCCCGCAGGCCCGAGGGGCGCCGCCACCGACTGCATGGCCTCGATGCGCCGCCGGAGTGCGGGCGGCAGCACCTGCTCGAGCTTCGCGAGCGCGCTGAGCGTCGTGTGCTCGGCGCCGCGCAGCCCGGCCGCCGCCTGCGACCTGAGCCCGACCGCGATCGCGACGCCCTCGTCGTCGGTGAGCAGCAGCGGCGGAAGCCCGGTACCGGCCTGGAGCCGGTAGCCGCCGGCGACGCCGCGGGTCGACTCGATCGAGTACCCGAGCTCGCGCAGCCGCTCGACGTCGCGGCGCAGGGTGCGCTCGGACACCTCGAGGCGATCGACGAGTTCGCGCGCCGTCCAGTGACGGTGGCTCTGCAGGAGCGAGAGCAGGTCGAGGGTGCGGGTGGTGGTCGCGGCCATGGATCGATTCTCCTCGAATTCAGGACAGGAACTGACCGGATGCCTCGAGATGCTCGAGGCATGACGAACCAGATGATCACGGCGCGGGGCCTCACCAAGACGTTCCGCGCGAAGGGCCAGGAGGTCGCGGCCGTGCAGGGCGTCGACCTCTCCGTCGCCGAGGGCGAGCTCGTGGCGTTCCTCGGACCGAACGGCGCCGGCAAGTCGACCACCGTGCGCATGCTCACGACGCTGCTGCCGCCGACCGCGGGCGACGCGGTCGTCGCCGGGAGCGACATCCGCCGTGACCCGGCCGGGGTGCGGCGTCGCATCGGCTACGTCGGCCAGGGCACCTCCGGCGGGCACACGCAACGGGTGCGCGACGAGCTGCACGCGCAGGGCGCGTTCTACGGCATGGGCCGACGCGAGACCCGCGCGCGGGCCGCGGAGCTCATCGACTCGCTCGAGCTCGGGCAGGTCGCGAACCGGCAGGTGCAGTCGCTGTCGGGCGGGCAGAAGCGGCGCGTCGACATCGCACTCGGACTCATCCACCGGCCCGAGCTGCTCTTCCTCGACGAGCCGTCCACGGGCCTCGACCCGCACAGCCGCGCCAACCTGTGGGAGCACATCGTCGACCTCCGCCGCGAGACCGGCACGACCATCTTCCTCACCACCCACTACCTCGACGAGGCAGACCAGCTCGCCGAGCGCGTCATGGTCATGGACGAGGGACGGGTCATCGCCGACGACACCGCGCCCGCCCTCAAGCAGCAGCTCGCGGGCGACCGCGTGACGCTCGCGTTCGGGTCGGCGACGGATGCCGCGGCCGCGGCCGCTCGCGTCGGCGGCGAGTCGCACGGGGCCGTCGTCACGGTCACCGCCCCGGACGGCGACCGGGCGCTCCCCCGCTGGATCCGCGAGCTGGCTGACGCCGGACTCGACGTGCACGCCGCGACCCACCGACCGCCGACGCTCGACGACGTGTTCCTCGCCCTCACCGGGCGGAGCCTCCGCGAAGAGGGCGCCGCCGCCGCATGACCCCGGTGGTCGAGTAGGACGCGAAGCGCCCGTACCGAGACCCACGATCGAAAGGACCCCTCCCATGAACACCATCACCACCGACGCCGCCACCGCGGCGTCCCGCCCGACGGACGCCCGCCCCGCGGCATCCGTCGCCCGCCCCACCGGATTCGCCCGCGACACCGCCGCCGTCTTCGTGCGGGAGTCGCGCCCGCTCGTGCGCGACCCGTTCAGCGTCGTGTTCTCGCTCGTGCAGCCGCTCGTGTTCCTCGGGCTGTTCGGGCCGCTCCTCGTCGGCGCGGCCGGCGGCGACGTCGCGGGCACCCTGCAGTGGTTCGTGCCCGGCATCCTCGTCATGGTCGCGCTGTTCGGCACCGCGGCGACCGGCTCGAACCTGCTCTTCGAGATGCAGACGGGCTCGCACGAGCGCACCCTCGTCGCGCCGCTCTCGCGCGGCACGCTGCTCGTCGGGCGCGCACTGAAGGACGTCGTGCCGCTCGTGATCCAGGGCACCATCGTGGTGCTCGTCGCGGTGCCGTTCGGGTTCCGGCTCGACGTGCCGGGCCTGCTCGTCGGCCTCGCAATGCTGGCCGTGTTCGGCGTCGGGCTCGGTGCGCTGAGCTACACGCTCGCGCTCGCCTGCCGCAACCGGGACTGGATGTTCTGGATGGTGCACCAGACGCTGCTGTTCCCGCTGATGATCCTCTCGGGCATGCTGCTGCCGCTCGACGAGGGTCCGGCGTGGATGCGGGTCGCCGCGGCGGTCAACCCGCTGAGCTACGTGGTCGACGCCGAGCGGGCGCTGCTCGCGGGCGCGTTCGGGGACCCGTCGATCCTCGGCGGCGTGCTCGCGGCCGTCGCGACCTGCGCGGTCGGGCTCACCCTCGGGGTGCGCGCCATGCGCCGCGCCCGCTGACGGCACGGAGGATCCCGGCGGCGTTCCGGGATCCTCCCGTTCGTCTACGCTCGATGGATGCCCGACGCAGCGCAGCCGACCTCCGTCTCCCCCTCGCCCGCCCACGACCAGGGTGCTGCCCACGACCACGACGTGGTCATCGTCGGTGGGGGCCACAACGGCCTCACCGCCGCGGCCTACCTCGCCCGCGCCGGCAAGCGCGTGCTGCTGCTCGAGCGCGACGACCACCTCGGCGGTGCCGCGGTCTCGGCGCAGGCGTTCGACGGCGTCGACGCACGCCTCAGCCGCTACTCGTACCTCGTGAGCCTGCTCCCCCAGCGCATCATCGACGACCTCGGCCTCGACGTGCGGCTGGTGCGCCGCCGGTTCTCGTCGTACACGCCCGACCCACGCGACCCGAGCCGCGGCCTCCTCGTCGACGTCGAAGCGGATGCCGCAGCCGCCCGCGACGCATTCGCCCGGGTGGGCGCGGCCGACGACGCCGACGCGTGGCAGGCCTTCTACGCCGACACCGCACGCATCGCCGAGGCGCTCTTCCCGACGCTCACCGAGCCGCTGCCGACGCGCGACGAGGCGCGTGGACTCGTCGGCGACGACCGCGTGTGGACGGACCTCATCGAGCGTCCCCTCGGCGAGACCGTCGAGGCGCGCTTCGCCGACGACCTCGTTCGCGGCGTCGTCGCGACCGACGGCCTCATCGGCACCTTCACCGACCTCGGCGACGCGTCGCTCGACGCGAACCGCTGCTTCCTGTACCACGTCATCGGCGGCGGCACGGGCGACTGGGACGTGCCCGTCGGCGGCATGGGCGCGGTCTCCGGCGAACTCGCCCGGGCCGCACGCGAGGCCGGCGCGAGCCTCCGCACCGAGGCCGAGGTCACCGCGATCGACCCCGACACCGGCGAGGTCCGCTGGGTCGAAGCGGGCAGCGAGCGGATGGCGCGTGCGCACGTCGTCCTCGCGAACGTCGCCCCCGTCGTCCTCGACCGGCTGCTCGCGGCATCCGCTGCGCCCGACCGTGCCGCCGGAGCACCCGGCGCGGCCACCGCCGACGGCGACGGCCCCGTCGCGATCGCCCCCCGCGACGAGCGCCCCACCACCACCGACCCCGAGGTCCCCCTCGACGAGTACGCGCGCCGCCGCGTCGAGCGCCTCGGCATCCCCGAGGGCGCCCAGGTGAAGGTCAACCTGCTGCTCACGCGCCTGCCCCGCCTCCGCGACGAGCAGGTCGCGCCCGAGCAGGCGTTCGCCGGCACGTTCCACATCAACGAGCTCGGCTCGCAGCTCGCCGAGGCCTACGCGAGCGCCGCCGGCGGGGTCCTGCCCGACCCGCTGCCGTGCGAGATCTACTGCCACACGCTGAGCGACCGCAGCATCCTCGGCCCCGAGTTGGCCGACTCCGACGCGCAGACGCTCACGGTCTTCGGCCTGCACGTGCCCGACCGCCTCGTCGACCGGTACGGCAACGACGAGCTGCGCGACCTCCTCCGCGACGCGGTGCTCGCGTCGCTCGACTCCGTCCTCGCCGAGCCGATCGCCGACGTGACCGCGACGGATGCCGCAGGCCGCCCCTGCGTCGAGGTGAAGACGACCCGCGACCTCGAGGAGGCGCTCGGCATGCCCGGCGGCAACATCTTCCACGGGCCGCTCTCGTGGCCGTGGGCGGAGCCCGACGCGCCGCTCGCGAGCCCCGCCGAGCGCTGGGGCGTGGCGACCGCGCACGCGCGCGTCCTGCTGTGCGGTTCCGGGGCCGTGCGCGGCGGCGCCGTCAGCGGCGTCGGCGGCCACAACGCCGCGATGGCCGTGCTCGAGGGCGAGCTGCCGTGAGCGGACGCCGCGACCTCGCGCCGCGGCATCCGCTCGCCCGGGACTAGAAGACGAACATCTGGCCCAGCACGAGCACGGCGATGAAGAACGCCGCGACCACGCTGCCCACGATCAGCAGCGCGCGCGGCGACATGCGCGCGATGCCGTAGCCGACGAGCACCGGCAGCGCGAGGAGCATGAGCGTCACCACCCACCAGAACGCCTGGTAGCCCGCGCTCGTCGCGTCGGAGAGCCGCCCGGCGAACAGCTGCTGCGTGCCGGGGTTGGTCGCGAACGCGAACGCGGCGCTGAGGGGCACCGCGACCAGCGCGAACACGATGAGGCCGACGAACCACCCCCACATGTCCGGATGGCGTCCTCCGAGCCGGAGGCGGTCGTCGTCGTCGTCATGATGCGGTGCCTGCGGGGGGTGGTGCCTGACCCGCGGCTTCGAACCGGAGCTGCCCATGCGCGTCACTCTAGCCCTGCGCTCGCACCGGGATTAGCCTGAAGCCAGGACGACACGCGGGGGGCGAAGATGACCAGCATCCGACCGACCGGCCACTACACGCAGAAAGCCGACGGGTTGTACCTCCAACTCGATCGCCTGTTCCGTGCCCCGATCGAGGAGATCTGGTTCTCGCTGACGAACCCGACGGCGCTGAACGGCTGGATCGGCACCTACACCGGCAGCCCGTCGACCGGTGCCGTGCGGTTCCGCATGGGCGCCGAGGGCGCCGAGGCGCCCTGGCAGGACGTCAGCATCCTCGAATGCGCCCCGCCGCACCGCATGCACCTCGACATCGACCAGGGCGAGGACGCGCCGCCGTGGCGGCTGCTCGTGCACCTCAACGAGGGCAGCGGCCTCACGACGCTCACGCTCGCGCACCGGCTCCCGCCGGGCGAGGACGTCGGCAGCCTCGGCGCCGGATGGGACTACTACCTCGACCGCCTCACCGCGGCGCGCGCCGGCGACCCGCTGCCCGACTGGGACCGCGACGGGTACCTCGACACGCTCGGGCCGCACTACCGCGAGCTCCGGATCCCGGCCGCCTAGGCCGCCCGTGAGCATCGAGCGCAGGCCGGGCGGTCGGCCCGGTCGCGCCGTCATCCGTTCGCGAGCCCGGAACGGGCGGGCGGTCAGCCCCGATTCGCCCCGACCGACCGAGGAGCTGTTCACGCACCACCCGGTGGTGTGGGGCTTCCGCGTCGCGCTGGGCCTCCTCGCGGCGGCGCTGCTCGCCCTCGTCGTCGTCAACCTCAGCGACGTGCTGCTGTCGGTGTTCATCGCCGCGTTCGTCGCCCTCGGGCTCGATCCGCTCATCCGCTGGTTCGAACGTCGAGGGATGTCGCGGCCGACCGCCATCGTGACGGTGCTCATCCTGTTCATCGCGGTCGTGGTGGGCATCGTGTGGATCCTCATCCCGCCCGTCGTCGCCCAGGCCACCGCGCTCATCACCAACCTGCCCTCGCAGGTGCGCGGCCTCGAGGACTCCGGATGGTTCGAGCGGGTCAACGAGACCACCAACGGGCTCGCCGCCACCCTCGCGAACGGCATCGGCGACATCCTCTCCGACCCGAACACGTGGGCGACGATCGGCGGCGGGGCGCTCGCGTTCGGCGCCAGCATCCTCAACGCGGTCTCGACCGGGTTCTTCGTCGTGGTGCTCTCGATCTACTTCATCGCCACGCTCGATAGCTCGAAGCGCGCGATCTACACCCTGGTCGCGGCATCCGAACGGCCCGTGGTCGTGCCGCTCGCCGAGCGGATCATGCAGTCCATCGGCAAGTACCTCAGCGGCATGGTCGTGCTCGCGTTCCTGAACGCGGTGTTCTCGACGATCCTGCTCGTGCTGACCGGCAACCCGTACGCGCTGATCCTCGGCGTCATCGCGCTGTTCGTGACGCTGATCCCGCTCATCGGAACCGTGCTCACCACCGTGCTCATGACGGTCGTGTCGCTGTTCGTCTCGCCGACGGCGGCGCTCATCGTGTTCATCGCGATGCTCGTCTACATGCAGGTCGAGGCGTACATCCTCACGCCGCGCGTGATGGGCAAGGCCGTGCAGGTGCCGGGCACGATCGTGCTGATCTCGGCACTCGCGGGCGGCACCCTGCTCGGGCTGCTCGGCGCCCTCGTGGCGATCCCGATCTCGGCGGGCATCCTGCTGATCCTGCGCGAGATCGTGGTGCCGCGGCAGGCGGTGTCGTAGGCCGGTCTCGCGGCCGTGCTGCCGGTTCAGGCCCAGACGGACGGCGCCTCCGCGCGCGTCGCGGGCAGCGCGACATCCGCCCCCCAGCGCTCGATCCACTCGGGGAGCTCGTCGCTCACGGGCGGCGCGCCGAACGCCTCGATGAGTTCCGACACGGGAACCGTGCCGCCCTCCTTGCGCAGGAAGCGGGCGCGGATGAAGCCCTTCGCGTAGATCTCCGGCTCACCGTCGGCGCCGGGGCGCACGAAGCGCTGCTCGCAGTACACCGCCTTCTCGTCGAAGCCGAGCAGCCGCGACTCGATCGTGAACCTCTGCCACGGCTCGAGCGACTTGCGGAAGGTGATCGTCTCGCTCACCACGACCGGGTACCAGCGGCGCTGCCGCATGATGCGGAACACGTCGCTGCGCACGAGCAGGTCGAACCGCGCGACGTCCATGATCGAGAAGTACACGCCGTTGTTCATGTGCCGGTTGATGTCGAGGTCGGTCGGCAGCACGATGAACCGCGTGTGCGCGACGTCGTAGTGACCGAGGTCGGGCTTGCGTCGCGACAGGAAGAGCACGTGCAGCAGCGTGCGGAACAACATGTGCATAGTCCACGACTGTAGGCGCGATCCGTGGTGGATCCTCCATCGTTCGTGGTGGCGCACAGTGCGACGACGGATGCCGCGGCGCGGCGTTGTGCGCAGCCGCGAACGACCTACGGCAGCACCGCCACCGCGAGGCTCGCCCGTTGCGCGGTCGTGTAGCCGACCTTCTCGCCGGTGACCACGACTCTGAGGTTGCGGCCGGCGTCGCCGGGGACCGGGGTGTAGCTCGGCCCGGTCGCCAGCACGGTCGTGCCGCGCATCCACTGGATCGTGAGCACATCGGGCTCCGGCGTCCACACCCCCAGGTCCACCGAAAGCTCGACGCCCACCTGCGGCGCCGGCACGATGACCGGCCGATCGGCGCGGAAGACCCCCTCCGTGACGGGCCCGCTCGGTACGCTCACGGCGGTCGCCGCGGTGTAGCCGAGTCTGCTTCCAGTGATCTCGGCCGACAGGCGCGCACCGAGGTCGTCGGCGCCGACGGTGTAGTACTCCCCCGTCGCCCCGTCGATCGGGACGCCGTCGCGGTGCCACTGGTACGTCCATGCCTCCGCCGCGGGGCTCCATGCGCCGTGCACGGCACGCATTCGATCTCCGACGCGCGGCTCGGCCGCCATCCGATCCGTCTTGAGAACGGCCGACGGCGTCGCGAACGCACCTTCGGCGACCGGCGCGGTGGCACCGCTGGCCCGAACGGTCGTGCGATGCCCGTCGAGTACCCCCGTGACGACGAAGGTCAACTCGCCGCCCAAGTCGGTGCCCTTCGGCACATACCCGCGGTTCGTGGCGCCCTCGATCGGTTCGCCGTCACGGAACCACTGGAAGGTGCGGGTCGTGCCGGTGGCCCAGCTGCCGAGGGTCGTGTCGAGTCGTTCGCCCACCGTCGGCGAGCCCAGGACCTGCGGGGTGGGCGCAGGGGAGATCTCGGGGTCGGTCGCGGGCGACACCGGGCCGACGGGCAGCGCTTCGATCCGGGTGCGGAAGTAGCCGAGCATCTGCACGGCCTCGGCGGTCGCGGTGATCTCACCGCCGACGGCGTCCGGTGGAACGACCAACGTCGGACGGACGGCGCCGGGGATGGGCTCACCGTCGAGGTACCAGGTGATGTGCCCGATCCGGGTGTCGTTCAGGCCCGGGATGTCGAACGGGTCGGCGAGGTCCGGCGCGAGGCTCAGGAGGCCGCCCTCGACGGGGTCGCCTTCGATGGCGAGCCGTTCGCCGGGCGCGGTCGTCTCGGGCGGGGCGAACGTCGCATCGATAGCGACCCATCCTCCGCCGGTCGACGGCACGTTCAAGATGTCGGCCCTCGATCGCGTCGCCTCGTATGGCCACCACTGCTCGACGCCCTCGGACACGAATCGGACTTGGTAGTTGCCCTGGGCTACGTCGTCGAAGACGTACTGGCCGCGCTCGACGGTCGTGGTGCGCGCGGGCGCGCCCTGCCCGATCCGGTAGAGCTCGACGGTCGCCGACTCCGCGGCGGACTGCTGCTCGTTGAACACGACGCCGCCGAGGAACGCCGCCGAACGCGCGGCGAGAACGTTGACGTACGCCGGCTGCTCGAACGATTCGTCGCCGACCTCCACCTCGAGCACCGGCGCATCGGAGAATCCGCGCACGGGCGCGAACGGATGGTACGCGTCGATGAGGCCGCCGAGGCGACCCGGCTCGTCCGTCGCCTCCGCGCCGCCGTCGGCCACCCAACCCGCCCAGGTCGGAAGGTAGCCCTCGACCGTGGCTCGGATCCGGTACGAACCGTCGGGCAGGTCGAGCCACGTGTACTCGAAGAGGAACATGGGCCCGATGTCGACGGTCATGAGCGGCTCGGAGCCGTCGCCCGTCGCGTCGAAGACCTCGATGACCCCGGGCGGCAGCTCCTCACCGTCCGCGGGGCCGAAGAAGTCCGTCGACGCCAGCAGGACGCCCACGCCCACGTTGCCGTCCGCGGCATGAGCCGGCTGCGTCGCGCCGACGCCGGCGACGACCAGCGCTGCGGTCGCGAGTACGGCGAGGAGCCGTGCCCGTCGCGAGCCGGACCCCGGGGCGAGACGTTCGGGCATGAGCGGACCTCCATCGAGGGCCCGGTCGGACGTCGGGTCGGCGTCGGCCGCTGAACCGAAGGTTACTCAGCTTCGAGGTCGAGGGCTGGCCCCCGAAGGAGGCAGATCAGCGCTTCAGGCCGCGGGCTCGCCCGTCGCGTTGCCGCGCGGCGGCACGTGCCGCTCGTCGGGGCCGTTGTAGACCGACAGCGGGCGGATGAGCGCGTTGGCCGCGTTCTGCTCCATGATGTGCGCGGTCCAGCCCGTGACCCGGCTCGCCACGAAGAGCGGCGTGAAGGTCTCCGTGTCCCACCCCATCAGGTGGTACGCCGGCCCGGCCGGGTAGTCGAGGTTCGGCTTGATGTTCTTCCGTTCGCCCATCGCCTGCTCGAGCGCGGTGTACACCTCGAGGACGTCCGGACGGCCGTAGTGCTCCGCCATCCGCTCGAGCGCATCGCGCATGGTCGGCACCCGGGAGTCGCCGTTCTTGTAGACGCGGTGGCCGAAGCCCATGATCTTGCGCTTCTCGGCGAGCGCGGCGTCGAGCCACGCCACCGCCCGCTCGGCCGAGCCGTCGCCCAGGCCGATCTCGTCGAACGTGTGCATGACCGCCTCGTTCGCGCCGCCGTGCAGCGGGCCCTTGAGCGCGCCGATCGCACCGACCACCGCCGAGTACAGGTCGGACAGGGTCGAGGTGATCACGCGCGCCGTGAACGTGGAGGCGTTGAACGAGTGCTCGGCGTACAGGATCATCGACACGTCGAACGCGTTGACGACCTCGAGCTCGGGCGCCTCGCCGAACGCCTGCCAGAGGAAGTTGGCCGAGTAGCCGAGGTCGGCGCGCGGCTCGACGAACTCGAGCTCGTGTCGCCGGCGCTGGTCGTAGGTGACGATCGACGGGAGCTTCGCGAACAGGCGGATCGCCTTCTCGAGGTTCGCCTCGCGCGAGTCGTCGGGCGTGGTCGGGTCGCTCGCGCCGATGACGCTGACGGCGGTCCGCACGACATCCATCGGGTGGGCGGTGAGCGGCAGCTCATCGACGATGCGCTTCACCTCGTGGTCGAGGCCGCGGTGGCTGCGCTCGAGCTCCTCGAACTCGGCCAGCTGCGCGTCATCCGGCAACTCGCCGTGCCAGAGCAGGTAGGCGACCTCCTCGAAGGTGACGGATGCCGCGAGCTCCTGCACCGGATAGCCGCGGTAGAGCAGCGAGTTGGTCTCGGGGTTCACTTTCGAGATGGCGGTGTAGTCGACGGGCACACCGGCGAGGCCCTTGAAGATCTGGGGCTGGAAGGCCGCGGCCGCGGTGGTCTCCTGCGTCTGCTCGCTCATCGTGCTCCTCGTGGGATCTCGGCTCGCCCGCCGCGTCGCGGGCGCCACCCCAGCCTACGACGCCCCCTCGCCCTCCGGCGATCGGACAGTATCCGGCGCCTGCACTGCCGCCCGGCCGTCCGATCCTGTCCGACCCGCGAGATGCCGGGGGGGGACCCGTCCTCCCCAAGGTGAGGGTCGGCATGTCGGGCGGTGGCGGGCGGCCAGGGTCGACGGTGGGACGACCGTAGATCGGATGATGTGGGGATGCCGCATCCACGTCCGCTGCCGGCCCCATTCGTCGACAGGCCCTTCACCGTCGCTGCCGCCCGGTCCGCCGGGGTCGACGCGGATCGGTTGCGGCGACGCGACCTCGCTTCGCCGTTCTCCGGGGTGCGGGTCCCGAGTGGCGCACTCCCCGCGGCGAAGTTCGCAGCGGTGGCGCTCCTGGCGTGCGGACCAACGGCCTTCCTGTGCGGCGGGTCGGCGGCGGCCTGGCACGGAATGCCGCTTCCTCCGCGCCTCGCGCGGCGGACGGCGGTCGAAGTCGCCGTACCCGCCCCCGGTCGTGCCATCCGTCGTCGGGGGATCATCGGACGGGTGCTCGACGTGACCCCCGCCGAGGTGGTCACGTCGCGCGATTCGGTGCGCGTCACCTCGCCGGCTCGCACCTGGTGCGACCTGGCCGTCCAGCTGACGGTGCCCGAGCTGGTGGCTGCCGGGGACCGCCTGCTGCGAAGCGGCCGAGTCTCACTCGGAGAGCTGCGGTCCGCCGCCGACGCCCGACGCGACCGTCGCGGCATGGTGGCCATCCGTTCCGCCCTGCCCCTCCTCGATCCGCGGTCCCTCTCCCCGAAGGAGTCGGAACTGCGAGCCCTCGTCGTGCTCGCAGGGTTCCCGGTACCGGGCGTCAACGTCGACATCCACGCGCCGACCGGCGAGTTCGTCGCCATGGTCGACCTGTTCTTCGAGGCGTTCGGCGAGATCCTCGAGTACCAGGGCGACCATCACCGGACCGACCGACGCGCGTGGCGACGGGATCGTACCCGTGAGGCGGAACTCGAGGCCCTCGGATACCACGTGATGGAGGTGACCGACGACGACTTGGTGAACCCCGAGGCGCTGCTGCGCCGCATCGCCCGGAACCTCACTCGCCGCGGCTGGCGCGGCGAACCGCGCCCGTTGGACGAGATCCGGCGCCACCTTCGGATTCCGGGCGCCTGATTTCGTCTCATCGACGGGAGGGACGAGCTCAGAAGAGGCCGGTGGGGATCTCCACGTGGTTGAGGGCGCCGGGCGCGGCCGTGAGCGTCAGCTGGCCGAGCTCGTCGGGTCCGAGCTCCGGCAGGCGCTGCGCGACATCCAGGAACCGCTCGATCTCGGCCTCCTCGAGCACCCACTCGGCGAGCGTGCGGAACTTCTGCACGTACTGCTCGCGCCCGAACGGCCGGGCGCCGAGCGGGTGCGCGTCGGCGACCGCGATCTCCTCGACGATCTCGCTGCCGTCGGCCAGGCGGATGACGACGCGACCGCCGAACGCCTTCTCCTCGATGTCGAGCGAGTGGTAGCGCCGGGTCCACTCCGGGTCCTCGACCGTCGACACCTTGCGCCAGAGCGCGACGGTGTCGGGACGGTGCGCGCGCTCGGGCGCGTACGAGTCGGCGTGGTGCCACGTGCCGTCCTGCAGGGCGACGGTGAAGATGTACGGGATCGAGTGGTCGAGCGTCTCCCGCGAGGCATCCGGGTCGTACTTCTGCGGGTCGTTCGCGCCCGAGCCGATCACGTTGTGCGTGTGGTGCGAGGTGTGGATGGTGATCGACTCGACCCGGTCGGGGTCGTCGAGCACGAGCGGGTACTCGTCGTGGATGCGGCGGGCGAGGTCGATGAGCGCCTGCGCCTGGTACTCGGCCGAGTGCTCCTTCGTGTACGAGTCGAGGATGGCGCGCTTGGCCTCGCCCTCCTCGGGCAGCGGGACCTCGTAGTTCGCCTCGGGGCCGCCGAGGAGCCAGGCGATGACGCCGTCCTCGCCCTCGTAGATCGGCACGGGGCTGGTCTCGCCGCGCATCGCGCGGTCGACCGCCTCGACGGCCATCTTCCCCGCGAAGGCCGGTGCGTAGGCCTTCCACGTCGAGATCTCGCCCTTGCGCGACTGGCGCGTGGCGGTCGTGGTGTGCAGCGCCTGCCCGATCGACTGGAAGATCGTCTCCTGGTCGAGGCCGAGCAGGGTGCCGATGCCGGCCGCTGCCGACGGGCCCAGGTGGGCGACGTGGTCGATCTTGTGCGCGTGCAGCGTGATCGCCTTCACGAGGTCGATCTGGATCTCGTAGCCCGTCGCGATCGCGCGCACGACGTCGCGGCCGGTGAGCCCGCGGCCCGCGGCGAGGTGCTGGGCGACGGCGACGATCGGGGGGATGTTGTCGCCCGGGTGCGAGTAGTCGGCGGCCAGGAACGTGTCGTGGAAGTCGAGCTCGCGAACCGCGACCCCGTTCGCCCAGGCGGCCCACTCGGGCGAGGTCCGCCGCGCGGCATCCGCGCCGAACACGGTGGCGCCGTCGCCGCCGATCGAGACGGGGTGCGCGAGCGCCTGGCTGCGCGCGGCGACGACCGGCTTGCGGGCGAGGGATGCCGCGGCGACGGCGGCGTTGTCGATCACCCGGTTCACGACCATGTCGGCGACGTCGTCCTCGACGTCGACGGGGTCGACGGCGACGGCCGCGAGCTGCCAGGCGAGCTGGCCCTCGCGAGCGAGGTTCTCGTCGCTCCGGTGGGTGCGCAGGTGGTGGGTCTTCACGTGGCCACGCTATCGAATGGGGTGACGGATGTCGCGGACCGGCCGCTCCCGTCCTCCCAGCCTCGTCCGCTATCACGCGTGAGACGATTGAGGCGATGAATCACACCGACGCCGACTCGGTCGGCGGCCGCCCGGTCCGCGACATCCGCCTCGACTTCCCCGCCTTCGCGACGACCGGCGACGCCCGGCCGACCGCCTACCTCGACTCCGCCGCGACCGCGCAGCGGCCCACCGCCGTGCTCGACGCGGAGCGCGACTTCCTCGAGCACCACGTCGCGGCCGTGCACCGCGGCGCGAGCGCCGCGACCGGCGACTCGACGACCCGGTTCGAAGCGGCCCGCGCCGACGTCGCCCGCTTCGTCGGCGCCGGCGAGCGCGAGATCGTCTGGGCGCAGAATGCGACCGACGCACTGAACATGGTCGCGCTCGGCATCGCCGACGCGAGCGCCGGCATCGGCGGGGCGGATGCCGCGCGCTTCGCGCTCCAGCCCGGCGACGAGATCGTGCTGACCGAGGCCGAGCACCACGCGAACCTCCTCCCGTGGCAGCGCGTGGCGCAGCGGACCGGCGCGCGCATCGTGCCGGTGCGGGTCGACGAGCACGGCTGCTGGTCGGTCGACGACGTCGCCGCGGTGCTCACCGAGCGCACGCGCGTCGTCGCGTTCGCGGAGGTCTCGAACGTCACGGGCCAGATCGCCCCCGTCGCCGAGGTCGCCGAGCTCGCGCACCGCCACGGTGCCCTCGTGGTGCTCGACGCGTGCCAGTCGGTGCCGCACCGCCCGGTGGACTTCGCGGCATACGGCGTCGATTTCGCCGCGTTCTCGGGCCACAAGATGCTCGGCCCGAACGGCATCGGGGTGCTCTACGGCCGCGACGAGCTGCTCGACGCGCTGCCTCCGGCGCGCACCGGCGGGTCGACGATCACGAAGGTCACCATGGAGGAGGCGCGATTCCTCCCGGCGCCGCACCGCTTCGAGGCCGGGACCCAGGCCGTCTCGCAGGTCGTCGGCCTCGGTGCCGCCGTCCACTACCTCGAGGCGATCGGCATGGACGCCGTCGCCGCGCACGAGGAGGCGTTCGCGGAGCGCGTCGTCGCCGGCGTGAGCGCGATCCCCGGCGTCCGCGTCGTCGGCCCGCAGGTCGGGGAACGCCGCGGGGGCCTCGTGAGCGTCGCGGTCGACGGGGTGCACGCGCACGACGTGGGCCAGTTCCTCGACGAGGCCGGCCTCGTCGTCCGCGTCGGCCACCACTGCGCGCAGCCCCTGCACCGCGCGCTCGGCATCACCGCCACGACGCGCGCGAGCGCCCACGTCTACACGACCGCCGACGAGGCGGACCGGTTCGTCGACGCGATGGGCGAGGTCCGCGGGTTCTTCGGACTCGGACGGAAGGTGTCCTGATGGCCGGACTCGAGGGCCTCTACCAGCAGATCATCCTCGACCACTCGAAGGAGCGGCACGGTGCCGGCCCCCTCGACGGCGCCGACGGGGAGCACCACGAGTTCAACCCGACCTGCGGCGACGAGATCACCCTGCGGATCAAGCTCGACCCCGCGCACGAGCGCATCGAGCAGGTCGCCTGGGAGGGCGACGGATGCAGCATCTCGATGGCGTCGGCCTCGGTGCTGACCGACCTCGTGCAGGGCCGGCCCGTCGAGGAGGCGCTGGCGACCGCCGAGACGTTCCGTGAGATGCTCCGCTCGAAGGGCGAGGGCGAGCCCGACGAGGAGGTCCTCGGCGACGCCATCGCGTTCCACGGCGTCGCGCGGTACGTGATGCGCATCAAGTGCGCCATGCTCGGCTGGGTCGCGCTCGAGGCGGCGGTGGCGAAGGCGCGGTAGGTCTCGGTACGCCGGCTTCGCGCGGCTACTCGACCAGCGACGGGCTTCGCGCGGCTACTCGACCAGCGGAGGGGTTCGCGCGGCTACTCGACCACCGTGGCCGCGGGCCACACCGGCTCGTGCAGTTGCTCGGTGAGCACGCGCTCGGCGAGCCCGGCCGGCACGCCGTCGAGCGTGGGCGGGTCCCACTTCGGGTTGCGGTCCTTGTCGATGACCTGCGCACGGATGCCCTCGTGCAGGTCGTGCTCCCCGATGAACCACGACACGGCCCGGAACTCCTGCTCGAGCGCCTCCTCGAGGGAACGCAGCGTCCGAGCCCGTCGCACCGCCTCGAGCGTCACGGTGAGTGCGGTCGGCGAGAGGGCCTCGAGCTCGTCGGCGGCGCCGGCCGCGTAGGCGGCGGCCGCGGCATCCGCTCGCCCCTCGGCGAACGCCCGCAGGCGCTCGATGATGTCGGCGACCGTCGGCGCCGAATAGCACGCGTCGACCCACGGACGCGCCGCGGCGAGCGCCGACGGGCCGGGCGTCTCGTCGAAGAGCATCACGATCTCCCACGGCGTGCCCGGGTCGGCGCGCTCCTCGAGGGCCTGCAGCAGGTGCGGGATGCGGTCGGACGGCACGTAGGCGTCGGCGAAGCCGGCGTGCATCGCGTCGGCGGCGTCCATCGTGCGCGAGTTCAGCGCCAGGTGCACGCCGAGTTCGCCGGGGGCGCGGCCGAGCAGCCACGATCCGCCGACGTCGGGCGTGAAGCCGATGCGCGTCTCGGGCATGGCGACCCGCGACCGCTCGGTGACGATGCGGATCGACGCGTGCCCGGCGAGGCCGATGCCGCCGCCCATGGTGATGCCGTCCATGATGGCCACGACCGGCTTCGGGTAGCGGGCGATGGTCGCGTTCAGTCGGTACTCGTCGCGGAAGAACCGCAGCGCCTCGGCCGCGTGGCCGCCCGTCGTGTACCCGTAGAGCTCGCGGACGTCGCCGCCGGCGCAGAACCCACGCTCGCCCGCTCCGTCGAGCACGACCATCGCGACCTCGGGGTCGTACCGCCACGCGTCGAAGACGGCGCTGATCGAGCGGATCATCTCGTAGCTCAGCGCGTTCAGCGCCTGCGGGCGCTGCAAGGTGAGGCGCCCGACCCCGTCGGCGACGGTCGCGGAGATGTGCTCGGTCACCCTGCAACGCTAGCGGCATCGGTCGGGGCCGCGTAGCGTCGGGCGCAGGAGGGGTCATGATCGAATCCGCGTTCCCCATCGTCGAGGTGCCCGACATGGATGCCGCGATGCGCTTCTACCACGACGCGCTCGGCACGACGGTGGTCTACCGCTACCCGACCGAGGGCGACCCGGTCTTCGTGACGCTGCAGGCCGGGTCGGCGCAGCTCGGACTGGGTCTCGCCGAGGGTGCGACGGCCGGCGAGGGTGCGGGCATGCTGCTCTGGTTCTACGTCGACGACGTCGACGAGACGACCGCCGCCCTGGCTCGCGCGGGCTACCCGGTCGTCGAGCAACCCGACGACACCCCGTGGGGCGAGCGGATGTCGATGGTCGCCGACCCGTTCGGCACGCGCGTCCGGCTGGCGCGCGCCATCCAGCCGCAGCCCGAGGAGGAGTAGCGGCCCCGACCGTCGACGGCCCCGCCTCGCGCGAGTAGCATCCCTGCATGCTCCCTCTCGAGAACGTGGCCGCGTTCGCCGCCGCATCGGCGCTGCTGATCGCCGTGCCCGGTCCGAGCGTGCTGTTCGTGATCGGCCGCTCGATGGCGCTGGGGCGCGTCGGCGGACTCGTGAGCGTGGTCGGCAACCTCCTCGGCGTGCTGCTGCAGATCGCCCTCGTCGCCGCGGGCGTCGGCGCCCTCGTCGCGCAGTCGGCGGCGGCGTTCACCGCGGTGAAGCTCGCGGGCGCCGCCTACCTGGTCTACCTGGGCGTGCAGACGATCCGTCATCGCCACGCGTCGGTGACCGCACTCCGCGAGGCCGCGGAGGCCGGCACCCGACCGACGGCCGCCGGTCGCGCGACGCGACACGGGTTCTCGACGCGTCGGGTCCTGCTCGAGAGCGCCACGGTGGGCGTGACCAACCCCAAGTCGATCGTGTTCTTCGTCGCGGTGCTGCCGCAGTTCGTCGACTACGGCTCGGGTGCCATCCCGCTGCAACTCGCCCTGCTCGGCTCGGTGTTCGCCGTCATCGCCCTGGCCTTCGACGGCGCCTGGGCGCTCGCGGCCGGCACCGCGCGCGACTGGTTCGCGCGGCGCCCCGCCCGCATGTCGAAGCTGTCGGCGACCGGCGGCGTGATGATGATCGGCCTCGGCGGCGCGCTCGCGCTCTCCGGCAACAAGAGCTGACCGTCTCCGCGCTCCGGAACCATGTGAGGGTCCCGGGTGAGGGGGTCAGGCCGGACGCGCGCCGGTCAGTCGCGGGTGGCGGTGCCGGTCAGGATGCCGCGGGCGAGCCCGTGGAAGAAGCAGCGGCTGCCGAGGATCGCGGGCGAGGTCGCGGGGTCGAGCTCGAGGCTCGGCACGTCGAGCGCGTGGACGACGAACAGGTAGCGGTGCAGGCCCGTGCCGCGGGGCGGGGCGGCGCCGCCGAAGCCGCGCTCGCCGTCCTCGTTGCGGAGCACCAGCGACCCGGCGGGGAGCGGCGGTCCACCGGCGGCACCCGCCCCCGCCTCGAGGCTCGTGGTGGTCACGGGCAGGTTGGCGACCGCCCAGTGCCACCATCCCGAACCGGATGGCGCGTCGGGGTCGAGGCACGTGACCGCGAAGCTGCGCGTGCGCTCCGGGAAGCCCGACCACGACAGCTGCGGCGAGCGGTCGACCCCGCCGGCGGCGGCGCTCCACTGCGGCCGGGCGAGGGGCCCGCCGTCGTCGAAGTCGGTGCTCGTGACCGTGAACGAGCCCACGGGCCGGAGCTTCTGCAACGCAGCGTAGGGGTCCACGTCGAGCATCGCGATCCTCCTCGTCGGGGGTGGTCGGCGTCGCGGTCAGGATACGACCGCGGGTCCGGCTCGGGCCGTGCACGCGCCGCGGGGCGGCATCCGCTCAGCGAACCCGCCTATGATCGGCCGGTGCCGCTCGCCAAGATCCTGCTGTTCTACGTGTTCACGCCCCTCGCCGACCCCGACGCGGTGCGGCTGTGGCAGCGCGACCTCGCCGAGTCGCTGGGCCTGCGCGGCCGCATCCTCATCTCGAAGGACGGCCTGAACGGCACGCTCGGCGGCGAGATGGGCGCGCTCAAGCGCTACGTGCGGAAGACGCGCGACTACCCGGCGTTCAAGGCGATCGACTTCAAGTGGAGCGAGGGCACGGGGCTCGACGACGAGGGCCGGAGCCTCGACTTCCCCCGGCTCAGCGTGAAGGTGCGCGACGAGATCGTGTCGTTCGGGGCGCCCGGCGAGCTGCGCGTCGACGAGACCGGCGTCGTCGGCGGCGGCACGCACCTGAGCCCCGACGCGCTCCACGAGCTCGTGACCGAGCGGGGCGACGAGGTGGTCTTCTTCGACGGCCGCAACGCGCTCGAGGCGGCGATCGGCCGGTTCCGCGGCGCGGTGGTGCCCGACGTCGAGACGACGCGCGACTTCGTCGCCGAGCTCGACTCGGGCCGGTACGACGACCTCAAAGGCCGGCCGGTCGTGACCTACTGCACCGGCGGCATCCGTTGCGAGGTGCTGTCGAGCCTCATGGCGAGTCGCGGCTTCGGCGAGGTGTACCAGCTCGAGGGCGGCATCGTGCGCTACGGCGAGCGCTTCGGCGACGACGGCCTCTGGGAGGGCTCGCTGTACGTGTTCGACGGGCGCGGCTCGGTCGACTTCAGCGACCACGCCGCGGTCATCGGCGTGTGCGAGGGCTGCGGCGGCGCGACGAAGCAGACGGTGAACTGCACGGATGCCGCGTGCCGCACGCAGCTCGTCCGCTGCGCGTCGTGCGGGCCGGCGCCGTGCGGCCGGCACGCGGCATCCGTCGCCTGAGCCGCGCTCTGCAGGGCCGCCGACGTCAGTCGCCGCGGATGACCCGCGCCATGAGATCCTCGGCGAGCGCGTCCACGGGCTCCCCGCCGTTGGAGAGCACGATCACGGCACGACCGGCCGTCCGGTCGATCATGAGGCTCGCCCCGAACCCGGCCGTGAGGCCGCCGTGGGACGCGATCTCGTGGCCGTCGTACCCGGTCGAGAGCACCCAGAACCAGCCCATCTCCGATCCCTCCCACGCCTGGGCGGGTTCGAGGGCCGGGCTGTCGGCGAACGGGCCGTCGATGACGCCGCGCGCATACGCGGCGAGGTCGTCGACGGTCGCGACGATGCCGCCGGCGGGTGCGAACGCCGCGAGCGTCGACGGCTCGGCCGGTCGGCCGTCGGCGAGGAAGCCGGGTGCGAGGGCGTCCGGGACCTCGTCGTCCTCCACGGGCAGGGTCGCGGTCTCGAGGCCGAGCGGCTCGAAGATGCGCTCCTCGAGCAGCGTGGCGTAGTCGGTCCCGGCGGCGGCCGCGAGGGCCTGGCCGGCGAGCGCGGCGCCGAGGTTCGAGTACTGCGGCGGCGCGTCGGGCGGGATCGGCTCGGCGCGGGCGAGGGCGAGCAGCTCCGGCACGGTCTCGTCGAGCACGTCCTCGCCCGCGAAGAACCCCTCCTCGACCGACGCCATCCATTCCGGGTCGCTCGGGAACGTCGGCAGGCCCGACGAGTGCGTGGCCAGTTCCTCGAAGGTGACGGATGCCGCGGGGGCGTCGCCGAGCTCGAGGTACTCGCCGATCGGATCGTCGGGCGCGACCTCGCCCCGGTCGACCGCCTCGGCGAGCAGCAGCCCGATGAACGTCTTGCTCACCGATCCGATCTCGAAGGCCGTGTCGGCGTCGGCGCCGATGAAGGCCGTCCGCAGTTGGTCGCCGTCGACCACGGCGACCGCGACGACGTCCTCCGGGTCCGAGAAGGCCGGGCGGATGGCGCGCAGAAGCTCGGCGTCCTCGGTGGGCGTGACCGCTTCGCTCGGGCTCGGCGGGCTGGGCTCTGGGTCTGCGGCGCAGGCGGTGAGCGCGGTGAGCGCGGCGACGAGGGCGGAGGCGAGGACGACGGTCGAGGCGGGGCGACGCGGCGCGTCGCGGCGGGAGGAGGAGGCGTGGGGCACCAGCAGAACCTACGACGCCGTCCCGGGCGCGTCCTCAGGGTCGTCCCGGACGGGCCGGCGGGGATGCGAGGCCGCGGCGTGCCGCCCGTGCCGCCGCAGCCGGGCCCAGGCGCGCGCGTCCCGGCTCGAGAGCGCGAGCAGGATCAGGATGTCGATCGCCACGGTCAGGAAGGTGGTCCGGATGGTGACCTCGGTGTCGCCCGTGAACGAGTCGATCGCCGCGACGCTGATGTTGATGGTCGCGAAGAGCATCACGGTGATGCGGGCCCAGTTGCTGCCGAACCAGATGAGCACGGCGAGCACGAGATCGATGAGCAGCACCGTGCCGCCGATGAGCAGGACGACGGAGCGCGCGACGTCCGAGGCCGCCGCCTCCGCCGCGCCCCCGAGCTGCAGGTCGAACTCGCGCTCGACCGCCGACCAGTTCAGGACCACCGCGGCGAGCCAGATCGCGCCGGCGATCGCGCGCAGGACCACGAGCACCGACCCGAACGAGGTCGCCGCCGGCCGCCGCATCCGTCGCTGCAGCGGTTCGTGCTCGGCGAGGCGCGCGGGCGGCTCGAACGCGGTGCGCTTCCCGACGGGCAGGTCGGGCCCGGTCGCGGCCGTCACGGCGTCGCCTCCCCGACGACGGATGCCGCGGCATCCGTCACCCGCGCCGCCCGCACGTCGACCACCGGCAAGTCGCCGTCGGTGCGGATGGTGTCGCCGCCGCCGTTGCGGGAGTGGTAGCCGGTCGAGAAGTCGTGCAGGACGCGCACGCGCACGCCGACGTCCGCGCCGGTGAGCGACGCGACGATGTGGTCGCGTTCGATGTCGATGTCGGCGTCGATCTTGTGCGTGACCTGCAGGGTGAACAGCGAGAACCCGACTGCGCGGTCGAAGGTGCCGGCGGCGAGCCAGTCGACGCGCAGCCCGCCGGGCAGCAGCCAGCCGTCGGGTGTGCGCCAGAAGCGCACGTGGTGGCGCCTGGCCGGGTTGCCCTCGACCTCCTGCTGGTAGGCGAAGTCCTGCTGGCGGCCGAACAGGAACAGCGGGCTCACGGGCGCCTCGTCGTAGCTGCGGCGGCGGAGCGTGGAGGTGACGATGCGCCAGCTGGAGGCGAGCGTGATGTCGTCGGCGCGGGTCCACCCGGCGGCGCGCATGGCGGCGTGCACGGATGCCTCGGGCCCGTCGAACGCGATGTTCACCGGGTCGCCGAGCAACCCGTCGCTCGTGCGGGTGCGGCCGATGAAGTAGTCGGGCACGTAGATCGTCGTGAGGATCCGGTGCAGGCGGGGCAGCACCAGGTACGCGAGGACGAGCCAGAACACGACGAAGAACGCGATGCCCCACCAGCCGAACTCGAACGACTGCTGGAACAGCAGCCAGGCGAGCCACACCGCGGCTGCACCGGCGAAGACGAAGAAGAACCCGTCGAGGAGCGCCGTGAACGACAGCCGCGGCGGCAGGTCGGGCGCCGGACGCTCGTCGCGCGGTCCGGGCGACTCCCCTGCCCCCTGCATGGGTGCATGCTAACCCCCGACGCCGGTCACGTGACCTAGGCTCTGGCGCATGGCCTACGACGTCGCCCGCATCCGCTCCTGGTTCCCCGCGCTCGACTACGGGTGGGCGCAGTTCGACGGCCCGGGCGGCACGCAGACCCCGCGGCAGGTGGGTGAGGCCGTGGCCTCCGTGCTCACCGGCCCGCTGTCGAACCGGGGCATGACCGGCGAGTCGGAGGTGCGCGCCGAGGAGGCCGTGACGTCGTTCCGCCTCGCGGTCGCCGACCTCGTGAACGCGCACCCGCGGGGCGTCGTGCACGGGCGCAGCGCGACCCAGCTCGCGTACGACTTCTCGCGGCACCTCTCGCGCGACTGGGGCGACGGCGACGAGGTCGTGGTGACGCGCCTCGACCACGACTCGAACGTGCGTCCGTGGGTGCAGGCCGCCGAGCGCGCCGGGGCGACCGTGCGGTGGGCCGACTTCGACCCGGAGACCGGCGAGCTGCCGGTCGAGGCGATCGCCTCGCTGCTCGGGCCGCGCACCCGGCTCGTCGCGGTGACCGCCGCGTCGAACCTGATCGGCACGATGCCCGACATCCCCGCCATCGCCGCGGCCGTGCACGCCGCGGGCGCCCTGCTCTTCGTCGACGGCGTGCACTACGCCGCGCACGAACTGCCCGACGTCGTGACGCTCGGCGCCGACTTCTTCACGTGCTCGCCGTACAAGTTCCTCGGCCCGCACTGCGGGGTGCTCGTCGCCCGGCCCGAACTGCTCGAGACCATCGAGCCCGACAAGCTGCTGCCGTCGACGAACGCGGTGCCCGAACGGTTCGAGTTCGGCACCCTGCCGTACGAGCTGCTCGCGGGCGTGACCGCCGCGGTCGACGTGCTCGCCTCGCTCGACCCCGAGGCGACGGATGCCGCGGCCTCCCGCCGCGCCCGCCTGGCGACGTCGTACGCGGCGCTGCACGAGCACGAACGCGCCCTCGCCGACCGGCTCCGGGCCGGGCTCGACGACCTCGACGCCGTCACCGTGCGCTCGCGCGCCGAGCGGCGGACGCCGACCGTGCTCATGACCTTCGAGGGACGCGCCGCGGCCGAGGTCACGCAGCGGCTCGCCGCCGACCGCGTGCTGGCGCCGAGCGGCAACTTCTACGCGCTCGAGGCGTCCCGGCACCTCGGCCTCGGCGACGAGGGCGGGCTGCGCGTCGGACTCGCCCCGTACACCGACGAGTCGGACGTCGACCGCTTGCTCGCGAGCCTCACTGCCGCGCTCGGCTGATCGGCCGTACCCTCGTCCCATGAACGCCTCCCCCGCGGCGGCCGCCGAGCTGCGGCGCCTCCACGACGACCCGCGTCTGCTCCAGGTCGTCAACGTCTGGGATGTCGCGAGCGCCCGCACGGTCGCCGCGCTCCCCGAGACCCACGCGCTCGCCACCGCGAGCCACGCGATCGCCGCGACGTTCGGCTACCCGGACGGCGAGCGGATCCCCGTCGACCTGATGCTCGACATGGTCGGCCGGATCGCCGCCGCCGTCGACGTCCCCGTGAGCGCCGACCTCGAGGCGGGGTACGGCGACCCCGGCGAGACGATCCGTCGCGCCGTGGGCCTCGGCGTCGCCGGGGCCAACCTCGAGGACGAGCTGCGGCCGCTGGCGGAGTCGGTCGCCGCGGTCGAGGCCGCCGTCGCCGCGGCCGAGGCCGAGGGGGTGCCCTTCGCGCTCAACGCGCGCACCGACGCATGGCTGCGCGGCCACGACCGTCCCCGCGACGTGTGGATGGCCGACGCGATCGAACGGGGGCGCGCGTACCTCGACGCGGGCGCCACGTGCGTGTTCGTGCCGGGCGACTTCGGCGAGGACGTCGTCGCCGAGCTGGTCGACGGCCTCGGCGAGCGCCGTCTCAGCGTCATCGGACTCCCGTCGATCCCGCCGCCGGCGCGGCTCGAGGAGCTGGGCGTGGCCCGCATCTCGTACGGGCCGTACCCGCAGCGCCTCGCGCTCGGGTCGTTGCAGGATGCCGCGGCGTACCTCTACCGCGGCGGGGTGCTCCCGAGCGGCATCCGCCCGCTCACCTGAGGCCGGCGCGGCCCGGCGCGACCGTGTCGATAGTCTGTCCGAGGCGCGCGACGGACGCGCGCCGCACCCGACCCGAGGAGTGCGCATGGCCGACGGCATCCCCATCGAGATCAGCGGTCTCACGAAGCGCTTCGGGCAGGTGACCGCGGTCGACGACCTCTCGTTCACCGTCGAACCCGGGCGCGTCACGGGATTCCTCGGCCCGAACGGCGCCGGCAAGACGACGACGCTGCGTGCGCTGCTCGGCCTCGTGCGCCCCACGGCGGGCACGGCCACCTTCGGCGGCACCCGCTACCGCGACCTGCCGCGCCCGCTCGAGACGGTGGGGGCCGCGCTCGACGCCGCGTTCCACCCGGGGCGCACCGCGAGGGATCACCTGCGCGTCGTGGCGAGCGCCGGCGGCATCCGCTCGGCCCGGGTGCCCGACGTGCTCGCCCAGGTGGGGCTGTCCCAGTTCGCCGACCGCCGCGCGGGCGGCTTCTCGCTCGGCATGCGGCAGCGGCTCGCGCTGGCCACGACGCTGCTCGGCGACCCACGCGTGCTCGTGCTCGACGAGCCCATCAACGGGCTCGACCCCGAGGGCATCAAGTGGATCCGCGGGTTCCTGCGGAGCCTCGCACGCGAGGGCCGCACGGTCCTCGTGAGCTCGCACCTGCTGAGCGAGGTGCAGCAGTCGGTCGACGAGGTCGTCATCATCTCGCGCGGTCGACTCGTGAAGTCGGGATCGCTCGCGAGCCTCGAGCTCGAGGTCGCGCCGCGCACCGTCGTCGACTCCCCGCACCGCCTGCGGCTGGCCGCCGCGCTCGACCAGGCCGGCCTCGACTACACCGAGGGCCCCGAGGGGATGATCGTCGACGAGCCCGATCCGGGGGTGGTGGGGCACGCCGCCTTCGTGGGCGGCGTGGAGCTGAGTTCGCTGCACCGGTTGGCGTCGGGCCTCGAGGACTCCTTCCTCGCGCTCGTGGGCGAGGGTGAGGAGTGATGTCGTTCGTGCGTTCGATCGCCGCGGAATTCCGGAAGGTCCTCACCACGCGCATGTGGTGGCTGCTCGCGCTCGTGCTCGTCGCCTACGTGGCCGTGATGTCGGGCGGGTTCGGCGCGTTCCTCGGGTGGACGGTGCAGAACCCGGATGCCGCGGCGCAAGCCGGCGGCAGCACCGCCATGCCGCCCGGGATGGAGCTCGCGCCGCTCCTCTACAGCTTCGCGTCCTCGGTCGGGTACGTCTTCCCCGTGCTGCTCGGCGCCCTCGCGGTCACGGGCGAGTTCCGGCACCGCACCCTCACCGCCACCTTCCTCGCCGAACCGCACCGCGCGACGGTCCTCGGCGGCAAGTTCACGTCCCAGCTCGTCATGGGTGCCGTCCTCGGCGTCATCGGGTTCGCGACCTCGGTCGGAGCGGGCGCCGCCGCCCTCGCCGCGTTCGACCTCGAGACCGGGCTCGACTCGTCCGACACGTGGGCGCTCGTGGGCCGCGGCATCCTCGCCATGGCGCTCTGGGGGGCGATCGGCGTCGGACTCGGCGCGCTCGTGCCGAACCAGGTCGCCGCGATCGTGATCGTGATCGCGTTCACGCAGTTCGTCGAGCCGATCCTGCGGCTCGCGGCATCCCTCAACGACGTCACGGCCGAGATCGGCCGCTACCTGCCCGGCGCCGCGAGTGACGCACTGGTCGGCGCGTCGTTCTACAGCGTCGCGGGCATGGGCGCGGTCGAGACGCTCGAGTGGTGGCAGGGCGGGCTCGTGCTGCTCGGCATCGCCGTGGTCGCGACGGTGCTCGGCGGCCTGACCACCTGGCGTCGCGACGTGTCCTGACGATCACCCGGTCGTGCGCGCCCCGCCCTCGGGGCGCGTGCCGCGCAGGCCCTCGTGGGCGTAGCATCCGGCCATGGGGTTCCTCCAGGTCGCCGCGACGATCGTCGTCGTGCTCGCGGCGCTGCTGCACGTCTGGATCTTCGTGCTCGAGAGCATCCGGTGGTCGCATCCGTCGACGTGGCGGGCGTTCGGCGTGCGCACGCCCGAGCAGGCCGAGGTGCTGCGGCCGATGGCGTACAACCAGGGCTTCTACAACCTGTTCCTCGCCGTGGGCGCCCTGGGGGGGCTGGCCCTGCTGTTCTGGGCGGGGCTGCCGTACGCGGGGCGCGCGCTCGTGCTCTTCACCACCGCGTCGATGACCGCGGCGGCGGTGGTGCTGACGACGACCGGGCCCGGCTACCTGCGGCCGGCGCTCATCCAGGGCACGCTCCCGCTCATCGCGTTCCTGCTGTTCCTGTTCGTCTGAGCCCCGCGGACGGCGCGGCTCGGTCGCCGCGGCTCAGTCGCCGCTGGTCTCCTCCTCGGCGAAGACCTCGCTCGGCACGTGGTGCTCGGCGGGCTCGGCCTCCTCGGCCCCGTCGGCATCGGCGACGACGGGCATGCCGACCTTCAGCCGGTCGATGAGCTCGGCCGCGCGGCTGGTGCTCAGCACGAGTCGCGCGAACTCGCCCCCGGAGAGCTCGAGCACGATCGCCTGCCGCTTGCGCTTGACGAGCACGAAGTCGCTGCCGCCGTGCGTCTTCCAGACGCCGACCGCGAGCACCAGGGGCACCTCGCTGCCGCGACGACGGATGCCGCGGATCCAGATCCACGGGTCGTCGGTGATGGTGGCCGAGCGGATGTCGTCGCGCTGGACGATGACGTCGGCCGACCGCATCGCGAGCGTCTTCTCGGCCGGCGTGAGGTGGACCTCGAGCCGGTCGTTGTGCACGCGGAGGTTGGCCATATGTTCCATCCTGCCCGACGGTCATCCCGGTCGCGTCGTCGACGCTCCACAAACGCGACATCCGTTTCGTGCACGAACCCGACCACCGCTGCCCCGTTCTCAGGACCCGCGGTACCGAATCGCGCCGTTCTCAGGACGACACGCCGGTCGCCGCGGCGACCCGCCGCAGAACTCCTGAGAACGGGGTGTGGGTCAGAGGTGCGGGGGGCGAGCGGATGCCGCGGCGCGGGCTGCGGCGGGAAGGGCGTCGAGGATCCGCGAGACCGCCGCGTCGTCGTGCGCGGCCGTGACGAACCACGCCTCGAAGACGCTCGGCGGCAGCGAGACGCCGGCCTCGAGCATCGCGTGGAAGAACGGCGGGTAACGCCACGACTCCTGCGCCAGCACGCCCGCGTAGTCGCGCGCGCCGCCCGCGACCGCGTCGCCGAACAGGAAGCTGAACAGGTTGCCGGCCGTCTGCACCACGTGCGCGACGCCTTCGGCGGCGAGCGCCGCGGAGACCTCGCGCTGCAGCAGCGCCGCGACCTCGTCGAGCCGGGCGTAGACCGCGTCGTCGGCGAGCCGCAGCGTGGTGACGCCGGCCGTGACGGCGACCGGGTTCCCGGAGAGCGTGCCCGCCTGGTAGACCGGGCCGAGCGGCGCGAGCCGCTCCATGATCTCGGCGCGACCGCCGAGCGCCGCGACGGGCATGCCGCCGCCCACGACCTTGCCGAACGTGACGAGGTCGGGCGTGTACGCGGCATCCGTCTCGGCCTCGAGGCCCCACCAGCCGGCCTTCGAGACCCGGAACCCGGTGAGCACCTCGTCGCTGATGACGAGCGCGCCGTGCGCGTGCGCGAGCTCGACGAGCGCGCGGTTGAAGCCGGGCAGCGGCGGGACGACGCCCATGTTCGCGGCGGCGGCCTCGGTGATGACCGCCGCGATGCGGTCGCCGTGCTCGGCGAACACCGCGCGCAGGGCGTCGAGGTCGTTGTACGGCACGACGAGCGTGAGCGCGGCGACCTCGGCGGGCACGCCCGCGGAACCGGGCAGCGCGAACGTCGCGAGACCCGAGCCGGCCTCGGCGAGCAGCCCGTCGGAGTGGCCGTGGTAGTGGCCCGAGAACTTCACGAGCAGGTCGCGGCCGGTGAAGCCGCGGGCGAGCCGGATGGCGCTCATCGTCGCCTCGGTGCCCGTCGACACCAGGCGCAGCTTCTCGATCGGCGCCACGCGCTGCTCGATGAGCTCGGCCAGCTCGGTCTCGACGGGCGTCGACGCGCCGAAGGACAGGCCGCGCGCCGCGGCCTCCTGCACGGCGGCGATCACCTCGGGGTGCGCGTGGCCGAGGATCGCGGGACCCCAGCCGGCGACGAGGTCGACGTACTCGCGTCCCTCGGCGTCGGTCACGTACGGTCCGCGCGCCGAGACGAGGAAGCGCGGTGTGCCGCCGACCGAGCGGAACGCGCGCACGGGCGAGTTCACGCCGCCAGGAATGGCCGCCTGCGCGCGGGCGAACAGGTCGGCGTTGGTCTGCGTGGCGGTGGTCATTCGATCCCCTCCCGGATCCATCCGGCGAGCTCGGTCGCCCAGTAGGTCAGCACGGCATCGGCACCGGCACGACGGATGCCGCGGACCGACTCGATCACCGCACGACGGCGGTCGATCCAGCCGTGCATCGCAGCGGCCTCGATCATCGCGTACTCGCCCGACACCTGGTACGCCCAGACCGGGACGTCGCTCGCGGCGGCGACATCCGCCAGCACGTCGAGGTACGAGCCCGCGGGCTTGACCATCACGACGTCGGCGCCCTCGTCGATGTCGATCATCGCCTCGCGGAGGCCCTCGCGGCGGTTGCCGGGGTCGAGCTGGTACGTGCGGCGGTCGCCCTCGAGGGTCGACTCGACCGCGTCGCGGAAGGGGCCGTAGAACGCCGAGGCGTACTTGGCCGAGTACGCGAGGATCGCGGTGTGCGCGAAGCCGGCGCCGTCGAGCGCCTCGCGCACCGCGGCGACCTGGCCGTCCATCATCCCGGAGAGGCCGAGGAGCTGCGATCCGGACGCCGCCTGCACGAGCGCCATCTCGCGGTAGCGCTCGAGCGTCGCGTCGTTGTCGACGCGGCCGAGCGCGTCGAGCACGCCGCAGTGGCCGTGGTCGGTGAACTCGTCGAGGCACAGGTCGGTCTGCACGACGAGCGCGTCGCCGACCTCGTCGGCCACGACGCGCGTGGCGACGTTGAGGATGCCCTCGGGATCGACGCCGCACGAGCCCGCCGCATCGCGCGTCTCCGGGACGCCGAACAGCATCACGCCGCCGACGCCCGCGGCCGCGGCATCCGTCACCGCCTGCTTCACCGAGTCGAGCGAGTGCTGCACGACGCCGGGCATCGAGGCGATCGGCAGCGGCTCGTCGACGCCCTCGCGGACGAAGATCGGCAGCACGAGCTCGGCCGGGTCGAGGCGGGTCTCGGAGACGAGGCGGCGGAGGGCCGGCGTCTCGCGGAGGCGCCGGGGTCGCACGCGGGGGGCGGGTGCGGAAGTCACCCGCCAAGCCTACGCGCGCCCGGCTGGACGCTCGGTGGGCACGGACTCGTGCACGGATGGCGCGGGCGAGCGGATGGCGCGGGATTAGACCGTCTGCGTGGCGGCGTGCACGACCGCCTCGATGAGGGACTCGGCGCTGCGCTCGGCGGCGACGACGTCGACGCGGAGGCCGAGCTTGGCGGCATCCTTCTGGGTCTGCGGGCCGATGGCGGCGACGAGCGTGCGCTCGGGGATGGGGCCGAGCTGCGCCTGCACCTGCTCGGCGACGCTGCCCGACGTGACGAGGATCGCGTCCACCTTGCCGGCGCGCACGTCGTCGACGACCTTCTGCGCGACCGGGACGCCGACGGTGCGGTACGCGACGACCGCCTCGACGTGGTGCCCGATGCGCTCGAGCCCCACCGAGAGCACCTGCTTCGCGATCGCCGAGCGGAGCGCGAGCACCCGCAACGGCTTCACGCCCTCGGTCGCGGCCTCCCACTCCTCGAGGAGACCCCGAGCGGAATTGTCTTCGCTGGGAACGATGTCGGCGCGGTAACCGGCCGCGACGAGGGCGGCCGCGGTGGTCTCGCCCACCGCGGCGACCTTCGTCGACTCCGGGATGACCGCGCCGTACGAGGAGAGCACGTCGACCGTCGTCGCGCTCGTGACGGTGACCCAGTCGAAGCCGCCCGCAGCGAGCTTCGCGAGCGCCGCCTCGAGCGCCGGCTGGTCGTCGGTCGGCGCGAAGTTGATCATCGGCGCGATGATCGGCGACGCGCCGCGCGCCCGCAGCGACCCGGCGACCGAGTCGCCCCAGGGTCCGCCGCGCGGCACGAGCACGCGCCAACCGGCGAGCGGCTTGGATCCATCTGCGCCGGGCAGATGGAGGGGGCCGGTCATCGGTTCGAATTCGGTCACGGCGACTCCAGGGCAGGTGCGAGGTCGGCGGCGCCGTTGCCGAGGAGTTCCGCGACGGCGCGTTCTGCGACATCGCGGGCCGCGTCCGCCAGATCGGCGGCCGAGCGGCTTTCGGGGGTCGCGGCGTGCGAACTCGTCAACCACCGCGTCCCGTCGGCACTGTACACCGTCGCCGTGAGGAACAGAAGTTCGTCCTCGATGAACGCGGTCGCGCCGATGGGCGCGGCGCACCCGGCCTCGAGACCCGCGAGCACCAGCCGCTCGGCGAGCACCGTGGCCCTCGTCGACGCGTGGTCGACGGCCTCGAGTCCGCGCTCCAGGTGGCGCGGTCCGCGCTCGCGACGGACCTCGAGCGCGAGCGCGCCCTGGCCCGGCGCCGTGGGCCAGTCGGCGAGCTCGAAGCGCTCGGTCGCGGCATCCGCTCGACCCAACCGCTGCAGGCCGGCCGATGCGAGCAGCACCGCTTCGAGTTCGCCCTGCTCGACGAAGCCGAGGCGCGTGTCGATGTTGCCGCGCACGTCGACCGCGACCACGTCGGGTCGGGCCTGCCCGAGCTGCGCGATGCGGCGCGGCGAGCCGGTGCCGATGCGGGCCCCCTCGGGCAGGTCGGCGAGCGCGAGCCCGTCGCGCGCGCACAGGCTGTCGCGCGCGTCGGCGCGCTTGGGCACGGCGCCGAGGCGCAGGTCGGGGTGCTCGCCCGTCGGCAGGTCCTTCAGCGAGTGCACGACCACGTCGCACTCCCCCGCGACGAGCGCCTCGCGCAGGGCCGCGGCGAACACTCCGGTGCCGCCGATCTGCTGCAGCGACGCGCGCGACGTGTCGCCCTGGGTCGTGACCGTCACGATCTCGATGTCGGCGTCGGCCGCCGCACCGAGCCGCTCGGCGATCTGCCGGGTCTGAGCGAGGGCGAGGGCGCTGCCCCGCGTGCCCACCCGGATCACGTCGCGCGCAGGACTCACGGCGCGATCCCCGCGAGCGCCGGCTTGAAGCCGAGGCGCACGTTCTCGCAGCAGCCGGGGCGGCACGTGTCGTACCAGGGCCCGAGGTCGGTCAGGTGCGGGCGGTCGGCGGCGGGCGTGCCGTTCACGCGCTCGAGCACGAGGTCGACGAGGCCGGCGACGTACGCGGGGTGCACGCCGGGCGTCGGGACGCGGACGGCGGCGAGCCCGTGCTCCTCGGCCGTCTCCATCGCCTCCTCGTCGAGGTCCCACATGACCTCCATGTGGTCGCTCACGAACCCGAGGGGCACGATCACGACGGCCTTGCGGCCCGCCGCGGGCAGCTCGGCGATCGCGTCGTTCACGTCGGGCTCGAGCCACGGCTGCGAGGGGGGCCCGGACCGCGACTGGTAGACGAGCTGCCACGGCACGTCGGCGGCGCCGGCCTCGCGCATGACGACCTCGGCGACCGCGAGGTGCTGCGCCGCGTACGCGCCGCCCTCGCCGAACCCGCGCTCGGCGGGGCCCGACTTCGCGGCATCCGCCGTCGGGATGGAGTGCGTGGCGAACAGCACCTCGACCTCGGTCGTGCGGTTCAGCCCCGGGTGCTCGGCCTCGAGCTTCGCGAGCCCGTCGCGCAGGCCCTCGACGAACGGCGTCACGAAGCCGGGGTGGTCGAAGAACTGGCGCACCTTGTCGATCTCGATGACCTCGCCGAGGCCCGTGTCCTCGAGCGCGTCGGCGTAGTCCTCGCGGTACTGGCGGCAGCTCGAGTACGAGCTGTAGGCGCTCGTGGCGATCGCGATGAGCTTGGTGTACCCGCGCTCGTTCGCCTCGCGGACCGCGTCGTTGAGGTACGGGTCCCAGTTGCGGTTGCCCCAGATCACCGGCAGGTCGATGCCGCGGCCCGCGAGCTCGGCCTCGAGCGCCGCCTTCAGCTGGCGGTTGTGCTCGTTGATCGGGCTCACGCCGCCGAAGTGGCGGTAGTGGTGGGCGACCTCCTCGAGGCGCTCGTCGGGGATGCCGCGGCCGCGCGTGACGTTGCGCAGGAACGGGATGACGTCGTCCTGCCCCTCGGGCCCGCCGAAGCCGGCGAGGAGGATCGCGTCGTACGCGACGGGCTCCTCGACGTGCTCGGGTCCGGACCGGGCGGGCGCGGTCGCACCGGGCACGACGGCGCCCGGTGCGCAGTATGCCGAGGTCGCGGGAGCGGGCTTGCGCCCGATGTTCGTCGCGGCCATTACTGCAGTACCTCCACGAGTTCGGCGGTCGTGATGCGTCGACCGGTGTAGAACGGCAGTTCGTCGCGCACGTGACGACGGGCGTCGGTGGCGCGCAGGTCGCGCATCATGTCGACCAGGTCGGTGAGCTCGTCGGACTCCATGGGCAGCAGCCACTCGTAGTCGCCGAGCGAGAACGCCGAGACGGTGTTGGCGATGACCCCGCGGAACGCGGCGCCCTTCCGCCCGTGCTCGGCGAGCATGCGGCCGCGCTCCTCGGGCGGCAGCAGGTACCACTCGTAGCTGCGGACGAAGGGGTAGATCGTCAGCCACGCCCTGGGCTCGACGCCGCGGAGGAAGCCGGGCACGTGCGCCTTGTTGAACTCGGCGTCGCGGTGCACGCCCATCGCGTTCCACGTGGGCAGCAGCGCGCGGAACAGCCTGGCGCGCCGCAGCTCGCGCAGCGCCCACTGGAGTCCCTCGGCGGTCGGCCCGTGCAGCCACACCATGACGTCGGCGTCGGCGCGGAGGCCGGAGACGTCGTAGATGCCGCGCACGACGACGCCCTCGTCCTGGACGAGGTTGATCACGCCGTCGAGCTCGTCGACGAACCGCGGGACGTCGCGGCCGTCGAGGTCGTCGGGTCGAGCTGGGTCCTTCCGGAGCACGGCGAAGAGGGTGTAGCCCTCGTACGTCTGCTCGTCGGCGGTTTCGGGTCGGGGCGCGTCGGCTGCCCCTTCGGCAGCGGGGGAAGACATGTCCCTATCCTCCCCCTGCAACCTGAAAGGACGAAATGCGGTCGACGGATGCCGCGGCGTCAGCGCGTCGCCCGCACCACGACGAACTCCGGCGCCTCGGCGAGCGACTGCGCCACCACGCAGAACCGCTCGGTTCCGGTGCGGAGCCGCTCGAGCGCGGCGTCGTCCGCGTCGGTGTCGACGACGGCCGTGACCACCACGTCCATGACGCCCACGGGGACGGTCCGGTCGATGCCGAGCGTGCCCCGGACGTCGAACACGCCCTCGGCGCTGAGCTCGGCCGAGCGGATCTCGACGCCCATCGCCGTCGCCACGGATCGGAGCGTCACCCCGGCGCACCCGAGGAGCGCCTGGAGGAGGAAGTCCGCCGAGCAGGCGTCGCCGCCGTCTCCGCCCGTCGCGGGGTGCAACCCGGTTCGGACCGGGCCCGCCCAGGTGTCGATGGTGGCGGTGATGCCCGGGTCGGCGAACGACCCGCGGGCGGCCACAGGCGTGACCGCCGCGTCGGGGTCGTCGCGGTAGCGCTCCTTGAGCGGGGCCTGCAGGGCCCGCAGTTCGGTCCGGTCCATGTCGTGCGTCCTCAGGGGCGGCCGCTCAGTCGAGGAGCAGCCTGGTCGAGTGTTCGAGGTGGGCGCGCAGCGCCTCGGGCCCCCGCGTGGGGAGCCCGTCGAGGAGGCGCCGGTGCTCCTCGACGACCGACGCGACGCTGTAGTGCGTCCGCGCGTGGAGGATGAACAGCAGCAGCTCGCTGCCGAGGGTCGTGTGGATCTCGATGATCCGCGGGCTGCCGGAGGCGGCCACGAGGGCGGAGTGGAAGTCGGCGTGCAGCCGCTCGACCTCGAGCCAGGCCGCGTCCGGGGCGGATCCCGGCCGGTCGTCGCCGGTGCTCAGCCGCTCCATCGCATCGATCGCCGCCCGCGCCGGCGCCAGCGCCGCCTCGGGCAGCGCCCCGCCGAATCGCTGGAAGGCGATCCGCACGGCCTCGACCTCGAGTGCGGCGCGGAGCTGCTGCAGCGCGAGCAGCTGCGCGTCGTCGAAGCTCGTCACGCGAACGCCCCGGTAGGGCTCGGCGACGGCGAGCCGCTCGGCGACGAGTCGCTGGAACGCCGCCCGGATGGTGTGGCGGGAGACGCCCAGCCGCGCGGCGCACGACTCCTCCCTGAGCGGCTCGTCCGGCGGAAGGGTGCCGCTCAGGATCTCCTCGCGGAGCTGCGCCGTCGCGCGTTCGACCGCGGTGGGCGCGTTGCCGGCCACGTCGGCCGACGCCGCGGCATCCGTCACCGGATCGTCACCGTTCGAGGTTGGCGCGAACCACGAGCCACACGCCGACCCCCACCGCGACGGCGACCCCGGCGGCGACCGCGATGGCCGTGCCGGGCTGCTCGTCGGCGAAGCGCTGCACGCGGAGCTTCGCCCGGGCGGTGGCACGCGCCAGGCGCTTCGGCACGTTGAGGTGCTCCTCGATCGCGCCGAGGGTCGCCGCGAGCTCGTCGCGTGCGGCACGCGCGTTGTCGTGCGCCTGCAGGCGCGTCAGGTTCCGCTGCGTCTTCTTGTCGAGCGTCGCCACGTCAGTTCCGGCTGCCATACGCCCCCCGTCCGGTGATCGCGTCAAGGTCCTGGCGGACGCTCTCGATCGATTCGAGCGGCTCGCTGCCGCGCTTGAAGTTGAGCACGGCCACCCCGAGCAAAATCAGGATGATCAGCAGCAGCACGCCCGACACGATGAGCGCCGCCGCCCATCCCGGCATCACGAGCGACAGCGCGAGGATGCCGGTCGCGATGAGGGTGCCGAGCAGGAAGATGCCGACGAACGCCGCCACGACGACGAGGCCCGCGCCGATGCCGAAGTGCTTCGCCTTGTAGGTGAGTTCGGCCTTGACTTGGTCGATCTCGGCTCGGACCAGCGTGGAGATGCGGTCGGGCAGTTCTCCGAGCAGCGTGAACAGCCCGCGCTCGTCGTTCAGTGGTGAGGACATCGCGATTCCACCTCCGTCAGGGATCGGTCAGGACGAGCTCGAGGAGCCCGAACCCGATCCGGCGGACTTGGCGTTCGAGTTCGACGACGAGGAGGAGCCCGACGACGAGGAGCCCGACGACCCCTTGCTGCCGTTGCCGCTCGACTTCGAGGACGACCCGCCGGAGGTCGAACGCGATGAGCCCGAGCCGGTCGACGCCGTGCCCGACGACGAGCCGGTCGACGAGCCCGAGGCGGACTTCGCGGACGAGGACCGCGTGGATCCCTGCGTGCTGGTGAACTGCGACACGAGCTTCTTCGCGCCGTCGAGGACCTTGTCGCCGACGTCACCGGCACGGCTCATCGCGAAGCCCTTGACCGTGTCGACGCCCTCCTGGACCTTCGGTTGGTTCCAGACGTCCTCCGCCGCCTTGCGGATCTGCTCGTAGCGCTCGCGTCCGGCGCGCGTGCCCAGCACGTAGCCGACGCCGAGACCGACGACGAAGAGGAACTTGCCCTTCATGTGCACCCCATCCCCCGCTGCGGTTGTCAAGACAGCAGTGACACCCAGCGTAGACCCCGACCCGGGCCGCGCAAGGGGGTTGCGAGGTCTCGGGCGTCCTCGTATTCCGTTGCGGCTATGCGTCGTCGGCGACGTGGACCGCCAGGTGGCGGATGAGTCCGGCCGCCTCGGTCGCGTGCGGCACGACCGACGCGAGCCCCGTCCCGGCCACCCACGAGCCCGTGACGGCGAGGCCGGAGTGCTCGTCGATCGCCTCCTCGAGGGCGCGGACGCGGGCGCGCTGGCCGACGGCGGCCTGCGAGAGCGCGTCCCGCCAGGCGCTGCGCCCGGCGGCGCGCACCTGCGAGCGGTCCAGCGGAATGCCGAGCAGCGCCGACGCGTCGCGCACCGCGAGTTCGGTCACCGCGTCGTCGTCGAGGTCCGTGAGCGGTCCCGCGGCGCCCGCGCGGCCGTAGGAGAGGCGGACGACGTGGCGGCCTGATGCGGCATCCGCGAGCCAGGGCCACTTGGCGCTCGAGTGCGTCAGCGCCTTCGCCGTGACGCCCGGCGCGTCGGCCGCGACGAGCACGCCCGTGCCGCGGGGCGCCGCATCGAGCGCCGGGGCGTCGAGCACGAGCGTGACCAGTTCGACGGATGCCGCGTCCGGCCACTCCTCGGCGAGCGCCTCCTCGCCGACGAGGCCCGCGAGGAGTCCGCGGGAGACGTGCGCCGGCGTCGCGACGATCGCGAAGCGCGCGTCGACCACGACGGAGCCGGGTGCGCCGCCGTCGGAGGCGGCGGCCTCGCCGACCGCGCGCCACGCGGACGCCGGGCGGCCGTCCTCCGTCGCCGCCGGCTCGCCCCGGTCGAGTGCGGTGACCCGCACCCCGGTGCGCACGTCGGCGCCGAAGCGGTCGAGTTCGGCGAGCAGGGCGTCGACGAGGGTGTGCATGCCGCCGCGGAGCCCGAGGACCGCGCTGCCCGCCTTCCGCTCGCCGACGAGCTGCGCCACGCCGCCCGACAGGGACCCGGCGCGCGTCATGGCCTCGTTGAGCCCGGGCGCGACGACGTCGACGTCGAGGTCGTCGGGATCGGTCGAGTACACGCCCGCCGAGATCGGCGCGACCAGCCGGTCGAGCACCGCCCGGCCCATGCGCTCGCGGACCAGCGGGCCGAGCCGTTCGGCCCGTCCGATCTTGAGGATCGGCCGCACCCGGTCGAGCCAGGCCCGCCAGGCGCCGCCCCACCCGATGATGGCCCGCACGTCGTCGCCGAGCGGGTTTGCAGGGATGCCGAGCATGCCGGTGCGCGGCAGCGGCGCGGCCTTCGTCGCGCCGCCATCGCCCCAGACCAGCCAGGCACCCGACGGATTCGGCCGCTCGATGCGGTCGCCGAGCCCGAGCCGCTCGGCCAGGGCCGCCACCGACCCGTTGCGGGTCGCGAACGACTCGGCGCCGCTGTCGAGCGCGAGGCCGTCGAGCTCGATGCGGCCGACGCAGCCTCCCGGACGGTCGGCCCGCTCGAGCACGGTCACGCCGAGCCCGATCCGCGCGCATTCGAGCGCCGCGACCAGTCCGGCCACGCCGCCGCCGACCACGACGACGTCGGTCGTGCGGTGCTCGGCACCGCCGGGGACGGCGGCGTCGGTCATCGCCCGGCCTCGTGCACCAGCTCCACGACGCGCGTCAGCGCGGTCGGGTCGGTCTCGGGGGGCACGCCGTGGCCGAGGTTGAACACGTGCGCGGGTGCGACCCGGCCGCGGTCGAGCACGTCGCGGACCGCGCGCTCGAGCACGGGCCACGGCGCGGCGAGGAGCGCGGGGTCGAGGTTGCCCTGCAGCGGCACGCCACCGCCGACCCGAGCGGATGCCACGTCGAGCGGCACGCGGTAGTCCACGCCGAGCGCGTCGACGCCGACCGACGCCATCGCGCCGAGCAGTTCGCCCGTGCCGACCCCGAAGTGCACGACGGGCACGGCGCGGCGGACGGGCGCGCCCGCGGCATCCGTCGCCCCCGGCACCTCGTACTCGAGGTCGTGCACGTGCGCGAGGGCCGCCGCGGAGGCGGGGGCCACGTGGGTCTCGTAGTCGGCGAGCGAGAGCGCGCCCGCCCACGAGTCGAACAGCTGCGCCGCGGACGCCCCGGCGAGCACCTGCGTGCGCAGGAAGCGGCCCGTGAGCTCGGCGGTCCAGTCCATGAGGGCGCGCCAGGCGCCCGGGTCGGCGTGCATGAGCGTGCGCGCGGCGAGGTGGTCCTTCGACGGGCCGCCCTCGGCCAGGTACGCGGCGAGGGTGAACGGCGCACCGGCGAAGCCGATGAGCGGCGTACTGGTCGGGGCGCCGGGTGCGGTGAGCGTCGCGAGTTCGGCGACGGTGCGCTGCACGGCCTCGGCGATGGGGCCGGCGGCCTCGTCGAGCGTGGCCGGGTCGATCCTCGTCAGCTCGGCGACGCCCGCCGCATCGCCGTACGACGACCCGAACACCGGACCGCGGCCGGGCTGGATCTCGACGTCGACGCCGACGAGCTTCAGCGGCACCACGATGTCGCTGAAGAAGATGCCCGCGTCGACGCCGTGGCGGCGGATGGGCTGGAGCGTGATCTCGGCCGCCATGGCGGGGTCGAGGCACGCGTCGAGCATGCGGGTGCCGACGCGCAGCTCGCGGTACTCCGGCAGCGAGCGCCCGGCCTGGCGCATGAACCACACCGGCGTGGTGTCGCTGCGCTCACCGCGGTAGGCGCGCACGAGGCGCGAGTCGTGGGTGAGGCCTGAGGCGAGCGGATGCTGCGGGGAGAGGATCACGCGCAACATCCTCCCCCATCGCGACTGAACGCGTCCTGTTCCGCCGGCGACGCCGGATGTTGGACGAATGGAGAACGAGGTCTGGTGGTCGCGCTCCCACGGCGCTACAGTCGGACGGTCGTGCATCCCCCGCGCACGGCGACGCACCGACGCCTCCCCAGCGACGGCGCGCCTCCGCCACCCACGGAGTCCTCCCCCAATGTCCAGCACTGCACCGCGGCATCGCACCGGATCGATCGTCCTGGTCGCGCTCGCCGCCGTCCTCCTCGTGGCCGGGCTGGCGCTCGGCCAGGCCTGGGTGGAGCGGCTCGTGCCGCGCCTGCCCGAGGTGCCCGCCACCGAACTCGCCGTCGTGCTCGCGGCCGCGACGGCGATCGTCGCCGTCGTGGTGGCGCTGCGACGCGGCGCCGCGTCCGCACGCGCGACGGCACGGCGCCGTGCGCTCCAGAGCATCCATCGCGGCGAGATCGCGAGCGGCATCCGCAACCGCGAGCTCGTCGCGCGCCTCGCCGAGCTCGGCCACCCGGGCGGCAGCACGGCCGCCCTCCCGTCGCGCTTCTCGATCGTCGCCGACGACGGCGGCCTCTCGTTCTGGAGCGGCGGACGCCGACCCCGCCGAGTCGCCCACTTCCCGTGGCGCGAGGTGCGCACCATCCGCTCGGATCGCGCGGTCGTCGGCAGCACCGAGGTGCCCGTCGCCGTCGTGCGGGTCCGGCGAGCGGGCATCAGCGTCGAGCTGCCCGTCATGCTGAGCGACCCGCGTCTCGGCCGGTACGCGCTCACCGACGCCCCGTTCTTCGCGACGGTGCGATCGTGGAAGGCACGACACCGGGCCGCCCTCGCGGCCGAGGGGCTCGAACTGCCGCCGCTCACGGGCGCCATCCCCGTGATCCGGCCTCACGCTGCGGCCTGAACCCGATGATGACACGGCCGGTCGGAGCACCTTTCGACCACCGGTAGAATCGTCTGGTGCTCATCTGTCTCACCGCGAGTCACAAGAACGCCGGGTTCGACATGCTCGAACGGCTTTCGGCGACCGCCGAGCACGCCGCACCCCGTCTCCTCGACGGGCACCCGGCCGTGCAGGGCGCCGTCGTCGTGGCGACCTGCAACCGCTTCGAGGCCTACCTCGACCTCGACACCCCCGAGGGCGACTCCCCCGTCGACGCCGTCCACGACGCGATCCGCGCGGTCGGCGACGTCGCCGCCCTCGAGCCGGACGAGCTGCGCAGCACCTTCGGCTTCGTGCACGGCAACGCCGTCGCCGGTCACCTGTTCGCCGTGGCATCCGGTCTCGAGTCGGTCGTCGTCGGCGAGGGCGAGATCGCAGGGCAGGTGCGCCGCTCGCTCGAGCGCGCCCGCAAGGAGGGCACCACGACGCCCGAGCTCGAGCGGCTGTTCCAGCGCGCCTCGCAGACGTCGCGGCGCGTGAAGAACGCGACCGGCATCGGCAGCGAGGGCCGCTCGCTCGTGCGCCTCGCACTCGACCTCGCCGAGAGCCGCGTCACCGACTGGTCGGCCGTGCGGGTCCTGCTCGTCGGCACCGGCCGCTACGCCGGCGCATCGCTCGCCGCGCTGCGCGACCGCGGCGTGACCGACGTGTCGGTGTACTCGCCCACGGGCCGCGGCGCGAAGTTCGCCGCGAGCCACGACATCGCCGCCGTCGAGACCGGCGACTACGCCATGGCGGCCGCCGGCGCCGACCTCATCGTCACCTGCACCATGGTCGAGCACCACGTCGTCGACCGCTCGCTGATCGAGCTCGGCCGCACCGAGCTCGCGGTGGCCGAGCGGCCCGTTCCCGTCGCCTTCCTCCGCCCGCGCGACGGCGCGGCGACCACGGTCGAGGGCGAAGCGGATGACGCGGCGCAGGCCGAGGCGCCGCGCCAGCTCATCATCGACCTGGGCCTGCCCCGCAACGTCGACCCCGACGTCGCCGGCGTACCCGGCGTCGACCTGCTCGACCTCGAGACCATCAAGATCCACGCGCCGCTCGAGGAGTTCGGTGCGACGGATGCCGCGCGCGAGCTCGTCGAGCGCGCCGCCCGCAAGTTCAGCCGCGTCGGTGAAGAGCTCGACCTCGCGCCCGCGGTCGTCGCCCTCCGAAAGCACGTGTTCGACGTGCTCGACGCCGAGATCCGCCGCGCTCGGGTGCGCGGCGACGACGACGGCCGCACCGAGGCCGCGCTCCGCCACATGGCCGGCGTGCTGCTGCACACCCCCATGGCGCGCTCGCGCGAGTACGCCCGCGCGGGCGAGCAGCAGGCCTGGCTCGACGGCCTCGAGGCGATGTTCGGCATCCGGCCCGAGCCCGATGCGGCGGCCTCCGCCGGCGCCGACGAGCGGCCCGAGGACGAGCGAGGGCGCCGCGCCGGCGGCATCCGCTGACGCGTCCCGCGCGCTACGCTGTCGCCCCGTGACCGTGCACGAACGACCGGATGACGCGGCCGACGCCGGCCCGCCCGCACTTCGGCTCCCGTTCGACGTGGCCGAGCTCGACCGCCGGCCGATCCGGACCGAACGACTGCGGCTGCGACCCCTCGCGACCGACGACGCCGACGACGTCTGGGAGTACCAGTCCCTGCCCGAGGTGCTGCGCTACATCCCGTGGCCCGAGCGCGACCGCGACCAGGCGCGCGAGCACACCGAGACCCGCGCGGCATGCCGCCGCCTGGCCGACGACGGCGATGCGGTGTTCCTCGCGATGGCCCTCGTCGGCGAGCCCTCGACGACGGATGCCGCACCCGGCCGCCCCCGCGAGGATCGCGTGGTCGGCGACATCATGCTGCGGCTCGCGTCATCCGCCCACGCCCGTCTCGAGATCGGCTGGGTCGTCCACCCCGACTTCCACGGGCGCGGTCTCGCCGCGGAGGCGGCCGCCGCCACACTGGATCTCGCCTTCGGGCGGCTCGTCGCGCACCGGGTCGTCGCGCACCTCGACGCCCGCAATGCGGCATCCGCTCGACTCTGCGAACGACTGGGCATGCGCCGCGAGGCGACCCTCGTCGAGGAGGAGTGGAACGACGGCGAATGGCAGGACACGGCGTCGTACGGCATGCTGCGCCGCGAGTGGCGGGCGCTGCGCGCCGGGCGGGCCTGACGCGGGGAGTTCAGTCCCAGAGCGGTCGCGGCGCCGGTGCGGCGGCGAGCACGTCGGCCGGTATGCGGTGCGAGAGCTCGGGGATCTCGAGCCCGCGCCATTCGACCACGAGCTCGAGGTCGTCGCCCTCGGGCCGCGTCGGCCACCACAGCCACGCCGTCTGCCTGCCGTCGTACCAGTCGGCGCCGCCGCTGCTTCCTCCGTGGTTCGCCATGAGGGTCGGCGGCGCGACCGACTCCGGCTCACCCCACGGGTTGCCGAGGAGATGCAGCGGCAGCAGCGGCGCGCCATCCGGAAGCCGGAGCCCGACCCGGAAGGTCGACTCGTCGCCGGGCGGTGCCTGCCACCCCATGGCGGACTGCATGGACTCGTCCCACTCGCGTCGCGGCATCCCCGCCCGACGCGCGGACCAGCCCAGCCGCAGTTCGAGGCCGTTGCCGAACAGGCGGATCTCGCGCAGTACCAGCACGACCCGCTCACTGCGGAACAGCACCTCGTCGAGCACGACCCGGCCCGGCAGCTCGTCGCGCGGCGGCTGCATCCACGGCGGAGTGGGCAGCTCATCGGGTTCGGGCGGTTCCGGCCGCTCGACGTCGAAGAAGCCACCACCGGATGCCGCGTGCATGCGGTTCACCCTAGCGACGCGGCGGCGTCCGCGGCATCCGCTCGGCACACCCCGCACCGCGGGACCCGCGAGTGTCCACAAATGGTGGGGTCCGCCCACGCGGGGCGACGTTTCGTGGACACTCGACCGCGAGCGAGCGGGCGGGCGGAGCGAGCGAGGGGGCGGGCGCGACGCCGCCGGCGCTCAGGCGCCGACGAGGCGCGAGCCGAGGTACGACTCGAGCTCGGCGAGCGGCACGCGCTCCTGCTGCATGGTGTCGCGGTCGCGCACGGTCACGGCGTCGTCATCGAGCGAGTCGAAGTCGACCGTGACGCAGAACGGGGTGCCGATCTCGTCCTGGCGGCGGTAGCGGCGGCCGATGGCACCCGCGTCGTCGAACTCGACGTTCCACAGCTTGCGCAGGCGGGCGGCGACGTCGCGCGCGAGCGGCGACAGCTTCTCGTTGCGGGAGAGCGGCAGCACCGCGGCCTTGACGGGCGCGAGGCGCGGGTCGAGCTTCAGCACCGTGCGGGTGTCGGTGCCGCCCTTCGCGTTCGGCACCTCCTCGACGTGGTACGCGTCGACGAGGAACGCCATGAGCGAGCGGGTGAGGCCGGCCGCGGGCTCGATCACGTACGGGGTCCAGCGCTCGTTCTTCGACTGGTCGAAGAACGAGAGGTCCTTGCCGGAGTGCTCGGCATGGGTCGAGAGGTCAAAGTCGGTGCGGTTCGCGACGCCCTCGAGCTCGCCCCACTCGCCGCCGGTGAAGCCGAAGCGGTACTCGATGTCGACGGTGCGCTTCGAGTAGTGGCTGAGCTTGTCCTTCGGGTGCTCGAACAGGCGCAGGTTCTCGGGGTCGATGCCGAGGTCGACGTACCACTGGAAGCGCGTGTCGATCCAGTACTGGTGCCATTCCTCGTCGCTGCCGGGCTCGACGAAGAACTCCATCTCCATCTGCTCGAACTCGCGCGTGCGGAAGATGAAGTTGCCCGGCGTGATCTCGTTGCGGAACGACTTGCCGATCTGGCCGATGCCGAACGGCGGCTTCATGCGCGCCGCCTGCAGCACGTTGGCGAAGTTCACGAAGATGCCCTGCGCGGTCTCGGGGCGCAGGTAGTGCAGGCCGGACTCGTCGTCGACGACGCCGAGGAAGGTCTTCAGCAGGCCGGAGAAGGCGCGCGGCTCGGTCCACTGGCCGCGCGTGCCGCAGTTGGGGCAGACGATGTCGGCGAGGCCGTTCTCGGGCTCGCGGCCCTTCTTCTCCTCGTACGCCTCGACGAGGTGGTCCTCGCGGAAGCGCTTGTGGCAGTGCAGGCACTCGATGAGCGGGTCGGTGAACACGGCGACGTGGCCCGACGCCTCCCACACCTGGGTGGGCAGGATCACGCTCGAGTCGAGGCCGACGACGTCGTCGCGGCCCTGCACCATCGAGCGCCACCACTGGCGCTTGATGTTCTCCTTCAGTTCGACGCCGAGGGGGCCGTAGTCCCACGCCGACCGGGATCCGCCGTAGATCTCACCCGCCTGGAAGACGAAGCCCCGGTGCTGGGCGAGCGTGATGACGGAATCGAGACGGGTGGGTGCGGCCACGGTGGCTCCAATGGTCCAGTGCGGAGGGGATCGGGCGAGACGCCCGCAAGTCGATGTCCTTATCCTACGGTCGAGCGGATGCCGCCCAGAAACGCGCACGCGTTCCGCATCCGTCACCCGCTCGGGCCGGCTCTAGGCTGAACGGATGCCGCTGCCCGACCTGCACGTCGCCGCGATCGCCGTCGTGCGCGACCGTCGCGTGCTGATGGTCACGGCTCGCGGGCGCGAGGTGCACTACCTGCCGGGCGGCAAGATCGACCCGGGCGAGACGCCGGCCGAGGCGGCGGCGCGCGAGGCCCGCGAGGAGGTCGGGCTGGTGCTCGACCCGTCGACCCTCGCCGAGGCGTTCACGGTGCGCGAGCTCGCCCACGGGCAGGGCGAGGGGCGCCACGTGCGCATGCACGTCTTCCTCGTCGAGACGGATGCCGCGCCCGAGCCCGACGGCGAGATCGACGCCGTGCACTGGGTGGGCACCGATGAGGCGCATCGCTGCCCGCCGGCGGGCGTCGAGGTGCTGCGCCGGCTCGCGGCATCCGGGCTGGTCGACTGACTCGATCGTCCGCGCACCGCGCAACCCCCTGCCCGATCCCAGCCGTCACCGGGCGGCATCCGGCATGATCGCTACCAGCGAGCAGGACGACAGGGGGTGCGGATGTCGCGGACGCGCGAGTTCCGCCTCGACGACCGGGTGACGGTGATCACCGAGTCGGGCGAGGCCGACGCCCCCGTCTTCGTGCTCGTGCACGGCATCGGCATGGGCCACCGCTACTGGTCGGAGCTCGCCGACGCGCTGGCCCGCCACGGACGCGTGCTCGCCCTCGACCTGCCCGGGTTCGGCGCGGCGCCGGAGCCCGACGGCCCGCAGACGATGTCGGAGTCCGGGGCGTACCTCGCCGAGCTCATCGAGGCGGAGCGCTTCTCGGCGCCCGTCGTGCTCGTCGGCCACTCGATGGGGACGCAGATCGTCGCCGAGACCGCCGCGCAACGGCCGGAGCTCGTGTCATCCGTCGTGCTCATCGCCCCCACCGTGAACCCGCGGGAGCGGTCGGCGTTCGTGCAGGCGATCCGGCTGGTCGCCGACCCGTCGCTGCTGCGGCCGCGCGTGGTCGCGCTCGGCATCCGGTCGTACCTGCAGGCCGGGCCCCGGTGGTACTTCAAGAAGCTGCGGCAGATGCTCGACCACCGCCTCGAGCTGGTGCTGTCGGATGTCGCGGCGCCGACGCTCGTGATCCGCGGCGAGCACGACCGCCTCGCACCGAAGCCGTGGGCCGAGCAGGTGACGCGGATGCTGCCGAACGGCCGGTACGCGGAGGTGCCCGACCGCGGCCACGAGACCATGGTCACGGCCGGCGACCGGGTCGCCGACCTCGTCGCCCGGCACGCGCGCGGCGAAGCGGTCGGTCGCGAGGTCGCGCGCGTCTCGCAGCCCGAGCCGCCGTCTCGGATCGAGCGCGCCTGGTGGTGGGCCGGCGACTACCTGTACGCGGGCTGGCGGCAGGCGGCGGTGCTCGTCGACGGATGGCACCCGCCCGAGCGGTGGCGGCACGGGGACCCGTCGCTGCCCGAGGTCGTGCTGCTGCCCGGCATCTACGAGCACTGGTCGTTCATGCGCCCGCTCGGCGATGCGCTGTCGGCCGCGGGGCACCGGGTGCGCGTCGTGCACGGCATGGGCACGAACCGCCGCGGCGTCGCCGACACGGCACGGCGGCTGGAGCGCGCGCTGGCGAAGGTGCCGGCGCCGAACGCCGGCCGGGTGATCGTCGCGCACAGCAAGGGCGGCCTGATCGCCAAGCACCTCATGGTGGCCCAGGCCGACGCCGAGCCCGACGGCGAACCCGCCGCCGAGGGCCGGCGCGGGCTGCTCGGCGTCGTCGCCGTGTGCACGCCCTTCGCGGGGTCGCGCCTGGCCCGGCTCATCGTGGACCCGAGCGTGCGGGCGCTGCTGCCGAGCGACGAGACCATCGTGATGCTCGGGCGCGCGGCATCCGTCAACGCCTGCATCGTCTCGGTGTTCGGACGGTTCGACCCGCACATCCCGGACGGCAGCATGCTCGACGGGGCGACGAACATCCGGGTGCCCGTGCCCGGCCACTTCCGGATCCTCGGGTCGGGCGAGACGCACCGGGCGGTGATCGAGGGGGTCGGCCTGCTGGCGACCGCGGATCGGCGCGTGTCCTGACCGGCCGCGGCGCGCGTCGCCACGGGGGTCACGCGAGCAGGAACGGCACCGCGGCGACGGCGGCGGCCGCGGCGAACAGCAGGAGGGCGAGCGGCACCGAGCGCCGGACCGTGCCCTGGCCGAAACGCGCCACGATCCGCTCGAGCCGCGCCCGCGTGCGCTCCCGCGCGAGCAGGCCGACGACGAGGAGCACGAGGCACGGCAGGCAGTAGACGAGGGTGTACCCCGCGAGCACCAGCAGCCCCTGCCAGGCCGGGGCACCGGAATCGACGAGGCGCTCGATGGCGATGAAGTACGGGAACGCGTTCGGCAGATCGGCGGCGGTGACGACGGCGCCGAACGGCAGCGCGGTCCACGGTCCGAACCACGCCGGGAGGGCGACGGGTCGTCGGGGTCGGTCCCGGAGGCGGCGGACCCCGGCGACGACGAGGCCGACCGCGGCCGCCCCGAAGGCCGCGAACCGCAGCACCGTGATGACGCCCTCGACCGCGCCGGCGGCGGCGCCCGCGGTCAGGTAGAGCGCCGTCCCGACCGCGAACACGGTGAGGGCCGCTCCCGCGACGGTCGCGAGCGCGATCAGCCCGGGTCGTCGCGGCGCCGCGAGGAGGATGAGCGCGACCGACACGATCGTCGCCGGATTGAGCGCGTCGAGTGCGGCGAGGCCGGCGATCCCGGCGAGGAGCGCGGGGGTCACGGCCGGCGGTCCGCGACCCCGAGGTGGTCGAGCAGCGTCGCGAGGTCGACGTCGGCGACGGAATCGTCGAGGCCGGCCAGGGCGTTTCCCGCCAGCCCGTCGCCGACGAGCCGGATGATGCGCGCGCGCACGGGGTCGCCGACCTCGTCGGCGATGAGCCGCTCCCACCGGGCGATCGCGGCGGCGGCGTCGGCGAGCACCCCGGACTCCGGTCCCTCCAGCGCCCGGTGGGCGACGGCCATGGCCCGGAACAGGTCGAGGTCGTCGCCCCGGGGCACCGAGAGCCCGAGCCACGCGGCGGCGGCACGGCCGTCGGCCGCCGCCTCGCGCATGGCCAGGTCGATCTCGTCGAGGGCCCGGCGGGCGAGGCCGTCGACGAGCGCCGCGCGGCTCGGGAAGTGGTGCATGAGCCCGCCCTTGGAGACGCCGGACGCCTCGGCCACGGCGTTCAGCGACGGGATCGTGCCGTGCTCGAGCGTGAGGCGCCGGGCGACGTCGAGGATGCGATCGCGGAGGTCCATGCACTCATGCTAGTCGTCAGACCGACCGGTCGGTCTCTGGATTCGCTCATAGGGAACGCATTGGCGCCGCGCAGGACCTCTGCAGCGAGCGCATCAATACTTGCAGTCACTGCATTAGGATGTGTAGCGACTGAAAGGAAGGCCCATGACCCCCGCCGCAGCACCGCCCCGAGGCGCCCCGGTGATCCGCGCCGTCGACCTCGCCAAGACCTACGGATCCGGAGAGACCCGCTTCGACGCACTGAAGGGCGTCAGCCTCGACGTGCAGCACGGCGAATCGCTCGCGATCGTCGGCCGATCCGGCTCGGGCAAGTCGACGCTCATGCACCTGCTCGCGCTCCTCGACCGCCCCAACGCCGGCCGGATCGAGGTCGACGGCGAGGACGTCGCCGGCGCCGGGGCGCGCACCCTCAACCGACTGCGCAACGAGCGCTTCGGCTTCGTCTTCCAGCAGTTCTTCCTCACCGCCCAGCAGAGCGTGCTCGAGAACGTGACGCTCCCCCTGCTCGTCGCGGGCGTCGCACCGCGCGAGCGCACCCGGCGCGGCATGGCGGTGCTCGAGTCGCTCGGCCTCGCCGACAAGGCGAAGAACCGCGCCACCGACCTCTCCGGCGGACAGAAGCAGCGCGTCGTCATCGCACGCGCGCTCATCAACGAGCCCGACGTGATCTTCGCCGACGAGCCGACGGGCAACCTCGACACGGCCACCGGCCGCCAGGTCGAGGACCTCCTCTTCGGCCTGCAGCGCGACCGCGGCATCACGCTCGTCGTCGTCACCCACGACGAGGAGCTCGCCGCCCGCTGCGACCGGCGCATCACCATCGCCGACGGCCGCATCATCGCCAGAACGGATGCCGCGGCATCCGTCGTCACGGAAGGAGCGGCCCGATGAGGACCGCCGACGTCATCACCACCGCGACCCGCAACGCGTTCCGCAGCCGCCTGCGCACGACCCTCACCGCGCTCAGCCTCTTCGTCGGCGCGTTCACCCTCACCCTCACCACCGCGCTCGGCGCCGGCGTCAACGACTACGTCACCAAGCAGGTCGAGACGCTGAGCACGGGCGACGTGCTGCTCGTCACGCCGGCCGCGTCGACCGACACGACCGACGGGCCGAACGAGTACGACCCCGACGGGCGTCAGCAGTCCGGCCAGGCGAACCCGCTCGGTTCCGGCACCCTGCTGAATGACGACGACCTCGAGGCCACGCGCGCGATCGCCTGCGTCGACCGGGTCGAGCCCGTCCGGCAGATCAGCGTCGACTGGATCGCCGGCGACGCCGACGCGGCCGCCGACGGCCGCTACGAGCTCGACGTGAACCCCACGTCGTCGATCGGCCGCAGCGACCTCGTGGCCGGCGCGCAGCTCGACCAGGAGTCGGGCGACCTGCAGATCCTGCTGCCCGAGGACTACGTCGACGCGCTCGGCTTCTCCGACGCGGAGGACGCCGTCGGCGCCACGGTGACCCTCGGGTACACCGACGCCGCGCTCGAGGAGCAGACCGTCGAGGCCGAGGTCGTCGGCGTCGCGCGGACGAGCCTGCTCGCCGCGGGATCCGGCGTGAACCAGGCGCTGACCGACGAGATCGCCGACGCGCAGGCCGTGCCCGGCCAGCCGAACGCCTACGCCGTCGCGGTCGCGTACCTCGAGGGCTCCGGCGCCGACGGCGCGGTCACCGCGGCCGACGTGGACGCCGTCAAGGCCGACCTCGCCGACGCCGACCTCGCGGGGCAGACCGTCGAGGACCAGCTCGGCGTCATCCAGACCGTCATCACCGGCATCATCGGCGTGCTCAGCGCCTTCGCCGTGGTCGCCCTCATCGCGGCATCCTTCGGCATCGTCAACACGCTGCTGATGAGCGTGCAGGAGCGCACGCGCGAGATCGGCCTGATGAAGGCCATGGGCATGTCGAACGGCCGGGTGTTCGGGCTCTTCAGCCTCGAGGCGGTGGTGATCGGCCTGCTCGGCTCGGCGATCGGCGCACTGGCGGCCATCGGCGTCGGCACCGCGATCTCCGCGGGCGCCGCGTCGACCGTGCTGGCCGACCTCCCAGGTCTCACGCTGCTGCTGTTCGAGCCCGCCACGGTGGTCACGGTCATCGTCGTGATCATGGTGATCGCGTTCCTCTCTGGCGTGCTGCCGGCACGGCGCGCGGCCCGGCAGGACCCGATCGAGTCGCTACGGTACGAGTAGACCGAGGAGCAGATCATGTCGACCGAGCCGGGTGCACGCCGCCGAGGCGTCGCCGAGACGACCGCCGCGATCGAGCGCGCCACCGTCGAGCTCGTGCTCGAGCACGGGTACGACGGGGTCACGGTCGACATGATCTGCCGGGCGGCGGGCGTCAGCCAGCGCACGTTCTTCAACCACTTCAAGACGAAGGATGCCGCGCTGCTGGGGCCCGACCTCCCCCGCATCGACGAGCGGGCGGCCCGCGAGTTCATCGTCTCCGACGGGCCGCTCCTCGCCGAAGCCGTCGGCCTGGTGCGCATCGACCCGTCGAAGCTGCCCGGTGACGCCGGGCTCATGGCGCGCCGCATCCGCGCCATCTCGGGCAACCCGCTGCTCATGGCCCGGCAGATGGAGCGCCTCGCCGAGATCGAGGGCGAGCTGCGCGAGATCGTCGAGCTGCGGCTCCGCCAGCAGGCGCTCCGAGCGGGCGCCGATGAGGCCGAACTCGCCGCGATCCCCGACGAGGCCGAGATCACGACGCACCTGCTCGCCGGGGTGATGCGCTACGTGGGCCTCACCTGGTCGCGGCGCGCCGAGCAGGGGGCGCCGCCGCCAGACGGCGCCGAGGTGGCCGACGTGCTCGGCCGCGTGCTCCGCAAGCTCGCCTGACGGCGCCGGCGGAAGCTCAGCCGGCGCGGACCTCGCGCTCGCTCCCCCGCACGCGGACGCCGCGGACGGCGACCCGCCCGAACGAGGCGATCGGGTTCGTGCGCAGCTCGTCGCCGTCGGGCTCGAGGCCCAGCACGGCGGTGAGCACGGCGACGGATGCCGCGGCCGACCAGGCCTGGGGCCGGCACGCGGCCGGATACGGCACGGGCACCGACACCTCGGTCGCCGGGTCGCCGGAGTGGAGCTCGGGCATGCGGTACCCGAAGCCCGCGGCCGCCCGGAGGAGGCCCTCGACCAGCCCCGCGGCATCCGCCCCGCGACCCTCGCGCGCGAGGCCCAGCACGGCGATGGCCGTGTCATGGGCCCACACCGTGCCGCCGTGGTAGCTGAGCGGCCAGTAGCCGCCGGACGCGGTCGACATGGTGCGCAGGCCGTACCCGGAGTCGAGGGTGGGGTCGGTCAGGCGACGCACGACGAGGTCGACCTGGTCGGCGTCGAGCAGGCCCGTGCCGAGCAGGTGGCCGATGTTCGAGGTGACCGTGTCGACCGCGCGCTTGTTCGCGTCGAGCGCGATCGCCGGGTAGGCGCCGTCGGGGTCGTCGATCCAGAACTCCTCGTGGAACCGGTCGCGCAGCCGGGCGGCCCACGCCCGCCACTCGTCGCCGCCGTCGACCTCGAACGCGTCGAGCAGGTCGGCCCCGTGCACGGCCGCCTCGTAGGCGTACGCCTGCACCTCGGCGAGCGCGATCGGCCCCTCGGCGAGGGAGCCGTCGCGCCACTGCACCGAGTCGCCGGAGTCCTTCCAGCCCTGGTTGGCGAGGCCGCGCCCGGAGCGGTCGACGTACTCGAGGAGTCCGTCGCCGTCGGCGTCGCCGTGGTCGCGCATCCACGCAAGGGCGGCCTGCAGGTTCGGCAGGAGCGCGCGCACCTCCTCGGCGGGCAGGCCCCAGCGCCAGGCGTCGTGGAGGAGCGCGATCCAGAGCGCGGTCGCGTCGACGGTGCCGTAGTAGAGCGGGGGCAGTTCGCCGTCGGCGCCGTCGAGCGACAGCGCGGCGCGGCGCAGCTCGTGCATGATCTTGCCGGGCTCCTCGGCCGTGGCGTCGTCGACGCGGGTGCCCTGCAGCCCCGCGAGGACGCGCAGGGTGTCGCCCGCGAGCTCGGTGCCGAGCGGCAGCATCATGCGCGCGGTCCAGATGGAGTCGCGGCCGAACAGCGTGAAGAACCAGGGTGCGCCCGCGGCGATGAATTCGGCGCCCGGCTGTCGCACCGTCGTCATGCGGAGCGCGTCGAGGTCGGCGAGGCCCTGCGCGATCCAGCGCGCGAGGCGGTCGTCGGCCGCCGCAACCTCGGGTGCCGACCACGGCGCGGGCGTGTCGACGCCGCGCACGACGGCGGCCTCGTCGACGGCGTCGAGGCGCCATCCCGCGGTCGCCTCGCCGGCGGCCGGCACGACGAGCTCGGCGATGAGGCGGATGCCGCGGTCGTCGACCGAGATCTCGAAGCCGGGTGCGGTGAGCCGGGCAGCGACCTGCTCGCCGGACCACACGGCCGCGCCCGCCTCGAGCCGGGCGCGCGCCGACGACGTGTCGGCCCCGCCGAGCTTGACGTGGTCGACGGGGGTCGCGTCGGGCTCGAGCTCGATCTCGACGCGCGCCCGCACGTCGATCGGCTGCCGGTTGCGGAGCGTGAGGGTGTCGGCGATGCCGGCCGCGTCGACCGAGCGCTCGATCACGAGCCGGACGCCGGGGTCGGGGGTGGGGTCGTCGAGCGTGCGCACGAGCGCGTCGATGCGCACGTGGTCGCTGCGGTCGCCCCCGGTCGCGAGGTGCTCGGGCGCGCGCCCGTCGACCGTGAGGCGCATCGCGCGGACGAGTCGGACGTCGGCGCTGTAGACGCCGTGCACGGGTGCGCCGCCGATGGCGCCGTCGTGCGCGGACCAGACCTGGGTGGGCGCCCTGAGGACCGCCAGCGCGTCGTGCAGCAGTGGCTGGAGTGGTGCGGTCACGTGGTGCTCGCTTCCGGTTCGTAATGGAACGGTGACCGCCTGATGGCTTGACACCGCTGTCGGATGTGGGCAACATTAGCAAAGATTTGATCGATCAAATCGGCGGATTCCGAAGATCGTCACCGAAGACGACCCGCGCACAGCCGAAGGAGGCGACGTGTCGAGGATGCCGACGGTCGACGACGTCGCCCAGGCCGCAGGGGTCTCCCGGCAGACGGTGTCGAACGTGCTGAACAGCCCCGAGATCGTCCGCGAGGCGACGCGTCAGCGCGTGCTCGAGGCCATCTCGCGCCTCGGCTACCGGCCCCACGCCTCCGCCCGGCGGCTGCGCACGCGCAAGTCCGCCACCATCGGGGTCCGCATCGACCCGTGGCGCGACGGCATCTCCGGCGCCGTGCTCGATCGGTTCCTCCACAAGCTCACCGAGCACGCCGACGCCCGGGGACTGCGCGTCATGGTCTTCTCGGCCGCCGACCCCGACGACGAGCTCGCCCGCATCCGACGCCTCCGCGAGGGATCCGACGTCGACGCGTTCGTGCTCACCGCGACCACCCACGGCGACGAGCGCATCCGCGCCCTCACCGAGCAGGGCGTCCCGTTCGTCGCGTTCGGTCGCCCGTGGGACCCCGAGACCAGCGCCGTGCGGCACCGCTGGGTCGACGTCGACGGTCGCGCCGGCGTCGCCGGGGCCGTCCGGCACCTGCGCGAGCAGGGCGCGCGGCGCGTCGGATGGATCGGCTGGCCGCACGGCTCCGGCACGGGCGACGAGCGCCGCGCCGGCTGGGAGGCCGAGTGCGGCGTCGACGCCGACGCGCGGGCGGCGCTCGCCCGGCACGTCGAGGACGGCGTCACCGAGGGCTCCCGCGCCGCCGCCGAACTGCTCGCCCTGCCCGAGCCGCCCGACGCGATCGTCTGCGCGAGCGACTCCCTCGCCCTCGGCGCGATGATCGCCGCCCGCACCGCCGGGCGCCCGGCGCTTCCCGTCGTCGGCTTCGACGACACCCCCGTGGCCGCGGCCGTCGGGCTCTCGAGCATCGAGCAGCCCCTCGACGACGTCGTCGCCGCGGCACTCGACCTGCTGTTCGGGCCGGCGGGCGACGACGTGCGCCCCAATCCGAGCAGCGACGAGGAGCCGACCGATCGGCTCCTCGCGCCCCGACTCGTCGAGCGACGGCCTGGACACCTGGCGCTCGACGCGATCCCCGGCACCTGAGGCCGGCAATCACCAGAAGGGATACATCGTGAGGACATCACAATGGAGCGCCGTCGCAGTGGCGACGGGACTCGTCATCACCCTAGCCGCCTGCTCCCCGGGCGGGAACGACGGCGGCGAGACGAGCGGACAAGACCTCAGCATCCTGATCGGCTCGTCCGGCCAGGCCGAGACCGACGCGGTGACGCAGGCCGCCGAGGCGTGGGCCGAGGAGACCGGCAACACCGTCGAGGTCATCGCCGCGAACGACCTCGTGCAGCAGCTCGGCCAGGGCTTCTCGGGCAACAACCCGCCCGACCTGTTCTACATGCCGTGGGACCAGTTCCAGACCTACGCGGGCCAGGGCTTCCTCGAGCCGTACGCGGACGACCTGGCGAACGCGGACGAGTTCCTGCCCGCGCTGCGCGAGCAGTTCACGTACGACGACCAGTTCTACTGCGCGCCCAAGGACTTCTCGACGCTCGCGCTGCAGATCGACACCGCCGCATGGGAGGCCGCCGGCCTCACCGACGCCGACGTGCCCACCGACTGGGACGGCCTCGCGCAGGTCGCGGCGCAGCTGACGACGGATGACACGACCGGCCTCGTGCTCGGCCGCGAGTACGCCCGCATCGGCGTGTTCATGGGTCAGGCCGGCGGCGGCGTCGGCGACGCCGACGAGGTCACCGCCGACTCGCCCGAGAACGCCGAGGCGCTCGAGTACCTGCAGGGCCTCGTGGAGGCGGGCAACCTCGCCTACCCGCAGGACGTCGAGGCCGGCTGGGCCGGCGAGGCGTTCGGCCTGGGTCGCGGCGCCATGACCATCGAGGGTCCGTGGATCAACGGCGCGATGGCCAACGACTACCCCGACCGCGAGTTCATCAGCGTCGAGCTCCCGGAGGGCCCGGGCGGCCCGTCGACGTTCGCGTTCAGCAACTGCTGGGGCATCCCGGCCGAGTCCGACACGCGCGACGCGGCGATCGACCTGGTGGAGTACTTCACGAGCGACGAGCAGCAGCTCGCGTTCGCGGAGGCGTTCGGCGTCATCCCGTCGACCGAGTCCGGCTCGTCGGCCTACGCGGAGCAGTTCCCCGAGAACGCCGCGTTCGTCGCCGGAGTCGAGTACGCGCAGAGCCCGGTCGCCTTCGCCGGCGCGGCGACGGCCGTGACCGAGTTCAACGCCTCGCTCGAGACGCAGGGGCTCGCCGACCCGGCCGCCGTGCTCGGGCCGTTCCAGGAGAACCTGCAGGCCGCAGCCGACAAGGCGAACGGCTGATCATGACCGGCACCGCGTCCGGGTCTCGTCGCGGCGGTGGCATCCGCCGCGGCGAGGCCCGCGCGGGCTGGCTCTTCGTCACGCCCGCCGTCGCCATCGTGGGGGTGTTCCTCGCGATCCCGATCCTGCTGGCGCTCTGGGTGAGCTTCAGCGACTGGAACGGCTTCCGATCGCCGTTGAACCCGAACGTGAACTTCGTCGGGCTCGACAACTACGCGGCGATCACGACCGACACGGGTCTCGACCAGCGCAACTTCGGTCGGGCCGTGCGCAACAACCTCTGGTACGTCGTCTTCGTCGTGCCCCTGCAGACCATCGTCGCGCTGCTGCTCGCCGTGCAGGTCAACCGCGCGGTGCTGCGCGGGCGCGGCTTCTTCCGCACCGCCTTCTACTTCCCATCGGTCACCTCGACCGTCGCGATCGTGGTCGTCTTCCAGTTCCTGTTCACCGCGTCGGGCGCGGTCAACGCCGTGCTCGGGTTCTTCGGCATCAACGGCCCGAACTGGTTCAACGACCCGAGCGGCGTCTTCCACAACATCCTCGCCGCCGTCGGCGTGACGAGCGCCCCCGCGGCGCTGGCCGAGTCCGGCCCGCTCGGGGTCACCTGGTGGGAGTGGCTCGCCGGCCCGTCGGTCGCGATGAGCTCGCTGATCATCCTGGCGATCTTCACGACCTCGGGCACCTTCATGCTGCTGTTCCTCGCCGGACTGCAGAACATCGGCGCGGAGGTCGACGAGGCCGCCCGCATGGACGGCGCCGGACCGGTCCGCACGTTCTTCTCGGTGACGCTGCCGATGCTGCGCCCGACGTTGTTCACCGTGCTGACGCTCGGCCTCATCGGCTCGTGGCAGGTCTTCGACCAGATCTACGTGCTCGGTGGATCGACGGCCGGAGGTACGATCACCACCCCGGCCTTCCTCGCCTACCAGACCTCGTTCGACGACCTCAAGTGGGGTCAGGGCGCGGCGATCGCCTTCATCCTGTTCGTGTTCATCATCCTGCTCACGCTGTTCCAGCGCTGGGTGCTGCGTGAGCGCGACCCGAAGGGCATGGGCCGCGGCGGCCGTCGCGCAGGACGCGGCGGCGCGGCGGACCCCCGCCGGCACGAGCCCGACGCCGCCTCGGCGGCCGTCGGCGCCGACCCGGCCGACCGCGCGCTCCTCACGGGGGCCGACGCACGCGAGGACGGCGATGCCGGTCCGCGAGACGGGAGCCGATCATGACCGACCTCAGCACGCGATCCGTGGTCACGGGCGACGGCGGCCGCGACGCGGCATCCGCTCGCCCCACCCGCCGCCGGCGGATCTCGCCGAAGGCGCGCGCGGGGCTGTGGACGAGCTACCTGATCCTCATCGGCCTGGCGCTCATCTACATCTACCCGTTCATCCTCTCGATCGCGGCCTCGTTCAAGACCGACGCGGATGCCACGCAGAACCCGCTGTCGCTCGTGCCCGAGACGGTCACGTTCGCGGCGTACGAGCGCCTGTTCACCGGCGTGCCGTTCACCCTCTGGTTCGGCAACTCGGTGCTGGTCGCCGTGGTCGTCACCCTGGGGCGCGTCTTCTTCGACTCGCTCGCCGGCTACGCGCTCTCGCGCCTGAAGTTCCGGGGCCGCTCGATGGTCTTCGTGTTCTTCATCGGCGTGCTCGCGGTGCCGGGTGTGGTGCTGCTCATCCCGCGGTTCCTGATCCTGCAGCAGGTGGGCCTGTACGACACGTACGCGGGCATGATCATCCCGCTGCTGTCGACGGCGGCCGGGGTGTTCATCATGAAGCAGTTCTTCGACTCGATCCCCGTGTCGATCGAGGAGGCGGCGCGCATCGACGGCGCGGGCCAGTTCCGCACGTTCTGGTCGGTCGTCCTGCCGATGGCCCGGCCCGCGCTGGTCACGCTCATCATCCTGAGCTTCCAGGGCTCGTGGAACGAGCTCGGGCACTTCATCGTGTCGCGGCAGAGCCCCGAACTGAACACCCTCACGACCGGTGTGGCGTCGCTCGTGTCGGGGCAGCTCGGTTCGGGCAACCAGTTCCCGCTGCAGCTCGCGGCGGCCGTGCTCATGACCATCCCGGTCGCGGTGCTGTTCTTCATCTTCCAGCGCCGCATCATGAACACGACGGCAGGTGCCGAGAAGGGCTGATCGACCCGGTGCAGGGGCGGGGCGGATGCCGCGTGGCGAGTGCGCCGCGGCATCCGCCCCTCGTTCGCGTCGCCCCGGTCGCCCGGTCGTGACCACGGGTCAGTGCACGTACTCGAGCAGGTCGGCGCCGACCTGCCGCATGCCGTCGAGCACCGCCAGCCGCGTGGCCAGCTGCGTGTCGGCGTAGTACATCGAGACCGCGTAGGCGACGCTCGCCCGCGGCCCGCGGAGGACGCCGACCTCGCTGCGCACGCCGCCGTCGGTGCCGGTCTTGTTCATGAGCAGCAGCCCGTGGTCGGGCATGCGGTGCGCGAGCGGGTCGAGGCCGAACGCCGAGGCGACCATCGACAGGTCGGCGTTCAGCGAGAGCCACCCCACGACCCGCTGCGACACCTCGGGGCTCACGATCTCGCCGCGCGCGAGGGCGGCGAAGAGCCACGTGAGTTCCTTGGCCGAGCCGATCGAGAGCTGCGGCGCGTCGTCGGGACCGCGGTGGTCGCGCACCAGGTCGAGCAGCGCGGTCCGGGTCAGGCCGAGCGCCTCGGTGCGGGCGCGGACCGACTCGAGGCCGATGTGGCGGATGAGCACGTTCGTCGCGAGGTTGTCGCTCGTCGCGCCGACGAGCGCGGCGAGGTCGGCCATGGGCAGCGACGGCGTCTGCAGGTGCTGCCAGATGCCCGAGTCGCCGACCGCGTCGCGCGGGTCGCGGTCGAGCACGGTGAACGCCTCATGACCCGTCGTGGCCAGACGCGTGGCGACCTCGACGAGGAGCAGCACCTTGCCGATCGACGCCGTGGGCATGACGACGTGGTCGTCGACCGAGAACAGCACGCGGCCCGTGGCGAGGTCGGTCGCGCGCGCCGACACCTGCACGCCCGCGAGCGCCAGCTCGCCGAGCGCGTCGAAGCCGCGCGTGAAGTCCTCGGCGTGCTCGTCGGTGCGGTGACGACCGCGTCGGAAGCTCGCGTGCCGAGCACGGCGTTCGGAACCCTGCGACGAGGTCACCACGGTGGCTGACGACTTCCTGTGCGGGCCGGGCGCTCCCCCACCGCGGCATCGCGGTGCGCTCGACGGGATCGGACGGGGGTGGATGGAGGGGTTACCAGATGCGGACGCGCTCGGCCGGGTCGAGCCAGAGCGCGTCATCGGGTGCGACCTCGAAGCCAGTGTAGAACTCGTCGATGTTGCGCACGATCTGATTGCACCGGAACTCGTTCGGCGAGTGGGGATCGATGGCGAGGAGGCGGATGACCTCCTCGTCGCGGGCCTTCATCTGCCACGCCTGCGCCCACGAGAGGAAGAAGCGCTGCGCCCCGGTCATGCCGTCGATCACGGGCGGCTCGGCGCCGCCGAGCGAGAGCTCGTAGGCCTTCCAGGCGATCGCCAGCCCGCCGAGGTCGCCGATGTTCTCGCCGATGGTGAGCGCGCCGCTCACGTGGTGCGGGGTGCCGCCCTCGCCCTCGACGGACCCGCCATCGAGCTGGGCGGGGACGAGCACGTCGTACTGGTCGATGAGCGCCTTCGTGCGCTCCTCGAAGGCGGCCCGGTCGGCCTCGGTCCACCAGTCGATGAGGCGCCCGTCGCCGTCGAAGCGCGACCCCTGGTCGTCGAAGCCGTGGCCGATCTCGTGTCCGATCACGGCGCCGATCGCGCCGTAGTTCGCCGCGGCATCCCGCTCGGCGTCGAAGAACGGGAACTGCAGGATCGCCGCGGGGAACACGATCTCGTTGAAGCCGGGGTTGTAGTAGGCGTTGATCGTCTGCGGCGTCATGAACCACTCGTCGCGGTCGATCGGGTTGCCGATCTTGCCGAGCTGGCGCTGGAACTCGAACTCGGCCGTCGCCCGCACGTTCGCGACGAGGTCGGCGGCGTCGACCTCGAGCGTGGAGTAGTCGCGCCACTTCACCGGGTAGCCGATCTTCGGCGTGAACTTCTCGAGCTTGTCGAGCGCCTTCGCGCGGGTCTCCTCGCCCATCCAGTCGAGGCCGGTGATCGACTGCCGGTAGGCCTCGACGAGGTTCGCGACGAGCTCGTCCATCGCCTCCTTGGCGGCGGGCGGGAAGTGCCGCTCGACGTAGATGCGGCCGACGGCCTCGCCCATGGCGCCCTCGACGAACGAGACGGCGCGCTTCCACCGCTCGCGCAGCTGCGGCGTGCCCGTGAGCGTGCGGCCGTAGAAGTCGAAGTTCGCGTCGACGAAGTCCTTGGAGAGGTACGCGGCGCTCGAGCGGATGACCTGCCAGGCGAGCCAGTCCCGCCACGCGGGCAGGCGGTCGTCGGTGAGCAGCCGCCCGACGCCCTCGACGAAGCTCGGCTGGCGCACGACGAGCTCGTCGAACGCGCGCGCGGGCACGCCCATCGCGTCGCGCCAGCGGTCGAGGTCGACGGATGCCGCGGCCGCGACGTCCGACCACGGCATCAGGTTGTACGTCTTCTGCGAGTCGCGGGACTCCACGTTGGTCCAGTGGGTGGCCGCGATCTCGGTCTCGAGGTCGAAGACGCGCTTGGCCCGCGCGGCGACGTCGTCGAGCTTCGCGAGGTCGAACATGCGCTCGAGGTGCGCGCGGTACTTGTCGCGGATGTCGGCGAAGCGCTCCTCGCGGAAGTAGCTCTCGTCGGGCAGGCCGATGCCGCCCTGCTCGACGAACACGAGGTACCGCTCGGGGTCGCCCGGGTCGTTGTCGACGAACAGCTGCGCGAACCCGGAGATCCCCTGGCGCTCGAGCCGGCCGACCGTCTCGAGCAGCTCGTCGATCGTGCCCGGCAGCGACGCCTCGACGAGCTGCGCGGCGATGGGGGTGGCCCCCAGCAGCTCGACGTGCTCCTCGTTCATGAACGACGCGTACAGGTCGCCGACCTTGCGCGCCTCGGTGCCCGGCTCGGCCTGCTGCGCCTCCTCGATGATCTCGCGGACGGCCCGCTCGGCCTCCTCGTACAGGACGATGAAGCTGCCGTAGCGCGCCTTGTCGGCGGGGATCTCGGTCCGCTCGATCCACTTGCCGTTGACGTGGCGGAACAGGTCGTCCTGCGGGCGGACCCGCGGGTCGAGCTCGTCGAGGATGATGCCGGAGGGCTTCGTCGCGTCGGTCATGCCTCCCACCCTAAGCGGGCACCCCTGACGATCGCTGCGACGGATGCCGCGGCATCCGCTCGACCCGATCAGCGGAGCTGCGCGAACCCCTCGGCCTTGCGCGTCGGGCCGACGATGAGGATCATGTCGCCGTCGGAGAGCACCGTGTCGGCGTCGGCGTTGTGCCACTCGCCCCCGGGCTTCTTGAACGCGGCGACCGTGACCCCGAACTCCTTCCGGAGGCCCGACTGGCCGAGCGGCACCCCGTGCAGGCGCGCGGGCGGGGCGGTCTTCACGATCGCGTACCCGCTCTCGATCTCGATGTAGTCGAGGGCCGCACCGCGGACGAGGTGCGCGACGCGCTTGCCCATCTCGGCCTCGGGCCGGATGACGTGGTGCACGCCCAGCTGCTCGAGGATCAGCGCGTGCTGTTCGGTCACCGCCTTCGCCCAGATCACCGGCGTCTTCATGCCGAGCAGCACCGAGCACGTGAGGATCGACGCCGTGATGTCGGAGCCGATCGCGACGACCACGCGATCGAACTCGTCGACCGCGAGCTGCTTGAGCGCCTCGGCCTTCGTCGAGTCGGCCCGGACCACCTGGGTGAGCTCGCCGTTCAGCGCCTGGACGATCTCCTCGTCGGCGTCGATGCCGAGCACCTCCGTGCCGGCGCGCATGAGCTCGAGCGCGAGCGAGCTGCCGAAGCGGCCGAGCCCGATCACGGCGACCGAATCGGCCTCCGCGATGCGGCGGGACGTGTCGGCGGCACCGCCGCCGAAGATCGAGAACCTAGCCAATGGCGGGCCTTTCCTTGGGGAGTTCGTAGAGGATGCGACGCTCGCGGAGCGCGATCGCCGAACCGAGCGTGAGCGGGCCGATGCGGCCGAGGAACATGAGCAGCACCAGGACGATCTCGGCTGCGGGCGGCAGGTCGTAGGTGATGCCGGTGGACAGGCCGACCGTCGCGAAGGCCGACACCGCCTCGAATACCACCCGGTCGAACGCGAGGCCCGTGAGGTGCATGAGCACGACGGTGGCGAGCATGACCGCGCCGACGGCGACCAGCACGACCGTGATCGCCTGGCGGTGCACCGCCCGCGAGAGGCGCTTGCCGAAGATGTTCACGGCACCCTCGCCCCGGAACTCGGTGAGCAGGATGAAGAACAGCACGGCGAACGTCGTCACCTTGATGCCGCCCGCCGTGCCCGCGGGACCGCCGCCGATGAACATGAGCACGTCCATCGCGACCCAGCTCTCGTCGTGCATGAGCCCGATGTCGACGCTGTTGAAGCCCGCGGTGCGCGTCTGCACCGACGCGTAGAACCCCGCGAGGAGCTTCGCGGCCGGGTCGAGCGGCCCGAACGTGTCGGGGTTCGACCACTCGACGATGGTCAGGTACGCCCAGCCGCCGAGAAGCAGGACGACCGTTCCCCAGAGCACCAGCTTCGTGTTCATCGTCCAGTGCAGCGGACGCGTGAACTCCTTGCGGAGCTGCATGATCACGGGGAACCCCAGCCCGCCGAGGATGATCGCCGCGCTCATCGGCAGGCAGATGAACGGGTCGGCGACGAAGTCCATCATGTTGTTCGAGTACAGGGCGAAGCCGGCGTTGTTGAACGACGACACCGAGTGGAACAGCGCGTGCCAGGCCGCCTCCCCCGGGTCGTAGTCGTAGCCGAACAGGAACCGCGGGAACAGGAACGCCCACGTGATCGCCTCGATCGTGAACGAGATGAGCACGATGCCGCGCACCAGCCCGCGCACGTCGTCGAAGCCCACCGCCTTGGCCTCCGTGGCCGTGTTCAGCCGAGCCCGGACCGACAGCCTGCGCGCCAGCACGAGGCCGATGAGCGACGCGAAGATCATGATGCCGAGCCCGCCCAGCTGGATCAGCAGCACGATCACGGCATGCCCGAGCGGGCTCCAGTGCACGGCCGTGTCGACGACGACGAGCCCGGTCACGCACACCGCGCTCGTCGCGGTGAACAGCGCGTCGACGAAGGTCGTGCCACCCGGTTCGACGGACATCGGCGGCAGCCACAGCAGGAGGGTGCCGACCAGGACGGCGGAGGCGAATCCCGCCACCACGGCCTGCGCCGGATGGAGTCGGAAGCCCCGCCGGAAGCGAAGGCGCCGCGAGGTGCGGACCGCCGGATCGCGGAAGGTCACCGCGGAATCATACGCCCGCCGACTCCCGCGTCAAGTCGGCCGCGCGGCATCCGTCGCCCCCTCGCGCGGGCCGACCGCCGGTGGGATGATCGAGCCACCATGAACACGCTGCTGAACGTCATCTGGTTCGTGCTCGCCGGCATCTGGCTCTGGATCGGCTACATGCTGGCGGGGGTGCTCATGTGCATCCTCATCGTCACCATCCCGTGGGGCCTCGCGTCGTTCCGCATCGGCAACTACGCGGTGTGGCCGTTCGGCCGCGAGGTCGTCTCCAACCCCCGCTCGGGCACCTGGTCGTTCCTCGGCAACGTGGTGTGGGTCATCCTCGCCGGCTGGTGGCTGGCGCTCGAGCACCTCATCACGGGCATCATCATGTGCCTCACCATCATCGGCATCCCGCTCGGGATCGCGAACTTCAAGCTCATCGCCGTGTCGCTCGCCCCGCTCGGCAAGGAGATCGTCGAGTCCAAGTGAGGACGGCGCGCCGCGGCCGCGTCGTCGGCCCCGCGTAGGCTCGATCCGCCATGAGCTCCCCCTCCGCCCCCGCCCCGGAGGTCGCGCGCCGCGTCGTCGACCGCGACATCCTCCGCCTCGCCGTGCCCGCGCTCGGCGCGCTCGTCGCCGAGCCGCTGTTCCTGCTCGCCGACACGGCCATGGTCGGCCACCTGGGCGCGACGCCGCTCGCCGGGCTCGGGCTCGCGAGCGCCATCCTGCAGACCATCGTCGGGCTCATGGTGTTCCTCGCCTACGCGACGACGCCCTCGGTCGCGCGCCGGCTCGGCGCGGGCGACGAACGCGGGGCCGTGGCATCCGGCATCGACGGGCTGTGGCTCGCCCTGGGGCTCGGTGCGCTGCTCGCCCTGGGCGGGTGGGCCGCGTCGCCGTGGCTCGCCGGGGCCTTCGGCGCCTCCGCCGCGGTCACCGCCGAGGCGGTCACCTACCTCTCGATCTCGATGATCGGCCTGCCCGCCATGCTCGTCGTGTTCGCGGCGACGGGCCTGCTGCGCGGCCTCCAGGACACCCGCACGCCGCTCTGGGTCGCCGGGCTCGGGTTCGGCGCGAACATCGCCCTCAACGCGCTCTTCATCTACGGCCTCGGGCTCGGGATCGCCGGCTCCGCGATCGGCACCGTCATCGCCCAGTGGGGCATGGTCGCGGTGTACCTCGTGGTCGTCGCCCGGCACGCGCGCCGCGTCGGCGCGAACCCGTGGCCGCATCACGCCGGCGTGCTCCGCGGCGCCGCATCGGGCGGCTGGCTGTTCCTGCGCACCGTCAGCCTGCGTGCGGCGCTGCTCGTCGCGACGTGGTCGGCGACCGCGCTCGGCTCCGACGAGCTCGCCGCGTTCCAGGTCACGATGACCCTGTACGCGACGCTCGCCTTCGCCCTCGACGCCCTCGCGATCGCGGCGCAGGCGCTCGTGGGCAAGGGGCTGGGCGCCGGCGACGTCGCCCAGGTGCGCGCGGTGCTCCGCCGATGCCTCGCCTGGGGCGTCGGCGCCGGACTCGTGCTCGGGGCGATTCTCGTGGCCGGCGCATGGGCGCTGCCCGCGCTCTTCACCTCATCCGCAGAGGTGCGCGACCTGCTTCCGCTGTCGCTCGTCGTGCTCGGGGTGTCAACGCCCCTCGCGGGCGTCGTGTTCGTGCTCGACGGCGTCCTCATCGGGGCGGGCGACGCCCGCTACCTCGCCTGGACCGGCCTCGTGAACCTCGCCGCCTACGCGCCGATCGCGTTCGCCGTGGTCTGGTGGGCGACGGGCGGGGCGGATGCCGCGGGCTCGGCCGCGGACGGGCCGGTCGCGGCATCCGTCGCCCTCGCCTTCGTCACCGGCGCGTTCGTCATCGCGTACCTCCTGGCCCGCGCGGTCACGCTCTCGCTGCGGGCCCGCGGCCGGGCCTGGATGGTGACCGGCGCGCCCGCCTGACGTTCCTTGCGGAGTGACCAACGACCCTCCGCTTCGTCGCCCGTCGCGAGTACGCTCGGCGGGTCGCCTCCGCACGACCCGGGGGCGGGGAGGGGTCGACATGCACCGCGCATCGCTGCGCCGAGTCGCCGTGACGGCGGTCGGCGCGACCGTGCTCGCCACGCTCACCGCGTGCGCGCCGTTCGTGACCGCGGGGCAGACCCGCACCGAGGATCGCGAGATCGACGACGCGTCCTCCGTCGTGCTGCGCACTGGCGGCGAGGTCGACATCCGCCTGGGCGACGAACCCGCGCTCACCGTCACCGGGGGCGAGAACGTGCTCGACCGGCTCGTGACCGAGGTCGACGGCGGACGGCTCGTCATCGGCATCCGCCGCGGCCCACTCATCGTCGGCGAGCGCGACCTGCGGATCGAGGTCACGGTCACCTCGCTCGAATCGGTCGTGATCGACGGATCGGGCGACGTGACGGCGGAGTTCGGCGACGCCGAGGAGGTGGCTGCGGACATCCGCGGCTCCGGCGAGATCGAGGCCGACGACCTCGACGCGCAGTCGGTGCGCGCGTCGATCAGCGGGTCCGGCAACCTCGAGCTCTCGGGGCGCACCGACTCGCTCGTCGTCGAGGTGAGCGGTTCCGGCGACGTCGACGCGGGCGACCTCGAGGCGTCGTCGGCGCAGGTCGTGCTGTCGGGTTCGGGCAACATCGGCGTGAACGCGTCCGACGAGCTCGACGTCACCCTCTCGGGCAGCGGCGACGTGCGGTACTCGGGCCGGCCGCAGGTGCGCAGCAGCGTCTCGGGCTCCGGCGAGGTCGCACCCGAGTAGCCCCGGCGGCGGACGCGCGCCGCCCTCGGGCGAGTGCGCGGAACCGCGACGAGTGCGTGATGCACGCGCCGCGCGCTTGTCGCGCAACCGCGCCCTCGGCAGCGCGGAGGTCGCTCCGCGGGGGCCTCAGCGCCGCGGCGGCGCCGTCGTGTCGCCGACGTGGAGGGTGCTCGTGAAGGCGGTGCCCGCGGCATCCTCGCCCGAGAGCATCTGCACGATCGCCTCGCCCGCGGCCCGACCCTTCGCGACCGAGGGCTGCACGAGCGTGGTGAGGTCGTGCTGCAGGCCGTCGACGCGGATGCCGTCGAAGCCGATCACGCTGAGGTCGCCGGGCACCGCGAGCCCGAGCTCTTCGGCGGCCTGGATGACGCCGGCGGCGAGCAGGTCGGACTGGGCGATGATCGCGGTGGGCCGGGTCGCGGCATCCGCCAGCAGGGCACGTGCTGCCTCGAGTCCCTCCTCGATCGAGCTGGCCGCGGCCACCTGGGCGCGGATGCCGGGGTACACGTCGCGCGCGCCGCGCAGGCGCTCGACCGACGTGTCGACCGTCGCGGCGGCCTCGATCTCGGGGGTGAGCGGACCGCGCACCCGCCCCGGCTCGAAGGGCAGGGTCACGGTCGCGACGTCGGTGTGCCCGAGCTCGCGGAGGTGCTCGGCGCCGAGGCGCGTCGCCTCGCGGTTGTCGATGGTGATCTCGGGCACCCCGCCCCCCGGCGCGCCCTCGATGGCGACGATCGGGATGCCGCGGCGCTGGAGACGCTCGGTCTGCCGGTGGAACTTCGGGCTGCACCCGATGAGCACGACGGCGTCGAGCGGCGCCGTGTCGAGGCTGACCGGCGCGTCGGGGTCGCCGGAGTCGGTGAGCAGCAGCAGCCCCGCGCCGAGCGGCGCGATGCCCTCGGTGAGGCCGTCGAGCGTCTGGATCTTCACAGGGTCGAGGAAGGCCGCGCGCACGCGCTCCTCGAGCACGACGCCGACGATGCCCGATCGGCCGCGGCGCAGCGAGCGCGCCCGGGGGTCGGGGCCGGCGTAGCCGAGCTCGGATGCCGCGGCGAGGACGCGCTCCTTCGTGGCATCCGACACCGGGCCCGAGCCGCTGAACGCGAGCGACGCGGTCGACGCGGAGACCCCGGCGCGCGCGGCGACGTCGGCGAGCGTCACGCGCGGAATGGCGCCGGTGGTCGTGGCGGACTCGGGGGTCATGACTTCGATTCTACGGTCGAATCGATTCGAGCCGGGCATGCGGGCGCCGCCGGATGACGCGAACGGCGCTTCGGGCGTCGCCGAAGCGCCGTTCGCGTCATCTCGCGGGGCGGAGTCCGGTCGGGCGGGGGCGGAGTCCCGTCAGGCGGGGACGGCGTCCGGTCAGGCGGGGGCGGAGTCCGGTCAGGCGGGGACGGCGTCGCGGGCCTCGATGAAGGCGGCGACGCAGCGGCGGATCTCGTCCTCGGTGTGCGCGGCGGAGAGCTGCACGCGGATGCGCGCCCGACCCTTCGGCACGACGGGGTACGAGAACGCGGTCACGTACACGCCGCGCTCGTTGAGGGCCCCCGCGATGCGGGCCGTGAGCGCCGCGTCGCCGAACATGACGGGCACGATCGGGTGCTCGCCGGGCAGCAGCTCGAAGCCGGCATCCGTCATCAGCTCGCGGAACAGCGCCGCGTTCGCGACGAGCCGCTGCCGCAGCTCGCCCGACTCGGCGACGAGCCGCAGCGCCTCGAGCGTGCCGGCCACGATCATCGGCGCGAGCGTGTTCGAGAACAGGTACGGCCGAGCGCGTTGGCGCAGCAGGTCGACGATCTCCTGACGGGCGGCGACGTAGCCGCCGGATGCCCCGCCGAGCGCCTTGCCGAACGTGCCGGTCGTGATGTCGACGCGTCCCTCGACGCCGCACAGCTCGGGGGTGCCCCGCCCGTTCGAACCCACGAAGCCGACGGCGTGCGAGTCGTCGACGAAGACGAGCGCCCCGTACTCGTCGGCCAGGTCGCAGATCTCGCGGAGCGGCGCGATGTAGCCGTCCATCGAGAACACGCCGTCGGTGACGATCACCTTGCGGCGCGCGCCCGAGGCGGCCTGCAGTTGCGCCTCGAGGTCGGCCAGGTCGCGGTTGCGGTACCGGAACCGCTGCGCCTTCGACAGTCGGATGCCGTCGATGATCGACGCGTGGTTGAGCTCGTCGGAGATGATCGCGTCCTCCGGCCCGAACAGCACCTCGAACACGCCGCCGTTCGCGTCGAAGCACGACGAGAACAGGATGGTGTCGTCGTACCCGAGGAACTCCGACACCCGCCGCTCGAGCTCGAGGTGCAGTTCCTGCGTGCCGCAGATGAACCGCACGCTCGCCATGCCGTAGCCCCACTCGTCGAGTCCGCGGTGGGCGGCCGCGACGATGCGCGGGTCGTTCGCGAGTCCGAGGTAGTTGTTCGCGCAGAAGTTGAGCTCGGGCCGGCCGGCGACCTCGATCTCGGCCGACTGCGGGCCGTGGATGCCGCGCTCGCGCTTGGTGAGGCCCGCGGCCTCGATCTCGTCGAGCTCGGCGCGCAACTGCGCCTGCACCGATCCGTACATGCTCAGACCTCCGTCCAGTCGAGGATGACCTTGCCCGCCCCTCCCGAGGCGGCGGCGTCGAACGCGGCACGCCAGTCGCGTGCCGGGTGGCGGTCGCTGATGATGGATGCCACGCGCTCGCGCAGCTCGCCGCTGGTCTGCAGCATCGCGCTCATGGAGTTCCACGTCTCGAACATCTCGCGACCGTAGATGCCCTTGAGCGTCAGCATGTGCGTGACCACCTTGCCCCAGTCGACCGCGAACGGCTCGCTCGGCAGGCCCAGCAGCGCGATGCGTCCGCCGTGGTTCATGTTGTCGATCATCTCCGGCAGCGCCTTCGCCGAGCCCGACATCTCGAAGCCCACGTCGAAGCCCTCGCGCATGCCGAGGCGCGGCTGCAGGTCGCGGATGCGCTCGCGCGAGACGTCGACCGTGGCATCCGCCCCCATCTGCATGGCCAGCTCGAGGCGGGCCGGGCTGACGTCGGAGGCGACGATGAAGCGGGCGCCGACGTGGCGGGCCACGGCGATCGACATGAGCCCGATGGGGCCGCAGCCGGTGACGAGCACGTCCTCGCCGACGACCGAGAACGCCAGGGCGGTGTGCACCGCGTTGCCGAACGGGTCGAAGATCGCGCCGACCTCGGGCGCGACCTCGGCGTGGTGCACCCAGACGTTCTCACCCGGGATGACGACGTACTCGGCGAACGCGCCGTCGCGGTGCAGGCCCACGCCCTTGGTGCGGATGCACATCTGGCGGCGACCCGCGCGGCAGTTGCGGCACATGCCGCACACGATGTGCCCCTCGCCCGACACGCGGTCGCCGACGGCGACGTCGTGCACCAGTTCGCCGACCTCGACGACCTCGCCGTAGAACTCGTGCCCCGGGATCAGCGGCGTGCGGATCTCGGACGCGGCCCAGTCGTCCCACTGCTCGATGTGCAGGTCGGTGCCGCAGATGCCCGTGCGCAGCACCCGGATCTTCACGTCGGCGGGGCCCGGTTCGGGCTCGGGACGGTCGACGAACTCGAATCCCGCTCCGGGCGCGGACTTGTACAGGGCCTTCATCGGCGGTGCCTTCTGCGTACGGGCGCCCGCGGGGTGGGCCGGCGCCGGCTTCGTGCGCCGAGGGTCACGGCGCAGCGTCGAGGTGACCCGCCCATCGTAGTCGCGGGCGACGAGCGGATGACGCGGGCGCGGAGCCGGCACGCGGCGCCCGGGTGACCACGCGGGGCGGCGGTTGCGACATCCGCTCACCGTCGATATCGTGTTCGAATCGATTCGAGTCGAATCGATTCGACCCCGCAAATCCCACAACGAGGCAGTAATGTCGCACCAGCCGGACACCGGATCCACCATGGCCGAGAACCTCGACCCGCACCCCTCCGTCGCCGCCGACGCCGCCCGCGCCGACGGCACGCCGACGAGCACCCGGCCCCGCCGCGAACTCGTCGCCTGGCGCAACGCGATCTTCGCGATCTTCTTCCTCTCGGGCCTCAGCCTCGCGAGCTGGGTCGCGCGCCTGCCCGCCGTTCGCGACCAGGTCGAGCTCAGCACGCAGGGCGTCGGGCTCATCATCCTCGCGGGCTCGATCGGCTCGATCGTGGGTCTCATCGCCGCGCCCGCCATCATGGCGCGCTTCGGCGCCCGCCTCGGGATGTCGGCCATGCTCGTCACCGTCGCGATCGGACTCGTGCTCGTCGGCATCGGCGGGTCCATCGCGCCCAGCGTGCCGCTCGTCGCCATCGGCCTCGTCCTCTTCGGCTTCGGCAACGGCTCGGTCGATGTGATGATGAACGTCGAGGGCGCCGAGGCCGAGCGCGAACTCGGCAAGACGGTCATGCCGCTCATGCACGCGTTCTTCAGCTTCGGCACGGTCGCGGGTGCCGGACTCGCGGCCGCGGCATCCGCCCTGGGCCTGATCGTGGCCGCGCACCTCGGCGTCATCGCGGCCGTCATCGCGGTCGCCGTGGTCGTGGCGGTGCGCTTCGTGCCGCTGCGCGCCGAGCTCGGCGACGACACCCACGCCGACACGCCTCGCGACCCGTGGACGGTGCGCCTGAAGCGGAGCCTCTCGGTGTGGACCGACGTGCGCCTGCTCCTCATCGGCGTGGTCATGCTCGGCATGTCGTTCGCCGAGGGCAGCGCCAACGACTGGCTCGCCCTCGCGGTCGTCGACGGGCACGGCTTCGACGAGACGACCGCGGCCGCCATGTTCACCGTCTTCACCATCGCGATCACGGCGGCGCGCGTGCTCGGCGGGCCCTTCATCGACCGGTTCGGGCGCGTGGCGATGCTGCAGTCGATGGCCGCGATCGGCGTCGTCGGGCTCGCGCTGTTCATCTTCGGGTCCGAGCCGTGGGTGCTGATCGTCGGCACGCTCCTGTGGGGCATCGGCTGCTCGCTCGCGTTCCCGGTCGGCATGTCGGCCGCCGCCGACGTCCCCGACCGAGCGGATGCCGCGGCGCGCGTCTCGGCCGTCGCGATGATCGGCTACTGCGCGTTCCTCGTCGGTCCGCCGCTCATCGGCTTCCTCGGCGAGCAGTTCGGCATCCTCAACGGGCTCCTGCTGCTGCTCGGACTCATGGTCGTCGCGGGGCTCGCCGCGCCGGCCGCGCGCGAGCGGTCGCGGCAGCGCCGCGCCGGCTGACGCAAGGGGGTGCGCGCGCGGCATCCGCTCGGCAGGATGCACCCATGAGCCAACGCGACGACACCGCCCCCGACGCCCCCCTGCCCGAGCACACCCGCCCCGAGGGCACGACGGATGCCACGATCGAGGCCCTCGGCAAGTACTCCGAGGCGCTCGAGGTCATCGAGGACGCGCGCGGTTCGCTGTACCGGTTCCACCGGCTCACGGGGAAGGCCGACCTGGCGATCGGCGAGGCGGTCGAGCTGTTCCGGAAGGCGGGGCACGACGGGATCGCCGACCGGATCGAGCGCGAGATCATCGGGCGCAACGTGCTCGAGGGGCGGTGGACCTTCCAGGTGATGGAGGAGTACGACGACGGCTACTACGCCGCCGTGAAGGCCTCGGAGCGGGCCGCGCGCGAGGAGCTCGTCGGCGGCCGCCGCCACATCTTCGAGGCGGAGATGAAGGAGCGCGAGCGCACGCGCGGCCTGCGCCACCACGAGGCTCGACCCGGCCCGGCCGAGTGATGCCGCCGGCGACGACGGATGCCGCTGCACCCGCATCACCGGGCGCGAACGGCATCACTCGTCACGTCGTGACGCGACGGTACGCGAGCCCGACCACGCCGCGGTCGTAGGTGCGGGTCTCGGCGAGCGCCAGGTCGAGCCGCGCCTCGGGGAAGGCCGGCGTGCCGCCGCCGACGAGCACCGGGAACACGTGGAGCAGCACCTCGTCGACGATCCCGGCGCGGAACGCCGCACCGGCCAGGTCGGGGCCGCCGATCGCGGCGTCGCGGCCGAGCGACGGGACGAGGCGCCGCACCTCGTCGACGTCGAAGTGCCGTTCGACGCGGGTGCGCGGGGCGTCGACGTGGTGGAGCGTCCGCGAGTAGACGACCTTGTCGGCCGACCGCCAGATCCGTGCGAAGCCCACCACTACCTCGGGCAGCCCGTCGAGGTCGATCGCGTCCCAGGCGCGCATGACCTCGTACGTGCGCCGCCCGAGCAGGAAGACGCCGACACCGTGCATCCGCGCGTTCACGGCCGCGTGCACGTCCTCGCCCGGCAGCGCCCAGTCGAATCCGCCGTCGCGGTCGGCGATGCAGCCGTCGAGCGAGGCCAGTGCGGAGTAGATCAATCGGCCCATCGGTCCCCCTCCGACCACGTCCCACCTCCAACGTAGACTCGCAGGGTGCGTCTCGTCATCGCCCGTTGCTCCGTCGACTATGCCGGCCGGCTCTCGGCGCACCTCCCGCTCGCGACGCGCCTGCTCATGGTGAAGGGCGACGGCAGCCTCCTGGTCCACTCCGACGGCGGCAGCTACAAGCCCCTCAACTGGATGAGCCCGCCGTGCACGCTCGAGACCGCGGTGCCCGACGACGACCAGCGTGCGGCGGGCGTCGCCGAGGTGTGGACCGTCACCCACCGCAAGACGGCCGATCGCCTGATCGTGTCGATCCACGAGGTGCTGCACGACTCGAGCCACGAGCTCGGGGTCGACCCCGGGCTGCAGAAGGACGGGGTGGAGTCGCACCTCCAGCAGCTCCTCGCCGAGCAGATCGAGGTGCTGGGCGACGGCTACCGGCTGGTGCGGCGCGAGTACATGACCGCGATCGGCCCGGTCGACATCCTGGCGACGGATGCCGCGGGCCGCTCGGTCGCGGTCGAGCTGAAGCGCCGCGGCGACATCGACGGCGTCGAGCAGCTCACGCGCTACCTCGACCTGATGAACAGGGATCCGCGCCTGGCGCCGGTCACGGGGGTGTTCGCCGCGCAGGAGATCAAGCCGCAGGCGCGCACGCTCGCGGAGGACCGCGGCATCCGCTGCGTGGTGCTCGACTACGACGCGATGCGCGGCGTCGACAGCGGTCACGCCCGCCTGTTCTGACCCAGCCCGGACGTTTCCTGAGTGTTCCTCGAACAACGGGTCGTAGGATGACTCGGTGACCTCCCCCCTTTCCACGACTCCGACCACGGCCGCACCCCCGCGCGTCTGGTCCGCCGTGCTGTTCGACCTGGACGGCACGATCGTCGACTCCGCGAGCGAGATCATGGACTCCCTCGCCCACATGTTCACCGAGATGGGCGTCCCCGTTCCGGATGCCGACACGCTGCGCTCGTACGTCGGCCCGCCGCTGCTCGACAGCCTCCAGATGACGGCCGGCTTCACCGACGTCGAGGCGTGGGAGGCGCTCAACGTCTACCGCGACCACTACGACCAGCACCTGCTCCGCTCCCCCGTCTTCCCCGGCGTCGAGGGCGTGCTCCAGCGCGTGCAGGCGGCGGGCATCCCGATCGCGCTCGCCACGAGCAAGCCCGAGTCGATGGCGCGCGAGGTGCTCGAGCACAACGGGCTCACCAAGTACTTCACCGACATCGCCGGTGCCAGCGAGGACGAGACGCGCAGCACCAAGGCCGACGTCGTCGCCGAGGCGCTGCGGCGCCTGCAGGCCCGCGGCATCGACACGACGGATGCCGTCATGGTGGGCGATCGCGGGTACGACATCCTCGGCGCGGCCGCCCACGACGTGCCGACGATCCTCGTCGAGTGGGGCTACGGCTCCCCCGCGGAGGCCGGCGACGCCCTCGCGGTCGTGCACTCCGCCGACCAGCTCCGGAGCCTCCTCGTCGGCTGACGCCGACGGCGCAGGACCTGCGTCATCCGCCATCGTCGCTCGCACGACCGGCGCGCCGACGAGGCATTCCGTGAGGATGTCTCGATAGCAACGATTCCGGTCGCTTCCCCGGCAGGGACTTCCCACCGCCCCCGTTCGGGGGGCAGGATTCCCCCTACGTCCGCCCACCGGCGGACGACGATCGTGTCCCCGGCCACCGCTGCGGGCACTCGGAGGGAGAACCATGGCTGGAACCAGCTCGCGCGCGCGGAAGCGCGCCGCGGCAGCCCTGCCGGCGCTCGCCCTCGTCGCATCCGGACTCGCGGCCACGGGCGCGGGCGGGATGGCGACGGCGGCACCGCAGGGGGCCGAGACGTCGATCGACGCCTCGGAGTACTACATCAACTACGTCGAGCCGCGCGCCGAAGAGGCGTTCGGCAGCGACCTGAAGGTCGTCGAGGGCGAGGCGGCGCAGAAGCGGGCCATCGAGCTCGCCGAGGAGGTCGACCAGAAGTTCGCCTCGGGCAACCCGATCGCCGCGCAGGGCCTCGCGAAGCTCGAAGCCGAGGCGATGAAGACCGGCAAGAGCCCCAAGCAGCTCAAGAAGGACAAGTACGAGAAGCGCTACAAGAAGGCGCCCTCGACGCAGGAGGCGAAGCTCCTGACGATCCTCGTCGAGTTCAACGACCAGGCGAACGACGACTTCACGGGCGTGTACGTGCCGACCGCGTTCGGCGCGACCGACTGCAAGCCGGGCGACGTGCAGAACGGCCCGCTCCACAACAACATCCCGAACCCCGCCGACGCGTCGATGCTCGACAACAACTCGATGTGGGTGCCCGACTTCTCGTCGGAGCACTTCGACGCGATGCTCTTCAGCGACGAAGGCATCACCGAGCGCGTGCGCACCGACCTCACGGGCCCCGACGGCAAGCCCGGGTTCGACATCTCCGGCTACTCGATGAAGGCGATGTACGAGGAGATGTCGCGCGGCGCCTACACGGTGACCGGCAAGACCACCGAGTGGATCACCGTCCCGCACTCCGAGGCGTACTACGGCGCCAGCCGCTGCACGCAGGACGAGAACGGGACTTGGGTCGCCGGCGCCATCCAGGACATGAAGGGCCACCCGGACAACCCGATGGGTCCGCAGCAGCTCGCGATCGACTCCGTCAAGGCGCTCTCGGAGCAGCAGCCGGACTTCCCCTTCGCGGACTACGACATCGAGGACCAGGGCGACCGCGACGGCGACGGCAACTACTCCGAGCCCGACGGCGTGATCGACCACGTCGTGCTCGTGCACGCCGGTGAGGACAAGTCCGGCGGTGGCGGCGCGGAGGGCACGTACGCCCTCTGGGCGCACTCGTCGGCCGTTCCCGGCGGCGCGGAGATCCCGGGCACGGGCCTGAAGATCTCGAACTACATCGTGCAGCCCGAGGACTCCGGCGTCGGCGTCTTCGCGCACGAGTACGGCCACGACCTCGGCCTGCCCGACCTGTACGACACCACCGGCGGCGGCAACTCCGACGTCGACTTCTGGGACCTCATGTCGTCGGGTTCGCACGCCGGCCCGATCTTCCAGTCGATGCCCACGCACATGGGCCTCTGGGACAAGTGGGTGCTGGGCTGGGCCGACCCGCTCGAGCTGAACCCGGGCGACGAGCGCCAGACCGTCAAGGTCGGGCAGAACTCGCGTCCGCTCAAGGGCACCCACGACGGCGTCAAGGTCAACCTGCCCGACAAGGTCATCACGCTGACCGAGCCGCACAGCGGCGAGAACGCGTGGTACACCGGCGCCGACCAGGACTGGGCCGACATCACCCTGACGCGCAGCGTCGAGGTGCCCGCGGACGCGAAGTTCTGGATGTGGAACGACTACGTCATCGAGGCGGACTGGGACTTCGGCTTCGTCGAGGTCTCGACCGACGGCGGCTCCTCGTGGACCGAGCTGAAGGTCTACAACCAGGACGGCTCCGAGGCGACCACCTCCGACACGTACGCCGACCCGAACGGCAACATGGCCACGTTCGGCGGCAAGAAGTACGGCCTGACCGGTGACTCGCACGGCTGGGTGCACCAGTACGTCGACCTCGGCGCGTACGCCGGCGAGACGGTCGACGTCCGGCTCCGCCAGGTGACGGATGCCGCCTACCTCGACCGCGGCTGGTTCGCGGACGACTTCTCGGTCACGAGCGGCTCCGAGACCGTGTGGACGGACGACGTCGAGTCGGGTGCGAACGGCTGGACCGCGGCGGTGTCGTCGTGGGCCGGAACGACCGGTCCCGGCTGGCGGATCGACTCGGGCACGTCGGTGAAGGCGCACTACTACCTCGTGGAGTGGCGCAACTTCGACGGGTTCGACGAGGGCCTGAAGTACGCCTACGACACGATCTACAGCACCGACGCGTGGAAGGTCGACAAGATCGCCTACAACGCACCGGGCGCGCTGGTCTGGTACCGCGACACCACGTTCGGCGACGCGAACCACGTGGCGAACAACCTCACGGCCCTGCCGAGCGCGGGCGCCAAGGGCGGCCTGCTGATCGTCGACAGCCACTTCGACCCGCTGCGCCGCACCGGCGAGGCGGCGGCGAAGGACCCGTCGACGCTGAAGAACCTGCCCTCGCGGGCGCAGTCCTCGAACGCGGCCTTCGGCCTCCAGGACACGTACCCGTTCACGGAGTGCATCACGGACGCGGCGTTCACCGAGTACTGCACGGAGATCCCGGCGCTGCCGGCGGTGCGCACGTTCACCGACGACCAGGGCTGGACGCCCGGCATCGAGTACCGCAACGGCAGCCTGTTCTGGCGTCACTCCGACGCCTCGGTCGTCGTCCCCTCGGTCGACAACCAGCCGTACTCGACGCGGGTCGTCGACGCGGACGGCAAGCCCGTGACGGACCTGTACGGCACCGACCTCGGTTGGACCGTGCTGGGTTCGGGCAACCCGAAGGACGCGGGCGTCGGCTACGGCACGGTGATCACCGTGAAGAAGGCGATGAACGGCAACCGTTCGGCGCAGATCGAGATCACCCCGCCGCGCGCGGACTGATCGCGGACTGACACCGGCGAGGCGCCGGCCCCCTCGGGGGTCGGCGCCTCGTCTCGTGTCAGCGGGCGGCGGGGCCGGTGGCGGCGAGCAGCCCGTCGAGCAGCCGGTCGAGCCCCCAGGCGAAGCGTCCGGCGGGATCGTCGTCGAGGTCGCGCGACCGGCCGCTGAGCGGGAACGACTCGAGGTCGTCCCAGAGCGTGTCGGATGCCGCGGCCGACGTGGACCCGGCCGCCGGATCGGGCGCCACCTCGGCTTCGCGCGCGGCGTCGGCCTCGCGGACCGCGTCGGCGGCGTCGAAGGCGACCGCGCCGAGGACGTGCACGCGAACGGCGTGCGCGGCCCGTCCCGCGGAGGCGAGGTCGAGCCCGGCATCGGTGAAGGCGGTGAGCAGTTCCTCATCCATGCGGGCGGCGTTGGGTCCGTCGAGCGGCGTCGCGAGCAGGAGTCCGACCGCGCCGGGGCGCTCGACGAGCAGGTCGCGCAGGGCCGAGGCGAGGGCCTGCACGCGGTCGCGCGGCTCGGGGGTCGGCGCGTGGGCGCCGGCGTCGGCGGCATCCGTCGTCGTGGGGTCGACGCCGTGGAGGCGGCCGAGCACCTGCTCGACCATGCCCGCGAGCAGCGCCTGCTTGTTGGGGTAGTACGTGTACATCGCGGTCGGCGTGAGGCCGAGGGCACCCGCCACACCGCGCACCGACACCGCGTCGAACCCCTTCGTCTCGAGCAGCTCGAACGCGGCGTCGAGGATTTCGGGGTGGGTGAGGCTGCGTCTGGGTCCGGGTCTCATTCGACTCCTCTGGGGCGGGAACGCGTGACACCGTACTGTATTGCCGCCGGGGGCCGCGGGGCCACTCCGCGCCATCCGTCGACGACGAACCGGGCAGCGACGCCGCCGCAGTTGACGGGTGCGCCGCACGGCGTGAGGCTGGGCACATGGCATCCACGTCTCGAGCCCGGATCAGCGTCGTCGGCGACGCACTCATCGACGAACTGCGCGACCCCTCCGGCGCCCGGGAGTTCGTGGGCGGCGCCGCGCTGAACGTCGCGGTGGGCCTCGCCCTCCTCGGCGACGACGCGACCCTCATCGCCATGGTTGGCGACGACGAGCCGGCCGAGCGCATCCACGCCTTCCTCGACGACTACGGCGTGCGGCTCGTCGCGAGCCCGTCGCAGCACGGCACGTCGCGTGCGGTCTCGATCCGCACCGACGGGGAGCCGCGATACGAGTTCAACGAGGCGGCGCAGCACCGGCAGCTGCACTTCGACGACGACACGCGCGCCGCCCTCGCCGACGCCGATCTCGTGGTCGTCAGCTGCTACCCGTTCGACGACGACGAGCAGGTCGACCTGCTGCTCGACGCGATCGAGGGCCCCGAGCACCGCCTGATCGTCGACGGCAACCCGCGGTCGGGCATGCTGCACGACCGCGACCGGTTCCTCGCGAACTTCGAGCGCGTCGCCGCCCGATCGCTGCTCGTCAAGGTCGGCGACGAGGACGCCGACCTCCTGCTCGGGGCGCCGCTCGACGAGTTCGTGGCGCGCCTCGGGGGCGGGGGGTCGACGGATGCCGCGGGGCCGGCCGTCCTCGCGACCGCGGGCCGCCACGGCGCATCGCTGCACCACCGCGGCATCGAGGTGCACGCCGACATCGTGCAGCTCGACGGCCCGGTCGTCGACACGATGGGCGCCGGCGACGCGACCCTCGCCGCCGTCGTGCACCGCATCGCCACCGACGGCGTGCCGGCGGACGCCGAGGCGTGGTCGCGGGCCCTCGGCGAGGCGATGGAGATCGCCGCGGCCACGGTCCGGCACGAGGGAGCGCTGCTGCGCACGGGCGTCGCCTCACCCCAGATCGGCAGCTGAGCCCGCGTGCTCATCCGAGCACCGCGACAACTGGGTCTTGCGGAACGCCCGGTCGAGGGTCGTAGACTCGGGCGCATCCGTCGGGCCGCACCCGGCATGCACGTCGAGGAGCGCGACGCCGACCAGAGGCGCCCCCCTCGCACACGCCGAATCGGGCCGGACGGACAGCAACCCCGATCGCGCCGCGACCCGGCGCATCCCCCGGACGGGCAGCGAGCCACCGCCTCCCGTGCGTCCAGGGGCGGAGAGGAGTGGACGTGGAGGACGCGGCGAACCGCGAACCGTCACCCCTCGACGCACCCTCGGTGATCGAGACCCCGACCGACGCGGAACTCGTCGACGCCGCCCATACCGGCGACTCCTTCGCCATCACCCGGCTCTGGCAGCGCCATCTCTCGGTGGCGTGGCGCGCGGCCCGCGCCGCAACCGGCCGGCCCGACGCCGAGCCGGTCGTCGTCCGCACCGCGGAGCGCCTCGTCGCCGAGCTCGGCGACGGCGGAGGCCCGGCGGGCGCGACCCGGCCGCACCTGCTCGCCCTGACCCGCCAGGCGATCGCGGACGAGAGCGCGATGCCCCCGCCGGAGCCGGCCGCGCCCCCCGGTGCCGCGTCGGCGCCGCACGCCCCGCTCGAGCTCGCGCCCGTCGAGACCTACCAGGACGTACTCCCCGACGGCATGGGCGACGGGTCCGCTGCGGCCGCCGCCTTCGCCGCGCTGCCCACCCGGTGGCAGGAGGCCCTCTGGCTCACCGAGGTCGACGGCCTGACCACCGCCGAGCTCGCCGCGGAACTCGGCCTCACGGCCGGCGACGCCGAGTCGATGGTCGCCGACGCGCAGGCGGCCCTTCGCGCGGAGTGGAACTCCCTCCGGCTGGCCGAGCTCCCCGACGACGCGGAGTGCCGCACCGCGGCGGCCGCGTCGGGGCGTCGCGCCCGCGCCCACCTCGACGAGTGTCCGCGCTGCCGGGTCGTCGCGGCACCGCCCGAGGCCGTCGCCCGTCGCGCCGTGACAACCCTGCCGATCCTCCTGCTTGGTGCCGGCGGCGGCATCGCATTCCTGGAGTCCGTGCGCGGCGGCGCCTCCGCCGCAGCGACGGAGCCGGTGCCGACCCTCGCCGAGACGGCCGCCGAGACGGAGGCCGCGGCCGACGCCGACACGACCCCGGGCATCGGCCGCGTCGCCGGACTCGTCGCACTGCCCGCGGCACTGGTCACCGCGCTCCGCACGAGCCCGCGCCGACGCGCGGCCGCGATCGGCGCCACCCTCGGCGGCATCGCGGCCACCACCGCACTCGTCGCCGGGCTGTCCGTCTGGAACGGCGGCGGCGAGGACGACTCCCGGATCCTGGCCGACCCCGGGTCGACGAACGACGTCGCGGCCTCCGCGCCGCGCGTGCTCCCGCCGGTCGTGGTCTCGAGCGAACTGCCCGACGCACCGAGCCCGACCGCGCCGACACCGACGGAGCCGGACGCCGGCCCGCAGCCGTCCGCCGACGCCGCGCCCGCGCCCGACGCGGCGGAGACGCCGCAGGGCAGGAGTTCGGGCGCACCCTCCGGCAGCACGCCGAACGACGACCCGGCCGCCGCGCCCCCGGCCGGGACGACGCCCGCGACCGGTGGTGGCCGGACGCCGGTCTCCGAGCCGGCACCGCCGATCGGCAGCACGCCCATCACGGCCGAGCTCAGCCGACCCGGCTCCAACGGATGGCGCACCCTGACCGTGACCGGCGAGCCCGGCGCACCGTTCACGGTCTCGAGCGGTGGCGAAGTGCTCTTCTCGGGCGTGCTCGACGCGAGCGGCACGGCCACCCTCCAGGTGCGCGGGACCGTCAGCCTCGACTCGCTCACGCTCGCGTACGGCGTCCTGGGCGGCACCGCCTACGCCCTCACCGACGGGCTGATCGGCTCGCTCGACGCAGCGCTTCGCAGCACGGAGACGCCCGCGCCCTGACCCCGCGCTGCGGGCGCGGTGGAATCGCAGCGCATCCGGCCGCTCAGCGCGTGGGGACCTTGGTCCGATCCGGACGGGCCGGTTGGTCCTACCCTGAGCGCATGTCCTCCTCGACGGTGCCGGCGGACCGGGCTCGACCGAGCGCCGAGGCGCGACCGCCCGGACCGGGACGAGGTCGGGCCGCGGCATCCGCTCGCCGACGCCTCGCCGTCGAGACCGAGGCCCTCGTCGGCGGCCTCATCGCGGCGACGACGAGCGCCGTGGTGGCGTGGCTGTTCTTCCGCGGGCTCGTGTGGCCGCTATGGGGGCGGTGGTCGGTCGGCGCGGTTGCCGCCATCAGCGTCCTCGTCACGACGCTCGTGATCGGGGCGGTCGCCTACGCGCGCTCGCGCGACCTGCCGGGGCAGGAGTGGCGCCGCCGACTGCGACCCTGGAAGACCGCGCTCGACGTCGCGACGGTCTCGGCCGTCCACGCCGTGATCGCCGGCATCGTCACCGTGGTCGTCTTCACGACGCTGCAGCGCGCCTTCGAGGGCATCATCGTCGACGCGTTCACCGCGACCGGCGCGACCGCGGCATCCGCCGGCCTCGCCGCCTACTGGGTCGCGCTGTCGGCATCCGCGGTCACCACCGGTCGCCTCGCCTCGCTGCTCGTGATCTTCATGTCGTCGTCGGTGCTCGCCAGCATGGCGACCGCGCAGGACCCGGCGTGGTGGGAGTACCACTTCAGCCAGCTCGGCACGAGCAACGACGTCTCGAGCTCGCTGTTCAACCTCGCCGTGCTCCTCGGCGGTGCGTTCGTCACGACGTTCGCGCTCTACGTCCACCGCGACCTCACCGCGCTGGTCCGGCAGGGCGTGCTCGTGCACGCCTGGACCCCCCGGTTCGTGTCGACGGTGTTCGTCGTGATGGGCACGCTCCTCGCCTGCGTGGGCGTGTTCCCGCTCGACGTGAGCATGCTGCTCCACAACCTGTCGGCGATCGGGATGTCGTTGACCTTCCTCGGGCTGCTCGCCTCGGCGCCGTTCACCCTGAAGGGGATGCCGTCGCGGTTCTTCTGGCTCTGCGCGGGCGGCATCGTGCTGCTGCTCGGCGGCGCGCTGCTGTTCGAACCCGTCGGCTACTACAGCCTCACCGCCTTCGAACTGCTCGCCTTCGCGACGATCTTCGGATGGATCTCCGTGTTCATCCGGTTCGTCGACGCCCTCGCCGACCGCGGCGAGCGCGATGTCGCCACCGCCGTCGAGGACTACTCGGTCTGACCGGCGTCCTCGGGCAGCCTCGGGTCGGCGGCATCCGCTCGCGAATGCGCGGCCGCGAACGATCGCGCCCGGCGGGTGGCGAACTCGATGAGCACGAGGAGGGCGACCACGGCGAGCGCGCTGAGGATCGCCGCGACGGGATCGCGCTGCGCGGCGGCGATGACGGCGTTCACCGTGGCCAGGCCGAGGACGCCGTAGAGCGTCGCCCACATCGCCCCGCCGACGACGAGCGCGGGCAGGTACTTCACCAGCGGCATCCGCAGCACCCCCGCGGCGAGGTTGACCGCCGTCTGGAAGCCGACCGTCAGGAACGACAGCGCGACCACCGGGGCGCCGAAGCGCTCGATCACGGTCTCCGCGCGTGCGAGCTGCGGCGCCATCCGGCCGCGCCGCTCGAGCAGCCGCTTCACGCCCGCGCGCGACCCGCGACCGAGCGCATAGGTGCTGCCCGCACGGAGCAGCACGATCACGAACAGCACGCCGATGGCCGCCGGAAGGGGCCAGCCCTCGAAGATCTCCACGTCACCGCCTGTCGCCGTCATCGACCGCGGCGGGCGGCCGACCTCGCGCGCCCGGACGTCGCGGTCGTGGGTTCGAGCGCAGTCTAGCCGCGCGTCCTCGGAGAAGGCCGGGACGAAGGTCTCGGCCGGACCGGTGCGCCGCTACTCGGCGAGCGCCGGGTCGGCGGTGAGCTCGACCGTCGCCCACACGTCGAACGGCAGCGGGTCGAGGGCGCTGATGACGGCCCGGCGCACCTCGTCCTCGTGCCCGATGGTGGCGGTGTCGTGGTCGAGCACGAACACCACGTCGACGTAGAGCTTCGCACCGAGCTTCGTCGAGCGCACCTCGGGTCCGGGCAGGTCGAACCGTCCCGCGACGCCGTCGACCGCGCGTTCGATCGCGAGCAGGGTGTGCCCGTCGGGCTGCCCCTCGAGCAGCTCGGCGACGCCCCGGCGCAGCATCCGGATCGGGATCGGCGCGATGAGCGCGCACGCGACGAGCACGAGCACGGGGTCGATGTAGTCGAGCGGCCACTCGATGCCGACGAGCGCGAGCACCAGCGCGAGCGCCGCGCCCGCGGCGATCACGAACCGGCGCACGGCCGCCGCGTTCCACTGCGACGCCTCGGCGACGATGAGCTCGCTGCCCTCGGCGTTCCTGCGGAGCCACACGGCGAAGACGACGGATGCCACGGCCGCGACGAGCGCGTACACCGCCACCGCGAGCGCCGACACGCGCTGCCCGCCGTTCAGGATGACGATGACCGCGTCGCTCGCGGCGAACACGATCGTCGCCCCCACCGCGAGCCCCTGCACCGCGCCGACGAGCGGCGTCAGGCCGTCGCGCCCGTACGGGTACCGCTCGGTGGGGCCGGCGTCGGCGGCGCGGGAGGCACGCAGCGCGAGCCACGACATCGCGACGCCGATGACGCCGACCGCGGCGACGAGCACGAGCACGCGCGAACCCGCCCAGATTCCCAGCCCGATGGCCGTCACCGAGAGCACGATCGCCAACCACATCGAGGCCTTGAGGCCGCGCTCCTCGGCGAGCGCACGGGTGGCGGATGCCGCGGCCCGGATGGAGCCGGTGTCCGGTCCTGTCGTCATCGACGCGGCCCTCTCGTCGTCATCGCCACGGGGTCCATTCGCACAGAGTAGCGCCGCGGCATCCGTTCGGGGCCCCCGTTCGGTGCTCTACCGCTCCCCGGCGCGGCGGGTTACTGTCGGAGCGACGCCCGGCCCCCCTGGAAGGGGAGCTTCCCGAGCAGCACGAGCCCGACGACGACGATCCGATCGACGAGGTCGCCGATCCCGACCACCTGGAGGCACGCCCGTGACCCGCAGCCCGCACAAGCTCATCGCCGAGGACTTCTCGCCCGTCCCGTCGCTCGCCGCGTTCGACGCCGTCGAGGTCGTGGCCGTCGACGAGTTCGGCGGCGGCACCGGCGGCGCCGGGCTCGACGCCATCGGCGTGATCGTGCACGACGAGGGTCCCCTGCCCGAGGGCGTCGGGCTCGACCGGGACGCCCTGGAGCGCGCCGGGTTCGAGGCCAAGCCCGGACAGACGCTGCTGATCCCGCAGGCCGCCCGGACGCTCATCATCGTCGTCGGCGGCGGGTCCGCCGCCGAGGCCACCGAGGCCACGCTCCGCGACGCGGCGGCCGCCTTCGTGCGGGCGGTGCCGAAGGCCGCGACCGTCGGCCTCCGCGTGCCCGCCCTCGGCGGGATCGACGCGGAGGCGGCCGGACGAGCCCTCACCGAAGGCGCCACGCTCGCCCGGTACCGGTACGACGCGCTGAAGGCCGAGCCGCGCGAGGCCCGGCTCACGCGCGTGGAACTCCGCATCGACGACGCCGACCGCGAGGCGGCATCCGCCGGCATCGCCACGGGACTCGTCGCCGCACGGGCCACCGCCGTCTCCCGCGACCTCGCGAACACGCCGCCGAGCCACCTCACTGCGACCGACCTCGCCGACGTCGCCGAGCTCCTCGGCGGCCGGTTCGGGTTCCACGTCGAGGTCTTCGACCGGCAGCAGCTCATCGAGCTCGGCTGCGGCGGCCTGCTCGGCGTGAACGCGGGCAGCGCGGAGGAGCCGCGCATGGTGGTGCTGCGGTACGAGCCCGCGGGCGATGCGACCGGACACCTCGGGCTCGTGGGCAAGGGCATCATGTACGACTCGGGCGGCATCAGCCTGAAGCCCAGCGACCCCATGCACCTGCTCATGAAGATGGACATGGGCGGCGCCGCGGCGGTGCTCGGCGCCTTCACCGCACTGCGCGACCTCGGCACGACCGCGAAGGTCACCGGCTGGCTCATGTGCACCGACAACATGCCGTCGGGTTCGGCGTACAAGCTCGGCGACGTGCTGACCGCCCGCGGGGGCAAGACGGTCGAGGTGAAGAACACCGACGCCGAGGGCCGGCTCGTGATGATGGACGCGCTCGTGCTCGCGACCGAGGAGGGCGTCGACGCGATCGTCGACATCGCGACGCTCACCGGCGCCGCGATGCGCGCGCTCGGGGAGACGCACTCGGTCGTGCTCGGCACGAGCCAGCCCCTCGTCGACCGGGTCCGCGACGCCGCCGAGACGGTGGACGAGCCCACGTGGCAGTTCCCGCTCGTGCGCAAGTACCGCAAGCTCATGGACTCCGACGTCGCCGACATCGCCAACCTCGGCGGTACGAACGCGGGAGCCACGACCGCGGCGCTCTTCCTCGCCGAGTTCGTCGGCGACACCCCCTGGGCGCACCTCGACATCGCGGGCACGATGAGCGCCGACGCCGACGACGCGTGGCGCTCGAAGGGCGCGACGGGGTACGGCGCGCGCATCCTCGCCGAGGTGGCGCGGGGGTTCACTCCGGTCGACTGAGCGGATGCCACGGCCCGGCCCCCCTCGGCGGCCGGGTCGGCTCCGGCCTCGGCTAGTAGAGCCCGAGTTCCGCGCCGGCGGCCTCGATGCGCCGCATCCGCTCGGACGCGTCGTCGCCGAGCCGTTCGAGGCAACCGGCGATGACCGACTCGACCAGCGCGAGCACGGGCGTCATGGCGTCGAACGCCGACGGCGAGCCCGTCTCGCTCGGCAGCACCACGTCGGCGTCGGACGCGATCGGCGAGAGCCACGAATCGGTGAAGAGCACCACCTGCGCGCGGCGCTCGCGCGCGGCCGCGGCGACCTGCAGGGTCGGCTCCTCGTACCGGCGGTAGTCGAAGAGCACGACGACGTCACCGCGCCCGAGGCCGGCGATCGCCTCGGCACGGCCGCCGGCGTCGTCGGGCAGCATCGACACGCCGGGGCGCATGAGCTGCAGGTGCTGCGCGAGGAATCGCGCGAGAAGCCCGCTGAAGCGCCCGCCCGAGACGAGCACCCGCCCCTTCGCCGAGGTGAGCGCCTCGACGCTGCGTTCGAACTCGTCGGGCGCGAGGTTCGCGAAGGTTCGCTCGAGCGTGGTGCGCATGATGGCGCCCGCCTGCTCGAGCCGCGTGCCCTCGCCGCCGAGCGCGGTGCCCTGCCCCCGGTCGTACAGCGCGAGCGGCGACGCCGAGCGCTCGTCGAGGTCGTCGCGGAGCGCCTGCTGGAACTCGGGGAAGCCCCGGTAGCCCATGCGGTTCGCGAACCGCAGCACCGTGGGGCCGCTGACCCCGGCGCGCGCCGCGAGCTTCGCGACGGTCTCGAAGCCCGCCGACGGGTACGACGACAGCAGGACGCGGGCCACCTTGCGCTCCGCGGGCGAGCAGTCGGCCATGCCGCGACGGATCGCCTCGGCCACCGACGTCCGGCCCTCCGGCCCGGTCGTGCCCGTTCCTGCGTCCAGCGTCATCGACGACCCCCTTCCGCGTCTCACCGTACTGCCCTCCCCCGGCGCTCGCGGGTCACGCCGCGTCGGACGCCCCGGCGGCCGGCGCCCCGGCGTCCGCCTCGGCCACGGCGACGACGAGCCCGGCGAGGAGCGCGACCCGTTCGGGCACGGTCGCGAGGTCCAGCCACTCGTCGACGCCGTGGTCGCCGCCGCCGACCGGTCCGAGCCCGTCGAGGGTCGGCACGCCGAGCGCGGCCACGAAGTTCGCGTCGGACGCGCCTCCCGTCGCCGCGACGTCGAACGCGAGTCCCAGCCGGGCGCCCACCTCGCGGGCGAGCACGGCCAGGTCGTCGGTCGCCGACCGCTCGAGCGGCGGGCACACGTCGAGCCGCGTGACGTCGATGCGCGCGCCGTCGACGAACGGATGCCGCCCCCGCTCGTCGATCGCGTCGAGCGTGGCGACCAGCTCGGCGAGCCCGGTCGCCCGCACCTCGACGTGGAGCTCGGCGTGCTCGGGCACGATGTTCGCGCGCGAACCCGACGCGACCCGGCCGACGTTCACCGTCAGCCCGGGCTCCGCGCCTGACAGCGCCTGCACGTCGAGCAGCAGCCGGGCCGCCTCGACCGCGGCGTTGATGCCGCGCTCGGGCTCGACGCCCGAGTGCGCGGCACGGCCGTGGATCGAGACGAGGACGTCGGCCACGCCCTTGCGGGCGCCGACCAGGTCGCCGTTCTCCCGCGCGCACTCGAGGCACAGCGCGGCATCCGCCCCCCGGGCCACCTCGGCGAGGATCTCGCGGCTCGCAGGGGAACCGATCTCCTCGTCGGGCGTGAGGGCGATGACGAGCTCGCCGTAGGCGGCGTAGCCGAGCCGGTCGAGCACGCGCGCGGCCGCGATGCCCGCCGCGATGCCCGCGACGTCGTCGCACACGCCGGGGCCGTACGCGATGCCGTCCGCGATGCGGAACGGGCGCTCCGCCGCCGTCCCCGCGGGGAACACCGTGTCCATGTGCGCGAACAGCACTACGCGCGCGGTGCCGGTGCCGCGTCGCCGGGCGACGACCACGGGGCCGAAGCGGCGGCCGTCGTGCTCGGGCGTCGGCACGGTCTCGACGTCGAAGCCGTCGGCGGCGAGCGTCGTCGCCGCCCACTCCGCGACCCGCGTCACGCCCTCGGCGTCGTGCGACCCCGAGTCGATCCCGACGAGGTGCGCGAGGTCGTCGCGGTACCGGCCGTCGACCGCGTGGGCCGCGTGGCGCAGTTCTTCCGCGGTCGGGGCGCGGCGCGCGTCGGCGCGGTGGTCGATGGTGACGGATGCGGCGGATGGGGGTCGAACGGTCGTCCCCGCCACGTCAGAGCACCTTCGACAGGAACGAGCGCGTGCGCTCCTCCGTCGGGTCGCCGAGGACCTGGACCGGGTCGCCGGCCTCGACGACCACGCCGCCGTCCATGAACACGGCCACGTCGCCGACCTCGCGCGCGAAGCCGATCTCGTGCGTGACGACGATCATCGTCATGCCGCTCTCGGCGAGCCCGCGCATCACGTCGAGCACGTCGCCGACGAGCTCCGGGTCGAGTGCCGACGTGGGCTCGTCGAACAGCATGACCTCGGGCTCCATGGCGAGCGCGCGCGCGATCGCGACGCGCTGCTGCTGGCCGCCCGAGAGCTGCGCCGGGTAGGTGTCGGCCTTCTCGGCGAGCCCGACCTGGGCCAGCAGGCGCTGCGCCTGCTCCCTGGCATCCGCCTTCGAACGACGCGCGACCTGGACGGGCGCCTCGATGACGTTCTCGAGCGCGGTCATGTGCGGGAACAGGTTGAAGCGCTGGAACACCATGCCGACCTTGCGGCGCTGGGTCGCGACCTCCCGCTCGCGGAGCTCGTAGAGCTTGCCGTTCCGCTCGCGGTAGCCGACCGTCTCGCCGTCGACGCGGATCATGCCGGCGTCGATCTGCTCGAGGTGGTTGATGCAGCGGAGGAACGTCGACTTGCCCGAGCCGGACGGGCCGAGGAGGCACACGACCTGGCCGCGGTCGACCGACATGGTGATGCCCTTCAGCACCTCGAGGTTGCCGAAGCGCTTGTGCACCTCGACGGCCTCGACCATGGGTCGCTCCGACGTCGCCGCGAGCGGCGCGGCGTGGGGAATGGTGGCGGTCATGAGGCCGACTCCTTCTTCGACGCGCGGGCGGTGCGGGCCGGCAGCGCGATGCTCTGCGTGAACGTCGACACGCGCGAGCCGATCGTGGGCCGGGCGCCGTTGAAGCCGCGGCCGTAGCGACGCTCGAGCCACATCTGCGGGATCGACAGGATCGAGGTGAGCGCGAGGTACCAGATCGCCGCGACGATGAGCAGCGGGATGATCTTGTAGTTCTGCGTGTACGCCTCGCGGATGTTCGACATGAGGTCGTCGCCCGCGACGATGGCGACGAGCGAGGTGCTCTTCAGCATCGTGATCGTCTCGTTGCCCATCGGCGGGATGATCACGCGCATGGCCTGCGGCAGCACGACCCGCCGCAGCGTCTTGGCGGGCGACATGCCGAGCGAGTGCGCGGCTTCGGTCTGGCCGGGGTCGACCGACTGGATTCCGGCCCGCACGATCTCGGCGGCGTACGCCATCTCGTTCAGGCCGAGCGCGAGCAGGGCGGCGACCGTCGCCGGGATCAGGTCGCTGGTCGTGAACGACCAGAACTCGATCGAGGTGAACGGCACGCCGATGACGATCTTCGGGATGAACGCCCCGATGAAGCCCCAGAAGATGAGCTGCAGCAGCAGCGGCGTGCCGCGGAAGACCCAGATGAACAGCATCGCGGCGACCGACAGCACCGGATTCGCCGAGAGTCGCATGACCGCGACGACGATGCCGCCGATGACGCCCATCACCATCGAGGCGGCGGTGAGCCACAGCGTGATGAGGACGCCGTTGATGGTCAGCGGCTTGAAGAGGTACTCGCCGACCGTCGGGAGGTCGAGGTTCGGGTTCTGGAGGATCGACGCGAAGGCGCCGATCCCGAGGACCAGGACGAGGACGGCGGCGATCCACCGCCCCGGGTGGCGCACGGGTACGGCTTCGATGGGTCCGGGGCGGGCGGCGCCCGAGGGGCCGGTGGGCCCCGCGGGCGCCGCCGTGGCCGACGGCTGCGTTGCGGTCATGGGTGGTGCTTCCGTTCCGATCGGGTCGAGGCGGACTACTTGGCCTCGGCGGCGCCGTTGATCGTGGCCTCGTCGATGCCGATGCCGGTCACGCCGTACTGGTCGAGGATGGCCTCGTAGGTGCCGTCGTCCATGAGGGACTGCAGCGCGGCCTGGATCGCCTTCGCGAGGTCCTCGTTCGCCTTGAGGACGCCGATGCCGTTCAGCGTGGCGTCGTAGCCGTTGGGGGCCTTCGGGTCCTCGATGACCTCGAAGGTCTTGCCGTCGTTCGTGGTCTTGGCGACGTAGCCGGCGCTCGGCTTGGTCAGCAGCGAGGCGACGACCTTGCCGCTCGTGATGGCGAGCTGCGCGTCGGCGTCGGACGGGAACTCGGAGAGCTTGATCGGGTCGAGGCCCTCGGCCTCGCACTCGGCCTGCCAGGTGCCGTTGACGAGGTCGACCTGGCTCGTGGCCGCCTGCACCGCGACCGACTTGCCGCACAGGTCGAGGTAGCTCTCGATGTCCTCGGGGTTGCCCGCGGAGGTGAGGATGCCGGTGCCCGATGCGGAGTAGTCGACGAAGGTGAGCACCTCCATGCGCTCGACGCTCGAGGTCATCGCGGTGATGGTCACGTCGAAGTTGCCGGCCTGCAGGGCGGGGATGATGCCGTCGAACGCCTGCTGCTCGAACGCGAAGTCGATGCCGAGCTTCGCCCCGATCGCGTGGCCCAGGTCGACGTCGACGCCGGTGAGCTCCTTCGAACCCTCCTCCTTGAACATCTCGAACGGCGCGTAGGGCGCGTCGGTCGCGACCTTGACCTTGCCGGCCTCGGCGATGTCGGCGGGCAGCAGCTCGGCGGCCGCGTCGTCGACGGCGATCTCGATGCCCGCGACCTCTACGGCGCCGGACGCGGACTCGCCGGAGTCGGCGTCGGACGCCGTGGCACAGCCGGCGAGGACGAGGAGCGAGCCGGCGGCGAGCGCGGAGGCGGCGATCGCGCGGCGGGCGGGGGTACGCGGGGGGAGTGCAGTCATGTCGAGCCCTTCGTGCGGGTCGCTCGTCGGTGAGCGACGTCTGCGCACGAGTATGTAACAGATGTTTCAGGATTACTAGTGCTTCACCAATTTGTAACAATCGCGACAAACGAGGAAAGCACGGCTCCCGAGTCTACGTGGGCGCGGCGGACTCGCCGGACGATGGCCGTCCGGCAGGGCGGCGCGGAGGCTCCGCGGAGCGGGTCAGGCCGATGCGCCGGAGCCGCCCGCCGCGGCATCCGCTCGGCCCGACTCGGCGAGCCCGGCCTCGATCGCCTGCACGATCGCCGGGTCGTCGGGCTCGACCGGCGGCCGGAACCGCCGCACCTCGCCGGAGGGCAGCACGAGGAACTTCTCGAAGTTCCAGACGACCGGGCCGGCCAGCCCCGCCGAGTCGCGCGATCGCTTGAGCTCGGTGAAGAGCGGGTGCGCGCGCCGGCCGTTCACCCGAACGCGGTCGAGGATGGGGAACGTCACGCCCCACGTGGCCGAGCAGTACTCGGCGATCTCGTCGTTCGACGAGAGCTCCTGGAAGAACTGGTTGCTCGGGAACCCGAGCACCGTGAAGCCCCGGTCGGCGTAGCGCCGCTGGAGCTCCTCGAGCTTGGCGTACTGGGGCGAGAGTCCGCATCGCGAGGCGACGTTCACGACGAGACGCACCTGGCCCGGCCAGTCGCCGAGGGTGCGGGTCTCACCGGTCATGGTCTGGAACGGGATCGTCTCGAGCGAGGTCATACCGGTCGGTCTCCTTCGTCAGCCATCGTCGGCCCGGCAACGGATGCCACGGTAGCCGGACGGGCTGGGAAGCGGCTCCGGATGCGCGCGCAGGAGCCTCAGTGCAGCGCCTTGGCCCGGTACACGGCCTCGGTGCGACTCGACGCGCCCAGCTTGCGGAGGATCGCCGACACGTGGACGCTCGCGGTCTTGCCGCTGATGTAGAGCCGCTCGCCGATCTGGCGGTTGCTGAGCCCCTCGGCGATGAGCTCGAGCACCTGCCGCTCGCGCGACGTGAGCTCGGCCACGGCGTCGCCCGGGTCGTCCGCTCCCGCGACGCCGGCCGAGCCCCGCGTCGCCTCGCCGTGCGTCGCCCGCTCGAGCGCGACGCCCGCCTGCATCGCCACGTGGGCGACACGCGACTGCACGGCGGTGACGCCGCGGGCGACCGCGGCGTCGTACGCCTCCTGCAGCGTGTCGCGCGCGGCGAGGCGATCGCCGGCGTCGAGCTGCGCCTCACCGAGGCGGAGCAGGGCGTACGGGCGGAGGAAGCCGGGCGCGGTCTCCGGCGTCGCGGCGTCGACCGCCGCCCGCCACGCCGCCTCGGTGGGCCGCAGCTCGGCGTCGACGAACGCCGACCAGAGCGGATGCGTCGGCCAGAAGTGCAACCGCTCCATGGCCGAGCGCAGCGTCGGCTCGGCCTCGAGGATCTCGGCGGCCTCGGCCTCGGGCACCCGCGTGGGATCGGCGCGGACCGCGGCGATGACCCGGGCCAGCGCCCAGAGCAGCGGCTCGGCGTACCCCGCGAGCGGCAGTTGCCGCTCGTGCAGGACGCCGCGGCCGTCGCGCCACGCCTGCGACAGGTCGCCCACCGCGAGGCCCACCTCGGTCGCGACCCTCGCGACGCCGAGCCGCGTCTGCATCTCGACCTCCATGATGGGCGCCATGTTCGCCCGGAAGGTGCGCAGCAGCTCGGCCGCGCGCTCCGGCTCGCCACGCCAGACGAGACCCCAGATCTTGGCGCGCTGCAGGTACACGCGGAACGGCGCCGACGGCTCGAGGGCGAGCGCGCGGTCGATGAGGGCGCCGGCCCGCTCCCATTCGCCGAGCGCGAAGAGCGGGTCGACGGCGTTCGACGCGAGGATGACGCCCGAGCTGCGCTCGACGCCCTGACGTCGCGCTCGCTCGAGCCCCTCCTCCGCGAGGCGCACCGCCTCGCGGTGGTCGCCCACGAGGTGGTACATGTCGGACGCGTTGACCCAGTACCGCAGCAGCGCCGCACCGTCGCCCGCCGCCAGTTCGCGGGCGCGCTCGAGGTCGGCGAGCGCTCGCTCGACCTCGCCGCGAGCCGCACGGCACACCGAGGCGATGTTCATGGCGATGGAGGCGTACCGCGGGTAGCCGATCTCCTGCGCGAGCTCGAAGGCCTCGTCGGCGACGCGGACCCCGTCGTCGATGCGCCCCTCGATCATGAGCCGGCCCGCGAGCCCGGTCAGCACGGTGACCCGGAGTTCGTCGGAGCCCTCTGCGGGGAGGGCGGCGAGCGCCTCCTCGAGCAGCGGGATCGAGCCGCCGCGGCCGACCGTCGCGAGGTAGAGCGCCTTGTCGCGCAGCAGCCGCGGGAACTGCGGATCGTCGCGCGGGCACTCGGCGAGCGCCGCCTTGACGAGGGCGAGGCCGCGTTCGCCCTCGCCGGCGTGACGCAGGTGGGAGGCCGTGCGACCCATGAGCTCCAGCCGGGTCATGCCGGAGACCCGCTCGGGCTCGGGCACGAGGCTCCAGAGCTCGAGCGCACGTTCGCCGAGCTGCGCCGCCGAGGCGTAGGCGACCGCCGATCGCGCCTCGCGCATGGCTTGGATGGTGGCGGGGAACGCCCGCCCGGGGTCACGCGCCCCGAGCCAGTGGTACGAGATCTCGGCGGCGAGGCGACGCCCGCCCGCCGCGGCCTGCGCCTCGTAGGCCTCGGCGTACCGGGCGTGGTACCGCGCGCGCTCGCCCGGCAGCAGGTCGGCGAGGATCGCCTCGCGCACGAGCGCGTGCCGGAACGCGTAGTCGTCGCCGTCGATCTCGATGACGCCGTAGCGGACGCTCTCGCGCGCGGCCGCATCGAGTGCGGCCTCGTCGCCGCGGTGCACGGAGGACAGGAGCGCGTGCGAGACGCGGACGCCGCCGGTGGACAGCAGCCGGAGGAACTCCTGCGCCTCGTCGGGCAGTCGCTCGTACCGGGCGAGCAGGAGGTCGCGCAGGGTGTCGGGCACGAAGCCCTCGTCGCGGCATCCGTCGATGCCCACGAGCTCCTCGACGAAGAAGGGGACGCCGTCGCTGCGCAGGAACACCGTGTCGAGCACCCGTTCGCTCGGGGCCTCGTCGACGATGAGCGAGCGGACGAGCTCGTGCACCTGCGCCTGCGAGAGCCGGGTGAGCTCGCGGCGCTCGACCCACCGGTCGCGCTCGGCCTCGGTCAGGAAGCCGCGGAGCGGGTGACCGCGCGGGACGTCGTCGGTGCGGTAGGTGAGCAGCACGAGCAGGCGGCTGGACCCCAGCGAGCGGAGCAGGAACCGCAGCAGCGCGAGGCTCGCGGCGTCGACCCAGTGCAGGTCTTCGATGACGAGCACGATGGGCTCGTCTCTCGAGAGGGTCTCGAGCAGCACGGCGACCGCCTCGTGCAGCTGGCCGCTGCCGGCGCCGCCGGGGGTGATGACGATCTCGCCGGTGCCGTCGGCGACGGATGCCGCGAGCTCGGGCAGCAGCGCGACGAGGGCCGCCCGGCCGGGCCCGACCGCGTCGAGCGCCCGGTCGGCGCCGACCTGCGCGACGAGCTGCCGCAGCGCGCCCTTGACCGGTGCGTAGGGCGCGGCCACGTCGCCGAGGTCGACGCACTGGCCGCGCACGAGCCGCACGTCGGGCCCCAGGCCGGCGGTGAACTCGGCCACGAGCCGGCTCTTGCCGATGCCCGCCTCGCCGCCGATCACGGCGGTCGCCGGCGTGCCGGCGCGGACCGTCTCGATGAGGCTGCGGAGCCAGTCGAGGTCGCCGTCGCGGCCGACCATGGCGGGGCTCGTCGAAGAGCTGGACACCATCCCATGGTCCCACCGACCGACGACATCGGCACCGGGTCCGTGGACCCGGTGCCGATCATCGCGCGGGGGGTCGGTCGCGCCGTGGGCGGCCGCGGCCGCGACCCCGTCTCCGGTGCCGGTCACCGCGCGAGCAGCGGGGCCTGACGGCGGGCGTGACGCCGGCGGGCGACGCGGAGCCACGAGCCCCGCGGCGCGAACCCGGTCGGGTCGGCGCCCGCGCCCGCGGCCCGCTCGGCGGCGGCGCGCTGCATAGCGATCCGCTCCTCCGCCCGGCGCACGTCGGCGGTGTGAACCTGCATGGCCACGAAGCCTGCGGTGTAGTCCATGATCTCCTCCTGAGGTGGGCGATGATCCGAGCCTGCGCTCTGAGGTGGGGGCGGCTCATCGGGAGATGTGCCTATTTCGTACCGGTCCGGGCGGTGAGGGGGCCTCAGACGGGACTGATGCGGATGTTCGGGTCGCTCCGTCCTCAGTGCGCGAGGGTGGGCGTGCGGCGGTATCCGTCGTTGCGGAACTCGACCACGGCGGCGGACACGGCCCACACCGAGATGAGGGCGAGCACGAGCATCGCTGCGAACATCACGCACCTCCTTCCATTGATTCCAGGTCGCCCGGGCGGTGCCCCGGGACGTCTCGAGCCTCGTTCCTGAGGCACCCTCAGGACATCGGGCGATCGGCGTATTCGCCTACCTCAGCGTGGCGTCGGCCCCGTTGCCGGTCGACAGGGCGATCACCGAATCCGGAACGGGCGTCCCAGCAGGGGTGAGCCCTGAGGCGATCGGCGCGCCCCAGCGCCGCTCGAGGGGGACGACGCCGGCCCACGTCGAGTGGTCCTCGCCGTCGTCGGGCTCCTCCGACGGGCCGCCCGAGCGCTGCTTCATCACGACGTCGTCGAGGGCCAGGCGCAGCACGCGGGTGGCGGCGACCTCCTTGCGATGCATGCCGCGCACCTCGGCCGGACGGCCGGGCATGAGCCGTTCGGAGAGCGCCAGCAGCGCGGCATCCGTCTCATCGGCCGGCACGGCCTCGAGCACGCCCTGCACGGTCGCGCTGCGGTAGTTCATCGAGCTGTCGAACAGGCTGCGCGCGTAGACCAGGCCGTCGAGCGCCGTCACCGAGAAGGCGACGGGCCGACGCGCGGATGCCGCGCGCAGGGCGAATCCGCCGCCGGTCGAGCCGTGCAGCAGCACGTGCTCGCCCACCCGCGCGTAGCCCATGGGCACGATGACCGGGACGCCGTCGACGGCGACCGCGAGGTGGCCGACGAGTTCGCTGTCGAGCAGGTCGTGGAGGGCGAAGCGGTCGGTGGTCTGCCGGTCGGGCAGGCGACGGATGCGACGGGCGGGGGTGGTGGCGGTGGTCATGCGTCCAGCATGCGAGCGCGGCTGGTATGGTTGGCAGACCAGTTCCCGCGCGCTCGACCAGTCCAGTGCGCCGCGAAGGAGGTCCCGATGGACGGACCGCTGCTCGTCATCGACCGCGACGACGCCCGGCCGCTCGGCCAGCAGCTCGTGGAGGGCCTGCGCCGCGGCATCCTCGACGGGCGGCTCCGCCCGGGCGACCCGGTGCCCTCGACGCGCGCGCTCTCGAGCGAGCTCGGGGTCGCACGCAGCTCGGTCGTCGCCGCGTACGACCAGCTCGCCGGCGAGGGCTACCTCGAGCTGCGCCAGGGTGCACCCACGCGCGTCGCGCCGCTCGTCGCGCCCGACCCCGCCGTCGCGACTGGCCCCGTCGCCGCGGACGCGGATCGTCGCTTCGCGGGTGCCGAAGCGACGAATCGCGACCGGCGCGCGCGCGTGACGGATGTCACGTCCACCGCGAGCACCCCGGGGATGCTCGAGCTGCGTCCCGGGCTCCCATCGACCGCGCGGCTCGACGAGCGGGCCTGGCGCGCGGCCTGGCGGCACGCGTCGCGGATGTCGGTCCCGGGCGACATCCCGCCCGACTTCGGCTCGCCGCGCCTGCGGCGGGAGATCGCCGACCACCTCCGCCACGCGCGCGGGCTCGCCTGCTCGCCGGACGACGTCGTCGTGACCGCGGGCACGAGCGACGCGGTGGCCCTCCTCGCGTCGGCACTGCGCGTGCTCGTCGACGGCACGCCGCGCGTCGCGGTCGAGCACCCCGGGTATCCGTCGGCGCGGCGGGTCATCGGACGCCGCGGGGCGCTCCGCACCGTGCCCGTGCCCGTCGACGCCGACGGCATCGACGTGGCGGCACTCCGCAGCATCCGCCCCGCCCCGCACGCGGTCATGGTGACGCCGCACCACCAGTATCCGCTCGGCGGGCGGCTCCCGGTCGCCGCTCGGCTCGAACTGCTCGACTGGGCCGCGGCATCCGGTGTCGTCGTCATCGAGGACGACTACGACAGCGAGTTCCGTCATGTCGGCGCCCCGCTGCCGGCGCTCGCCTCGCTCGACCGGGGCGGCCGCACGGTGCTGGTGGGCAGCTTCTCCAAGGTGCTCACGCCGTGGCTGCGACTCGGCTACCTGGTGCTGCCCGGCGACGCCCCGCTCCGCGAGGCCGTCGCGAGCGTCCGCGACGACGAGACGTGCCCCGTGCCGGGCATCGCCCAGGAGGCGATGGCCGAGCTGCTCGCCAGTGGCGCGGTCCGCCGACACATCGCCGCGGCCCGTCGCGACTACGCGCACCGCCGCCGGATGGTGCTCGACGGGCTGTCGCGCATCGCGGGCGCGAGCCTCACCGGGCTCGACGGCGGACTCCACGCGGTGCTCCGACTGCCGTCGCACGAGGTGGCGGCCCGGGTGGTCGCCCGACTCGCCGTCGACGGCGTCGCCGTCTCGCCGCTCGCCGACTACTCGGCCGTGCCCGGCGAGGGACCCGCCGGCCTGGTGCTCGGCTACGGCTCCCCCACCGACACCCAGCTCGCCGAGGCCCTCGCGCGCGTGCGCGCCGCGGTGGAGGTCGAGCTCGCGGCATCCGTCGCCTGACTCGCCCCCGCCGTCGCGACCGCTCCGCGCGCCCCCCGGCGGGTCGAGTGTCCAACGGATGCGGGGCGGGGCACCGGGGAGCGGCATCCGTTGGACACTCGCGGCACCGAAGAGCGGGGCGACCGCCGGGGGTGGGCGCGCGAACGGTGACGGGCCGCACGGCCTGCCGACGCGACATCCGCTCGCCCCATGAACGCTGTGAACGGATGCCGCGAAGCGGGCGGGCCGCGTAGCGTGGGGTCGTGCTGACTCCTCCGGTGACCGAGAAGCGACCGACCGAACGCACCCACCACGGCGACGTCGTGGTCGACCACTACGAGTGGCTGCGCGACAAGGACGACCCGGCGGTGATCGCCCACCTCGAGCAGGAGAACGCCTACACGAAGGCGAAGACGCGGCATCTCGCGATCCTGCAGGAGCAGGTGTTCGAGGAGATCAAGCGCCGCACGAAGGAGACCGACCTCAGCGTGCCCACGCGCGAGGGCGACTGGTGGTACTACTCGCGCACCGTCGAGGGGCTGCAGTACGGCATCCACTGCCGCGTGCCCGTGCGCGGCGCCGACGACTGGGAGCCGCCCGCCATCCCCGAGGACGGCTCGCCCCTGCCCGGCGAGCAGGTGCTGCTCGACGACAACGACGAGGCGAAGGGCCACGAGTTCTTCTCGCTCGGCAGCTTCGACCTCACCGCCGACGGGTCGACCCTGCTCTACGCGGTCGACGTCGAGGGCGACGAGCGGTACACGATCCGGCTGCGCGCACTCGACGGGTCGGGGCGCGTGCTCGACGACGAGATCCCCGGCACCGCCGCGGGCGCCGTGTTCGAGCCGTCGGGGCGGTACCTGTTCTACGCGACCGTCGACGACGCCTGGCGGCCCGACACCATCTGGCGGCACGAGGTCGGCACGCCCGCGTCATCCGACGTGCAGGTGTTCCACGAACCCGACGAGCGCTTCTGGCTCGGCGTCGGCCTCACGCGCAGCCGCAAGTACCTCGTGCTCGAGGCCGGGTCGCACGTGACGAGCGAGACCTGGCTGCTCGACGCCGACGACCCGGCGGGCGAGTTCCGGGTCGTGTGGCCGCGTCGCGACGGCGTCGAGTACGACGTCGAGCACGTCGTCGCCGGCGGCCGCGACCGGCTGCTCATCGTGCACAACGAGGGCGACGCCGTGAACTTCGAGCTCGTGAGCGTCGCCGCCGACGACCCGCAGGGGCCGAGGCGGATGCTGCTCCCCCACGACCCGCGCATGCGCATCGAGGCGGCGCACGCGTTCCGCGACTTCGTGGCGCTCGAGTACCGGCGCGACGGCCTGCCGCGGGTGGCCATCGCCAGGGTGCCGCCGCAGGGACTCCCCGCCGACGCCACCCCCGACGACACGCTCCACGAGCTCGTCTTCGACGAGGAGCTGTGCTCGGCGGGCGTCAGCGGCAACCCGGCGTGGGAGCAGCCGTCGCTGCGCATCGGGTACGGCTCGTTCGTGACGCCGTCGACCGTGATCGACGTCGACGTGGCATCCGGCACCCGGACCGTGCGCAAGCAGCAGGCGGTGCTCGGCGACTACCACCCCGAGCGGTACGCGCAGAAGCGCGAATGGGCGACGGCTCCGGATGGCACGAAGGTGCCGATCTCGCTCGTCTACCGGCACGACCTGGTGACCCTCGGCGAGCCCGCTCCGACGCTGCTGTACGGCTACGGCTCGTACGAGCACGCGATCGACCCGGGCTTCGGCATCCCGCGGCTGTCGCTGCTCGACCGCGGCATGGTCTTCGCGGTCGCGCACGTGCGCGGCGGCGGCGAGATGGGCCGCCTCTGGTACGAGCACGGCAAGAAGCTGCACAAGAAGCACACGTTCACCGACTTCATCGCGGCCGCCGAGCACCTGGTCGACAACGACATCACGACGCCCGATCACCTGGTGGCGCAGGGCGGCTCGGCCGGGGGCCTGCTGATGGGCGCCGTCGCGAACCTCGCGCCGCGGCTCTTCGCGGGCATCGTCGCGGAGGTGCCGTTCGTCGACCCGCTGACGTCGATCCTCGACCCGTCGCTGCCGCTGACCGTCATCGAGTGGGACGAGTGGGGCAACCCGCTCGACGATCCCGAGGTGTACGCCTACATGCGCTCGTACTCGCCGTACGAGAACGTGCACCCCGTCACCTACCCGCGGATCCTCGCGATCACGTCGCTGAACGACACGCGCGTGCTCTACGTCGAGCCCGCGAAGTGGGTCGCGCGCCTGCGCGAGGTCGGCGCCGACCCGCTGCTGAAGGTCGAGATGGCGGCCGGGCACGGCGGCGTCTCCGGCCGGTACGCGGCCTGGCGCGAGCGCGCGTTCGCGAACGCGTGGATCATCGACGCGGCGGGGGCGCACCCGAGCGGCGAGTGACCCTCCGGCGGTCGAGGAAGGCCGGAGGCCCGCACCGGGATCCTCTGGCGGGATCTGCACGATTCGTGCCCTGATCGGGGCTCGCAGGATGTCGGGGGCCGGGTCCAGACTGACCCCCATGTCGTTCATCGCCGAACTGAGTGAACGGATGCCGCAGCGCGTGCACGCGCCCGGCACCCCCGAGTACGAGGCCGGCGCCGCGGTGTTCGCCGGCGCCGGAACGCCCGACGTCGTCGTGCGCCCCGCCTCCGCCGCCGAGGTCGCCGAGGCCGTGCGGGCCGCCGTCGCGGCCGGCGCGCCGATCGCCGTGAAGAGCGGCGGCCACGGATCGGCCCCCGCCCCCGCCGGGCTGGTCATCGACCTCTCCGCACTGAACGCCGTCGAGCTCGCCGACGACGGCTCGCGTCTGGTGCACGTCGGCGGCGGCGCCCACTGGGGCGACGTGGCCGCCGCGCTGACCCCGCACGGGCTCGTCGTCACCTCGGGCGACACGACGGATGTCGGCGTGGGCGGGCTCGCGCTCGGCGGGGGCCTCGGCTGGTTCGCGCGCACGCACGGGCTCACGGTCGACCTCCTCCGCGAGGTCGAGCTGGTGACGGCCGCGGGCGACGTGCTCCAGGTGAGCGCCGACTCGCACCCCGAGCTGTTCTGGGCCCTCCGCGGCGGCGGCGGCAACTTCGGCGTGGTCACGAGGTTCACCTTCGAGGCCCAGCCGGTCGACGGGCTCGTCGGCGGGCACGTGCGCTTCGACCAGTCCGACGTGCGCGCGGTGGTCGGCGCCTGGAGGGACGTGTTCCGCGACGGGCCCGACGAGCTGAACTCCACGCTGCTCGTGATGCCGCCGCTCATGCCCGAGATGCCCGCCGGCCCCCAGATGTCGGTCGCGCTCGTCGGTTCGGAGGACGACCTCCGACGCCTCCTCGAGCCGCTGCTGTCACTGCCCTCGGTCGCCGACGTGTCGCTCGGTTCCGTCGCGTACCCCGACCTCCTCGAGGCCGCGCCGCCCGGCGAACCGCCGTTCCGGTTCGTCGGCGGCAACGGCTTCGTCCCCGACCTCTCCGACGCGGCGCTCGACGCCTTCGTGCGCGCGCTCGACCGCGAGGTGCCGACGATGCTGCTGCTGCGCGCGCTCGGCGGTGCGTTCTCCCGCGTGCCGACGGATGCCACGGCGGTCGCCCATCGCGACGGCCGCGCGCTCGTCGCCGTCAACGGCATCCTCCCGGCCGACGCGACCGACGATCAGGTCGCGGCGGCGCGCGCGGGCGTGGATGAGGCGATCGCGTTCACGAGCGGCGCGTACTCCAACTTCTCGCCGGAGTTCGGTGACGACGTGACCGCGATCTACCCGCCCGCCACGCTCGACCGCCTCCGCGCGGTGAAGCGCGAGATCGACCCGGGCGACGTGTTCCGGGCGAGCCACCACATCGCGCCCTAGCCGTCAGGCGGCGGGCGGGTCCTCGTGCAGGTCGACGTCGGAGGGAACGAACGCCCATCCGGTGAAGCGCACCTCGAGGCCCGCCCGCGTCGGAGCGCAGACCATGGGCCCGGCGGTCGCCGCGTTCGCGTCGAAGGGGGCCACCCGGATGGTGCGCCACTCCCCCTCGCCGGCGCGGGCGCGCAGCGTGATCGCGTCGGCCTCGACGCCCGAGCGGCTCGCCCGGATCGTCACGACCTGCCCCGCCCAGTCGGGCACGGGCGCGAGCGACCAGTCCGACATCCGGTTCGTCACGACCGCGCCGAGGTGCGGCACGCCGTCGCTCATCTCGATCCCCGCCTTGACCCAGTTCTCGCCGTCGAGGTGCAGGAACAGGCCCGCCTGGTCGTACAGGCCCGTGAGCGTCGACGTGTCGAACGACACCTCGACCGCGGCATCCGTCGGCCATGGGGCGAGCAGGGCGTGCCCGTCGTCGTGCACGAAGCCGTAGTGGGTGGTGCGCCAATAGTCGCTGCCCTCGGCGGCCTCGACGACGATCGCATCGCCGTCGACGTGCACCGCGACAGGATCGCGGCTCCAGCGTCCGGCGTTCCAGGGGGCGGCGGGGGCGCGGTCGGCGTCGCTCATGCGCCCACGCTATCGGCCTCGGCCCGGCGCGCCGCCAGCCGGCGCTCGCGCATCGCGAGCCACAGCGGGAACGTGAACGCGAACGCGGTGAGCGCCGACCCGAGGATGTACGCCCACGCGAAGCGCATCCCGAGGCGCCGCGACTCGACCACGATGAGGATGCTGCCCGCGACCGCGACGACGAGCAGGTCGGTGGTGATCGACGACACCGCCGGTCCGCTCGAGACGAGGTCGCCGATGAAGTCGTTCCCCTGCGCGATCGCGATGGCGTTGTAGGTCCAGGTGCCGACGAGGCCGGCGACGGCGACCACGAGGTACACGACGGCGAGCGGGGTCCAGTTGCGCGTCATCCGTTCAGTGTGGCGGATGCCGCACCCGACCGTCAGTACTCGGGGATCGCCTCGACGGCGCGCTGCGCCTCGAGTCGTGCGAGGTCGCGCAGGAGGTCGTCGCCGACGTCCGCCATCCGCTCGGAGCGGTGCTCCGCGTAGTCGGGCTCCTCGTCGTAGCGCGGCCAGCGGCGGTCGAGCTCCTGCTCGATGGCGGTGCCGAGCTCGTGCCACGCGTCGTCGCGGGCGCGCTCGATGAGCCCGGCGACGTACTCGTCGTCGGATCGGCGCGTCCACAGCTCCTTCGCGATGGCGGCGTGCACCTTCTCGCGTCGCCGCAGGTTCAGCAGGTCGTCGCGGTGGTAGTCGTGCTGATGCTGCGACCGGCCCTCGCGCTTCGCGGCGACCTCGCGTTCCTCGGCCACGTGCTCGGCCGCCTCGTCGGCCTCCTGCACGAGCTCGTAGAGGACCGAGCGGGCGCGGTCCGCGGCACGCTCGTCGGAATACGGCTCGTCGCTGCGGAGCGCGTCGACGAGGAGGCGGTTCTTCAGCGCCATCCGTGCCGCCGACTCGGCCATGAGCAGGCCTTCCTCGAGCATGTCGTCGAAGGTGGCGGGGGTGACCTCCGGCAGGCGCGACCGGTCGAACGGCGCCATCTTGCGGCGTGGTTCGCGCCGCTGCCACGGCAGTCGGAACCGGGCCATGCGCACCTCCTCGAATCGCACCCGTTCCACCGTACCGATCCTCGGTGAACGGATGTCGCCCCTCCCCCTCCCCTCCCCGTACCCTCCCCGCCCCGCCCCGCCCCCGACGTTCCGCGGAATGACGCAACCTGCGCTTCCGGCCGCGCGCCGGAACCGTTTCCGTCATTTCGCGGCCCCAGAGGGGCGGGAGGGGCAGGAGAGACAGGCGGTCAGGCGGCGGGGTCGAAGCCGGGGGTGCGACCGTCGAGGCCGACGTACTTCACGACGAGGCTGCAGTCCTTGTCGACGTAGCCCTCGTCGATGAGGCGCTCGAAGCGCTCCATCGCGAGGCGCCCCGCCGCGAGGTCCAGCCCGGCGGCGTCGCCCGCGGCGAGCGCATACGACAGGTCCTTCGCCGCGAGCCCGGTCGTGAACGTCGCGTCGAAGTTGCGGTTCGCGGGGCTCGTCTCGACGACGCCGGGCACCGGGTACCAGGTGCGCAGCGGCCACGAATCGCCGGATGACACGGTCGCGATGTCGTGGAACACCGCCGGGTCGAGCCCGAGCGCCTCCGCGAGCCGCGCCCCCTCCGACGAGGCCTGCAGGGTGATGAACAGCATGAGGTTGTTCGCGAGCTTCGCCGCGATGCCCGAGGTCGGTCCGCCGACGGTGAAGACGTGCCCGGCCATCGGGTCGACGAGGGTCGCCGCCTCGGCGGTGGCATCCGCTTCACCGCCGAGCATGAACGTGAGCGTGCCGGCGTGCGCGCCCGCGATGCCGCCCGAGACGGGTGCGTCGACGAAGCGGATGCCGCGGGCCGCCGCCGCCTCGTGGCACGCGCGCGACGTCTCGACGTCGACCGTCGACGTGTCGAGGACGAGCGTGCCCGCACGCACGCGGTCGAAGACGCCCGGCTGCCCGGCGTCGCCGATCAAGACTTGGCGCGAGTGCTCGGACCGGGGCAGCGACGTGAAGACGGCGTCGGCGTCGCGCACGGCGGTCGCGGCATCCGTCACCGTGCGGATGCCGCCGGCCCGCGCCTGCTCGGCCATGCGCGCGTCGACGTCGAACCCGACGACCTCGTGCCCGGCCCGGGCGAGGTGGGTGGCCATGGGCCCGCCCATGTGTCCGAGCCCGATCCACCCGATGACCGCCATCCGCGTCCTCCTCGACGTCGTGTCGCGCGGCGCCCGAGCCGTGCGATCGTCTCCACGCTACGCCCGCGGCGACGTGCGGCCCCACCCCCCGCGCGTCGAGTGCGCCGCGGACGCGGATCGTCGGAGTGGCCGCGCCGGTGCGACGATTCGCGTCCGACGCGGCGTCGGCCCGCGGCGTCCGACGCGGCGTCGGCCCGAGGCGCCGGCCCGACGCCCGCGCGGGCCGCGACGCGTCAGGGAATCGCCTGGGCCGTCGCCTCGAGCGGGGTGACCGGGCGGTCGCGCTGCGTGGCGAGGGCGAGCCCGGCGGCGCCGCACACCACGACGATCGCGATCGCCTCGACGAACGTGAACCGCTCGCCGAGCACCAGCGCGCCGAAGATCGCGGCGATCACCGGCCCGAAGCTCGTGATGATCGCGTAGAGCCGGGGCGTGATGCGCCGCAGGATGTACGTGTCGAGGCTGTACGGCAGCGCCGACGACAGCACGCCCACTCCCAGCAGCAGCCCGACGATGCGCCAGTCGAGCGCGCCCACGTCGAGGGTCGCCACCGCGAACGGCACGAGCAGCGCGAGCGAGACGAGGCTCGCGACCGTGAGCCCCTCAAGTCCGGGCAGCCGGGTCGCCACGCGACGCGTCAGCAGGATGTACGCCGCCCAACTCGCCGCCGCGGTGAGCGCGAGCACCACGCCGATCGGGTCGACGCCCGAAGCGGATGCCGCGGCATCCGTCTCGCCCGAACCGCCGGCCCACGGGCCGATGAGGAGCAGCACGCCCGCCCCCGCCGCGAGCGCGCACGCGAGGTCGAGCAGCCGCCGGGAGGTGAACAGCGCGATCGCGAGCGGACCGAGGAACTCGATCGTCGCCGCGATGCCGAGCCCGAGCCGGTCGACGGACTCGTAGAAGGTCACGTTCATCACCGCGAGCACCACGCCGAGCGCGAGCGCCGGCCGGAGCCGCCGCCAGGTGAGCTCGGCACGCTTGGGCCGGTAGAACGGGAGCACCGCGATCGCCATGACGAGCTGGCGCACCGCGACGACCACGAACGAGCCGACGACGGGGATCACGAGCCCCGCGAGCGACGAGCCGAAGTTGATCGACACCTCGGTGCCCAGCTGCGTCGACGCACCGGCGAAGCGGCGGCGGCGGAGCGTGGCATCCGTCATCGCGGCCGCCGGAGCGGGCGTGGTCTCGTGGGGCACCACTCGACGATACGACCTGCGCGGCGCGACTCGCCCCCGCGCCTGCGCCACCCGCGGTCGCCGCTGTGGTCGGCTGTGATCAGGGGTGCGCGCATGACGAAGCCATTCGGAAGCCTGACCGACGACGAGGTGCAGCTCGCGGGGCGCGTGGAGTTGCGCCGGGTCGTCGTGACCGACGACGTCGAGTCGTGGGACCTGCTGCTGTACCCGGCGGGCGGTCTCGAGCCGATCGCGGTCGACGCGTTCAGCCTCGACGAGCTCACCCGGACCAACCCGCCGTCGTCGCGCGACCTCGCCGACGGGGTGGCGAAGGTCGTGCTCGGATGCCACGGGCTGCGCCGCATCGAACCGTGGACGATGTCGCGGGACGCGTCGAGCTGGTCGGCGCGGGTCGCGGTCGTGCCGGCGGCCGCCGCCGGGGGCGCGGGGGCGGATGCCGCGGAGAGCCCGGGCGCGCCGACCGCGGGCTGAGCGCGCCGGCGTCAGCGCGCCGGCGTGAGCGCGCCGGCTGAGCGGCGTCATCCGTCGAGCTGCTCGCGGAACCGCGCCGGCACGGCGTCCCGTCCGGCCCGGCGTCCGGCGGCGACGCTCGCCTCGGCCGCGACGAACCCGTCGGGGCGCACCAGGTAGAGCCGATCCGACCGCAGGCGTCCGCCGGCGTCGGGCGGGAACACGTGCGCCTCCGTCCCGAGCCGCTCGGCGACGCGGTGCACCAGGTCGGCGGGGGCGCCGTACCCGTGCACCTGCCAGCGCATCGACCGCAGCGCGTCGAAGTTCGACGGGTCGGCGCCCGTGTACGGCAGCCGCTTGCCGACGACGTCGTCACGCGCTTGGGAGCGGGTTAGCGGCTCGGGTGACATCCGGTACCTGATGCGCGTCTGCGACAGGAACCCGAACAGCCGTCGGCCCCCGATGACCCGCGGCAGCACGCGCACGGCGGCGGGACCGAGTGCGGGGACGGCACGCCCGCGGATGAACCGCGTCAGTGCCGAGTCGGCGGTGACGAGTCCGAACAGCCGGTCGGTCGTCGCGACGAGCCGCCGCGCGACGGGCCGCCGCTCGGCCTCGTACCGGTCGAGCCGTCGATCGGGCATGCGCGAGACCAGCACGTCGGCGAGCGCGCACGCGAGGTTGTGGGCGTCCTGCAGCCCCGTGTTCATGCCCTGCCCGCCGACGGGCGAGTGGATGTGCGCGGCGTCACCGACGAGGAAGCACCGCCCCTCGCGGAAGCGCTCGGCGACCCGGTGGTGCAGCCGGTACGTCGCGAACCACGTCGACGACCGGTATCCGACCGTGAACCCGCGCGCGATGCGCGACCGCACGAGCCGCTCGGGCAGCTGCCCGCCCTCGGCGAGGTCGGCGTCGCGCACCACCCCGAGGATGCGCGCGTGCCCGGGCCCGCCCATCGGGAACGACAGCAGGAGGTCGTCGGGCGCCATCCGGATGTTCACGTGCCCGTCGACGAGTCCGGTCGCGCCGAGCGCGTCGGCGACGAAGAACGTGTGCTCGTTCGTGACGCCCTCGAAGCGGATGCCGCTGAACTCGCGCACCGCGGAGTGCGCGCCGTCGGCGCCGATGAGGTACCGCGCCTCGATGCGCACGGTCGCGGGCCCGTCGCCGGCACCGGGCGACCCCGCGTCATCCGTCACCCGCTCGAACACCGCGGTGACGGATGCCGTGCCCCGCTCGATCGCGACCAGGCGGAGCCCCCACTGCACGGCGCGGCCGCGCGCGGTGAGCCCGTCGACGAGGATCCGCTCGTTGCGGCTCTGCTCGAGCACCGTGACCTCGGGGAACGGCGTGGTGCCGCGCCCGAACTCGCGCAGCGGCACCCGCCCGAGCACGCGGTGGCGGAACGCGAGCACCGCCCCGACCGCCTCGGCGCGCTCGGCCACCACGCGGTCGGCGAGGCCGAGCTGGTCGTAGAGCTCCATGGAGCGCGCCTGCACGACGAGCGCCCGCGACTCCCGGGTCGGGCCGTGCTTGCCGTCGGCGATGATCGCGTCGACGCCGAGCTTCGCGAGCACGTTGGCCGCCATGAGCCCGCTCGGGCCCGCCCCGACGACGAGCACGTCGGTCCGCAGCGTCTCGGACTCCGCCATGCGCCCAGCCTGTCACCACCAGGGCCCGCGCGGGAGGGCCGGGGGCGCATCCCGTCGCTCAGGGACCGAGCAGCAGCTCGTCGGGCGTCGTGATCGGACGCCAGTCGGCGGCGGCGACGGCACGCGGCATCCGGTCGGCGCCCGCCAGCGCGCCCATCTCGAGCCGGGCGAGTTCGGCCACGTCGGCGACGGGAACCTGGAACGTGCGGAAGGGCCCCAGGTCGGGCACGGCGACCGCGCCCCCGGCGAGCCGCGCCCGCTCGCGCTCGGCCCGCGCGGCCCGCGCCGCCTCGTCGAGGTCGAGCAGCGGCGACTGGTCGAGCACGAAGCCCGCGGTCGCGACCTCGTCGCCCGACCGCCACGCGACGACCTTGAAGAACCGCAGGGGCACGCGGATGCCGCGGTACTCGGGGTCGCCCGGGTCGAGCACCGGCGCCGTGAACACGCTGAGGCGCTGCGCGTGCACCGTCGCGTACGCGAGCACGTGGTCCTCCAGCCCGTTCCAGAGCTCGAGCGACTGGTTGAACGCGGCCTGCTGCGGCGCCGCGTTCGGATACCGGAACGTGTCGGCGTTCGCGCGGGCCGCGACATCCGGCGGCCCCCACACCGGGTCGCGGCGTCGCACGAGGTGCCCGCGGTCGAGGTCATTGCGCGCGTAGACGTCGGGTCCGGCCTGCCACGCCTCGGGGATGCGCTCGTCGAACCGCCAGTCGTCGCCGCGCGGCACGTCGACGAGCTGCGCGCCGTCGATGTTCACGCCGGTCACGCGGGCGAACCTGCGCCCGGTGTCGAGCACCACGGTGAAGTGCAGGTAGTCGAGGGCGACGGATGCCGCGGCATCCGTCTCGGGCACGGCGGGCAGCGCCGCCTCGAGCCCCAGGAACCGCGCGTCGAACCCCATGCGCCCACCCGATCACGAGCCGCCGACAGCGGCGCGCGGCCACGCCGGACGCCGGGCGCCGCAATCCGAAGCCGCGCCCGCCGCGAACCACTCTCGTGCGGGCCCGATCGCGGCCCGCCGAGGGAGGCAGTCGCATGGCGCGCAGCGCACGACCGCACGCGCGGGAGCAGGCCGGCGACGCGACGGCTGCCGGCGCGTCCCGGCGGCGCTTCCGGATCTGGGCGGCCGTCTCCGGGATCGTCGCCGCGGGCGTGTTCCTCGCCGCCGCCGAGCTCGCAGCGCTCCTCGTGGCGCGCGACGGCAGCCCCATCCTCGCGGTCGGCGCGTTCGTCATCGACATCGTGCCGCAGCCCGTGAAGGAGTTCGCGATCGCCGCGTTCGGCGCGTACGACAAGGTCGTGCTCCTCGGCAGCCTCGGCATCGCGGTCCTCGTCGCGAGCGCGATCGCGGGCGTGCTGCAGTTCGCCCGCCCGCCGCTCGGGTCGGTGGCGCTCGGCATCGCGGGCGCGCTGTCGCTCGCGGCGATCGTCACGCGGGCCGGCGCGACCCCGCTCGCCTGGGTCCCCCCGGTGGTGGGTGCGGCGGCCGGCATCGTCATCCTCGAACTGCTCGTACGGCGGCTGCGGGCGTGGGCGGGCGACGTCCGAACAGCGGATGCCGCGGCATCCGTCGCCGACACCGCACCGGACGGTGTCGCACCCGACCAGGCAACCGCACGAGCCGGTGTCGACCGTCGCGGGTTCTTCGCGCTGGCCGGGATCGCCGCGGCATCCGCGTTCGTGGTGGGCGTCGGGTCGCGCGTGGTCGCCGCCGCGACCTCGTCGATCGACGCGATTCGCGAGGCGCTGCGGCTGCCCGCCCCGCGGTCGACCGTGACCGTGCCGACCGGCGCGGAACTCGACCTGCCGGGCCTCACGCCGCTCTACACGCCGAACGCCGACTTCTACCGCGTCGACACCGCGCTCACGGTGCCCGAGGTCGACCCGGCGACGTGGCGGCTCGTCATCGACGGCCTCGTCGGGCGGCGCGTCGAGCTCACGTTCGACCAGCTCGTCGGGATGGGGCTCGACGAGTACTCGATCACGCTCACGTGCGTGTCGAACGAGGTCGGCGGCGACCTGCTCGGCACCGCGAAGTGGGTCGGCGTGCCGATCCGCGACGTGCTCGCCCTCGCCGGGCCGCAGTCGGGCGCCGACATGGTGCTCTCCCGCAGCGTCGACGGCTTCACGGCGTCGACGCCGCTCGACGCGCTCACCGATCCGGGCCGCGACGCGATCCTCGCGGTCGGCATGAACGGCGAGCCGCTCCCCCTCGAGCACGGCTTCCCCGTGCGGATGGTGGTGCCCGGGCTGTACGGGTACGTGTCCGCCACGAAGTGGCTCACCGAGTTGAAGGTCACCACGTTCGCGGCCGACGAGGCGTACTGGACGCCTCGCGGCTACAGCGCCGAGGCGCCGATCAAGTTCTCGTCGCGCATCGACACCCCGCGCTCGGGGACGCCGGTCGCGGCGGGCTCGGCGGTGATCGCGGGCGTGGCGTGGGCGCAGACGGTGGGCATCGAACGCGTCGAGGTGCGCATCGACGACGGCGACTGGCAGCCGGCGACGCTCTCGGCGCCCGTCAACGTCGACACCTGGGTGCAGTGGTACCTGGAGTGGGAGGCGACGCCGGGCACGCACTACGTCACGGCGCGGGCCGTGAACCGCGACGGCGAACTGCAGGTCGAGGAGCGCGCCCCGATCGCGCCCGACGGTTCCACCGGGTGGCAGCGCGTGCTCGTCACCGTGACCTGACCCGCCCCCTCGAGGGGACGCGACATGCCGTCGGCCTCCGAGCCGGCACGGCGTGTCGCGTCCCCTCGGTGCAGGGGTCGGCGCGCTACCCGAGGCCCGAGAGCCCGCTGCCGACGAGCATCGCGCCGACGACGAGCAGCACGAGCGCCATCACGATCGCGTTGTTGCGGCGGAGCCAGTCACCGAGTTCGGCGAGCACGGGCGACATCCGCTCGCCACCCACCAGGACCGCCACGACCGGGATGCCGACGCTCGCGCACGCGAGCACGACGAACACCGCGCCGGCGACGAGCACCTCGCTCGCGCCGAGGAAGGCGCCCCCGACCGTGAAGCCGGCGCCCGCGGCGAAGGCGAGCTCCTTCGGGTTCGCGACCGTGAGCACGAGCCCGAGCCGGAACGCCCCGCCCGCCCCCATGCCGTCGATCGCGCGCATCCACCCGGGGAGCTTCGGTTCGGCGTCACCGTGGGGTCGTCGGTGCCACTTCACGACGGCGCCGACGACGAGCCCGACGCCGACGAGGAGCCGCAGGACGGCCGCGGGCGTCGACGAGCCCGCCGCGTCGTCGACGAGGTGGGCCGCCCACGCGAAGGCCGCGACGAGCGCCCCGAACGCGAGCACCCTCGCCGCGAGGAAGGCTGCGCCGCCCCGAGCCCCGACGGGCGCGAGCAGCAGGAGCAGCACGGCGATGATCGGCAGCGGACTGAGCGCGACCCCGACCGCGAAGGGGACGACGTCCCCGATGACCTCGGCCATGGCGCGAGCCTAGCGCCGCGGGCTGGCGCCCGGCCGAGGCACGCGCCCGCCCGGCCGCCCGGCCGCCCCGCCTCCGTCCCCATCCCCATCCCCGCCCCGCCCCGCGAGGGGACGCAACACGCCGCGGCTCCGCGGGCGGGCACGGCGTGTTGCGTCCCCTCGCGAGATGGAGATGCGCATATTGAACATTTCGGTTCAGTGACCTACACTGAACCACATGGTTCAACATGAGGTGCTCGACCGGGCGTTCGCCGCCCTCGCCGACACCACCCGACGCGACATCCTGGTGCGGCTCGGCGACGGGCCCGCCACGATCAGCGAGCTGGCCGAGACCGCCGGCATGACCCTCACGGGCATCCGCAAGCACGTCGACGTCCTCGTCGAGGCGGGCCTCGCCACCACCGAGAAGGTCGGGCGCACCCGGCAGTGCCGCCTGGGCGCCGAGCGATTGGACGACGCCATGGCGTGGATCTCCTTCTACCAGCGCCTCTGGGAGCGCCGTCTCGACGGTCTCGAGGCCTACTTCACCCTGCGCAACGCCACACCGAACGACACCGGAAAGGAACCATCATGACCGAGCAGATCGGCGGCGCCACCGCCGACACCACCGAGGCCATCGAGCTGCGCGCCGAACGCACGCTCCCCGCCACGCCCGAGGAGGTCTTCGACGCCTACACCGACGCCGAGCAGCAGAAGATCTGGTTCTCGATCCTCGACGAGGAGCCCGGCGTGGTCGAGATCGAGGTCGACCTCCGGGTCGGCGGTCGCCAGGTCGCCGTCTGGGGACCCGATCGCGACACCCTCTTCCGCGAGGAGCAGGTGTTCCTCGAGATCGACCGTCCCCGCCGGCTCGTCACCGAATCCACCGGCAGCGACCCGAGCGGCCAGACGATGACCACCCGCATCGTGGTCACGTTCGAGCCCGTCGACGGCGGCACGCTCATGAGCGTCGTGCAGTCGGGCTTCCCGACGCCCGAGATCCGCGACTTCTTCGCCTCGCAGGCCTGGGTCGGCGCGTTCGACCGCATCGAGACGTACCTCGCGCGTCGCTGACGCGGCACGGCAGACGGCGAGCGGATGCCGCGGCCGCGCGCTGCGGCATCCGCTCGCCTGTCAACGCCTCGACGGATGCCGCGCCGTGGGGCACGATCGATCGTGACGGCCCGCACGGGCCGCCCGAAGGGAGGACCCCATGGCCGAGCAGCCCGGCTTCCAGAACGCCCCCATCGAGGACGGTGCCACCGAGGCGAGCCGCAGCGAGCAGATCCGCGGCATCCTCGTGCAGGTTCGCGAGGACATGAGGATGGGCCACGCGCACGACGAGCAGGCCCTGCTCCGTCAGCGCCTCGAGGAGGCGGGCATCGCCGTCTCGGACGACGAGATCGAGCGGTACATCTCGCACGAGTGACTCCGATCGCGACGGGCCGCCACGCAGCGGCCCGTCGCGCGCGTCAGGCGGCGGTCTCGTCGGCGAGGGCGTCGAGCCGCTCGGCGAGCCACACCGCCTGGCGCTGCCAGTGCACGCCGAGTCCGCCCTCGTGGTCGTTGAACGCGTACTCGACGACCTCGGCGCCGACGGCGTGGTGGTTCACCGCCGCGTACACGGTGGACGGCGGGCAGATCGTGTCCATGAGCGCGACCGACACGAACGCCGGCGCCGTCGCGCGGCGGGCGAAGTGCACGCCGTCGAAGTACGACAGGGTGCGGAACACCGTGGGTCCGGCGTCGCGGTGCACCGACAGGAACCGGACGATCTCGCTGTAGGGATCCTTGTCGGTCATGCCGACCGCCCGCTCGAAGTGGCAGAGGAACGGCACGTCGGGCATCGCGCCGACGAGCCCCTCGACGAGCCCCGCCGCGGCGAGCGCGAGCCCGCCGCCCTGCGACATCCCCGCCACCGCGACGCGCGACGCGTCGACGACGTCGAGCGAGCGGATCGCATCCACCGCGAGCACGGCGTCGGTCATCACGCGCCGGTAGTAGTACTCGGCGGGGTCGTGGATGCCGCGCGTCATGAATCCGGGGTGCGACGGGCCGGTGCCGTGCGGGTCGGGCGTGCCGCCGCCCGTGCCCCACGAGCTGCCCTGCCCGCGGGTGTCCATGAGGAAGTGGGCGTACCCGGAGGCCGCCCAGCCGAGTCGCTCGTGCGGGAGGCCCCGACCGCCGCCGTAGCCGACGTACTCGACGACCGCCGGGAGGGGGCCGGAGGCGCCCGCCGGCACGAGGAGCCACCCCTTCACGGGGTCACCCGCGTACCCCGAGAACTCGACGTCGATCACGTCGACGAGCGCGAGCGGCGAGTCGACCCGGGTGACCCGCGGCGGCTCGGCGACCGCGCGGGACGCCGCGAGGGTGTCGGCCCAGAACGCGTCGAAGTCGTCGGGCTCGGGCACGTCGGGGCGATACGTGCGGAGCTCGTCGACGGGCAGGTCGAACCGGGGCATGGGGAACTCCTTCGGGGGACTGCCGGGGTGCCGACAGCGTAGTCGGGTCCGCCCACATCGTCCGACCACGGTCGCGCCGCGGCATCCGTCACGGCAGGATGGACCGGGTGCCGCGACCGTCGCGGCGCGGATGGGAGCAGCGCGTGGGCGACAGGGTGATCATCTCGGGACCGGCGTCATGGAACGAGATCGTCCTGCTCGAGCGGCTGCCCGAGCCGCGGCCGCACATGCAGTTCGCGCTCGACGACCACGAGACCGTCGGCGGCACGGGGGCCGGCAAGGCGCTCGGGCTCGCGGCGTTCGGCCGGCCGGTCGAGCTGCACACGCTCATCGGTCCGGATGCCGACGGCGAGCGCCTGCGCGACATCCTCGGGCGCGTGCCGGGCCTCGACCTGCACGTCGTCGACGGCGCCCGCACCGAGCGGCACCTGAACCTCATGACGCCCCTCGGCGAGCGCGTCTCCATCTACCTCTCGACGCCCGACGACCACCCGAGCCCCGAGGACCACCGCCTCACGACCGCGATGGAGGACGCCGCCGCGATCGTGCTCGACCTCTCGGAGCGATCGCGGCGCATGATCCCCGACGCGCGGGCGTCCGGGCGGCCCATCTGGACCGACATCCACGACTACGACGGCACGGCCGAGTTCCACCGGGCCTTCATCGACGCCGCGCAAGCCGTGTTCATGAACGGCGACCGCATCGGCCCCGACCCCCTGCCGTTCATGCGCGAGGTGGTCGACGGCGGGGCGCAGCTCGTGGTGTGCACGCTCGGCGCCGAGGGCGCGGTCGCGGTGGCACGCGAGTCGGCGGGCGGCCCCGTCACCGAGCACCGCGTCGACGCCGTGCCCGTCGAGGTCGTCGACACGAACGGCGCGGGCGACGCGTTCATGTCGGCCGTGCTGCATGCGCGGCTCGACGGCGCCGACGTCGACCAGGCGCTCGAGGCGGGTGCCCGGCACGCGTCATCCGCTCTCGTGACCCGGCACCTGCACTCGTCGCTCGACGCGCTCATCGACGACTGAGGCGCGTTCCGGGGCTACCCCTCGACGCGGCGGCGCTGGAAGGCCCGGCCGTGCACGTCGCTCGGCTGGATGCGGACCCAGCGGTCCTTGGTCTCGGGTGCCCACGGCGTGACCCCGAGCCCCTCCGCGTGCTCGATCTCGCTCGAGCGCTCGAGTTCGCGCGCCTCGCCCTTGACGATGACGCTGTACGCCTCGTCGTCGGTGAAGCCGTCGACCTCGAACGCGACGTTCGAGTGGATGGTGAGTTCGAGGAGCTTCGTGCCGGGAGCGGTGCGGAACACGATCGCCCGACCGTCGACGCCCTCGTTGTCGACGCGGTGGTTCACCGGGAAGATGTCGACCTCACCGGCGGCGGCCGCCGCGACGCGGCCGTAGGGGGCGGCCTCGATGAGCTGCCAGCACTCGTCCTCCTCCAGGTGGCGGGTGGGTGGCCGGTCGTCCTGCTCGTCCATGTCTCCTCCTCGGGTCGTGGATCCGGTCAGATGGCGGCGTCGAACGCCTCGACGGGTCCGACGTCCTCGATGCGTTCGACGCCCGCGGGCGCCCCCACCGGGTCGGGCGCCGGTTCGACCGCGACGCGTTCGCCGTGCTCGGGCACGCGCACCGGCCAGCCGAGCTCGTGCTTGATGCGGGCTCGCAGGGCGTCGGCGGCGTGCGCCTCGCCGTGGGTCACGTAGGTCATGCCGGGGGCGGATGCCGCGCCGCGGAGCCAGTCGAGGATCTCGTCGGCGTCGGGGTGGGCCGACATGCTGTCGATCATCACGACGTCGGCGCGGATTGGGACGTCCTCGCCGAAGATGCGGAGCGTCCGCTCCCCCGCGGCGAGTGCGGCGCCGCGCGTGCCGCCCGCCTGGAAGCCCGTGAGCACGATCGCGTTGCGCCGGTCGGGGCCGTAGGCCTGGATGTGGTGCAGGACACGGCCGCCGGTGAGCATGCCGCTGGCGGAGATGATGATCATCGGCCCGCCGCGCAGGTTGAGCAGCTTGGAGTCGTCGACCGTGCTGATGCGGGTCGCGAGGCGGTACATGCGCGTGAGCCGGTCGTGGTCGAGACGGTGCTCCTCGGGGTACCGCTCGTAGATGGAGGCGACGTCGACGGCCATGGGGCTGTTCAGGTAGATGGGCACGTCGGGCAGCTCGCCGCGGTCCGCGAGTCGCGCGAGGTGCAGCAGCACGGTCTCGGTGCGACCGACGGCGAAGGCGGGGATGAGCACCACGCCGCCGCGCCGGGTCACGCGGGTGACGACCTCGCCGAGGCGGTCGGCGGGGTCCTCGTCGGTGTGGGCGCGGTCGCCGTAGGTGCCCTCGGTGACGAGCACGTCGCACGGCTCGAGGTCGGCGGGCGCGCGCATGAGCGGGTCGTCGTGGCGGCCGAGGTCGCCGGTGAAGTGCAGCGTGCGTCCCTCGGCGCGGAGGCGCACCTGCGCGGCGCCGAGGATGTGCCCGGCGGGCGCGAGGCGCACGTCCACGCCGTCGGCGATCGACCGGGGCTCGCCGAAGTCGAGTTCGCGGAACCGCCCGAGCGCCGCCTTCACGTCGTCGGACGTGTAGACGGGGCGGGGGTCGGCGTGCCGCGACCAGCCGCGCCGAGCGGCGTGCCGCGCCTCCTCCTCCATGAGGTAGGCGCTGTCGGCGAGCATGACCCGGCAGAGCTCGATCGTCCCGGGCGTCGCGACGATGGGTCCCGCGAATCCGTCGCGGACGAGGGCGGGAAGGTATCCGGAGTGGTCGAGGTGCGCGTGGGTGAGCACGACCGCGTCGATCGACTCCGGCGGGACCGGGAACGGATGCCGGTTCCGCTCCCGCAGCACCTTGTAGCCCTGGAACAGCCCGCAGTCGACGAGCACGCGCGCGGCATCCGTCTCGACGAGGTACCGGGAGCCGGTGACGGAGTCGGCGCCGCCGAGGAACCGGAGGGAGACGGACATGGCTACTCGTTGTCGCTGACGACGATGACGGGACCGACGGCTTCGAGGAGCAGGTCGTGGCTGACCGAGCCGAGGAGGAACCTGGCCATGCCGCCCGTCGCGTGGCTGCCGACGATGACGAGGTTCGCGGTGCGGCTGCGTTCGGCGAGGATGGGCGCGGCGCCGCCCTGCTCGAGGCGTCCGGCGGGCGCGCCGCCGAGCGAGCGCGCGTAGTCGAGCGCCTCGTCGAGCACGTCGCGGCGCATGTCCTCCATGAGCTGCACGTCGCCGAGGTACTCGACGTAGGCGGAGTTCCAGCTGGTCGGCACGACCCAGGAGTGCACGAGTTCGAGTTCGTCGCCCGTGCGCCGGGCCTCCTCCACGCCGACGCGCACCGCGGCCATCGATTCGACGGAGCCGTCGACGCCGACGACGATGTTGCGCCGCGCGGTCGCCTCCCAGTCGGCCGGGATGACGGCGACGGAGCCGCGCGAACGGTGCGCGGCGAGCCGGGCGCCGAGGGTCCATGCGGTCTCGCGGCCGTGCGACGAGGTGCCGACGACGACGAGCACGTCGTGGCCCATGCGTCCGCCGAGCTCCTTCTCGGGTCGGCCGTGCACGGTGTGCGTGGTGACGGTGCGGCCGGGGTGCTCGGCGCGCAGGGCCTCGGCGCGATCCATGAGGGCGACGCGCTGCTCCGAGAGCTCGCCGGTCGCCCGCAGGTACTCGCTGGCCTGGTCCTCGCCGGGAATGACGTGCACGAGTTCGAGCACCTCGTCGCTGCCCCGCCCGGCGGCCCAGCGGAGCGCGGCCTCGGCGTGCGGCGAGCCGTCCCATGCGACCACGGTCTTCGTGAACACCTGCACCAACCCCTTCGTCGACCGCGGCGGGTGCGGCCTGCGTCCAGCCTCCCGGGAGCCGGGTCGGCGGTGAGGGCCGAAGGTCACTCGGCCGCGGCATCCGTCACTTGCATAGACTGTGATCTATGGTCTCGGGGCGAGCGGATGCCGCGGCGAGCGGCCTCGCGCTGATCGCCGATCCGACGCGCGCGCGCATGCTCTCGCTGATCCTCGCGCGGCCCGACGGTCGCGCCACGGTCACCGAGCTCGCCGCCGAGCTGGGGCTGCGGCAGCCGACGGTGTCGCACCACGCGAAGGCGCTGCACGACGAGGGCGTCCTCGTGCGCACGCCGGAGGGACGGCGCGCGTGGTACTCGGTCGCGCCCGACCAGGCCGAGCGGGTCGGCGACCTCCTGGGCGCGCCGGCGTCCGCGCCCGATCCCACGACGGATGCCGCGGTGCTGGACCGCATCGCGAGCGACCTCGCCGATCGCTTCGCCGGCGTCTTCGGTCGGGAGACCGTGGCGAGGTACGTGCGCGAGAGCCACGAGCTGCTCGCGGAGCGGTCGGGGATCACGCGGCGGCTGCCGTCGCTCACGGCGCAGTTCGCGGCGGAGCGGCTGAGCGCGTTGGCGACGGCGGAGCCGCAGCGCCCGCGCGCCGATGGGGGTCGTGCGGTGCCCGAGGTGCTGTTCGTGTGCGTGCAGAACGCGGGCCGCTCGCAGATGGCCGCCGCGATCCTGCGGCACCTGGCCGGGGATCGCGTGCACGTGCGCACGGCCGGCTCGGCGCCCGCGGATGCGCTCCGGCCAGCGGTCGTCTCGGCGCTGGACGAGATCGGCGTCCCGGTCGGCGGCGAGTTCCCGAAGCCGTTGACCGACGAGGTGGTCCGCGCGGCCGATGTCGTCGTGACGATGGGCTGCGGCGACGCGTGTCCGATCTATCCCGGGCGCCGCTACCTCGACTGGGAGCTCGACGACCCGCTGGGCCTGCCGCTCGAGCGGGTCCGCGACATCCGGGATCGCATCGAGGCGCACGTGCGGGACCTGCTCGCCTCGCTCGACATCGCATAGATGCTGGTCTATGCTTTTGCCATGACCGAGAAGCCCACCGTCCTGTTCGTGTGCGTCCACAACGCCGGCCGCTCCCAGATGGCCGCCGGCTACCTGCGCGAGCTCGGCGGCGACCGCGTCGAGGTGCTCTCGGCCGGCTCCGCCCCGAAGGACCAGATCAACCCGGTCGCGGTCGAGGCGATGGCCGAGGAGGGCATCGACATCGCCGGCAACACGCCCAAGGTGCTCACCACCGAGGCCGTGAAGGAGTCCGACGTCGTCATCACCATGGGCTGCGGCGACGCGTGCCCGATCTTCCCGGGCAAGCGCTACGAGGACTGGGAGCTCGACGACCCGGCCGGCCAGGGCATCGAGGCCGTGCGGCCGATCCGCGACGACATCCGCCGTCGCGTCGAGGCCCTCATCGCCGAGATCCTGCCCGAGCGCGCGTCCGCCTGAGCGCCCGCCGGCGCGACGCCGACACGTGCCCGAAACACCGGTCGGCGACCATGGTCGGGTGACGACGCTCTCCATCGACCTCGGCGACCTCCGCGACCCGCGCGTGACGCGCCTGCTCGAGGACCACCTGGCCGACATGTTCGCGACCTCGCCCGCCGAGAGCGTGCACGCGCTCGACGTCTCGGGTCTCGCCGTGCCCGAGGTCACGTTCTGGACCATCGCCGAGGGCGACGACCTCGTGGGCTGCGTCGCGCTGAAGCAGCTCGACGAGGCGCACGGCGAACTCAAGTCGATGCGAACGGATGCTGCGGCCCGCGGTCGCGGCCTCGGTGCACGCCTGCTCGAGCACGTCCTCGCCGAGGCCACCCGTCGCGGCTACCGCCGCCTCAGTCTCGAGACCGGGTCGCAGGAGTTCTTCCGCCCGGCGCGCACCCTCTACGCGAAGTACGGCTTCGTCGAGTGCGACCCGTTCGGCGACTACCGCCCGGACCCGAACAGCGTCTTCATGACCCTCGCGCTCGACGACTGAGGCGCGATCTCGGAGGTCGGGTGTACCGTTCGGCAGCAACGGGTCCGGACCGCGAGCGGAGGAACCATGCTGAAGCAGGTCGCCGAGGGCGTGCACGTGCACGAGAGCGAGTTCCTCCAGAGCAACGCCGTGGTCGTCGAGGGCCATGACGGGGTGCTCCTCATCGACCCCGGCATCACCCGTGCCGAGCTGGCGGGGCTCGCCCGGCAACTGCGGGACACGGGCCGGCCGGTCGTCGCGGCGTTCTCCACGCATCCGGACTGGGACCACGTGCTGTGGCACGCGGGCCTCGGCGACGCGCCGCGCTACGGCACGGCTCGGAACGCCGAGGCCATGCGCGACCTGCTCTCGCAGCCGGACTGGATCGACCAGGTCGCGGAGGGCCTGCCGCCCGAGCACGCCGATGACATCCCGATGGAGCTGCTCGGCCTGATCACCGCACTGCCGGCCGACGCCGCGACCGTGCCCTGGCGCGGACCCACGGCCCGCATCATCGAGCATCGCGCGCACGCCCCGGGCCACGCGGCGGTGCTGATCGAGCCGCAGGGCGTGCTCGTCGCCGGCGACATGCTCTCCGACATCCTGATGCCGTTCCTCGACCTGGCGGCCGACGACCCGGTCGGCGACCACCTCGCCGCGCTGGAGCGGTTCGAGCGACTGGCGGACCGCGTCGCGGTCGTCGTCCCCGGTCACGGGTCGGTCGGCGACGCCGCGGACTTCCGCGCGCGCCTCGAACTGGATCGCGCCTACGTGGAGGCCGTTCGCGACGGCCGCCGGCCGGCCGATCCCCGGGTCGGGCCCGGCGCGCCCCTCGACTGGCTGACCGACGTCGACGAGTGGCAGCTCGAGCGCCTCGCCGAGAAGCACCGCGCCGCGGACTCCGGCTAGCCCGCGACCGCCCGCGTCACCCGCAGCAGCCCGAGGAACCCGCGGCGGCGGGCAGGCTCGTCGAGCACACGCCCGTCGCGGGCAGCACGAGCTCGACGTTGCGGGCCGCCGCCTGGTCGCCCGCGATCCAGGCCGTGATCGAGCGGACCTGCTCGTACCCCGTCGCGAGCAGGAACGTCGGCGCGCGGCCGTAGCTCTTCATGCCCGCGAGGAAGAACCCCGGCTCGGGGTGCTCGAGCTCGGCGAACCCGTGCGGTTCGACCGTGCCGCACGTGTGCAGGTTGGGGTCGATGAGCGGAGCGAGCCGGCGCGGCGCCTGCACGATCTCGTCGAGGTCGAGGCGGATCTCGCGCAGCATGTCGAGGTTGGGGCGGAACCCGGTCGCGTTCACGACGAGGTCGGTCTCGTGCTCGACGAGGTCGTCACCGCGCAGGCCGTGGAGTCGCACGCCCGCATCGGTGCGTCCGAGGCGCACCGTCTCGAACCGGTCGACGACCTCGATGCGTCCGGATGCCACCAGCCGGTCGACCCGGCGGCCGATGGTGGCGCGGGCGACGAGCTCGTCGTCCTCCGACGTGGTGACGCGCACCGCGTTCGCGTTGCGGATGAGCCAGGTGATCCGGGTCGTCGGCTCCTCCTCCGCGAGTTCGGCGAGCGCGAGCAGGGTGTTCGCCGCGGAGTGGCCGGCCCCCACGACGGTGGTGTGCCGTCCGGCGAAGCGCGCGCGCTCGCGCCCGAGCACGTCGGGCAGCGCGTGGGTGACGCGGTCGGCGACCTCGGCGAGCCCGAGCGGGTCGAGGCCCGACGACGCGAGCGAGTTGGGCTGGTCGTACGTGCCGGAGGCGTCGATCACGGCGCGCGCCGTGAACTCGTCGACGCCGTCGGCGGTGCGCACGCGCAGCAGGAAGGGCGTCGCCGCGCGGTTCGCGGTCCGCGTGCGGTCCATCCCGCGGCGGGTGACCGCCTCGACCGTCACGCCGGTCCGGATGCGGGAGGCGATCGGCTCGAGCGCCGCGAGGGGCTCGAGGTAGCGCTCCACGAGCTCGGCCCCGGACGGCAGCGAGTCGGGTGCGGGCACCAGCCACCCCGTGGCCTCGAGCAGTCGACGCGAGGCGGGGTCGACGACGTGCTTCCAGGGCGAGAAGAGCCGCGTGTGGCCCCAGGTGCGGATGCTGGCGGCGACCTCGTCGCCGGCTTCGTAGACGACGAAGTCCAGTCCGCGCTCGACGAGGTTGGCCGCGGCGGCCAGCCCGACCGGGCCGGCGCCGATGATCGCCACGGGGAGGGTGGCGAGCCGGCGGTCCTGCAGGCTCTGCGCGGTGAGGTCGATCAGGGTCATGGTGGGCGCGCCTCCGAGATATCGATGAACTTCGATACAGAGTGTGGCCAGTCCATCGAAGTTTGTCAATATTCGAGCTAGGATGCCGGCATGACCACGACCCCGCAGCTGCTCCCGATGGCCGAGCCGACCGCCGCCGTCTGCTGCGCGCCGTTGACGCGCGAGGCGATCGCGCCCGACCAGGCCGACCTCTTGGCCCGCAAGCTCAAGGCGCTCGCCGACCCGACCCGCCTGCGCCTCGTGTCGATCGTCGCCGCCTCCGACGGCGAGGAGGCGTGCGTGTGCGACCTCATCGAGCCCGTCGGCCTCAGCCAGCCGACGGTGTCGCACCACCTGAAGATCCTGATGGAGGCCGGGTTCCTGACCCGGAGCAAGCGCGGCACCTGGGCGTACTACCGCCTCGTCCCCGGCGCGCTCGGCGAGCTCTCGCAGCTGCTCGACGTCACCGGCTCGCGCTGAGCCGAGGGTCGCCGTCACTCACCCTCGAGGGGACGGCGCGGCTCGAGCCGCGGCATCCGCTCGCCTCAGTACGCCCGGTGGTCGACGAACGCCATGCGCGGCCCGCGCCGCGGCCGGCCCGGCACGCCCGCGGCCATGAGCAGGCGGATGACGCGGTACCGGTGGCCCGCCCACGGCGCGAGCGCCTCGAGCATCTCGTCGTCGGTCATGTCGCGCCCGTACAGCGCATGGCCCACGTAGTTCGCGATGTGGTAATCGCCGACCGAGACCGCATCGGCGTCGCCGAGCGCGCGCTGGGCGACCTCGGCCGCGGTCCAGATCCCGACGCCCGAGAAGTGCGTGAGTCGCGCGATCGCCTCCGCCGGCGGCAGGTCCGCCGCCTCCTCGAGGCGGTCGGCGTACGCCGCGACGCGCTGCACGGTCGCCGCACGGCGCGGGTCGACGCCCGCACGGTGCCATTCCCACGACGGGACGGCGCGCCATCCGCTCGCCGACGGCACGACCCGCATGGGACGGGGCGTCGGCCCCGGTGCGACCGCCCCGAAGCGCTGGAGCAGCCGGCGCCACGAGGCGTGCGCCTGCAGCGAGATCACCTTCTGCTCGAGGATCGCGGGCACGAGCGCCTCCATCACGCGCGCCGTGCGCGGCACGCGCAGGCCCGGATTGCGGCGGTGCGCGTCGGCGAGCACGGGCAGGTCGGGGGCGAACGCCGACGTGTCGTCGCGCTCCCCCAGCATCGACGGCGCGAGCGCGATGGCCGCCTCGGCCCCCGGACCCCATGCCTCGCACCGCACCAGGTCGGGACCGAGCTGCCGGACGCGCAGGGTCGCCGCTCCGGCATCCGTCGACGTCGTGCGCCACACCGACCCGTCGGGCCCCAGCGCGAACGCCGGATCGCCCGGGCCGCGCCGCAGCGGGCCGAGCGTCTGCACGACCGAGGTCTCGTGCGGCGCCCGCCAGTCGAGGGCGAGGTCGGGGGTCACCCCTCCAGTGTGCGCCCTCCCGCTGACGCGGAGCCTCGACAGAGGCACTTGAGCGCGCGGATCCGCGACGAGCGCGCGGTGCGTTCGCCGCGCGCCCGTCGCGGATCCGCGCGCTCGCGTCAAGGAACGCGCGCCGCAACCCCACCCCGGCCACCGCGTCGAGTGCGGGAGGATCGGATGACGCACGGACCCGAGGAGCCCCAGTGACCCACCACGACGACCTGCACGACCTGCACCCCGAGACGCTCGCCGTCCACGCCGGCCGGCCCGAGCGCGTGCCCGACGGGCCGCTCAACACGCCGGTGCACCTCACCTCGACCTACTCGGCGGGCGGGCCCGTCGCCTACGGCCGCTACGGCAATCCCTCCTGGACCGCGTTCGAGGAGGCCCTCGGCGCCCTCGAGGGCGGCCGCTGCGTGTCGTTCGCCTCCGGCATCGCCGCGATCGCGGCCGTGTTCGACCTCGTGCCGACGCGCGGCGTCGTCGTCGCCCCCCGCCACTCGTACACGGGCACGATCGGCCAGCTCGACGACCTCGCCGCCGCCCGCGAGGTCGAGGTGCGCTACATCGACGTGCGCGACGCGCCGCAAGTCGCGGATGCCGCGGCCGGCGCCGACCTGGTCTGGATCGAGTCGCCCACCAACCCCGCGCTCGAGGTCGCCGACCTCGACGCGATCGGCCGGGCCGCGCGCGATGCCGGGGCCCTGTTCGCGGTCGACAACACCTTCGCGGGCCCGCTGCTGCAGCATCCGCTCGACGCGGGCGCGCACCTCTCGGTGCACTCGGCGACGAAGTCGATCGCCGGCCACAGCGACGTGCTCATGGGCGCCGTGATCGGCCGCGACGAGGAGCTGCTCGCCCGCATCGAGCAGCGCCGTCGGCTCAACGGCGCGATCCCGGGCGCCTTCGAGGCGTTCCTCGCGCTGCGCGGCCTGCGCACCCTGCCCGTGCGGCTCGAGCGCATGCAGTCGACGGCGCGGGCGATCGCCGAGCGCCTCGACGGGCATGCGGCGCTCGAGGAGGTGCGGTACCCGGGCTTCGGCACGATCGTGTCGATCGTGGTCCGGGGCGGGGCGGATGCCGCGGAGCGGGTCGCCGAGTCGACGCGCGTGTGGCTGCACGCCACGAGCCTCGGCGGCGTCGAGTCGACGCTCGAGCGGCGTCGGCGCTGGCCCGCGGAGGCCGAGACGATCCCCGAGGGACTCGTGCGCCTGTCGGTCGGACTCGAGCACCCCGACGACCTGGTCCGCGACCTCGAGCGCGCGCTCGACGCGGCCGCGCCGCCGGTCGCGACCGACTGACCCGAGCGCCCGTCGGCCGTAGTCCGGCCCGTGGAGGCGGTCAACCCCCTGCCTGCCCGCGTCGCACCGTCGTAGCGTGACGAGCACGACAAGCGAGGAGGCGGTACGTGACGTTGACCGACGCCCCGACCCCGATCGATCCGGGGCACGACGGACCCGACGGCGAGCCGACCGGCCACGGGACATCCGATCCCATGCGGCCCATGTCGCCGCCGTCGCCGCGCGGTCCGCTCAGCGCGGCGCTGCTGCGCACCATGACGCACCAGCGCCTGGCGGGGCTCGACCTCGTCGACGCGAGCGCGACCGGTGCGCTCGCCCGCACGCGCGACGTGCTCGACGACGACGACATCCAGCTCGCGCTGTTCCTCCTCTACGAGCTGCACTACGGCGGTATCGAGGGCGTGCCCGAGAGCTGGGAGTGGGAGCCGCGGCTCCTGCAGGTGCGGCTCGACCTCGAGCGCGCGTTCGAGCTCGCGCTCCGCCGGACGGTGCCGCAGCCGACCGCCACGCGCGGCGTGCCCGAGGCGCTCTTCGAACTGACCTCGCTCGACGACACCCCGGGGCTCTCGGCGTGGGTCGAGCGCGACGCGACCGAGGAGCAGGTGCGCGAGGTGCTCGCCTGCCGGTCGATCTACACGCTCAAGGAAGCCGACCCGCACACGTGGGCGATCCCGCGCCTGCACGGCCGTGCCAAGGTGGCGCTCGTCGAGATCCAGGCCGACGAGTACGGCGACGGTCGCCCGGAACGCCAGCACGCGGCGCTCTACGGGGCGGCACTCCGCGCGGCAGGGCTCGACGACCGGTACGGCGCCTACGCCGACCACGTCCCGGCGCGCGTCTACGCGTCGATGAACCTCATGTCGTTCTTCGGCCTGCACCGGCGGTGGCGCGGCGCCATCGTCGGGCACCTCGCCGCGTACGAGATGACCTCGTCGCTGCCGTGCCGCGCCTACGCGCGCGGCCTGCGCCGGCTCGGCTTCGACCCGCAGGTCGTCGAGTACTTCGACGAGCACGTCGAGGCCGACGCGGTGCACGAGCAGCTCGCGGCGAACGACCTCGCCGGCGGGCTCGCGGAGACCGAGCCCGCGCTCGTCGACGACATCCTCTTCGGGGCGTCGGCGTGCCTCACGATCGACGGCCGCCTGTGGGGCGGGCTCCGCGAGGCGTTCGAGCGCGGTGAGTCGGCGCTGCGGATGCCGCTCCCATGAGCCGCACGTCCCGCGACGCGGCATCCGCCCGGCCGGTCACCGTCACCGCCTGCGCCAACGGGCCGCTGATCGTGCGCGGCGACATCGACCTCGTCGACGAACAGGGCCGACCGCTCGACGGCCAGCGCCGCACCATGGCGCTGTGCCGCTGCGGCGCGTCGGCGACGCGCCCGTTCTGCGACGGCTCGCACAAGTCGATCGGGTTCCGCACCGAGCCGCCGGCGCGCACGCCCGCGGTGACCCTCGCCGAGCCGCTCACCGCGGCGGAGGCCGCGGCGCTCGTCGAGCGGACGGATGGGACCGAGGCTCCCGTCGGGGCGGGATCCGATCGTCCCGACTGAGCGGTGCAGGGCGGACGATCGTCAACCCCGTCCCCGCTCCCGGCCGATCCGGCCTACCGTGGAACGATGAGCGACACCCCTACCGTGATCCCCCGCTCACCCGCCCCCGACGACACGCTGGCGTTCCTCAAGAACGGCTACCTCTACGGCACCCGCCGGTTCCGGAAGCTCGGCAGCGACGCGTTCGAGGCTCGGCTGGCCGGGATGCGCGCGACCGTGATGCACGGGCGCGAGGCGGCATCCGTCTTCTACGAGGGCGACCGGTTCTCGCGCGAACGCGCCATGCCGTCGTCGGTGCAGCACCTGCTGCAGGACGAAGGCAGCGTGCAGACCCTCGAGGGCCCGCCCCACCGGCACCGCAAGAGCATGTTCATGCGCATGCTCGACGACACGAGCGTCGCCCGGCTCGTCGCGGCGTTCGAACGCGAGTGGACCCGCGTGCGCGCCGAGCACGCCGGCCACGAGGTGCCCCTGTACGACCTCGGCAACCTCGTGCTGACGCGCGCGGCGCTGTCGTGGGCGGGCATCCCGGCCGACCGCGTCGACGACCGCGACCTCGCCGGCCGGCTCGCCGCGATGGTCGACCGGGCGAGCTCGATCGGCCCGGTGAACTGGGTCGCCAGGGTGCGGCGCCGCGGTGCCGAGGAGTGGGCCGCCGAGCTCGTCGCCGACGTGCGGGCGGCCCGCGTGCAGGCCGATCCCGACTCGGCGATCCGCACGATCGCCGACGGCTCCGACGACCACGGCGCACCGCTGCCCGAGGAGGTCGCCGCCGTCGAGGTGCTGAACCTGCTGCGTCCGATCGTCGCGGTCAGCCGGTACCTCGTGTTCACCGTGCACGCCATGCACACCCACCCGCAGTGGCATGCGAAGGTCGAGCGCGACGCCGACGCGGCGACCCGCGTCGCCAACGAGGTGCGGCGCTTCTACCCGTTCTTCCCCGTCATCTCCGGCACGGTGCAGCGCCCGTTCGACTGGCGCGGCCGCGACTTCGAGCCCGGCGACCGCGTCATCCTCGACCTCTACGCGACGAACCACGACGAGCGCATCTGGGAGGAACCGGGACGGTTCCTGCCCGAGCGGTTCGAGGGCTGGGACGGCGATCCGAACACCCTCGTCCCGCAGGGCGGCGGGGACGCCGCCACCGGGCACCGGTGCCCGGGCGAAGCCGCGACGATCGCGCTCACCGCCCGGTTCGCGCAGCTCGCCGCGACGCGCCCGTTCTCGGTGCCCGACCAGGACCTGCGGATCAGCCTCCGGCACATCCCCGCACTGCCGATGGACCGGCTTCGCGTGCAGATGCGCGACTGACGCCGGGGCTTTGGTCCCCTGGCCGACGACCCGGCGGCGCCATGCTGGACAGGTCCGATCGAGGGGGTGGTGACGGATGTCGCTGCAGCGCGTCGCGCGGATCGTCCTGCTGTCCGCGCTGGGCTTCACGGCGGTGACGTCGGTGCTGGGCGGGGTGATGCTCGTGATCGGTGCGGTCGTCGACCTCGGCGGGTCGCCGATCGCGATCCCGGACTCGTACCTCGCCGGCTCGCCGTTCGCGTCGACGCTCCTGCCGGGCCTCGCGCTCGGCCTCGTGGTGGGCGGCACGCAGGCCGTCGCGCTCGTGATGGTCGCACGCCGCATGCGCTGGGCGATGCTCGCGGCCGCGGTGGCCGGCTTCGGCATCCTCGTGTGGATCTTCGTCCAGATGATCTACATCCCGTTCAGCCCGCTGCAGGCGCTGTACTTCGTGATGGGCGTGGTCGAGCTCGCCGCGGTGCTCGTCCTCCTCGACCTGCTGCATCCGTGGGCGCACGCCGCCGTTCCCCGTTCCGCGCGGGGCGAGCGGCAGGACCCGGTGCCGACGGAACGCAACCCGGTTCCCTGACACCGGCATCCGTGCCAATCTGGTGGCAACGGCACGCGCTGCCGAGCACGAGATGAGGTCGCCATGGCCCGGATGCCGCGACGCTCCCCCTTCGCGGGTCGGCACGCTCGCGCGGGCGTCTCGTTCCTCGCGGCGGCGGTGATCCTGGCGGCGACGAGCGTCTCGGTCGACCTCGCGCTGCTCACGTTCCCCTCCGAGCAGTGGCGCGCCATCGTCGCGGCGGCCTCGCAGGCCATGGAGTTCGCCGGCGTGTGGGTCGCGCTGCCGGTGGGCACGGCCCTCCTGCTGACCGCGGGCGAACCGGCCGCCTGGCGGCGCGCCCTCGCGGTGGCGGCCGCGGTGGCGACGCCCATCGTGGTGCAGCTGTCGGGCGCGGCGCGCTCGCCGTTCCTCATCCTCCTCGCCCTCGCCGCGGCCGTCATCGGGTACGCGCTCATCGTCTTCGGGGTCGCGGAGCACCGCCGTGATCCGTCACCGCCGGGGCGCGTGCCGGTCGCGGTCGCCGTGCTCGCGACGGCGAACCTCCTCGTGATCGCGCTGGGCGCCCTGCACCTGCTGCTGTGGAATCCGCTCGCGCGGGTGCCCGCGCTCGACATGGGTCAGATCTACCTCGTGCTCGGGGCCGGCCCCGGCGGGGTGGACGCCACGCCGGCCGTGTGGGCGTTCGGCGCCGCGTTCGTCACGATCGCCGCAGCCGTCGCCGCCCTCGTCGGTGCGGCGCGCGGGCTCGTGAACACCCACCTCGTGGTCACCTGCGGACTGTTGCTCCTCCACGCGACGAGCTTCTTCCTGTGGGGCGCGGGCATCGGGCTCGGCGAACAGCTCGCCTCGACCTTCGGCGGGCCGATCGGCGACGCCTCACCCGTCGCGTCGCTGCTCGCGCTGGTCGGCGCGGCCTGCCTGGCCGGGGCGATCCTCATGCAGCTGCTCCCGGCCGCGCCGGCCGTCGACGACGAGGCCGACGCCGCCGAACAGGACTGGGGCGGCGAGGAGGACGGCCCGTCCGCCTCCGGCGACGGGCACGGCGTGCCCGTCGCGCCGGCATCCGTCACCCCATAGTGTGGTGTCGTGGCGGCCGCGAAGGATGACGCGGTGGTCCTCGACGTCGGGGGCCACGACGTCCGCGTGAGCCATCCCGGCAAGGTCGTCTTCCCCGACGCCGGCCTCACCAAGCTCGACCTCGTGAACTACTACGTCGCCGTCGCCGACGGCGCGCTGCGGGGCGCGGGCGGCAGGCCCATGGTGCTGAAGCGCTTCGTGAAGGGCATCGGCCAGGAGCCGTTCTTCCAGAAGCGCGTCCCGGAGAACCATCCGGACTTCATCGACACCGCGACGCTCCGGTACGCGTCGGGCACGTCGGCCGAAGAGGCGGTGGTGCGGGATGCCGCGGGCCTGGCCTGGGTCGTGAACCTCGGCTGCCTCGACCTCAACCCGCATCCCGTGCGAGCGGAGGACCTCGACCACCCGGACGAGCTGCGCGTGGACCTCGACCCGATGCCGGGCGTCGACTGGTCGCAGATCGTCGACGTCGCGATGATCGCGCGCGACGTGCTCGACGACCACGGGCTCGTGGGCTGGCCGAAGACCTCGGGCTCGCGGGGCATGCACCTGCTCGTCCGCATCCGCCCCGAGTGGGACTACCGCGAGGTGCGCCTCGCCGCCGAGACCCTGGCGCGCGAGGTCGAGCGCCGTGCACCGGGGCTCGCCACCGCGCGCTGGTGGAAGGAGGAACGCGGCGAGAGCGTCTTCGTCGACTTCAACCAGAACGCGAAGGACCGCACCGTCGCATCCGCCTACTCGGTGCGCCCGCTGCCCGACGCTCGGGTCTCGACGCCGCTCGACTGGGCCGAGGTGCGCACGCGTCGACCGGAGGAGTTCACCGTGGCCACCGTGCTCGAGCGCTTCGCCGAGCTGGGCGACCCGCACGCAGGCATCGACGATGCCGCCGGCGGGCTCGAGGGGCTGCTCCGCCTGGCAGAGGAGCTCGGCCCGGCCGAGAAGGCGCCGCGCGGGTCGAACGCGTCGGGCGGCACCGGTCGCCGCGAGTCGCGGATGCCGCTCATCGAGGTCGCCCGCACCGAGACCAAGCCCGAGGCGCTCGACGCGCTCGAACGCTGGAAGTCGGCGCACGCCGACGTGGTGGCGCACCTGTCGCCCGCCGACGTCATGCTCGACGGCATGCGGGGATCGAGCTCGCTCTGGTACCGCGTGCGCATCAACCTGCAGCACGTGCCCGAGGGCGAGCGGCCCGAGCAGGAACCGCTCCTCGTCGACTACGACCCCTGGGCGGGCCGCACCGGCTGACCACCCGGTGGTCGAGTAGGACGCGAAGCACCCGTACCGAGACCCCCACCGCCCCCCGAAGATGACAGCATGGTCCGATGAGCTCGAAGCGGATCCTCTTCATCGGCGGCAGCGGCATCATCAGCTCGGCGTGCGTCGCCCGCGCGGTGGCCGTCGGACACGACGTGACGGTGCTGAACCGCGGCGGATCGTCGAGCCTCAGGCCGCTGCCACCGGAGGTGCGGCAGGTCGTCGGCGACATCCGCGACCCCGACTCGGTGCGCGAGGCCCTCGGCCGGCAGGGCGGCGACCCGCTCGAGTTCGACGTCGTGTGCGAGTTCACCGCGTTCACGCCCGACCACGTGCGGGTCGACCTCGAGCTGTTCGAGGGGCGCATCGGCCAGTACGTCTTCATCAGCTCGGCCTCGGCGTACCAGACGCCGCCGAGCCGGCTGCCGGTCACCGAGTCGACGCCGCTCGTGAACCCCGTCTGGGACTACTCGCGCGACAAGATCGCCTGCGAGGACCTGCTCGTCGCGGCCATGCGCGAGCGCGGGTTCCCGGCGACGATCGTGCGCCCCTCCCACACCTACGACGCGACGCTGCTGCCGACGCTGGGGCACTGGACCGACGTCGCCCGGATGCGCGCCGCCCGGCCCGTCGTCGTGCACGGAGACGGCACGAGCCTGTGGACCATCACCCACCACTCGGACTTCGCCGTCGCCTTCGTCGGCATCCTCGGCAACCCGATGGCCGTCGGCGACACGTTCCACATCACGGGCGACCACGCGCCCACCTGGAACCAGATCTACGGCTGGCTGGCGGAGGCGGCGGGCGTCGCCGATCCCGAGTTCGTGCACGTGGCATCCGAGACCATCGCCGCCGTGCACCCGGAGTGGGGGCCGGGACTGCTCGGCGACAAGGCGCACTCGATGGTGTTCGACAACGCGAAGGTGAAGGCGCTCGTGCCCGAGTTCCGCACCACCGTGACCTTCGACGAGGGCGCGCGGCGCATCATCGAGTTCCACGACGCGCACCCCGAGCTGCAGCAGGTCGACCCGGTGGCGGATGCCGCGTTCGAGCGCATCCTCGCGCTGCCGCGCCGCTGATCCGCGTCAACCCGTTCCACCGGCACCGCCCGCCGGACTAGCCTGACTGCACGCGACCCGCCCGACGACCGAGCGGTGCCCGCGATGAGGGAAGGGGAACCCCATGACCATCAACTTCGACAACCCGCTGGGCCGGGGCTACGACAAGGGCCGCGAGGCGGAGGTCGAGTACGAGCTGGAGCTCGAGAGCGAGGGCGTCGGCGAGGACGACACCGAGGTCGTCATGGAGGACGTGGCCGACCCGGAGGACGACCAGGAGGAGTTCGGCGGTCGCTGACCGCCGCCTGAACGTCCGCTCGGCGCCATTCGCGCATCCCGCCGGTTTCGAGTTGAATGGAACGCATCCGACCGGCGGTGGCACCCATCGCCGGTCGTCCGATGCTCTTCGACGAAGATGAGGTACTCAGGATGACGGTGCTCCGGCGATCCCTGGTGTTCGGCACGACGGTCGCGCTCGGCTTGGGCCTGACCGCCTGCACGCCCGGTGCGCCGGAGGTCCCGGAGCCGACCGGTCCGATCGTGCAGCTCGGTGCACCGGGAGAGCCGAACCGCACCATGTCGCCCGAGGAGGCGGCCTCGCTCGAGCAGGCCGGCCACACCGAGGCCGACATCGAGTACATGCAGATGATGATCCTGCACCACGAGCAGGCGCTGACCATGACCGGGTACGTCGAGGATCGCACGCGCGACCGCGACATCCGCCTGCTCGCCGAGCGGATGCGGCTCAGCCAGGACGGCGAGATGGACCAGATGGCCGCGTGGCTGCAGGAGCGCGGCACGCCGCTCCGCGACGAGCACGGCGGTCACGGCGGCGGCCACGACATGCCCGGCATGCTCACCGACGAGCAGCTCGCCGAGCTCGAGGCGGCGAAGGGCGCCGAGTTCGACCGGCTGTTCCTCGAGTACATGATCCAGCACCACCAGGGCGCGATGGAGATGACCGCCGACCTGTGGGCCGCCGGCGGCGGGCAGGAGGCGTCGATCGGCCAGTTCGCTCGCCACGTCGAGAGCGACCAGGGGATCGAGATCACGCGCATGCAGCAGATGCTCGCCGACCGCACCTGATCGTCCCGCGGGCTCGGCGGTACCGAGCCCCGGACGCACCGATGCCCGGCGCTCGAGGAGCGCCGGGCATCGTCGTGTCGGGCGGGGAGGCCGCGGCGGCCTCCCCGCCGAGGCGTCAGCTGAAGGAGGCCTTCAACTCGGTGAGCGCCTGGATCACGCTGGCGTCGGCACCGGGGCCGGCCTTGCGGATGGCGTTGTCGAGCTGCGCGATGATCGCGCGCTTGCTCGAGCCGTCGGCGACGAGCACGCCGGCCTCGGCCAGGTGCTTGCGCACCTCGGTCAGGGCCTTGCCCGTCAGGGTGCCGGCGCGCTCGGCCTGGTCGACGTACGACCCGGCGACGGCGAGGCTCGGCGCGTGCTCGTACTTGCCCTGGAGCTGCGCGTTGAGCTCGTCCCACTCGATCTCACCGGCGGCGGCGATCTCGTTGGCCGAGAGCTGCCCGGTCGGGGTGAGGGCCATCGAGTCGAATCCTCGAGCGATCTCGCTGCCGAGGATGTTGCCGTTGTACCAGTAGGTCGACCAGTACCCGCTCAGGGTGAGCGCGTTGGGGTTGAGCGGACCGCGGTCGAGGAAGGCGATCTCCGTCGGGTTCGCCGTGTCGGTGAAGTCGAAGATCGACATGCCGCCCTGGTACCACGCCTGCACCATGATGTCGCGGCCCGGCACCGGGATCAGCGTGCCGTTGTGGGCGACGCAGTTCTCCTGGGCGGTCTGCGGTGCGGGCAGCTTGTAGTAGCTGGCGAACTGCAGCTTGCCGTCGACGATGTCGAAGAGCGCGTTGGCGCCCCACGCCGGCTGGTCGGGCAGGCATCGTGCTCCGGTGCCGCCGCCCCACTCGTCGGTGAAGACCACCTTCGTGCCGTCGTTGTTGAAGGTCGCCGAGTGCCAGTACGCGAAGTTGACGTCCGCCACGGCATCGGTGCGCACCGGGTTCACCGGGTCGGAGATGTCGAGGAGGATGCCGTTGCCCTGGCACGCGCCGGCGGCGAGCCCGATCTCCGGGAAGGCCGTGATGTCGTGGCAGGTGTTGGTGTTCGGGCTCGGCGAGTAGGTGCCGCCCGACGGGTGACGCGGCTGGGTCGGGCCGTTCTGCAGGCCGTTGACCGCGCCGGTCTCGTAGTTCTGGAAGATGCGCGGCTGGCTCACGATCGACGCCGTCTCAGGGGCCGCGAGCGGCACCTTGATGACGTCGATGCGCCACTGCGTCGGGTTCTCGCTCGTCGCATTGCCGGTGCTGCAACCCGCCAGCTCGAGGGCCGAGCGGATGCTCGACGTGCCCGAGTTGTAGAGGTACACGTTGTTCGGGTCATCCGGGTCGGTGACGACCGTGTGGGTGTGCGAACCACGGCAGGTCTGCACGCCGGGCAGCTGCACGGGGTTGTCGATGTCGCTGATGTCGAAGATCCGGATGCCGCGGAAGCGCTCCGCGCTCACCGAGGGCATCGCCGTCGTGCCGCAGTCGATGCGACCGCGCGCCTCCTCGACCGACATGAACAGCAGGTCGCCGTAGACCGAGACGTCACCCTGGCCGCCGGGGCAGACGAACTGCGACTTCAGCGTCGGAGCGGCCGGGTCGGAGACGTCGTAGACCTGGAAGCCGTTGTAGTTGCCCACGATGGCGTGGTCGCCCGTGAAGGCCAGGTCGGAGTTCACGTAGCTGAAGTTGCCCGGGGCGGCGTCGAACGCGCCCTGGCGCGGGATGCTCTCGAGCAGCTCGACGCCGCTCGTGGCGACGGGGGCGTCGAGGTAGCCGCCGGGCATGCCGACGCGGGGGTCGTCCTCGGCGGCGGCGGCCGTGGCGGTCATCAGCGACGCGCCGAGCACGAAGGCTCCGGCCGCGGCGATGGCGCGCCTGCGCCGTCGCACGGGTTCAGTCGTGTTTCTCATGGAAGTGGTGCCCTCTCTTTCGCGGTAGCGATCGAGCCCTTCGGGATGCAGTCGAGCCGCACCTCGTCGTGCGGCTCGAGCCCTCCTGGGGCCATCTCTGGCCCCAACATAGCTATGAATCGGCCGAATGTCAGCAACCGCTTTCCGAGCTTTCCTCACATTACCGCCCGATCTGTCGGTCGCGGGGCGTAGGCTCGCGTCATCATGTGCGGACGTTTCGTGGTCTCGCAGGAGGTCGACGACCTGACCGCGGTCTTCGACGCCGAGAACGACTTCGCCGATTGGCGGCCCTCGTACAGCCTCGCCCCCACCGACACGATCCCGATCGTGCGCGAACGGGCGAAGTCCGACACGGGCGAGTTCGTCCGGCGGCTCGAGCCGGCCCGCTGGGACTTCCATCCCGCATTCATGAAGGAGTCGAAGCGGCCGCAGTTCAACAGTCGCATCGAGACCGTCGCGACGAACGGGCTGTGGAAGGGGGCCTTCGCGTCCGGCCGCTGCATCGTGCCGATGCGCGGCTACTACGAATGGACGGGCGAGCCGGGCAAGAAGCGCGCCCACTACCTGCACGGGCCCGACGACCTCCTCGCCGCCGCCGCGATCTCCACCGCGCGCAAGCTCGACGACGACACCTGGGAGGTCTCGACCTCGATCATCACGCGCGAGGCGCGCGATGCGTCCGGCGAGATCCACGACCGGATGCCGGTGTACCTCCCCCTCGACGCGGTCGACCACTACCTCGACCCCGCCAAGCTCTCCCCCGGCGACGCGCAGGCCATGGTCGACTTCCTCCTCGCGCAGTCCGACCGGGTCGCGCCGACGATCACCGAGTACGAGGTCGACCCGCGCGTGAACAACCACCGCCGCATCGACCCCCACGACCCGGGCCTCATCGAGCCCTTGGGCGACGAGCCGACGCTCCTCTGAGCAGCCCGCCCGCCGCGCATCGTCGCGACGTGTGACGAGACGACGCCCCGCCTACCGCGACAGCAGCGCCCGCCGGACCACTCGGGCGCTCCATCTCCCGAGCAGGACCCCCGCGACCGTGTCCGAGACGTGGTGCTGCCCGCGATAGATCCGCGAGAACGCGATCCCGCCCGGGATCACGTACCGCAGCAGCGGCCCGAGGACGCGGGACCCGCGCAGCCCGTACCGGTCGACGAGGTCGGCCAGCGTGGTGTGGAGCGCGACGGCCGCAGCCGTGTGCCCGGAGGGGAACGACGAGGTCGCGTGCGGCTGCTCGGGCCGCCACACGCCATGCGGTCGCGGTCGACCCACGAGGGCCGCGGATCCGACGAAGCACGCGGTCTCGAGCGCGAGCGCCGCGCCGGGCGCTGCGGCGGAGCGCCAGTCGCGCGTGAGCACCGAGATCCAGCCGCACCAGAACGCCCCGTTCCCGATCGTCTGCGGCACGCCCGAGTACCACGAGAGCGGACCGGTGACCCGATCGAGCACCTCGCGACGCTCGGCCGGCTCGACGGGCGCGGCGTCGGGTCCGTGCCCGAACGCGGACTGGAGCGCGCGGACCGCCCGGTCCTCGCGCGGGTCGTCGCCGCCCACGACCCGGATGATCCGGCCAGCGCCGGCGAGCACCGCGATCGCCCCGAGCGCCGGGAGGACGAAGGAGCGCAGGAACGCGTGCATGCCCGGCAGCCTAGCCACCCGGGCGCCGGCCGCCCGGAAACGAAGAACGGCCCGGGTCGATGACCCGGGCCGTTTGCTTCGGTGCGCAAGGGGGGAGTTGAACCCCCACGCCCTCACGGGCACACGGACCTGAACCGTGCGCGTCTGCCTATTCCGCCACTTGCGCATACCAGCTCCCACACAGGTGCGAACCAGCCAACCGAGACTAACATACCTGCGCGTGGCATCCGCCCACTCCCCCTCCCCCAACCGCCCGACCTCGGCATCCGCTCGGAGTCGCTGCAACCCCTCGCGCCGCCCCTCGACGCGGGCATAGCCTTGACTACCGGCACCGGCGCCCCGACCAGTTCCCCCGATCGAAAGGATCGCCCGTGACCCACCCCCGCGACGATCGCGCGAGCCTGCGCATCAGCGCGCCCGTCGACCCGTCCGAGGTCGAGCTCGGCGGCATCCGCGGCTGGCTCTTCGACCTCGACGGGGTGCTCACGCCGACGGCCGTGGTGCACATGCACGCGTGGGCTCGGCTGTTCGCGCCGTTCCTCGAGGCGCACGGCGCCGAGCCCTACCGCGACGCCGACTACTACGCGTACATCGACGGCAAGCCGCGCTACGACGGGGTCCGCTCGCTGCTGGCCAGCCGGGGCATCACCCTGCCCGAGGGCGAGGTGACGGATGCCGCGACGCTCGACACCGTGCACGGGCTCGGCAACCGCAAGAACGACGCGTTCAACCAGACCCTCGCCGAGGAGGGCGTGCGGCCGTACCCGGCGAGCGTCGCCCTGCTCGACGCGATCGAGCGCGCCGGCGGCGAGGTCGCCGTGGTCTCCAGCTCGAAGAACGCGCCCGCGGTGCTCGAGGCGGCGGGCATCGCCGACCGGTTCGAGGTCGTCGTCGACGGCGCGGTCGCCGCGCGCGAGGGCGTCCCCGGCAAGCCCGCACCCGACATGTTCCTGCGCGCGGCCGAGCTGCTCGGGCTGCCGCCCGAGGAGTGCGCCGTCATCGAGGACGCGGAGTCCGGCGTGAAGGCCGGCGCGTCCGGTCCGTTCGCCCTCGTCGTCGGCGTCGACCGCGGCGTGGGCCGCGATGCGCTGATCGAACTCGGCGCCGACGTGATCGTCGACGAACTCGACGAGCTCATCCCGGCGCTCGAGCGCGCCGGCGAGGCATCCGCCGTTCGCAACGACGGCGACCCCACGACCCCCGCACGCACCACCACCGAAGAGGACCGCGCATGAGGTTCGCCGACACCGACCCCCTGAACCGCTCGATCTTCCCCGTCGACGAGTGGGCGCTCGTCGAGACCGAGTTCGGCGCCGACGACATGGGCCGCACCGAGACGCTGTTCGCCGTGGGCAACGGCTACCTCGGCCTGCGCGGCAATGTCGAGGAGGGCCGTGACGGCCACATGCACGGCACCTTCATCAACGGCTTCCACGAGACCTGGCCCATCCGCCACGCCGAGGAGGCGTTCGGCTTCGCGCGGGTCGGTCAGACCATCGTGAACGCGCCGGATGCCAAGACGATCCGCCTCTACGTCGACGACGAGCCGCTCGTCATCACCGAGGCCGAGATCATGTCGTACGAGCGCCGCCTCGACTTCCGCCTGGGCTTCCTCAGCCGCCGCATCGAGTGGCGCACGCCGTCGGGCAAGCGCGTGCTCATCACCAGCCGGCGCATGACGAGCTTCACCGACCGCCACCTGGGCGTCATCGACTACGAGGTCGAGCTGCTCGACGCCGACGCCGCGGTGACGATCTCCAGCCAGATCCTCAACCGGCAGGACGGCCGCGACGAGTACCGCGCCGGCGTGACCGAGGCGCCGGGCGCCTTCGACCCGCGCAAGGCCGAGACCTTCACCGAGCGGGTGCTCCAGCCGCGCGTGCAGCGCGGCGACGGCGGGCACTACATCCTCGGCTACCAGTGCACGAACTCGGGCATGACCATCTCGGTCGGCGCGCGGCACTCGATCGCGACCGACAACGAGTTCACCGAGACCGGCTACATCGGCGACGACCTCGCGAAGCACACCTACCGGGTGCGCGCGCGGCAGGGCGTGCCGATCCGCATCACCAAGCTGATCAGCTACCACACCGCCCGCAAGGTGCCGGCGCGCGAACTCGTCGACCGCTGCGACCGCACGCTCGACCGCGGCGCCGAGGTCGGCGTGGCCGAGCTGTTCGAGCAGCAGCACGCCTGGCTCGACGACTACTGGGCGCGGTCCGACGTCGAGATCGCCGGTCAGCCGGAGCTGCAGCAGGCGACGCGCTGGAACCTGTTCCAGCTCGCGCAGGCGACCGCCCGCACCGACGGCGGCGGCGTCGCGGCGAAGGGCGTGTCGGGCTCGGGCTACGGCGGCCACTACTTCTGGGACTCCGAGATCTACGTGATGCCGTTCCTCAGCTACACGGCGCCGATCGTGGCCCGCAACGTGCTGCGGTTCCGGCAGCGGATGCTGGACGCCGCCCGCGCCCGCGCGCTCGAGCTGAACCAGCGCGGGGCCCTGTTCCCGTGGCGCACGATCAATGGGCTCGAGTCGAGCGCGTACTACGCCGCCGGCACGGCGCAGTACCACATCGACGCCGACATCGCCTACGCCCTGTGCCAGTACGTGGCGGCCACGGGCGACGAGGACTTCCTCGCGCGGGGTGCGATCGACATCCTCGTCGAGACCGCCCGCATGTGGGAGGACCTCGGCTTCTGGCGCACCAACACCGACGACGTCTTCCACATCCACGGCGTCACGGGCCCCGACGAGTACACGACGGTCGTGAACGACAACCTCTACACGAACGTCATGGCGCGGGCGAACCTCGCGGCCGCGGCATCCGCTGTCGACAACCTGCAGGTGAACCACCCCGACGCCCACAAGCGCCTCGTCGAGCGGCTCGGCGTGACGCCGGCCGAGGTGGCGAGCTGGCGGCGCGCGGCGGCGCACATGCACATCCCGTTCGACCCGCAGCTCGGCGTGCACCCGCAGGACTCGGCCTTCCTCGAGAAGGAGCTGTGGGACCTCGAGCACACCCCCGACAACCACCTGCCGCTGCTGCTGCACTACCACCCGCTGGTGATCTACCGCTTCCAGGTGCTGAAGCAGGCCGACGTCGTGCTCGCCCTCTACCTGCAGGGCGACCGCTTCACGACCGAGGAGAAGCTCGCCGACTTCGAGTACTACGACCCGCTGACCACGGGCGACTCGACGCTGTCGGCGGTCGTGCAGTCGATCATCGCGGCCGAGGTGGGCTACCACGAGCTGGCGCTGCGGTACTTCCGCTCGGCGCTGTTCGTCGACCTCGCCGACCTGCACCACAACGCGGCCGACGGCGTGCACGTCGCGTCGACGGGCGGCGTCTGGGCGGGGCTGGTCTCCGGCTTCGGGGGCTTCCGCGACCACAACGGCCGGTTCACGTTCGACCCGCGCCTGCCCGACGGCTGGGACCGCCTGTCGTTCCGCCTCACGCTGCGCGGCACGCGGATCCGCGTCGACCTGACGGCCGAGGCGATCCGGTTCACGATCGAAGACGGCGAAGCGGATGCCACAGTGCCGCTCGAGGTGCGCGGCGAGCGTCTCGTCGTCAGCCCCGGCGCCCCGCTCGTGGTCGCGCTCGACGGCCACGGCGCGCGCCGCGTGGGTGCGCCGACCATGCAGAACGTGCGCGGCACCCGCCGCGCCGACGGCACCCTGCTGACCGCGTCGATCCCGACGCTGTCGCTCGACGTCGATGAAGAGGAGGCGGCCGCCGTCTTCGACTGACGCCGCATCCCGGAACCGCATCGTTCCGGGCCGTCCCCGGCGCGTTCGCACGGGCTGGGGCTAGCATGTCAGTCGAGTCACGGACCGGACGGGAGACCTGTGGGCCTACTGGACAACTTCGAGAAGGGTCTCGAGCGCGCCGTCAACGGCGCCTTCGCGAAGACCTTCCGCTCGGGGCTGCAGCCCGTCGAGATCACCGCGGCGCTCAAGCGCGAGATCGACACGAAGGCGGCGGTCGTCTCGCGCGACCGCGTCCTCGTGCCGAACCGGTTCGCGGTTCGCATGTCTCCCGCCGACTACGAGCGCATGTCGTCGCTCGGACCGGCGCTCATCGACGAGCTCGTCGACCTCGTGCAGAAGCACGCGGCGAGCCAGCGCTTCCAGTTCGCCGGCGGCATCCGCATCGAGCTGCAGGCCGACACGAGCCTGGCCGAGGGCATGGTCCAGGTCGACTCGCAGAACGTGAAGGGCCGCGTCGCGTGGACCCCGGTGCTCGACGTCGACGGCCGGCGGTACCCGCTCCTCAAGGGCCGCACCGTGATCGGCCGCGGCAGCGAAGCGGATGTCACGCTCGATGACGCCGGCGCCTCGCGCCGCCACGTCGAGGTGCAGTGGGACGGCCAGCGCGCGCGCCTGCGCGACCTCGGATCGACGAACGGCACGCAGCTGAACGGCGCCCCCGTGAAGGAGGCGGTGCTCGAGCCCGACTCCGTCATCAGCATCGGGCGCTCGCGTATCGTGTTCCGGGTGCTCGCCCAAGCCGATCCGTCCGACACCGCCGTCGGGCGACGAGTCGACCCCGGTCAGCGCCGCGATGCGGGCGGTTTCTGGGGGCCGGCCGAATGAGTGAACTGACCCTCCTCGTCCTCCAGCTCGGCTTCCTCGTTCTGCTGTGGGTGTTCGTCTTCGCGATCGTGTACGCGCTCCGCAGCGACCTCTTCGGCCAGCGCGTGCGAAAGCTGCAGCCGGATGTCGCAGCAGCCGGACCCGCACCGGCCCCGTCGGCCGGGCCCGCGGCCCCCACCGCCGCGGTCAACCGACCGGCCCCGCCCTCGGGCGGCGGTGCGGATGCCACGAGCGAGAACGCCACCCGGCTCGTGATCACCTCCGGCGCCAAGGCCGGCGCCGAGTTCCCCCTCGGTCGCGATGAGATCACGATCGGCCGGTCCAGCGACTCCGCGATCATCATCCGCGACGACTACACCTCGACGCACCACGCCCGGCTCATGCTGTGGAACGGCCGCTGGATGATCCAGGACCTCGACTCCACCAACGGCACGTTCCTCAACGGCTCCCGGGTCACCGTGCCGCAGCCCATCCCGCTCGGAGCCACCGTCAAGGTGGGGGCGACGACGTTCGAGCTGCGGCGGTAGCCCATGGCCAGCGTCAAGGCGAGCGCTGCGGTCTCGCACGTCGGACGGGTCCGCTCGAACAACCAGGACTCCGGGTACGCCGGCCGCCGGCTGTTCCTCGTCGCCGACGGCATGGGCGGCCACGCCGGCGGCGACGTCGCGAGCGCGATCGCCACGCAGCGCATCGCCGAGGTCGCCGACACCGACTACGCGTCATCCGCCGAGGCCGTGGCCGCGCTCGAGCAGTCGCTGCTCTCGGCCAACCGCACGCTCGAGGAGACGGTCGCCGACCACTCCGAGCTGACCGGCATGGGCACCACGGTGAGTGCGATGCTCGTCCAGCAGGACCGCGTCGTCATCGCCCACATCGGCGACTCGCGCGTCTATCTCCTGCGTTCGGGCGAGCTGAGCCAGGTCTCCACCGACCACACGTTCGTGCAGCGACTCGTCGACGCCGGCCGCATCACCGCCGAGGAGGCCATGGTGCACCCGCGGCGCTCGGTGCTCATGCGCGTGCTCGGCGACGTGGAGGCCTCGCCGGAGATCGACACGCTCGTCATCGACACGCACCCGGGCGACCGGTGGATGCTCTGCTCCGACGGGCTTTCGGGCGTGGTCCCGTTCGACGAGATCCACGAGATGCTCTCGTCCGACGCGGGCGCGAAGCAGGTCGCCGACCGCCTCGTCAAGGCGTCCCTCGACGGCGGCGCGCCCGACAACGTCACCGTCGTCGTCGTCGACATCGGCGACCCGCCCGCACCCGACACGCCGCCGCTCGTCGTCGGCTCCGCCGCCGCGCCGCTCGCGTTCGGCACACCCGAACCCGCCCGCCGACCCGGCATCCGCCTCACCCCGTTCCGTCCGCACCCGGTGCAGGAGACGCACTTCGAGCCGGACTCGGAGGAGTACTTCGACGAGCTGATCGAAGAGGACGAACGGCGTCGCCGTCGCCGCCGGATGATCTGGAGCCTCTGGATCGTCCTCCTCATCGGCGCGATCGTCACCGCGTTCGCCGTCGGCTACCAGTGGACTCAGACCCGCTACTACGTCGGCGACTACAACGGCCGCGTGGCGATCTACCAGGGCATCCAGCAGGACCTGGGGCCGATCACCCTGAGCCAGCTGCACTCCGAGACGCCGATCGACATCGCCGACCTGCGGACCTACGACCAGCAACGCGTCGAACAGACGATCAGCGCCGGCTCCCTCGAGGAGGCGCGGCGGATCGTGGCGCGATTGGGGGAATCCGTTGACTGACCGCGCCACCCGACCCGACGAGCGCGCGCCCGCCACCGAGGGCGTCCGCCGCATCCGCCTGCCCCAGAAGCTGCGCAACCTCGAGTTCTGGCTGCTGCTCGCCGCGTGCCTCATCAACGCGGGCGCGATCGTGCTCGTGCAGCTCGGCGCGATGGGACGCGTCGACACCCAGCTCGTGCTGCTCGGCGCCGGCCTGTCGGCGCTCGTGTTCGGACTGCACATCGCGATGCGGTTCGTCGCGCGCGACGCCGACCCGTTCCTCCTGCCGATCGCGACGCTGCTCAACGGCCTCGGCATCGCGATGATCTACCGCATCGACATCGCGTACGGCGACGCGGGCTGGCAGAGCGCCGCCGTGCGCCAGATCGTGTGGAGCGCGATCGCGATCATCGCCGCGATCGCGACGATCCTGCTGCTGCGCAACCACCGGACCCTGTTCCGCTACACCTACGTGTCGGGGCTCATCGCGATCGTGCTGCTCCTGCTGCCGCTCGTCCCGGGGCTCGGACGCGAGGTGAGCGGAGCGCGGGTCTGGATCGGCTTCGGCGACATCGCCACCTTCCAGCCGGGTGAGATCGCGAAGATCGCGCTGGCCGTCTTCTTCGCCGGCTACCTCGTGCGCAACCGCGACTCGCTGTCCATGGTGGGCCGCCGCTTCCTCGGCATGAAGTTCCCGCGGGCCCGCGACCTCGGGCCACTCCTCGTCGTCTGGGCGCTGTCGATGTCGGTCATCGTCTTCCAGCGCGACCTCGGAACGGCGCTCCTCTACTTCGGCCTGTTCCTCGTCATGCTGTACGTCGCGACCAGCCGGCTCTCGTGGGTCGTCCTCGGGCTGGCGCTGTTCTTCGGCGGCGCCATCATCGCGAGCCAGACGCTCGAGTACGTCAACGGCCGGTTCCGGAACTGGCTCGACGCGTTCAACCCGGAGGTGTACGAGGCGGCCGGCGGGTCATACCAGCTCGTGCAGGGGCTGTTCGGGCTCGCGAACGGCGGCCTCATCGGCACCGGGCTGGGCCAGGGCCGCCCCGACCTCACGCCCGTGCCGCAGAGCGACTACATCATCGCGAGCCTCGGCGAGGAACTCGGGCTCGCGGGCGTCTTCGTGATCCTCGGCCTGTACGTCCTCTTCGTGGCGCGCGGCTTCCGCATCGGGTTCGCCGGCCAGGACGACTTCGGCAAGCTCCTCGGCGTCGGCCTGTCGTTCGTGGTCGCGCTGCAGGTCTTCATCGTCGTCGGCGGCGTGACCCGCGTCATCCCGCTGACGGGCCTCACCACGCCGTTCCTCGCCGCCGGCGGATCCTCGCTCGTGGCGAACTGGATCATCGTGGCCCTCCTCCTCCGACTGTCCGACACGGTTCGCAACCACCCGAGGCTGGTGATCGACGGATGAACCGAGAACTCAAGCGCGTGACGATCGTCGCCCTCCTCATGTTCCTGACGCTGTTCGTCGCGACGACCGTCATCCAGTACGTCCAGGCGTCGAACCTCGCCGCCGACCCCCGGAACGCCCGCACCCTGTACGAGAGCTACTCGGTCGAACGCGGCCCCATCCTCGTCGGCGGGGAGCCCATCGCGTACTCCGAGCCGAGCGACGACGACTACAAGTTCCAGCGCATCTACGCCAACGGCCCGCTGTATGCGCCCATCACCGGCTTCATCCCGGTGAACGGCGAGGCGACCGGCCTGGAGCAGTCGCTGAACCCCGTGCTCAGCGGCCAGTCCGAGTCCCAGTTCTTCGACTCCCTGAACCGGCTGATCTCCGGGCAGGACCCGATGGGCGCCTCCGTGGAGGTCGCGATCGACCCGGTCGCGCAGCAGGCGGCTTGGGATGCCCTCGGCGACTACACGGGTGCCGTCATCGTGACCGAGCCCGCGACCGGCCGCATCCTCGCCATGGTCACGAAGCCCACGTACGACCCGAACGCCCTCGCGGTGCACAGCGGCACGCAGGTCGAGGAGACCTACCAGGCGCTCGTCGAGGATCCGGGCGACCCGCTCTTCAACCGCGCCACCGGCGGCGACATGAACCCGCCCGGATCGGTGTTCAAGCTCGTCATGACCGCCGCCGCGCTGGAGTCGGGGCAGTTCACGCCCGACAGCACCTTCCCCAACCCGGCCGAGTTCACGCTGCCCGGCACGAGCTCGGTCGTCCGCAACTCGAGCGGCGGCACGTGCGGCGGCGGCTCGGAGGTCACGCTGGCGACGGCGCTCCGGCTCTCGTGCAACATCCCGTTCGCCGAGCTCGCGCTCCAGCTCGGCGATGACGCGATCCGTGCGCAGGCGGAGAAGTTCGGGTTCAACTCCAACTTCACGACGCCCAACCCGACCGAGACCAGCACGTACCCCGGCGACCCCGACGAGCCGCAGACCGCGCTCACCGGATTCGGGCAGGGCGACGTGCGGGCGACGCCCCTGCAGATGGCGATGGTCTCCGCGGCGATCGCCAACGACGGGATCGTCATGAACCCCGACCTGGTCGACTCGATCACGGCACCCGACTTCCGCACGATCGAGGAGTTCTCGGCCTCGGAGTTCGGCCGTGCGATCAGCGCGCAGACGGCCCAGACCATGACCGAGATGATGGTGGACGGCGTCGAGAACGGCGCGGCGAGTAATGCAAGAATAGACGGCGTCAGCGTGGCCGGTAAGACCGGAACCGCGGAGAACGGCGAGGACGATCCATACACCCTCTGGTTCACCGGGTTCGCCCCCGCCGACGACCCTCAGTATGCGATCACGGTCCTCGTGGAAGACGGCGGGGGACTAGGTCAGGAAGGGTTCGGCAACGGTGTTGCCGCGCCGGTTGCGAAGAAGGTACTAGAGGCGGTGCTGAACAAATGAGACCGAGCGCAGGGCTCACCTTCGGTGGGCGCTACGAACTGCAGTCCCGGATCGCCATCGGCGGCATGGGCGAGGTGTGGCAGGCCACCGACCTCGTCATCGGGCGGCAGGTCGCCATCAAGATCCTCAAGGACGAGTACCTCGGCGACCCCGGTTTCCTCGAGCGGTTCCGCGCCGAGGCCCGCCACGCTGCGCTGGTCAACCACGAGGGCATCGCGAACGTCTTCGACTACGGAGAGGAGGAGGGCAGCGCCTTCCTCGTGATGGAGCTCGTCCCCGGCGAGGCCCTCTCGACGATCCTCGAGCGCGAGCACGTGCTCCCCACCGACAAGGTGCTCGACATCGTCGCCCAGACCGCGAGCGCGCTGCAGGCGGCGCACGCCGCGGGCCTCGTGCACCGCGACATCAAGCCCGGCAACCTGCTCATCACGCCCGACGGGCGCGTCAAGATCACCGACTTCGGCATCGCCCGGATCGCCGACCAGGTGCCGCTCACCGCGACCGGCCAGGTCATGGGCACCGTGCAGTACCTCTCGCCCGAGCAGGCGTCCGGACACCCGGCCTCGCCGACGACCGACATCTACTCGCTCGGCATCGTCGCCTACGAGGCGCTCGCGGGCCGCCGTCCCTTCACCGGCGAGTCGCAGGTCGCGATCGCGATGGCGCAGATCAACGAGACGCCGCCCGACCTTCCGGTGACGGTGTCCGAGCCGGTGCGCAACCTCGTCTACTCGTGCATCGCGAAGAACCCGGCCGATCGGCCGCAGACCGCCGCGCACCTGGCGCGCGCGGCGAACGCCCTCCGTCGGGGCGACGTGCGCGGCGCTGCCGCCGCGGTGCCCGCGGTGCTCGGCGCCGCGGCCGGCGCGACCGCCGCCACGGCGATCCTGCCCCAGCAGTCCGGCCCGGGAACGGCCGCCACGACCGTCCTCCCGGCCGGCGCGGCCGCGGTCACCACGACCGAGACCGAGGAGGAGCTCGGCGAGCCCGAGAAGAAGAAGCGCAGCCCGTGGACCTGGCCGCTCATCGTGCTCATCATCCTGCTCGCGCTCGTGCTGATCGGCACGCTCATCGCCCTCGCACTCAACGGAGGCGGCGACGAACCGAACCCCACGCGCTCGACCCCGCCGCAGACCACCTCGGCACCCCCGCAGACGACGAGCGAGGCGCCCCCGCCGCCCACCACGGAGGCACCGCAGACCGTGGTCGTCGACCGGGCCGCCTACATCGGCCGGAACGTCGACGAGGTCCGCGCCGAGCTCGAGCAGGCGGGATTCGCCGTCACCACCCAGCAGGGTGCGGCCGCGACCTCGCCCGACCAGGCCAACACGGTCTCCGACGTGAACCCGAGCGGCACCCTCGCCGTCGGTTCCGCGATCACGGTCACCTACCTCGGCGCTCCCGAGACCCCGAGCGCCCCGGGCAACGCGCCCACCGTGAACCCGGCCGAGGTCGAGCCGGGCGGTCTCGTCGAGGTCAGCTGGCCCGCGGCGAGCTGCCCCTCCGGCCAACAGCTCAGCGGGTACGAGGTCGCCGTGACGGGAGACGCGACCGCGCCGAGCCCCGTCGGCGCCAACACGCGGAGCGTCAACGTGCAGGCCGGCAGCCAGTCGTTCGAGGTGACCTACCGGTACTTCTGCGGCCAGCTCGACTCGCCGTTCTCGCCGGCCGCCCCGGTGACCGTCGCGCCCTAGTCCGCAGCCGAGAGCCCTACCGATCGGAGGAACCGTGAACGATGAAGGTCGCATGCTCGCGGGTCGATACCGCGTGGGTGCGCTCATCGGGCGCGGTGGCATGGCCGACGTCCACGAGGGCACCGACACGCGCCTCGGCCGACAGGTCGCGATCAAGCTGCTGAAGCCCCAGCTCGCAACCGACCCGTCGTTCCGCATGCGGTTCCGGCAGGAGGCGCAGTCGGCCGCACGGATGGCGCATCCGACCATCGTGCGCGTCTTCGACGCCGGCGAGGAGACGGTGCTCGACCGCTCCGGTCATGAGGTGCAGCTGCCCTTCATCGTCATGGAGTACGTCGAGGGCCGGCTGCTGAAGGACATCATCCACGAGGGCCCGCTCGAGCCGCTCGCGGCGGCGCGCGTCATCGAGGGCGTCCTCACCGCGCTGGAGTACTCGCATCGCGCCGGGGTCGTGCACCGCGACATCAAGCCGGGCAACATCATGATCACGACCACCGGCCAGGTGAAGGTGATGGACTTCGGCATCGCGCGTGCGGTCTCCGACTCCGCCACGACGGTCGCGCAGACCACCGCGATCCTCGGCACGGCCTCGTACTTCTCGCCCGAGCAGGCGAAGGGCGAACCGGTCGACGCGCGCACCGACCTCTACAGCACCGGCGTCGTGCTCTTCGAGATGCTGACCGGGCGTCCGCCCTTCCGCGGCGACACCCCGGTCGCGGTCGCGTACCAGCACGTGAGCGAGCGGCCGGTCAAGCCGAGCGTCATCAACCCCAAGGTCTCGCCCGCCCTCGATGTCGTGGTCCTGCACGCGCTCGCGAAGGACCGCGACATCCGCTACCAGACCGCCGCGGAGTTCCGGGCCGAGGTCGAGGAGGCGGCGGCGGGCCGGGTGCCCGTGAAGCGGAAGGTCGACGAGACGGCGCTGTTCTTCGGCACCGACACCGGGTCGCTGTCGACGTCCGAGCTGGCCCTGCGCCAGCTCGCCGAGGACGACACGATGACGCGCACGCAGCGGCGCCCACCGGCGATCTGGATCTGGTCGGGCATCATCGCGGTCGTCGTCATCGTCGTCGCGGTCATGTACTGGGCCTTCAACCTCCAGCCCGCCGACGACCTGCCGTCGAACGCGAGGCAAGTGCCTTCGCTCGCCGGCGCGACGTGGGAGGAGGCGGCGAACGAACTGCAGGCGCTGACGCTCCCCGCGACGCGGATCGACGAGACGAACGACACCGTGCCCGCGGGCGAGGTGATCCGGACCGAGCCCGCCGAGGGCGAGATCGTCGACACGGGCACGCCGATCCGGGTGTTCATCTCGACGGGTCGCGAGGCGGTCGCGGTCCCGGATGTCGTGAACAAGACGCTCGAGGAGGCCAAGGCCGACCTCGAGGGCGCGGGACTGGTGGCCGGAAGCGAGACACGGCAGAACTCTCCGACCGTCGCAGCGGGCACGGTGCTCGGCACCGATCCGGAGGCCGGCGCCTCGGTCGAGACCGGATCGACGGTCAACTTCACGGTCTCGAGCGGCAACGTCACGCTGCCCGACCTCACCGGCCAGTCGCTGCAGGCCGCCTCGTCGTACCTCGGCTCCTCCACGCTGCAGCTCACGCCCGTGCCCGTGCCCGATCCGGACTGCCCGTCGCAGGCCGGGTCGCCGGTCGTGCGCCAGTCGCTGGCGCCCGGCGACGTGCCGCAGAAGTCCGAGGTCGAGCTCGTCTACTGCGCGGGCTGAGCGACCCTGACGAGCGGGTTCAGCGCGCGTGCGCGCTCGGACGCCTCGGCGAGTCCGGTGTCGGCGAGCCAGTTGCCGAGCATGCGGTAGCCGCCCTCGGTCAGCACCGACTCCGGGTGGAACTGGACGCCGTGGATCGGCGCGGACTCATGCCGGAGTCCCATGATGACCCCGCCCTGCGTGCGGCTGGTCACCACGAGGTCGCTCGGCACGGTGCCGTCCACGACGGCGAGCGAGTGGTACCTGGTCGCCGTGAACGGCTGCGGCACGCCCGCGTAGAACGCGCTGTCGTCGTGCACGATGCGCGACGTCTTGCCGTGCATGAGCTCCTCGGCGTTCGTGACCGTCGCCCCGAACGCCTCCGCGATCGCCTGGTGCCCGAGGCACACGCCGAGCAGCGGCTGCCCCGCCTCGAGCGCGGCGTCGACCACGGGGATCGAGACGCCCGCGTCGGCGGGCTTGCCCGGCCCGGGCGAGATGAGGACGCCGTCGTACTCGGCGATGCGTGCGGCGACGTCCGCCACGGCGATGTCGTCGTTGCGGACGACCTCGGTCTCGGCGCCGAGCTCCTGCAGGTAGCCGTTCAGCGTGTAGACGAAGCTGTCGTAGTTGTCGATGACGAGGATCCGGGTCATTGCTCCACCGTGACGTCGATTGGGTTGACGATGCCGTCCAGCCAGGGGAAGACCCAGGTGAACAGCGCGAACACCACTGCGGCGGCGATCACCGCGAGCAGCAGGATGCGGACCCAGACGGGTCCGGGAAGGATGCGCCAGAGCGCTGCGTACACGTCCTACTCCCCCCACGCCGCGACCTGGGCGGCGATCTCGTCCGGCGGGCCGGCGCTGATGGGCTGCCACGACTCGAGGACGCCGTACGCGATGATGCGCTCGGCCGTCGAGTAGAGGGGGTTGCAGCTCGTGAGCGTGATGATGCGGTCCGTGGGCTGGAGGTCCGGTCGGTGCGGCACGGGGGCGAGCACGTCGACCGTGTCGGGCGTGACGTACTCGAAGTCGCGGAACCGGTAGGTGTACCAGCCGTCGCGCGTCTGGATGAAGATGCCGTCGCCGAGCTGCAGCTGCTCGATCTCGTGCATTCCGCCGCCGTACGCGCTGCGATGCGAGGCGATGGCGAAGTTGCCCACCTCGCCGGGCATCTGCGTTCCGGGGTAGTGGCCGACCCCGAGCTGGAAGCTGTTGAGCACGTCGAGGCCGATGCCCTCGGCGATCCCGCGCTGGGAGTTCTCGCCGAACCGCGGCACGTACATGACCGCGAAGGCCTCGCCGTTGCCGTACGCGGTGGTGTCGACGACGGGGTCGCCGTAGCCCTCGGGCGACGGCGCCGGGGTGTCGCCGTGCTGGGCCCGCGCCTGTTCGCGCCACTCCGAGGAGAGCACGGATGCCGCATCCGACTGCTGCGACGCCATGATGGCGTCGTTCCACCAGAGCTGCCAACCCAGGAAGAGCAGGATGAGGACGCCGGCCGTGACGAGGAGTTCGCCGAGGACGCCGACGAAGCTCACCCGGGATCGCGCGGGTTCGGGCGCGCCGGATGGCTCGGGCCGTTCCTCGGCGTCGGCGGGATCGACCCGGTCCTCGATCAGGCCTCCGGGCATACGGGCGATTCTATTCGCCCTCGGATGTGCGGTCTCCGAGTGCCCGCGGCGGATCGACTAGAATCTCGGGCATGGCACGCACGAATTCTTCGAAGCCCGCTCGCGCGGAGCAGCCGAGCGGCGAGGACGCGCCGAATCCCGTCTGGTTCAAGCCCGTCATGTTCGGGTTCATGCTGCTCGGCCTCCTCTGGATTATCGTGTTCTACGTGAGCCAGGGTGCGCTTCCGGTGGCCGACCTCGGGTCGTGGAACATCCTGGTCGGGTTCGGCATCGCCTTCATCGGCTTCCTGATGACCACACGCTGGCGCTGACCGGCGACGATACGAAGGGGGCGGATGCTGCGGCATCCGCCCCCTTCGTCGTATCTCTGCACAGTGTTATCCACATCATCCACAGGGTTCTCCACACCATCCACAAGCTGTGGACGCCGGGAAAACGCGGATTTCCGGACGATGTTCGGAATCACACCGGTGTAACTCTCCCCAACTGTGGACAGCGTTGTGGATAACCCCGGCTCGGAGGCCGCACCCCGCTCAGAAGAGCGAAAAGTAGAAGTACCGCAGCGAGAGCACCACCAGCACGGCCACCAGTGCCGCGAGCAGGCCGACCTGGAGCCCGCGCTGGTCGCGCTTGCGCGTCTCGACGTAGATGAGACCGACGAGGGCGCCGCCGATGAGGCCGCCGAGGTGGGCCTGCCACGAGATGTTGAAGCCCGGCACGAACCCGATGACGAGGTTGATGCCCACGAGGATGAGCAGCTGGGTCGCGTTGCCGCCGAGGCGGCGCTGGATGACGAGGAACGCGCCCATGAGGCCGAAGATCGCCCCCGAGGCGCCGACGACGCCCGTGAGCGGGTCGGCGAGCCACAGCACGGCGACCGAGCCCGCGAACCCCGAGATGAGGTACAGCGCCAGGAACCGCCACCGCCCGAGCACGCCCTCGAGCAGCTGGCCGAAGATCCACAGCGTGTACATGTTCAGGGCGACGTGGAAGATCAAGTCCCTTGAGTGGACCAGGAGAACCGACAGCATGCGCCACGGTTCGAGGTTGCCGGGCACCGAATACACCCCGGCGTATGCCAGCCGCTCGGTGACCGCCAACCCCGGGATGAGCTGCAGCACGAAGACCACCAGCGTCACGCCGATGATCGAGTAGGTGACGACGGGCGCCCCGCGCTCCGCGGCCGACCGCGCCCGCGTCAGCACGGCCGGCTTGGTCCGCGGCGCCGTCGCGCGCTGCTCGCGCATGCACTCCGGGCAGATCACCCCGACCGGAGCCGGCGTCTGGCACTCACCGCAGATCGTGCGGCCGCACCGCTGGCAGAGCACGAAGCTCTGGCGGTCCGGATGCCGGTAGCAGAAGCTCTCGCGCTCGGGCGCCGCGTCGCTCACCGTCGGGGACTCAGCGGCGGTCGACCGTGATCTTCTCGATCACGACGTCGTCGAGCGGACGGTCGCGGCCGTCGGTCGGCACGGCGGCGAGCTTGTCGACCACGGCCTGGCTCGCGGCATCCGTCACCTTGCCGAAGATGGTGTGCTTGCCGTGCAGCCACGTGGTCGGGCCGACCGTGATGAAGAACTGCGAGCCGTTCGTGCCGCGACCGCCCTGGATGCCGGCGTTCGCCATGGCCAGGACGTAGGGCTCGGAGAAGTCGAGCTCGGGGTGGATCTCGTCGTCGAACCGGTAGCCCGGGCCGCCCACGCCCTGACCGAGCGGGTCGCCGCCCTGGATCATGAAGCCGGGGATGATGCGGTGGAAGATGACGCCGTCGTACAGCGGGTCGGTGGACTTCTGGCCGGTGGCGGGGTGGGTCCACTCGATCTCGCCCGTCGCGAGGCCGATGAAGTTCTCGACGGTCTTGGGGGCGTGGTGGCCGTAGAGATCGACCTTGATGTCGCCGTGGTTGGTGGTGATCGTCGCGACTGCGGTGGGATTCGGCATGACGTCGATTCTCGCACGTGGGGATTCGCCGCGCGGTATGCAACCCCCCGTACTCCCACCCCACATCCAGCCGGTTCGGTGGCAGGATGGAGGAGTTCGCTGCACAACGATGGAGGTCGAGATGAGCCTGTCACGCAAGCGCCGGAAGGAACTCAAGCGGCTGCGCAGCAGTGCAGAGGAACTGTGGGGGGGCCAGCAGGACGTGCTCGACCAGGCGGCCAAGGTGGCCCGCGAGGCGAGCCACCAGCTGAACCTGCTCGCGCAGGAGGAGGTCGTTCCGCGAGTGCGCACGGGCTACGAGAGCTACGTCCGTCCGGGCCTCGACCAGGCCCGCACGGTCGCCCGAGGCGCCGGCCAGACCGCCGAGCGTGCGCTCGGCACGGCACTGGGCGCGATCATGTCCGTCGGCGACGTCGCCAACGACACGCGGGTCCGCCGCGCGCTCGCGCGCGTGTCGCCGCGTGCCGCTGCGGTGGTGAAGCAGAAGCAGGGTCCCGGCGTGGGTACGTACCTCGCCATCGGGGCCGGAGTGATCGCCGCGGCCGGTGTGGCCTACGCGGTCTGGCAGACGTTCCGCGCCGACGACGAGCTGTGGGTCGCCGACGACGAGCCGATGCCGTCGGCATCGAGCACGGCCGGCTCCGAAGCCAGCCCGTCGCCGGTGATCTGACGCACCACGGTTTCTCGAAGGCCCTCGCCCATCCGGGCGGGGGCCTTCGCCGTGTTCGGGGCACGCTCGCGTACGCGCTCCGGCTCGCACTCGAGCACGAACTCGAGGCGTCAGTGGGGCGATTTCGCCAGATTCTGGGAATTCCCTTGCAATCCGTTCGCGGTTCCCGCTAATGTCGTCTCTCGGCCCGCCACGACGGCAAACGAGAGGAGGCGAGACCCACATGATGATCCGGCACACGCACACCCCGATCCGCGCTGAGGTCGCCTTCCTCGGCGCCCCCTTCGCGGCCTGCTGACCGTTCGCGCTCGCGCGCTGACCGCAGGGTCCGCACCCGCCTGACGATGCTCGCTCGTTCCTGAGCAGCGCCCGTCGCACCGGCATCCGCTCATCGCTCCGCGTCTCCCGACGCCTCGAGCCGCCGGCCACTCCCCTCGACTCGATCCGAGCGGCTCCTCCGCGTCCATGCCGACGACGGATGCCGCCGCGCGACGTCCCGGGGCTCCCGCTCGTCTCCTCCCGGTGCGCGTTGCCGCGCGCGCCATCCGTTCGCACCACCTCCGAAGAAGGACACCACCGTGAACACCGCACTCACCGCCCAACGTTCGACCGCTCAACCGGCGCACGCCGTTCGAGCCGGAGCCGGCCGCCTGCAGGAGCGCCTCGCGCGCCGTGCGGGCCTCGCGCTCCTGGCGTGGAGCCGGGCCTCCGAGGCACGTCGCCTCCGCGAGGACCCGCGCCGTAGCGCCGAGCTCCAGCGCGAGGCCGACCGCCTGCGCGAGTCGAACTTCACCACCCTCGCCCTACTGGCCCGGACGCTCTGATCGTCATGGCCACCGTGCAGGACCCGATCGCACGGCCCCGTCCGCCCGCCGGACGGGGCCGTCGCCGTCTCCGGGGCCGGCGCGCTCAGCGCTTCGGCAGGATGCCGGAGGCGGGTTGCTCGTCGTTCATGCGCAGGGCGATGTCCAGCAGGCTCACCCGGGTCAGGTTCCGCACCTCGTCGAGCGGGAACCAGCGGGCCTCGTCGCTCGAGCCGCCGACCTCGTTGCGCAGTTCGCCGCCGGTCACGCGCGCGCGGTAGACGACCCGCATCGCGTAGAGCGGAGCCGAACCGTGGTGCCGTCTCGCCGCGGGCACCACCATCGTGTCGATTCCCAGGAGCCGCTCGATCTCGGCGTCGTAGCCCGTCTCCTCCCGGATCTCGCGGATCGCGGCGTCGTAGGGATGCTCGGGCAGCTCGATCCCCCCGCCGGGCAGGGTCCACGCCGAACGCCCGTGCTCGTTCCAGTGGGAGAGCAGGATGGCATCGTCGCGGATGATGACCCCGTACGCGGCGATGCGGATGTCCATCCCGCCACTGTATTACCCGGCCCGCAGATCGAGGAGCACCGTCTGGCCGTCCGAGCCGGTGCGACGCGATGCGCGCCACCCCTGCGCCCGCGCATGCTCGGCGGCGGCGCTCCACTGCGACCGGTGCACCTCGATGAGCGCCCGTCCGTCCGGGCGCAGCCACACGGCGAGCCCGGCCACGAGATCGCAGACGTGATCGAGGCCGTCCGCGCCGGCGAACAGCGCAGCCGGCGGCTCGTGCTCGAGCGCCTCTCGGGGCACGAGATGTCGTTCGCGCTCGGGCACATACGGCGGCACGGATGCCGCGAGCGAGACCCGACCGCGAAGCGCCATGGGAAGGTGCGCGAGCCCGGCGCCCTGGTACACCTGCGCGCCGGACGGCAGGTTCCGTCGCGCGAACCGGAGCGGTGTCGCGTCGACGTCCGTGACGTGGATCTCGGCCGTCGGAACCGCGGCGGCCACCGTGGCCGCGATCGGGGCGACGCCGCAGAAGGGCTCCAGCACGACCGGCTCGTCCTGCGCCCGCACGATCCGCACGGCGGCGCGCGCCAGCAGCAGCGAGCGCTGGCGCGGAACGAACACGCCCGGTCCGACCTCGAGGCGGAGCGGACCGAAGCGGACCCAGCCCACGAGCGGCTCGATCGGCTCACCTGCGACGCGGCGGGCGACGAGCGAGGCGAGCTCGGCGTCATCCCTCGCCGCATCGAGCAGGATGGCGGCCTCCTCCTCGGCGAACACGCTCCCGGCCGCGCGGAGCCGGTCGGCGATCGCCCGTGCGCGCCCCGACGACGGCGAGCCGGTGCCCATGACGACGACCGTATCAACCGGCGGCGACGTCATCGGCGTTCCGAGACGCCGACGGCGGCCCGGATGTGTGGATTCCGGGCCGCCGACGACGGTGCATCGCGCGTCAGGGGTGCGGTCAGCCTGCGCAGATCCCGCGCGCAGTCTCGTTCTTGCCCTGGCCGCCCGCTGCCTTGACGACCTCCCCGACGCCGTTGAAGCCGAGCGCGCCCTCGGTGTTGAGGGTCTTGTGGATCTGGCCGAAGCACGCGGCGTCGGCGGGTGCGGCGTGCGCGGCGCCGGCGAAGCCGAACGTGGCGAGTCCGGCGATGAATCCGGTGGCGAGAATGCGCTTCATTGGACTTCCCCTTCTGTCGTCGGGTGCGTGTTCACCCGTCATCCAGTACTTCCGACGGAACCGCGGAAACGGATGCACCTGAATGGGAAATTCTTCGGAGGGCGACTCCGCCCGGGTCACGGCGCGAGTCGTACGGCGCCGTCGGGGAAGCCGAAGACCGCCCCGTCGGCGAGCATGCGGTCGAGCGCGGCGTCGATGCCCCGGGCCGTGCCCGACGACGGCTGGTTCAGGTGCGCGATGACGATCGACCCCGGCGTGGCCGATCGAACGGATGCCTCGACCGTGCCGGCGTCGAACGTCGCACCGGCATCGCCGTTGACGTCGAACCCCACGACCGTCTCGCCGAGATCCCCGACAATGCGGACGGCCACCTCGTCGTAGTGCGCAGTGCCCGATCGGAACCAGCGGGGCGGGCGCCCGACGAGCTCGGTGAGCGCCTGGTGGTTGGTCCACACCTCGTCGATGACCTCGCGCACCGAGCCCGTGCCCTGGATGCCGTACGCGGAGCGACCGTTCACGGAGAGCGGGCGGTGGACGGTGCCGTGGTTGGCCAGCTCGAAGAAGGGCACCGCGGCGAGCTCCCGGGCGAATTCGGGGTTCGCCTCGATCCAACGGAGGTTGAGGAAGAGGGTCGCCGGGACCTCCCGCCGGCGCAGCGCATCGATGAGGGTGAGATCGACCCCGCTGCCACCGGACCCGCCGCAGCCGTCGAACGTGAGCGCGATCGCCGTGCTGCCCTCCGGTGCCCGGTTCACCACGCCCGTCACGTGGAGGCCCCACTCGGCCGGAACCGCGGTGCGGTAGCGCTCCTCGATCGCCGCGAGGTCCGGGGGCGCGGGGACCGTCGGAGTCGGCGTGGGCGTCGGGGTCGGCGTGGGCGTGGGGCGCGCCCCGCCCGACGGCGACGGGGTCGGCGCGGCGGATCCGCTGGAGGGCTGCGGGGCGCAGGCACCGAGCGTCGCGACGGCGGTCGAGGCCGCGATCCATGTGAGGGCGGTGCGTCGGGAGAGCGTCACAGGGGCCTCGTCATCGATGACTGCCGGAAGGTCGCACTCCCGCGAGGGAGGTCGGCCATGCCGACGGAGTGTGGAGCCTAGGAGATTCGAACTCCTGACATCCTGCTTGCAAAGCAGGCGCTCTACCAACTGAGCTAAGGCCCCGAGGCGGATGGCGTGGCATCCGGTTGTGGAGTTATCGGAGTGGGGCTACCAGGACTTGAACCTGGGACCTCTTCGTTATCAGCGAAGCGCTCTAACCGCCTGAGCTATAGCCCCGAATTTCGGCCGAAGGACAGACTACCCGACCCTGCGGGAATCTCCGAATCGAGCCGAAGCCGGTCGATCAGCTGTTGGTGAAGCCGACCAGGATGCCGCCCGTGATCTTCACGCTGAGGTTGTACAGCACCGCCACGACGGCGCCGAGGGCGGTCGTCACGACGAGGTTCAGCAGCGACACGATGACCGCGAAGCCCATCACGTTGCCGAGCGAGAAGAACGTGCGCAGGTCGGTGCCGGCGCCCGCGACATCCTGGACCAGGCTGTTCACCTGCTCGAAGATGCCGGTCGAGCTCAGCACCGTGAAGACGAGGAACGACGCCACGATGTTCACCACCGCGAGGCACACGGCGACCAGGAAGGACAGCTTCACCGCCGACCAGAAGTCGATGTACACCAGGCGCAGGCGCACCTGCTTGCCCGGGGGCTTGCGGTTGGTCTTCTTGGCCAGCTTGTCGGCGACGCTACTCATGACGGTCACTCCTCTCCCGCGGTCTCGGCCGCATCGGTCTCGGCGGCCTCCTCCGCGAGATTCCGCTCGGAATTCTTCGCGATGGCGATGATGCGATCATCGGCGACGAACTTCGCGAAGACCACGCCCATCGTGTCCCTGCCCTTGGCGGGGACCTCGGCGACGTCAGAGCGTACCACCTTGCCGCTGGCAAGAACCACGAGCACCTCGTCGTTGCGCGAGACGATGAGCGCGCCGGCGAGCGTGCCGCGATCGTCGTTCAGCTTGGCCACCTTGATGCCGAGTCCGCCTCGCTGCTGCTTGCGGTACTCCTCGACGCGGGTGCGCTTGGCATAGCCGCCCTCGGTGACGATGAACACGTACGCGTCGGAGGGGCTCGTCTTCTGGCCCGACGCGTCCGGCGGCGCCGCGGCGGCCTCGGCGGCCTCGGCCTCGGTCGACCCCGGCACGACGGATGCCGCGAGCAGCTCGTCGCCGGCGCGGAAGCTCATGCCCTTCACGCCCGACGTGGCGCGCCCCATGGGGCGGAGCGCGTCATCCGTCGCCTCGAAGCGGAGCGACATGCCCTTCTTCGAGACGAGCAGGATCTCGTCGTGCTCGTCGACCAGCATCGCGGAGACGAGCTCGTCGCCCTCGCGGAGGTTGATCGCGATGACGCCGCGCGAGCGGTTGGTGTCGTACGCGGTCAGCTCGGTCTTCTTCACGAGGCCGTCGCGCGTCGCGAGGACGAGGTACTTCGCGACCTCGTAGTCGCGGATGTCGAGGATCTCGGCGATCTGCTCGTCGGGCTGCAGCTCGAGGAGGTTGGCGACGTGCTGGCCCTTGGCGTCGCGGCCGCCCTCCTGCACCTCGTACGTCTTCGCCCGGTACACGCGGCCCTGGTTGGTGAAGAACAGCAGCCAGTGGTGGGTGGTCGTGACGAAGAAGTGGTCCACGACGTCATCCGCTCGCAGCTGCGCACCCTTGACGCCCTTGCCGCCACGGTGCTGCGACCGGTAGTTGTCGCTGCGCGTGCGCTTGACGTAGCCGCCGCGCGTGACCGTGACCACCATCTCCTCCTCGGGGATGAGGTCCTCCATCGACATGTCGCCGTCGAAGCCGGGCACGATGTGCGTGCGGCGCTCGTCGCCGAACTTGTCGACGATCTCGGCGAGCTCGTCGGAGACGAGTCCGCGCTGGCGGGACTCGTCGGCGAGGATCGCCTGGTACTCGGCGATCTGCTCCTCGAGCTCGGCGAGGCGGTCGATGATCTTCTGTCGCTCGAGGGCCGCGAGGCGACGCAGCTGCATGGCCAGGATCGCGTCGGCCTGGAGCTGGTCGACGTCGAGGAGCTCCATCAGCCCCGTGCGGGCCTCGTCGACGTCGGGCGACCGGCGGATGAGCGCGATGACCTCGTCGAGCGCGTCGAGCGCCTTCACGTACCCGCGCTGGATGTGCGCCTGCGCCTCGGCCTCCTTGAGGAGGTACCGGGTGCGTCGGACGATGACCTCGATCTGGTGGTCGACCCAGTGGGCGATGAAGCCGTCGATCGGCAGCGTGCGCGGCACGCCGTCGACGATCGCGAGCATGTTCGCGCCGAAGTTGTCCTGCAGCTGCGTGTGCTTGTACAGGTTGTTCAGCACGACCTTGGCCACCGCGTCGCGCTTCAGCACGATCACGAGTCGCTGGCCGGTGCGACCCGACGACTCGTCGCGGATGTCGGCGATGCCGCTGAGCTTGCCGTCCTTCACGAGGTCGGCGATCTTGATCGCCAGGTTGTCGGGGTTCACCTGGTATGGCAGTTCGGTGACCACGAGGCACGTGCGGCCCTGGATCTCCTCGACGTTGACCACGGCGCGCATTGTGATCGAGCCGCGGCCCGTGCGATAGGCGTCGAGGATGCCGCGGGTGCCGAGGATCTGGGCGCCCGTCGGGAAGTCGGGCCCCTTGATGCGCTGGATCAGCGCCTCCTGCAGCTCCTCGCGCGTGGCATCCGGGTGCTCGAGGTACCACTGGGCGCCGGCCGCGACCTCGCGCAGGTTGTGCGGCGGGATGTTGGTCGCCATGCCGACCGCGATGCCGACCGAGCCGTTGACGAGCAGGTTCGGGAAGCGCGACGGCAGGATCGTCGGCTCCTGCGTGCGACCGTCGTAGTTGTCGCCGAAGTCGACGGTGTCCTTCTCGATGTCGCGCACCATCTCGAGCGCGAGCGGGGCCATCTTCGTCTCGGTGTACCGGGGCGCCGCCGCGCCGTCGTTGCCGGGCGAACCGAAGTTGCCCTGGCCGAGCGCCAGCGGGTAGCGCATCGACCACGGCTGCACGAGGCGGACGAGCGCGTCGTAGATCGCCGTGTCGCCGTGCGGGTGGAACTGGCCCATGACGTCGCCGACGACACGCGAGCACTTCGAGAACGCCTTGTCGGGCCGGTACCCGCCGTCGTACATCGCGTAGATGACGCGGCGGTGCACGGGCTTCAGGCCGTCGCGCACGTCGGGCAGCGCGCGCCCGACGATGACGCTCATGGCGTAGTCGAGGTACGACCGCTGCATCTCGAGCTGGAGGTCGACCTGGTCGATGCGACCGTGGATGCCGTTGCCCTCGCCGTTCTCGTCGGCGCCCGGGTTCACGATGTCAGATGTCAAGGAAGCGCACGTCCTTCGCGTTCTTCTGGATGAAGCTGCGGCGCGACTCCACGTCGTCGCCCATCAGGGTCGAGAAGATCTCGTCGGCCGCGGCCGCGTCGTCCATGGTGACCTGCAGGAGGGTGCGGGTCTCCGGGTTCATCGTCGTGTCCCAGAGCTCCTGGTGGTTCATCTCGCCGAGACCCTTGTAGCGCTGCACCGCGTTGTCCTTCGGGATCCGCTTGCCCTGCGCCAGCCCGTCCTCGAGCAGCGCGTCGCGCTCGCGGTCGGAGAAGACGTACTCGTGGTCGGCGTTGGACCACTTGATGCGGTACAGCGGCGGCTGCGCGAGGTACACGTAGCCGAGCTCGATGAGCGGCCGCATGTAGCGGAAGAGCAGCGTGAGCAGCAGCGTCGTGATGTGCTGGCCGTCGACATCCGCGTCGGCCATGAGGACGATCTTGTGGTACCGGACCTTCTCGGGGTCGAAGTCCTCGCCGAGCCCGGCGCCGAAGGCCGTGATCATCGCCTGCACCTCGGCGTTCGCGAGGGCCCGGTCGAGCCGCGCGCGCTCGACATTGAGGATCTTGCCGCGGATCGGGAGGATCGCCTGCGTCTCGGGGTTGCGGCCCTGGACGGCCGAGCCGCCGGCCGAGTCGCCCTCGACGATGAAGATCTCGGAGATCGACGGGTCCTTCGACTGGCAGTCCTTCAGCTTGCCCGGCATGCCGCCCGACTCGAGCAGGCCCTTGCGCCGGGTCGCCTCGCGCGCCTTGCGCGCCGCCAGGCGCGCGGTCGCCGCCTGAAGCGCCTTCCGGATGACCTCCTTGGCCGCGTTCGGGTTGCGGTCGAACCAGTCGCCGAGCTGCTCGCTCGTCACGCGCTGCACGTACGACTTGGCCTCGGTGTTGCCGAGCTTCGTCTTCGTCTGCCCCTCGAACTGCGGCTCGGAGAGCTTGACCGAGATGACGGCGGTGAGCCCCTCGCGGACATCCTCGCCGGAGAAGTTCGCGTCCTTCTCCTTCAGGAGGTTCTTCTCGCGCGCGTACCGGTTCACGAGCGTCGTGAGCGCCGCGCGGAAGCCCTCCTCGTGGGTGCCGCCCTCATGGGTGTTGATCGTGTTGGCGTAGGTGTGCACCGACTCCGTGTAGGCCGTGGTCCACTGCATCGCGACCTCGAGAGCGATGTGGCGCTCGGTGTCCTCCGCCTCGAACGAGATGATCTCGTCGTTGACGAGGTCGGTCTTCTTGGAGCGGTTGAGGTACTCGACGTAGTCGACCAGGCCGCGCTCGTACAGGAAGCTGTCGTGGCGGTGGCCCTGCTCGTCCTCCTCGCCGTCCGAGAGCTGCGAGATCTCGCGCAGGTCGGTGAGGTTGATGCGGAGCCCCTTGTTGAGGAACGCGTACTGCTGGAAGCGCGCGCGGAGCGTCTCGTAGTCGAACTCGACGGTCTCGAAGATGTCCTCGCTCGGCCAGAAGGTGATCGAGGTGCCCGTGGCATCCGTCGTCTCGCCCTGCTCGAGCGGTGCGTCGGGCACGCCGACCGTGTAGGACTGGCGCCACACGTGGCCCTGGCGCTTGACCTCGACCTCGAGGCGCGACGAGAGTGCGTTGACGACCGACGAGCCGACGCCGTGGAGGCCGCCGGAGACCGCGTACCCGCCGCCGCCGAACTTGCCGCCGGCGTGGAGCACCGTGAGCACGACCTCGACGGTCGAGCGCCCCTCGGTCTTGTGGATGTCGACGGGGATGCCGCGGCCGTTGTCGACCACGCGGACCCCGCCGTCGGCGAGGATCGTGACGTCGATGGTGTCGCAGTGACCCGCGAGCGCCTCGTCGACCGAGTTGTCGACGATCTCGTACACGAGGTGGTGCAGGCCGCGCGGACCCGTCGAGCCGATGTACATACCCGGCCGCTTGCGGACCGCTTCGAGGCCCTCGAGAACCTGGATCGCGTCGGCGCCGTATTCCGGCGTCTGCTGGGCCTTCGTCGGTTCCGCTGTCATGGGTGAATCGGGCTCCAAACCGTCGTTCTGGCGACCCTTGATCCTATCAACAACGCGACCGGTCCAAGGCGCTCCGCGCCGATCTGCGGCCTCGTGAGCGCCCGAGTGACCGATTTTGCCCTCTCAACCGTAGGTGTCGCGCGGACCACGCCCTGGAACCGATCTGGGACCCCTTTTCCAGGTGGGGGCGTCCGGCCCTTGGAAGCGGATGTTCTCCACACCCGCGTTCGGGTACCGCTCGGCGATCGCGCGAAGCAGCTCCGATCGCATCATCCGCAACTGGGTCGCCCACGCCGTCGACTCGCAGCGCACCTGCAGCATCCCGCCCTCGATCGCGATCGGCTCGGAGTGCTGCGCGATCTCGGGCCCGGCGATGTCGGGCCACGTCGCGAGCAGCTCGTGCTGCGACAGCGGACCGCTCCAGCCGAGTTGCGCGGTGAGGGCGTCGATCGTCGCACCGAGCGGCTTCGGGTCGCGTCCGGGCGCGAACGGCTCGCTGCCGGCGGCCTCGCGCTGGCGCGTGCGGGCGCGGCCCGGCCGGATCCGGGGCTCACCGCCGAAGATCTCGCGGAAGTGCTGGTAGGTGCGCGCCGCCTCAGACACCGGACGCCTCCGCCTCGAGCGTGACGTCGGCGCCCGGATCCGTCGGCGCATCGACCACGCGGCCCGCGTCGATGTGGATCACGCGGCCCGCCAGGGGTTCGGGCACGTCTTCCAGCACGGCCGCGGTGATCAGCACCTGCTCGTACTTGCCGATCGCCGCCGCCAGCCGCTCGCGCCGGCGACGGTCGAGTTCGGCGAACACGTCGTCGAGCACCAGGACCGGATCGCCCGTGGCCGAGTCCCGGCGGAGCAGCTCGGCCGACGCGAGCCGGAGCGCGAGCGCGAACGACCAGGACTCGCCGTGGCTCGCATAGCCCTTCGCGGGCAGGCCGTTGAGCAGCAGGAGGACGTCGTCGCGGTGCGGACCGGCGAGGGTGACCCCGCGCTCGAGCTCGCGGCGCCGCAGCGCCGTCAGCGCGGCGGCGAACCGCTCGGCCGTGCTGGGCCGGTCGGCGGCGGCTTCGAGGCCCGTCGCGGTCCTACCGGATGCGGCATCCGTCGTCTCGTCGTCGGGATCGGCACCGTCGATCGACAGGACGGGCTGGAGTTCGGGGCGGTGGTCGGCATCGACGATCGAGCGGTAGGCGGCGGCGAGCGGCTCGCGGAGCTCGTCGACGAGCTCGAGGCGGCGATCGATGAGCTCGGCGCCGAGGCCGACGAGGCGCTCATCCCAGATGTCGAGCGTCGTGAGCTGCGCTGCGGCGAGACCACGGGCGCGGGCGCTCTTCAACAGCGAGTTGCGCTGCTTGAGCACGCGCTCGTAGTCGGCCATGACCCCCGCCAGGCGCGGGATGCGCTGCACGAGCAGGCCGTCGAGCATGCGGCGGCGCACCGACGGCTCGCCGCGGACGATCGCCAGGTCCTCCGGAGCGAACAGGACGGTGTGGGCGTACCGTGGCAGGTCGCGCGGCTTCGCCGCGGCGCGGTTCACCTGCGCCCGGTTCGCACCCTGGCGGTTGAGCTGCAGCTCGAGGAGCACCTCGCGACCGCCGTGCGTCAGGACGGCGCGCACCACCGCCGCGTCGGCACCCGCGCGGATCAGCGCCTGGTCGCTCGAGACCCGGTGCGAGCCGAGTGTGGCGAGGTAGCCGATCGACTCGACCAAGTTCGTCTTGCCCTGGCCGTTGCGGCCGACGATGACCGTCGCGCCCGGCTCGAACGCGAGCTCGGCCGTGCGGTAGTTGCGGTAATCGGTGAGCGAGAGCCTGGCGACGTGCACGATGCGGCTCCCTTCCTGCGAACCACCACGCTACCCGGCCCCGCGGACATCGCCGCCGGCGGTCAGCGCAGGAGGAGGTTCGGCTGCAGCAGGTAGCGGTAGCTGTCGGCGCCCGCCTGCTCGCGCGAGGTCTGGCTCGTGATGAGCACCGGACCGGGCTTGTTCGGGTTCTCGGTCTTGGTGAACGAGATGCGCACGAACTCGCTCGGCACCGCCTGCAGGCCGTCGAGCAGGAACTGCGGCTTCAGCGAGACGACGGTCTCGTCACCGGTGAGGATCGCGTCGATCGACTCCGACGCCTGGGCCTGCTCCGAACCGATCGCCTCGAGGGTGAGGCCGTCGGCCGTGAACGTGTAGCGGAGCGCGGCCTCGCGCTCGAGCACGAGCGCGACGCGTCGGGTCGCCTCGATGAGCTCGGCCGTGTTCATCACGGCGTAGTTGTCGACGGTCTCGGGGAACAGCCGGCGCACGGGCGGGAAGTTGCCCTTGATGAGCAGGCTCGTGACGGTCTTCCGGTCGGCCGAGAACGCGATGAGCTCGCGGTCGTCGCGGCTCGTGATCGCGATGGAGAGGTTGCCGGAGTGGCCGAAGGTCTTTCCGACCTCCTGCAGCGTGCGTGCGGGCACGAGCGCGGTCAGGGCGTCGACGCCCTCGCCGGCCACGCCGCCGCCGTCCCACTCGATCTCGCGGATCGCGACCCGGTACCGGTCGGTCGCGACGAGGCTGACGTTGTTGTCGCGCACCTCGAGCTGCACGCCGGTGATGACCGGGGTCACGTCGTCACGCGACGCGGCGACCGCGACCTGCGAGACGGCCGAGGCGAACTCCTCCGCCGGCACGAGCCCGGTCTGCTCACCGATCTCGGGGATCGAGGGGTACTCCTCGACCGGCATCGAGAGGAGGGTGAAGCTCGCCGAGCCGCACGTCACCGAGATGCGCGACTCCTCGGTCGACACCTTCACCGGGGCGTTCGGCAGGCGGCCGGCGATCTCGGCCAGCAGTCGCCCGGAGACCAGGACGGTGCCGGGCTCCTCGACGTCGGCCTTGATCTCGGTGCGCGACGACACCTCGTAGTCGAACGAGGAGAGGACGAGGCCGTCGTCGTTCGCCTGGATCAGCACCCCCGACAGGATCGGCAGGGTCGTGCGCTGCGGGAGCAGCTTGACGGCGAAGGACACGGCCTCACTGAAGACGTCGCGATTGACCTGGAACTTCACGGTTCTCCCGTCGTGGAGGTGCTGGATGGCTCCCATGCTATCCGCACGGTCACTCCGGACGCGGGGCATTTCCGCACGCACGCGCCCGAAGCGGAGCGCCGCTGTCCGAGGTTGTCGGACGCCTCGGATTAACCATGTGTCTCTTAACGGTGTTAACCGGTGTGGAAACTGTGGATGGCGTTCGGAGATGCCCGGAACGGCGGGCCGAGCGGCCCGTCCGGGCTGTGCACGGTGTGTGGAGATCCCCGTGGCGAGGCCTCGACGTCTCCGACGCGTGTTCGGAGTTCTACACAGGTCGACGCAGGGTGTGCACAGTCGCGACGGGGTTGCTCGTTAACAATCCACAGATTGTCCACACCTGTGTGGAATTGGCTCAGGCGTTTCGCAGGTATGCCGAACGGGGCCCGGTCGACCCCGCTCGTGCGGCGGTGTCGAGGGGCGATCGGATGCCGGCGGCATCCGCTCTACGGACGCGATCAGCGGAAGCGGGCCTGCTGCTTGATGCGCGCGGTGAGCTCGGTCACCTGGTTGTAGATCGAGCGACGCTCCTTCATGAGCTCCGAGATCTTCTTGTTCGCGTACATCACCGTCGTGTGGTCGCGGTTGCCGAACAGCTGCCCGATCTTCGGCAGGCTCAGGCTCGTGAGCTCACGGCAGAGGTACATCGCGATCTGCCGCGCTGTCGCGACCGCCTGGGACCGGCTCGACCCGTACAGGTCGTCGACCGTGAGCTTGAAGTACTCGGCCGTCGCCGTGATGATGTCGACCGGCGCGACGACGTTGTCGGTGTCATCCGTGATGAGGTCCTTCAGCACCGTCTGCACGAGCGGCATGTCGACCGGCGTGCGGTTCAGGCTCGCGAACGCCGTCACCCGGATCAGCGTGCCCTCGAGCTCGCGGATGTTGCTCGACACCTTCGACGCCATGTACTCGAGGATGTCGTCGGGCACCTGGAGGCGCTCGTTCTGCGCCTTCTTGCGCAGGATCGCGATGCGGGTCTCGAGGTCGGGCGCCTGCACATCGGTGATGAGGCCCCACTCGAACCGGCTGCGCATGCGGTCCTCGAAGCCGGTCAGGTGCTTCGGCGGCACGTCGCTCGTGATCACGACCTGCTTGTTGTGGTCGTGCAGCGTGTTGAACGTGTGGAAGAACGCCTCCTGCGTCTCCGCCTTGCCCTGCAGGAACTGGATGTCGTCGATCAGCAGGATGTCGATGTTGCGGTAGCGCTGCTGGAAGAGCGAACCGCGGTTGTTCGCGATCGAGTTGATGAAGTCGTTCGTGAACTCCTCCGACGACACGTACCGAACGCGGATGCCGGGATAGAGGCTCATCGCGTAGTGGCCGATGGCATGCAGGAGGTGCGTCTTGCCGAGGCCCGAGTCGCCGTAGATGAACAGCGGGTTGTAGGCCTTCGCGGGGGCCTCGGCCACGGCGACCGCCGCGGCGTGGGCGAAGCGGTTCGACTGGCCGATGACGAAGCTGTCGAACGAGTACTTCGGGTTCAGGCGCGCATCACGCGGACGGTCGGGGTTCGTCGGACTGTCGAACACCGACTGGTGCGACGCCGGCAGCTCCACCGGGTCGGGCAGGCCGTCGGATGCCACGCCCCCGAGCCCCGCGCCATCTCCGAGCGCTCCGCCCGGGCCGGCGTGATCGACCGACGGCCGCACGTCCTCCAGCTCGGGATTCACGACGACGTAGAACGAGGTCACCGGCGACGGCGCGTCGATCGCGCTCATCGCGGAGAGGAGGGAGACGCGCATGCGCTGGTTGAGCATGCTCGCTGTGAAGTCGTTCGGGACCTCGAGGTAGAACGTGCCCGCCGCGATGCCCTTCGGCTCCACCAGGTTCAGGAAGCCCTGGAGCATCGGCGTGATCGCCTCATCTCCCGACAACCGGTCGAGGACCGTCGCCCACGTGTCGGAAATGGGCTGTTCTGTCATCGCTCCCCGCAATCTCGCACCGTCGTCCGGCCGCTCGTCGCTCCCCCGAACGACAGGTGGAGCGGCCCGAAGGCTCTGTTCACAGCGTTCTCCACGGCCTGTGAGCGAAGTTGCGAGAAGCGCGAGATTCCGCCGCACAGGCTGGGGATAACTGGGTTCACACGCTAGCGAATGCGAGTGCCCCCGACAAATGCCGATCGGCGGATCCACGACGCGCGGGCGTGTCGTTCCGCGTGGCAAGCTGGGGATCGGTGGAGAATATCCGGTTCGGGGTGCGCTCGGTTTGACCGCCGCATCCGCAGGCCGTAGTTTTAATCAGTTGACCGCAGCCCTTTCGGGCACCGAGTTTTCCCGCCGGCGCACCGTTGACGCGCCCGTCGAGGAGATCCCTGAAGCCGGAGAAGAAGAATGAGCAAGCGTACGTTCCAGCCCAACAACCGCCGCCGCGCCCGCAAGCACGGCTTCCGCGCCCGCATGCGCACGCGCGCCGGCCGCGCCATCCTGTCGGCCCGCCGCGCCAAGGGCCGCACCGAACTCTCCGCGTAAGCGATCGGTGCTCGCCAAAGCGAATCGCGTCACGAGCGCCGATGACTACCGGTCCATCGTGCGCCGTGGTGCGAAGGTCGCCGGTGCCCACACCGTGAGCTACCTCCGCTCACGGGAGTCGGGCACCGACGCGCGCTTCGGCTTCATCGTCTCCAAGAAGGTCGGCTCGGCCGTGCGGCGCAACCTCGTGCGCCGCCGGCTGAAGGCCGCGTGCCGCGAGCTCGTCGACGGCGGCGTCTCCGCCATCGACGTCGTCGTGCGCGCGCTGCCCACGGCGGCCGACGCCGACTTCCACGCCCTCCGGGCCGACGTGGTCTCGGCACTCCAGGTGCACGAGCGGCGGTCCGCCTCCCGCTCGCGACCCGCCATCGCAGCGGATGCCGCAGCCCATCCCCTCGCAGCGAAAGACGCGTGACGTGCGAGACCTCGCCTGGTTCGTCTGGCTCCTGCCCCGCAACGTGGGCGTCGTGCTCATCCGCGCCTACCGCGCCGTGGTCTCGCCCCTCTACGGCGACGTCTGCCGCTACTACCCGTCGTGCTCCGCGTACGGACTGGGCGCGGTGCAGCACCGCGGACTGGTGATCGGATCCGCCCTCACCGCCTGGCGGATCGTCCGCTGCAACCCATGGTCGCGCGGCGGCGTCGACGACGTGCCCATGCCGCGCGTGCGTCGGTTCCACCTCACCCGCTTCGGGTTCGTGATCCCCGCCGGGTGGGCCCCCGCTGCGCCGAGCGAAGCACGCCACGTCCGGCGCGTCCGCCACGGGCGCCGACGTGCTGCCGCCACCGCGGCGGGCGGAGTCGCCACCGGGCCCGTCGGGGGCCACGCGGGGCACGCGCACGCCGTCGCCGATCCCTCTGCTGCGGCATCCGTCACCCGCGACGCCGCGGACCAGGACCTCTCCCCCATGTCCCGAAAGGACTGACCCGCTCCAATGGACATCTTCAGCATCATCCTCTGGCCCATCAAATGGGTCATCGAGCTGATCCTCGTCGCGTTCCACTCGCTGTGGACGTTCGTGGGCCTGCCCTTCGAGGCCGGCATCACGTGGGTGCTCTCGATCGTCGGCCTCGTCATCGTCGTCCGTGCCGCGCTCATCCCGATCTTCGTGCGACAGATCAAGAGCCAGCGCCGCATGCTCGAGGTCGCGCCGCAGCTGAAGAAGATCCAGGACAAGTACAAGGGCAAGAAGGACCAGTTCTCGCGCGAGGCCATGTCTCGCGAGACCATGGACCTCTACAAGCGGACCGGCACGAACCCGCTCTCGTCCTGCCTCCCGCTGCTGCTGCAGATGCCGATCTTCTTCGGCCTCTTCTCGGTGCTGAACGACGCCTCGCGCAACGCCGAGCGCGGCGGTGTCGGCGTCCTCACCCCCGAGCTCGCCGAGTCGTTCGCGAACGCAACGTTCCTCGGGGCGCCGCTCAAGGCGACCTTCATCGAGGCGATGAACGCCGGCGGACCGTGGCAGGTCATGGTCGTGGCCGTCGTCATGATCATCCTGATGACCGCGTCGCAGTTCATCACGCAGCTGCAGATCGTCTCGAAGAACATGTCGCCGGAGACCAAGGCGAGCCCCATGTTCCGCCAGCAGCGGATCCTGCTCTACCTGCTCCCCCTCGTGTTCGCCGTCTCGGGTGTCGCCTTCCCGCTCGGCGTCATGTTCTACTGGCTCGTCTCGAACTTCTGGACCATGGGTCAGCAGTTCATCGTCATCCGCAACATGCCGACCCCCGGCAGCGAGGCCGCCAAGGCGCGTGAAGCTCGCCTGGCCAAGAAGGGCAAGCTCGTCGTCGACGGTCCGACGGATGGCACCACCTCGGACGAACCCGAGAAGAAGACCACCCAGCGTCAGCAGCCGGTCAGCAAGAACCGCGCGAAGAAGAAGAGGAAGTGACCCCGATGACCGACGTCAAGCCCGACGCGGCCAACCGAACCCTCGAGCAGCTCGAGGAGGAGGGCGACATCGCGGCCGACTACATCGAGGAGCTCCTCGACATCAGCGACCTCGACGGTGACATCGACATCGATGCCCGCAACGGTCGCGCCTACGTGTCGGTGCACGCTTCCGAGGGCGCGAACCTCTCGCTGCTCGCGAAGCCCGAGGTGGTCTCCGCCCTCCAGGAGCTCACTCGCCTGGCGGTGCAGACCAAGACGGGCGCGTTCTCGCGGCTCATCCTCGACATCGGCGGCTCGCGCGATGCCCGCCGTGACGAGCTCGGTCGGCTGGTCGCGCGCGCGGCCGAGCGCCTCGAGGAGGGCGCCGCTGAGGCTGCACTCCCGCCCATGTCGTCGTACGAGCGCAAGCTCGTCCACGACCTGGTCGCCGAGCGTGGGCTCCACTCGGAGTCTCGCGGCGAGGGCGCCGACCGCCACACCGTGATCACGCGCATCGGCTGACCCCCGAACTCGACGTTTCACGTGGAACATGACTGACCACTCCCCCGACTGGCAGGACGCCCTCGAGCCGGAGCCGCCCTCGGCTGCGACCGTGTTCGGCGATCGGCTGCCGATCGTCCGGCAGTTCACCGAGCACCTCGCTCGCCACGGCGAGGAGCTCGGGCTCATCGGTCCCCTCGAACTCCCGCGGCTGTGGAGTCGTCACGTCGTGAACTCCGGCCTCGTCGCGCCACTCCTCCGTCCTGGCCGCGTCGGCGACGTGGGCTCGGGCGCAGGGCTTCCCGGCCTGGTGCTCGCCATCGCCCGCCCCGACGTGCACCTCACGCTCATCGAACCGATGGAGCGTCGGGTGGCGTGGCTCAACCGGCAAGTGGACGAACTCGGCCTCGAGAACGTCGACGTGGTGCGCGCGCGTGCCGAGGAGGCGAAGCTCGCCGGCCGGCTGGATCAGGTGACGGCCCGAGCGGTGAGCGCACTCCGGACGCTCATCCCGATCACCGCCCCACTGCTGGCGCCGGGCGGGGAGTTGCTGCTCATGAAGGGCGCCGGCGTGACCGGCGAGATGGGCGCGGCCGAGAAGGCGATTCGGAAGTTCAAGCTGCAGGACGTCGACGTCGTCGTGCTCGGCGAGGGCGTGGTCGACGACGTGACGCGAGTGTTCCGGGCGCGCGTGCCCGCGGCATAAGCGATCGTTCGCTGCCGCATCCGCGGCGTTTCACGTGAAACGGAAGCTGCTCGGCGGCGACGGCGGGGCTCCTCGAGGTGCGCTCCAGGTTGGGAGTGCCTCGCTGTTCGGTGTGATGACGGGCGGGGTTCGACGAAGCCGTGCGGTGCCGGCTGCACCGCGCGGCCGACTCCGGGTTCGTCCGTTCGCCGCGCCAGGCGAGCCCAGTGATCCTCCGCCGTGTCAGCGCATGGTCACCACGGCGGCGTAACGGTTCGCGAAGCGACAGTCGACACCTCCTCCTCGCGCCGTTCTTTGGGCGTGGGGCGACAAGTTCCACTTCGCCTCTCCCCCGGCGCGATCCATGGCGGGACCCTTGTCCCGGGACCGGGTGTACCGGTCTGTTCCATCTGGGCTGGCCCATGGCCTGTCGCGTTCAGGCGAGACGCGAGAGGTGTCGACGATCCTCCCGGGCTGCGCGGATGCATGCGTTTGCTCGGTCGCGGGCCACGTGACGCCACCCCGTACGCGGCCGGTGCCCACCACGAGGCAGTCGTGCCCACCGGAGGGTCGTCTCGCCCAGAGGCGTGAAGTCCACCGCGAGCGTGGGGGTTCCGGGATCGACGGACTCGACGTGCCCGCCTACGTATCGGGGGTCCGAACGCGCAGGACGCAATGCACCGGACCGCTCTCGGGCGGTCGGGCCAGCGGAACTCGCTCGACGGCTCCCGTCGCGCGCGCCCTCCCCTGCGATCTGGACGGACCCTCTTCGGCCTGCTGACTCGCTCCGGGCGCTGCGACCGCTGGCGGAGCAAGGCGCGGAACGTCCTTTCGGGCTGCCGATTCCGCCGACCACGCTGCGATGCCCGATTCGTCTGGCTCCAGCCCGACGTGAGGCTGCACGGGAGCGATTGCTGTCCGTACCCAAGGATGCTTGTCGTTCGTCGCACCGGCACGCCGACCCGCTCGTCGACGAGGGGTGGCCGAGGGGTGAATGCCCGCCAATGCTCGCAGGAGCGCCGGGGATGACGCGCCCTTGCCTGATACCCGCCCATTGAGGGGGCTTGGGCAGCGCGCAATGGGCCGCGCGACTCCTCCGCCGCCCGCGGAGCTCGGCTTCCGGCACGCCTTGTTGGGAGTCGGGAGTTAGGGGCCACCTCCGCGCGCGTCTGAAGGCTTCGGAGTCCGGGTCCGCTTCACGTGAACGCGTACGGCGCTGGGACGTGGACGGGCATGCGCGCACGAGGTTTGAGGTGAAACGCCTCGAGGCCAGTTCCCACCCCGCGGAACCAGACGTACCGCGCGAATCGCAAACCGCGGGTCCGCGAGCTTCAGGCCGCCCGGGTAACGCGTACGCGCTCATGGCTCCGGAGACTGCGCCGTTTCACGTGAAACATGCGGACCGTGGCGCGCTGGGGCGCCCTTGCGCGGGCCATGTTTCACGTGAAACGCCTCCTGAGCGCGTTGCAGGACCCCAGGGGCGATCGGTGTACCAGTACGAGCGTGCGTGCACGCCGTCGCCTCAGTCGTCCGAGGAAGGTCGATTGACCCGGATCGCCAGCCGCCCGGCCCTGACACCCAGCAGGTCACCGTCTCGGGAAAAGCGGCGGCACAGTCGTCCTGCACGTTTCGCGACGATCCGCCCGCGCGGCCGATCCGTCCACGTCGGCAGAGCCCGCGCCTCGGAAGACTGCGGCGTCTCCCCCGTCAACACCGACGCCTCCAGGGGCCCCCGGGCGACACCGTCGGACCCTGCGCCACGCTCCCGCGGGCGTGACGATCAATAGGGGCCATTCTTCTCCCGTTCTCATAGGGAGCTGCCCGAGATGTCTCTCCGTCGCCGGCGGAGCGGCAACGGGCATTCACGGCGGGCCCGGGCGGGCTCGTCCCCAATCGGAGGGCGCGAGAAGCAGACGCGCGCGCGAAACCCGATGGGGCGTTTCACGTGAAACGCCCGGGTCGCGGGCGCTCGGAGGCCGAGGCGCCGTCGCGATGGCGGACCGCCGACGGACGGCCGGGGCGTCGCCGTTCCCGCGTCCGATGCGGCAGTTAGGCTTGGAACTCGAAGAACGCAGCCGGCCCGATGGCGGCGATCTCGACGGCAGGTCTGGAGTGGGAATGGCGAACGGTGGGGGACGCGGCTGGTTCCATCGACGAAAGCCGCGACCGGAGCCGACGCCAGCGCCCGCCGCACCCGAGCCGACTCGGATCGAGGCGTACGAAACGCACGGCGGCGACGCGCCGTCGTCGGAATTCATGCCCACCGCCTACGCGGAACCGCGTGGTGATCGCCGCGCATTCGACGACCTCGTGAATCCGTCGCGCAACGATGGACCGTCCGACCCGCCGAGCGCGCCGTCAACGGACGATCTACCAGGGCCGACCGGGCCGACCGGGCCGACCGCCGGGACGGAGCCCCGCCCGACGAGCGAGACGGCCGCCCCGCAGCCTTCGTCTCCGGTCGCCCACGGACCGGGCCGCACACCCGTCGAGGCCCTTGCGTCACCGCAGCCGGCGGCACCGAGGGCTGCATACGACTGGGATGCCGCCACCGCGGCTGCGCTCAACGACGAGGGGTCGCCCAGCGCGACAGCGTCCACGTCCCCGCCGTCCAGCGCCCCCGACCGCCTGCTCGAGGAGATCATCCGGGAGATCGTGGGCGACGCGACGGCCGAGACGGTGTCGAGCCTGCAGCCGAGCCGAGACGAGCCCGACTCCCGCGAAGCCGCAAGTGAATCCGCTTCGGCCGCTCCGGCGCCGACCACCGTCGTCGCCTCGCCGGTGGCCGCTGACGACAGCGCCGCGCACCTGGGCGAGTCGCCGGAGGCCCCCGCCGCGACCGCCGACGCCTCGAGCGCAGACCCCACGTACGACGCATCCGCCGCATCTCCCGCACCCCCCGCGGACGCGCCCACCACGGAAGGTGTCGTCGCCGGCGAACGACCGGGGCCGCCGATCGACATCGAGGTGCCTGTGCCGATCGCGCAGCCGGCGCAGCCGGTGGAGTACCCTTCCCAAGGCGAAGCGCGAGACGCGGACGAATCGGTTGACCGCCCGTCGGCGACGGCGGGCACCGCCGAGGTAGTGCCGCCGTCCGCCGCAGCCCACCCCGCAGTCGACACGCTCGCCACCGATGTTTCACGTGAAACACCCCACGCAGACGGAGGAACCCCCCTGGCCGATCAGATTGCCGACGAGACCCGCCGGCGCCTCGCGCTCGATGAGGCCGTTCTGCCCCTGCCCCCGTCGACGCGCGTCCTGACGATCTCGAACCAGAAGGGCGGCGTCGGCAAGACCACGTCCGCCGTGAACCTGGCCGCGGCCCTCGCTCGTGCCGGCGCCCGCGTGCTCGTGATCGACCTCGACCCGCAGGGCAACGCATCGACGGCCCTCGGCGTCGACCACCGGTCGGAGCGACAGAGCGTCTACGAAGTCCTCGTCTCCGACCTGCCCCTCGCCGAGGTGATCCAGACGTCGAGCGAGCACGAGCGGCTGGATTGCGTGCCGGCCACGATCCACCTCGCCGGAGCCGAGATCGAACTCGTGTCATTGGTCGCGCGGGAGCAGCGCCTCCGCCGAGCGCTCGATGCCCACCTCGAGACGATGGAGCGCCCGTACGACTACGTCTTCATCGACTGCCCGCCGTCGTTGGGACTGCTCACGATCAACGCGTTCGTCGCGGCGCGCGAGGTGCTCATCCCGATCCAGTGCGAGTACTACGCACTCGAGGGCCTGTCGCAGCTGCTCAGCAATATCGAACTGATCGAGAAGCACCTCAATCCCGAACTTCGCCTCAGCACGATCCTGCTGACGATGTACGACTCGCGCACCAACCTCGCGCAGCAGGTCGCGCAGGAGGTCCGCGACCACTTCCCCACCCAGACGCTCGACACGATCATCCCTCGGTCCGTTCGAGTGTCCGAGGCGCCGAGCTACGGGCAGAGCGTGATCAGCTACGACTTCGCGTCGAGCGGCTCGCTGTCGTACCGCGAGGCTGCCGCAGAGATCGCCCGGCGTGGTGCGTCGGAGAGCAAGGAGACCAACTGATGGCAACGAAGCGGACCGGCCTCGGCCGCGGTATCGGCGCGCTCATCCCCACCACCGACGACGCCCCGCGCGCCACTCGGCCGGTGGATGTCTTCTTCCCCGACAGCGAGGCCCCCAAGGCAGCCGTCGAGGCCGTCGAGAACGCCGCGGATGCCAACCTCGTGACCGTTCCTGGGGCGCACCTCGCTCGGCTGAACCCGCACGACATCGTCCCGAACGCCCAGCAGCCGCGCACCGTGTTCGACGAGGAGGACCTCGCCGAGCTGATCCACAGCGTCAAGGAATTCGGCGTCCTCCAGCCGATCGTGGTGCGACCCCACCCCGACCAGGCGGGCAAGTACGAGCTCGTGATGGGCGAGCGGCGCCTGCGCGCGACGAAGGCAGCGGGCCTCGACTCCATTCCGGCGGTCATCAAGGACACGGCCAACGAGGCGATGCTGCGCGATGCGCTCCTCGAGAACCTGCATCGATCGCAGCTGAACCCGCTCGAAGAGGCGAGTGCGTACCAGCAACTCCTCGCCGACTTCGGCATCACCCAGGAGGAGCTGGCGACGAGGATCGGCCGCTCACGCCCGCAGATCTCGAACACCCTCCGTCTCCTCAAGCTGCCCGAGCCGGTGCAGATGCGCGTGGCGGCCGGCGTGCTCAGTGCCGGCCACGCGCGCGCCATCCTGGCGGCCGGCGACCCGGAGGCCATGCAGCGCCTGGCCGACAAGATCGTCAACGAGGACCTCTCGGTGCGGGCTGCCGAGGCCATCGTGGCTGAGAATCCGAAGCCCGGGCGACCGAAGCCGGCCGCTGGGAAGCGTCAGGAGTTCCTCGACGATCTTTCAGGCCGTCTCGGCGACCGCCTCGACACCCGGGTCAAGATCACCCTCGGCGCGCGAAAGGGCCAGATCAGCATCGATTTCGCGACCGTTCAGGACCTTCGCCGGATCCTCACCGAACTCGGCGCGGACCTCGAAGGACTCTGACGCGGACGGGCCGCTCCGCGATCCAGGCAGGAGCTACGCGTCGCGGGCGACCGCCGCGCGCACGAGTTCGTCGTACACCGCCGACGCCGTCGCGCCGGACGCCTCGATGGCGAGCGGGAGCAGCGACGTCTCCGTGAGCCCCGGCAGCACGTTCGCCTCGAGGAACCACGGCGTGCCCTGTCCGTCGACGATCAGGTCGACGCGCGACAGATCCCTGAGCCCGAGCGTGCGGTGGGCCAGCAGCGCGGCATCCGTCGCGGCGTCGACGACCGCGTCATCGAGCCGGCTCGGGGCGAAGAACGTGGTCTCCCCCGCGTTGTAGCGCTCCTGGAACGAGTAGACCCCCGTCGTGGGCACGATCTCGACCGCCGTCAGCGCGCGCGCCTCGTCACCGGTCCCGATCACCGCGACGGCGATCTCGGTCCCCACGATGCGACGCTCCACGATGGCGACCTCGGCGTACGTGAACGCCTCGACCATGGCCCGCGGCAACTCCGTCGGGTCATCGACGATGGAGACGCCCTGGGCCGAACCGCCCGATGCGGGCTTCACCACCAGGTCGCCCTGCATCGCCGCGCGCACGACTCGGAGCACGCTCGAGGCGCCGAGTTCGCGGAACGCCTCGTGCGAGAGCACGATCGACTCGGGCACGGCGATGCCGGTCTGCGCGACGAGCGAGCTCGCCACGGGCTTGGACCAGGCGCGGCGGGCGGCCGCGCCCGTCGAACCGACGGTCGGCACGCCGAGGGCCGCGAGCAGCTCGAGCAGGGAGCCGTCCTCGCCGCTCGATCCGTGCAGCGCCGGGAACACCGCATCCGGGCGGCGCTCGGCGAGGTACGGGAGGAGTCCGGCATCCGGATCGCGGACCTCGACGCGGTGGCCCGCCTCGATGAGCGCGTCGGCGACGCGTCGGCCCGACCGCAGCGAGACATCGCGCTCGTGCGAGATGCCGCCCGCGAGGACGACGACGGAGAGACCAGTGGATTCGCTCATGATCAGGGACTTCTCCGCTACTTGAGGTCGGTGGGCGGGGCGGGTTCGATGCCCGGGCGATCGGGCAGCTGCAGTGGGCCGGTGCCGGCGAACGTGTCGAGCAGGTCGAGTTCGCCGTTGACCACCGTGGCCAGGCGCCGGATCCCGAGCCGGATCGCGTCGGGCGTGGGATAGCAGAACGAGAGGCGGATGGCGTGCCGACCGCGGCCGTCGGCGAAGAACGCCGTGCCGGGCGTGTACGCGACCAGCTCGCGCACCGCGCGGGGAAGCATCTGCTTCGAGTCGAGGACGTCCGGCAGCGTCACCCAGACGTAGAACCCGCCGTTGGGGTTGGTCCACGACAACTGCGGCAGGTACTCCCCCAGCGCCTCGATCATCGCGTCCTTGCGTTCGCGGTAGACACCGCGGAACGCGTCGATCTGGCCGCGCCAGTCCGCCTGCGAAAGGTACTCCGAGACGACGAGCTGACTGAAGGACGACGGCGACAGGATCGCCGACTCCGCTGCGAGGATGAGCTTCTCGCGGATCGCGTGCGGCGCCAGCGCCCAACCCACCCGGAACCCGGGCGCCAGCGTCTTCGAGAACGACCCGAGGTAGATGACCCCCTCGGCGTCCATCGAGCGCAGGGCGTGCGGCGCCGGTTCGTCGAAGTGCAGGAGGCCGTACGGGTTGTCCTCCAGGACGAGGATTTCGTTGGAGCGGCAGATCTCGAGGATCTCCGGGCGCCGCTCGGCCGAGAGGGTGACCCCCGCCGGGTTGTGGAAGTTCGGGATCGTGTAGAGGAACTTGATCCGTCGACCCTGGCCGCGCAGGTGCGCGATGGTCTGGCGGAGCGCCTCCGGGATCAGGCCGTCGTCGTCCATCGCGACGTGGACCACCGACGCCTGGTAGGAGCGGAAGACGCCCATCGCACCGACGTAGGAGGGTGCCTCGGCGAGCACCACGTCGCCGGGGTCGAGGAAGAGCTTGGCGACGAGGTCGAGCGCCTGCTGCGAGCCGGTCGAGGTCACCACGTTGTCCACGGAGCCGCGGATGCCCTCCAGCGACATCACCTCGACGATGTGCTCGCGCAGCGTCGGGATGCCCTGACCGGACCCGTACTGCAGCGCCACCGGGCCCTGCTCGCGCATCACCTGCTCGAACGCCGAGGTGATGAGCTCCTGCGGCAGCGCCGACACGTACGGCATCCCGCCGGCGAGCGACACGACCTCGGGGCGGGAGGCGACGGCGAAGAGGGCGCGCACCTCGGAGGCGGCGAAGCCGGCGGCTCGCTCGGCGTAGTTCGCATACCAGGGGTCGAGGTTGTTGCCGGTCCGCTGGGGCACTCCGTCAGGGGTCACTGCTGGTTCCGTTCTGCTCAGGGTTCCCATGCTAGTCAGCCGTCGGCGAGGGGCCCGAAGCGGATGCCGCTGCGTGACGCGGCGCGCGTACATGCCGCACGCGGCATCCGTTCGCCATGCCGAGGGCCGAGCGACGCCGATCCCCGGGAATGCGCGGAGACGACGACGGCCCGCCCCGGATGAACCGGGACGGGCCGTGACGAGTGGAGCGGACTCAGCCGATGAACTCGGCCAGGTCGGCCTCGAGCGCGGGCTTCGGCTTCGCGCCGATGACCGTGTGCACGACCTCGCCGCCCTTGAACACCTTCATCGCGGGAATGGCGGTGATCTGGTACTTCATGGCCAGGCCGGGGTTCTCGTCGACGTTGAGCTTGACGATGTCGAGCTTGTCGGAGTGCTCGGTCGCGATCTGGTCGAGGATGGGGCTCACGGCGCGGCACGGACCGCACCACTCGGCCCAGAAGTCGACGAGCACGGCTCGGTCGTTCTTGAGCACCTCCTGGTCGAAGGTGGCCTCGGTCACTGCGCGTGCAGTCATGTGTCTCTCTCCTTTGCGTGAAGCGGATGCCGCCGGCGTCGGACGCCGAGCACGGATGCTGCGGTCGGAATACTCAGTCGACGCGCGCCAGGTCGGCGGCGACGGCCTCGTCCACCTCGATGGCCTCGGCCTCCGCGGCCGCCGGCTGGTCGTCGGTGTCGTCGAGCGCGGCGAGGTAGTGCTCGGCGTCGAGCGCTGCCACGGTGCCCGATCCGGCGGCCGTGACGGCCTGCCGGTAGGTCGGGTCGATGACGTCGCCCGCGGCGAAGACGCCCGGGACCGAGGTCCGCGACGAGCGACCCTGCACCGCGATGGTGCCCTCGTGCGTGAGGTCGAGCTTGCCGTGCACGAGGTGCGTGCGCGGGTCGTTGCCGATCGCCACGAACAGCCCGTCGAGGTCGAGCGCGCGCTCCTCACCGGTCACGGTGTCGCGCAGGGTGACGCCGCTGACCTGAGCATCGCCCAGGATGGCGGCGACCTCGGCGTTCCAGATGAACTCGATCTTGGGGTTGTCGAACGCGCGCTTCTGCATGATCTTCGACGCCTTGAGCTCGTCGCGGCGGTGGATCACGTAGACCTTGTCGGCGAAGCGGGTGAGGAACGTCGCCTCCTCCATCGCGGAGTCGCCGCCGCCGACCACGGCGATCGTCTTCTCGCGGAAGAAGAAGCCGTCGCACGTGGCGCACCACGAGAGGCCGTAGCCGGAGAGGCGCTCCTCCTCGGGCAGCCCGAGCTTGCGGTAGGCCGAACCCGTCGCGAAGATCACGGCGCGAGCCCCGTGCTCGCCTCCGTTGCCCAGCTTGACCCGCTTGACCGGGCCCTCGACGTCGAGCTCCACGACGTCGTCGTAGACGACCTCGGTGCCGAACCGCTCGGCCTGGGCCTGCATCTTGCCCATGAGGTCGGGCCCCATGATGCCCTCGGGGAACCCGGGGAAGTTCTCGACCTCGGTCGTGTTCATCAGCTCGCCGCCGATCTCGACCGAGCTGGCGATGAGGAGCGGCTTCAGCTCGGCGCGCGCGGCGTAGATCGCGGCGGTGAACCCGGCCGGTCCCGAACCGATGATGATGATGTCGCGCAAACCCGCTCCTGTTCGTCCTGCGATGATTCGCGGCATCCTACCGAGCGGATGCCACGACTAGGTGAACACAGTCTAGGCGGCCGCTATTCCGGCCCACGGCGCGGCTCGCAGGCCGCTCCCAGCTCGCTCAGCGGCGACGGAGGCGGCTGACGACGGGGACCGCGAGGGCCCGGAACTCGGGTGAGCGGAACAGCAGGAGGAAGGCCGCGTACAGCACCGCCATGACCGTGCCGACGAGGGCCATGGACAGCAGCGCGCTGATGCGGTCGGACACCGCGAACCCGCCCTCCTCGAAGCCGCCGAGCCACCAGACGAGGGCGACGCCCACGGCGGCGGGGACGATGAGCGCCGCCATCGCGCGCCCGAGCGACACTGCGACCGAACGGATGCCGATCGTCCCGAGGCGCCGTCGGAGCAGCACGAGTGCGGCGGCGAGCTGGAGGCCTCCGGCGATGGTCGTCGAGGCCGCGACGCCTACGGCGAGCCATTCCTTCGGAAGCGTCGCGAGCGCCACGAGGGCGAGGGTGGTGAAGACGAGCACCTGGAAGAGCGTGAAGAAGAAGGGCGTGCGGGTGTCGTTCAGCGCGTAGAACGTGCGCTGCACGAGGAACAGCACGCTGAACCCGACGAGTCCGATCGCGAACGCGATGATGACGTCGGCGACGGCGGCGACGAGCGCGAAGTCGCCCGACTGGAAGACGCGTGCGAACGGGTACGCGATGACGATGAGCGCCACGGAGGCGAACGCGAGCAGGGTCACGACCGTGCGGGCGGCCGAGGTCAGGTCGTGGAGCAGCAGCTCGTGTCGGCCGTCGCGCCCGTGCTCGCTCATGCGCGTGAAGTAGGCGGTCGCGATCGACACCGTGATGACCGAGTGCGGGAGCATGAAGATCAGCCAGGCGGTGTCCATCGCCGCGTTCGCCGCGCCCTGGTTGGATGCCGTCGCGACCACCTGCGTCTGCACGATGCCCGCGGCCGTCGACAGCAGCAGCATGCCGAAGGTCCAGCCGGCCATGCGTCCCGCCGACCGCAGGCCGACGCCGCGCCAGTGGAAGTCCGGTCGGTAGCGCAGCCCGATGCGTCGCCAGAACCAGAACAGCGACACCGCCTGCGTCACGATGCCGAGCGTGGCGGAGCCGGCGAGCGTCGCGACCATCGCGGCGGTCCAGTCGTCGGGCGTGCGCTGGCCGGTCGGGTCGAAGCCGAAGACGAAGCCGAAGATGAGGAAGCCGGCGATCGCGACGAGGTTGTTGAGCGCGGGCACCCAGGTGTACGGGCCGAAGTTGCGGCGGGCGTTGAGCACCTCGCCGAGCAGCGCGTACAGGCCGTAAAAAAAGATCTGGGGCAGGCTCCAGAACGCGAACGCCGTCGCCAGCGGCACGATCGACGGGTTGCTCCCGCCCCAGAGCAGGACGAGCAGCGGCGCCGCCGCGGTCGCGAGGATGGTCGCCGCGCCGATGAGCACGAGCGCGAGCGTCAGCAGCTTGTTGACGTAGGCGGCGCCGCCGTCGGCGTGCACGCTCGCGCGCACGATCTGCGGCACGAGCACCGCGCTCAGCACGCCGCCCGCGACGATGGCGAACAGGATGCTCGGCAGGCCGTTGGCGATGGCGAACGCGTCGGCGCTCTGCGAGTAGGCGACGCCGACCACGCCCGCGAGCACGATGGCCTTGAGGAACCCGAGCAGGCGCGACACGATCGTGCCGGACGCCAGGAAGAGACTCGCTCGGGCGATCCGGTCTTCAGCCATTCGGTCGTTCCTCGGTGGTCTCGGTGTGCTCGGGTGCTGCGGTGTCGAACGCTACCCTGCTCTCGGGCTCGGCGCCCGGACCTGCGGCGTCCGTCTCCGCCGGACCCGTGGCGCCCGCATCGGCGGCTCCCGCGGACCCCGCCCCGCGGTCGCGTCGACGCCGGCGCACGCTGCGCAGCACGCCGATCGCGAACACCGCCACGGCGATCGCGGCGAGCACCGCCGCACCGACGCCCTCCCAGTCGGCCTGCACGTTGGCGGGCACGATGACCGCGTCGCCGATGGGCGTGCCGTCCGGCGAGGCGAGGGAGACCTCGAGGTTCACCTCGCCGCTGCCGACGCCCGCGGCGACCGGAACGCTCACCGTGCTGCGCGTCTCGGGCTCGACGGTGACGTCGACGGAGTCCTCGACGATGAGCCGGCCGTTCGACGGGGCCACGGAGACGACCACCTCGACGGGGTACGGGAGCGCGTTGAGGATGGTGATCGGGATGCCGGTCTCGCTCGCGACGACCAGCACGGTGCTGCTCGAGACGACCGACACGGCGTCGGTGATGGCGCGACGGTCGACGAGCCAGCGCCCCACGGCGGCGGTCCACTCGGTCGGCTGCGGGATCCATCCCGTCGACAGCAGTGCGAGCAGGTCGCGCCGGGTCGGCGCGGTGAGCACGCTCGGGTCGACGAGCACGTCGGAGAAGTCGGCCACCGCCTGCTCGGCGGTGAGCATGCGACCCACGTTGTCGAGGCGCTGCTGAGATTCGGCCGTGGAGATGAGCGTGCGCTCGACGGGCGGCGCGCCGACGGTGTCCACGAGCGTCGCCGGCTGCGACCAGGGCGTGGAGGCCAGCGCCGACAGCGTCGCGGCGACGCGGTCCGAGCCGTCGCCTCCCGAGCGTCCGAACGTGCCGAGGACCGTGGAGACGCCCTCGTCGGCCGCCAGTGCGAGCTCGGCGAGCACCCGCGAGGTCGCGGCGCGCCATTCCGTGTCGGATGCCGCGTCCGCGGCACGACGGAGCGCCGGCGTCACCCGGGCGTCGGCGACCGCGGCCGCGCGACCGTCGATCGTCGCGCCGGCGCTCACCGCGTCCTCGACGGGCTCGACGTTGCCGGGCGACAGGATGGCGGTCGTGAGCCCGCCCGCGGCGAAGACGTCGAGATCGCCCGATGCGACGGTGTCATCGGCCGGCCAGGCGATGTCGGTGCGCGTGAAGGTCCAGTCGAGGAGCGCCTCCGCGTCGGGGATCCGGCCGGGAGACGCGGTGGTGCCGTCCTCCTCGCCGCCCTCGGTGAAGTCGGCCGGGTCGATCGCGTCGTCGAAGCCGAGCGGCTCGAGCGGCGCGTCCAGCCCGGCCTGCGCCTGCGCGGCGAGGTCGGCGTCGGCGTAGGCGAGCGGGAACACCTCGTTCGGCATCCGCTCGAGCTCGGCGAGCCACTCGACGGCGGTCTGCGGGGCGGACGAGCCGAGCACGCGGATCGACGCGGGAATCCGGGGATCGACGCCGATCGCGACGGCGGCGCCGGAGACCGCCTCCAGCTGGCGGGTGAGCGCGCCGGTCGGCGCCGTCCACGCCTCGAGGCGCTCCGCCGGGATCAGGCCCTCCTCGATCGGCGGCGTCGTGAGCGGGTACGCGAGCGCGAGGCCCACCGGGTCGGCGGCGGGGACCCGCGAGTTCGCAAGCACCGACGTGGATGCGGCGACCGTGTCGCCGTCGATCTCGAGCGACGCGGCGACGCCCACGGCGGGCCAGGACTCCCCCGTGGCATCCGGTGGGATGGTGAACGTGAGCGTCGTCGCGGCACCGGCGGCCAGCGAGGCCGAGGCCCGCTCGGCGACGCGTCGCGCCTCGGGCCGCTCGGCGGAGTCGCCCGTGGACCAGGCGTCGACGTCCGCGGCGTCGGAGAGCGCCGACGTCGCGACGTCCAGCGCGATCGTGCCGGCGCCGAGCGCCTCGCCGGTGCGGTTGACGACCTCGACGACCACGTCGATGCCCGCGCCCGCGGCGACGGCCGTCGCACCCGCGGGGGCCACGCTGACGCGCACCCCGTCCTCCGTCGCCTCCGGCGTCAGGCCCGATCCGTTCCGTGCGGCGGGCGCGACGACGCCGACGACGCCGAGACCGCCGGGACCGAAGCCGGCGGCGGAGGACGCTGCCGCGGCAGGAGCCGCGGCGCCCATCGCGACGAGCGCGGACATCGCCGCGGACGCGGTGAAGGCGAGGAGTCGGCGGAGGCGTCGAGGAGTGGTCGACTCGGCCGGCATGCGAGCGATTCTACGGCGTGACGTCCCCGAGCCCGTCGGGTGTGGATGGGGCGTCCGTCACCGTTCGCCTCGCGGCATCCGTCACCCACGTCTCGGCGGCCCGCCCCCGGTTCGCGGGCCGGGCGCGCGACGCATCGCCCTCGCCGCCCTGCCTAACATGGAGCAATGCAGAGCGTGGCGCAGGCCCTCGACCGCCTCAGTGGTCTCGCGGCCTCGCCGACCGTCGCGAAGCTCGCCGAGGCGTTCGCCGCCGCCGGGTACGAGCTCGCGCTCGTGGGCGGGCCGGTGCGCGACGCGTTCCTCGGTCGCGGCACCAACGACCTCGACTTCACCACGGATGCCACGCCCGACGAGATCCTCGAGGTCGTCAAGCCCATCGCCGAGGCGCACTGGGACATCGGCCGCGACTTCGGCACCATCGGGGCGAAGGTCCACGGCCACACGGTCGAGATCACCACGTACCGCGCGGACGCGTACGACGGCACGTCCCGCAAGCCCGAGGTCGTCTTCGGCACCTCGCTCGAGGACGACCTCGTCCGCCGCGACTTCACCGTCAACGCGCTCGCGCTGCGCCTGCCGCAGATCGCGCTGGTCGACCCGTCGGGCGGCGTCGAGGACCTCATCGCCGGCGTCCTCCGCACGCCGTCCGAGCCCGAGGTGTCGTTCGGCGACGACCCGCTGCGGATGATGCGCGCCGCACGCTTCGCGTCCCAGCTCGGGTTCGAGGTCGAGGAGGGCACCCTCGCGGCGATGTCGGCGCTCGCCCCCGAGATCGACCGCATCTCGGCGGAGCGCGTGCGCGACGAGCTGTCGAAGCTGCTCTGCACCGACGCCCCGCGCCGCGGCATCCGCCTGCTCGTCGACACCGGGATCGCCGCGCGCGTGCTGCCCGAGATCCCCGCCCTGAAGCTCGAGATCGACGAGCACCACCACCACAAGGACGTCTACGAGCACTCGCTCACGGTGCTCGACCAGGCCATCGACTACGAGGTGTCGCGCGGTCGGCTCGAGTCGCCGGACCTCGTCGTGCGACTCGCCGCGCTGCTGCACGACATCGGCAAGCCCGCCACGCGCCGGCTCGAGCCGGGCGGGGCCGTGTCGTTCCACCACCACGACATCGTCGGCGCCAAGCTCGCCAAGAAGCGCCTGCGCGAACTTCGGTTCGACAACGACACCATCAAGGCGGTCGCGCGCCTGATCGAGCTGCACCTGCGGTTCTTCGGCTACACGGACGGCGCGTGGTCCGACTCGGCGGTGCGCCGCTACGTGCGCGACGCCGGCGACCAGCTCGAGCGCCTGCACATCCTCACCCGAGCGGATGTCACGACGCGCAACCGCCGCAAGGCCGACCGCCTCGGCTTCGCGTACGACGACCTCGAGGAGCGCATCGCCCGCCTCGCGGAGGAGGAGGAGCTCGCGGCGGTCCGCCCCGAGCTCGACGGGCAGGAGATCATGGCGACGCTCGGCATCCGTCCGGGGCCGGTGGTCGGCGAGGCGTACAAGTACCTCCTCGACGTGCGGCTCGACGAGGGCCCCATCGGCACGGATGCCGCACGCGAGCGCCTCCTCGCCTGGTGGGCCGCCCGCGGCGACGCCTGACCCGCTCCGCCCCCCGCCCGGGCTCGCCCCACCCGCCCGGGTCTGAGTGCGCAGTTGCGCGACGAGCGCGCGTGGCCGCGGTCGCGCGCCCGTCGTGGAGACGCGCGCTCGCGCCCACCGCTCCTGCCCAACCCGGCATCCGCGGCGGGGGCGCACAGATGCCGCCGGGACGCCCGCGCCGTGCAGCGGGGCTCGCGAGCGTAAGCGCATGACGGCTCACGAGTTCCCCATTCCGATCTCCTACGTCGCCGACGAGCTGGGGTCGGGCCGATCCGCTCGGCGTTTACAGCGTGAAGCCGCGAACGGAGAGCTGCTCCGCGTCCTGCCCGGGGCGTACGCCGAGCGCTCGGCATGGATGGCGCTGACACCGGAGCAGCGCCACCTCCTGCAGATCGCGGCCACGCTTCGGCGACGCCCGGACGACCCAGTGCTGGTGGGCGAGAGCGCTGCCCTGCTGCTCGGCCTGCCGACGGCTCGCCCGCTCCCCTCCTGGGTCCACCTGTCGACCACCGATCGCACGCCGCCCGCATCATCGACGGCCGTCCGGTGGTACCGGGGAGTCCTGCGGGAAGACCAGGTGACTCGAGTGCACGGGGTTCGCACCACCGACCTCGCGCGGACCACCGCCGACCTCGCCCGCTCCCGAGCGTTTCCGGCGGCGATGGCCGCCGTCGACGCGGCCCTGCGACCCGCGACCCGCACGTTGCCGTGGCGGTTCGTCGACGGGCAGGTGCGGTCCGCCGATCCGATCCGGCTCGGCGGGGTGCGCCGGGATGACCTGGTCGAGCTGGTGACATCGGCCGGACGCGGGAGCCGAACGGCGCGCAGGGCGATCGAACTCGGCGACCCACTGGCGGCGAGTGCCGGCGAATCCCTCAGCCGGGCGCACATCCACCTCCTCGGGTTCCCGCCGCCGCTGCTCCAGCGCCGATTCGTCGACCCGGATGGTTCGGTGGCCGTCGTGGACTTCGACTGGCCGGAGTTCGCCGTCAGCGGGGAGTTCGACGGTTTCGTCAAGTACTCGGCGGACGAGTACCTGCGGGGCGCGCTGCCGGCGGAGGTGCTGTGGCGGGAGAAGGAGCGCGAGCGCCGCCTCAAGCGCCACCACGGACGCGAGGTCGCCCGCTGGACCTGGTCCGACGTCACCGGCGGGGCGGTCGGCCTGCGCGACGAGCTGATCGCGGCCGGACTCCCGTGCCGGCGGCGGTGAGTGCGCGCATGCGCGACGAGTGCGCGCCTCGGGGGCCGCGCGCTCGTCGCGGAACCGCGCGCTCGCGGGACGGGGCGGGCGGGTGAGCGGGGGCGCGGGCGGGGGCGCGGGCGCGCGCGGCGGCGCGGGGGCGGATGTGCGCCGGGAGGCGGCATCCGTTACGATGTGAAGGTTGCCCGTGCGCCGAAGTCTCGGCCTCCGCGGAGCGACGCATGTACACCCTCCTGTCACAGACCGTCTGTGACCGCTGAGTCCGAAGGAGGTGGGTCTGTCATGCACCAGTACGAGCTGATGGTCATCCTCGATCCGTCGATCGACGAGCGCACCGTTGCTCCGAGCCTCGACAAGTTCCTCAACGTCATCCGCAACGACGGTGGCACCGTCGACAAGGTCGACATCTGGGGCAAGCGTCGTCTGGCCTACGAGATCGACAAGAAGTCCGAGGGCATCTACGCCGTCGTCGACTTCACCGCCGAGTCGAAGACCACCAACGAGCTCGACCGCCAGCTGAACCTCAGCGAGGCCGTCATGCGCACCAAGGTCCTCCGTGCGGAAGAGGCGATCGCCCAGGTCGCCGCCGTGAAGAAGGCGGAAGAGGCGAAGGCCGCGAAGAAGGCCGCCGCCGCCGCGAAGGCCCCCGCCAAGAAGGACGCCTAGTCCCCATGGCCGGCGAGACCATCATTACCGTAGTGGGCAACCTCACCGCCGACCCCGAGCTGCGCTACACGCAGTCCGGGCTCGCGGTCGCGAACTTCACGATCGCGTCGACCCCCCGCACGTTCGACCGCCAGGCGAACGAGTGGAAGGACGGCGAGGCCCTCTTCCTGCGCGCGAGCTGCTGGCGCGAGTTCGCCGAGCACGTCGCGGGATCGCTCACCAAGGGAACCCGGGTCATCGCTTCCGGGCGTCTCAAGCAGCGCTCCTACGAGACGAAGGAAGGCGAGAAGCGCACCAGCATCGAGCTCGAGATCGACGAGATCGGCCCGAGCCTGCGCTACGCCACCGCGTCCGTGACGCGCGCCCAGTCCAACCGCGGCGTCGGCGGCGGCGGCTCCTTCGGGGGCGGCGGCGCCAGCAGCCAGTCGGATGACGCGTGGGCGCCCAGCGCTCCCGCGCAGTCCTCGGGCGGCGGCGACGTCTGGAACACCCCGGGCACCAACTACGGCGACGAGACGCCCTTCTAAGGCCTGACGGCCGGCGACGGATGCCACGCGGCATCCGCTCGCACCCAGAATTCACACACGACAGGAAAGTTCAATGGCTGGAAAGAGCAGCGGCGACCGCCGCAAGCCTCGCGGCGGCAAGGGCGCGAAGAACGCCGCCCCCGCGAAGTCCGTCAAGGTCGGCGTCATCGACTACAAGGATGTCGCGACCCTTCGGAAGTTCATCTCGGAGCGCGGCAAGATCCGCGCCCGTCGCATCACCGGTGTCTCCGTGCAGGAGCAGCGCCTCATCGCCCGCGCCGTGAAGAACGCGCGCGAGATGGCGCTCCTGCCCTACTCGGGCTCCGGCCGCTAAGGAGCACGACAATGGCAAAGATCATCCTCACGCACGAGGTGTCGGGTCTCGGCACCGCCGGTGACGTGGTCGAGGTCAAGAACGGGTACGCCCGCAACTACCTCGTCCCCCAGGGTCTCGCGACGCCGTGGACCCGTGGCGGCCAGAAGCAGGTCGACCAGATCAAGGCCGCTCGCGCCGCGCGCGAGCTGCACTCCCTCGAGGACGCGCAGGCGCTCAAGGCCAAGCTCGAGGAGGGCAAGGTCAAGCTGACCGTCAAGGCCGGCCTCGGCGGCCGCCTGTTCGGTTCGGTCAAGACGGCGGATGTCGCGGCTGCGGTCGCCGACGCCGGCCTGGGCCAGATCGACAAGCGCAAGATCGAGATCCCCACGCCGATCAAGTCGGTCGGCGACCACGAGGCGACGGTGAAGCTGCGCGACGACGTGTCCGCGACGATCACCCTCCAGGTGGTCGCGGCCAAGTAGTCGCGAACTCTCACGCACGACGCGGCGGTGGGCGGAATGCCCCCGCCGCGTCGTCGTGCCGGGGGAAGGTCGGCCGCATTCGCCCCGACCGATGAGGCCGCGCGTTGGGCGATTCTTACACCCGCCGAGAACATGAGCGCAAGTCCGCATTTCGGGGACTATCCCCATCGTTGTGCACAGGTGCAACGCCCGCGTCGGTGAGTTCTGAAGAAACTTTTCCCCCACAGGTGTGGATTCCGGGAATCCCTGATCAGGTCAGAATTCAACCGGTGTCATTCACACGATTTCCACAGTTCTCCACAGGCTGAGTGCACATGTTGGGCGGCGTTTCGCCCAGTCTCTCCACAAAGTTATCCACAGGCCGTCTTGTGCCCCGCGACCCCCTTGCCTAGGGTGAGTCAGCGTCAGCCGCCGAACCCCCCGAGTCGACTTCCGGCCGGGTGTGTGGGCGGGTCCTGATAGTCCTTGGATGAGGGCGACGAGCGGGCGCCCGCATGAGCGAGCGAATCGGAGGAAGCAGTTGTCGATCGCGCATCTCGGGCTCGCCGAACCCCTCGACGACCCCGACGCCCGCCGGGGTGAGCGCACGCCCCCGCACGACCTGCTGGCCGAGCAGAGCACGCTCGGCGGCATGATGCTCTCGAAGGACGCGGTCGCCGACGTCATCGAGACGCTGCGGGGCATCGACTTCTACGTGCCGAAGCACGAGGTCGTCTTCAACGCCATCCTCTCGCTGTACTCGCACGGCGAGCCGACCGACGTCATCGCGGTCACCGACGAGCTCACCAAGACCGGTGAGCTGCATCGCGCCGGCGGCGTCGAGTACCTCCACACCCTCACGAGCCTCGTGCCGACGGCGGCCAATGCGGGGTACTACGCCGAGATCGTCGCCGAGCGCGCGCTGCTGCGCCGCCTGGTCGAAGCGGGCACTCGCATCGTGCAGATGGGCTACGCGGGCGAGGGCGAGGTGGTCGAGCTCGTCAACAACGCGCAGGCCGAGATCTACTCCGTCACCGGCTCGGTCGAGAGCGAAGACTACGTCCCCCTCACCGACGCGATCGGCACGGCGATCGACGAGATCGAGGCGGCCAAGCACACCGACGGCAAGATGACCGGCGTGCCGACCGGATTCGCCGACCTCGACGACCTCACGAACGGCTTCCACCCGGGCCAGATGATCATCGTCGCGGCGCGACCCGCCATGGGTAAGTCCACGCTCGCGCTCGACTTCGCGCGGTCGGCCGCCATCACGCACGACCTCCCGACGATCTTCTTCTCGCTCGAGATGGGCCGCAGCGAGATCGCGATGCGCCTGCTCTCGGCCGAGGCATCCGTGCCGCTGCAGAACATGCGCAAGGGCACCGTCGACACCCGCGACTGGACCACGATCGCGTCGACCCGCGGCCGCATCAACGACGCGCCGCTCTACATCGACGACTCCCCCAACATGACGCTCGTCGAGATCCGTGCGAAGTGCCGCCGGCTGAAGCAGCGCGTGGGCCTGAAGATGGTCGTCATCGACTACCTGCAGCTCATGACGAGCGGCAAGCGCGTCGAGAGCCGGCAGCAGGAGGTGTCCGAGTTCTCGCGTGCGCTGAAGCTCCTCGCGAAGGAGCTCCAGGTGCCGGTGCTCGCGCTGTCGCAGCTGAACCGTGGTCCCGAGCAGCGCGCCGACAAGATGCCCGCGCTCTCCGACCTCCGCGAGTCGGGCTCGATCGAGCAGGATGCCGACATGGTGATCCTGCTGCACCGCGAGTCGGCCTACGAGCGCGACAGCCCGCGCGCCGGCGAGGCCGACCTGATCGTGGCGAAGCACCGCAACGGCCCGACCCGCACGGTCACGGTCGCCTTCCACGGGCACTTCTCGCGCTTCGCCGACATGGTGCAGGTGTAGCAGCCGGGAATCCTGACGACGCCCGTCCGCCGTGCTCGGCGGACGGGCGTCGGTCGGTTCCCTCCCGTCGTCAGAGGAGTGCGCGAACCGCAGCGCGCAGTTCTGGGAGGCGCTCGTGAAGGCCGCCGGGGCACTGGGTCGCGTTGAAGTCCATGTGGCCGTAGATCTCCGTCGGGGCGATGCGGTACCTCTCGCAGGTGTAGACGCAGAACGCCACGAGGCTGTCCCACTGGGCCTGGGGGACCGGCTCGCCGAGGTGGTAGGAGCCGTCGTTCTCGATGCCGATCGCCTGGGTGTTCTGGCCGACGCAATGGGCGCCCTGAATCATGTACCGGCCGGAGCGCAGCGCGTTCAGGCTGCCGGTGCGTCCCTCGGTGAGGAATCCGCCGCGACTGTTGGTGAAGTGCTGCCCCGAGTCCGACCATCCGTTGACATCCATGTGGAGGTTCTGGATGTCGCGCGAGTTCTGGAAGGCGTAGTCGAGGGAGAAGTCCTGGACGTTCGGGTAGGCGGTGTGGTGGACGATGATCTTGTTGGGACGCGCGTCGATGCGCGTCAGCGGGTCGGCCGGCGGTCGGGCGCCCCACTCCCGGCAACTGTAGATGCGCGGCGGCCGATGGTCGGCGGCGCGAGCGGTTGCGGCTTCGAAGGGCAGGGATGCGGCCGCGAGGCCGGCGACTCCGCCGAGGAACAGGCGACGCGACAGGCGGGTGGACTCGGTCATGATCCTTCTCTCACTGGGAGGCATCGGCTCCGCACATTCTGGCAGTGACTTCCGAAGCAAGTAAACAGCGCGGAAGTGTTTTCCAAACACCCGACCGCTCGCCGTGCGAGCGCCGCGGACGGCCGCCACGGCGATGGCACTTTCGTTTCGCGAAAGAACCAGTGGACTTTCGCCTCGTTCGAGACCGAATCGTGGAGCATCGCACCCGCGGAGACATATGGTGTCCCTGCAGCACTGCCGCCGCGCCCGGCTCAGCCGGACGGCATCCCGCCAGCCCCATGAGGAGGATGCCGCGTCACCTCGACGCGAGCGGCCCGCCGCGACGAGGAGGAGAGCGAATGACGCGCATCGGCGTCGTCACCGAGCAGGGCTCGGAGACCAGGGTCGCCGCGACGCCGGCGACGGTGAAGCAGTTGATCGGGCTCGGGTACGAGGTGGCGGTCGAGGCCGGCGCGGGCGAGCGTTCCTCGTTCCCGGATGACGCGTACGTCGCCGCCGGCGCGTCGATCGTGCCGACTGCCGAGGCGATCACGAGCGACATCGTGCTCAAGGTCAACGCCCCGACGGACGACGAGATCGCGCAGCTCCGCCCCGGCACCACGCTCGTCAGCCTGCTCAGTCCGGCCCTGCGGCCCGACCTGCTCGAGGCGCTCTCGGCCCGCGGGGTCACCGCGATCGCGCTCGACGCGGTGCCGCGCATCTCGCGCGCGCAGTCGATGGACGTGCTGAGCTCGATGGCCAACATCGCCGGGTACCGGGCGGTCGTCGAGGCCGCGCACGAGTTCGGGCGCTTCTTCACGGGGCAGGTGACGGCCGCCGGCAAGGTGCCGCCCGCGAAGGTCCTCGTGGCCGGCGCCGGAGTCGCGGGCCTCGCGGCCATCGGCGCGGCCTCCAGCCTCGGCGCGATCGTGCGGGCGACCGACCCGCGCCCGGAGGTCGCCGACCAGGTGAAGTCGATCGGCGGCGAGTACCTGAAGGTCGAGGTCGACGAGGTCATGCAGTCGACCGACGGCTACGCGAAGGCGACGAGCGAGGCGTACGACCGGCGCGCGGCCGAGATCTACTCCGAGCAGGCCGCCGACGTCGACATCATCATCACGACGGCGCTGATCCCGGGCCGACCGGCGCCCAGGCTGATCACGGCGGCGGATGTCGCGAGCATGAGGCCCGGCAGCGTCATCGTCGACATGGCGGCCGGCATGGGCGGCAACGTCGAGGGCTCCGTCGCCGGTGAGCGGGTGGTGACCCCGAACGGCGTGGTGATCCTCGGCTACACCGACCTCGCGTCGCGCCTGCCCACGCAGGCGTCGCAGCTGTACGCGACGAACCTCGTGAACCTCGTGAAGCTACTGACGCCGGGCAAGGACGGGCAGCTCGTGATCGACTTCGACGACATCGTCCAGCGCTCGGTGACGGTCGTGCGCGACGGTGAGACGACGTGGCCGCCCCCGCCCGTGCAGGTGTCGGCGGCTCCGGCGGCGGGGTCGGCGACGAAGGCGGATGCCGCGGCATCCGCTGCCGAACCGAAGCCCAAGCGGCAGCTCACGCCCGCGGGCCGGGCGGGGCTGATCGCCCTCGGCATCGCCGGGCTCTTCCTGCTCAACGCGTTCGCGCCGCAGCCGCTGCCGCAGCACATCACGGTGTTCGTGCTGGCGGTCGTCGCGGGCTTCTACGTGATCAGCAAGGTCGCGCACGCGCTGCACACCCCGCTCATGAGCGTGACCAACGCGATCTCGGGCATCATCATCGTCGGCGCCATCGTGCAGGTCACGAGCGAGGTCCCGGCGGTGCAGGTGCTCGCGTCGATCGCGATCCTCATCGCCAGCATCAACGTCTTCGGCGGGTTCGCGGTGACCCGGCGAATGCTCTCCATGTTCGCCAAGGGCGACCGGGTGAGCAGCTGACCGCGGACCGACGACGACGTCATCGAGGAGCCCCCCTGTGCCTGAGACCCTGACCCCCGAATCCATCGCCGGTGCCGCGTACATCGTCGCGGCGCTGCTGTTCATCCTGAGCCTCGCCGGCCTGAGCCGGCATGAGACCGCCCGAGCCGGTGTCGGCTACGGCATCGCCGGCATGGCCATCGCGCTGACCGCGACCATCTGGGTGACCGTGCAGGACGCCTGGGGCGAACCCGGCAGCCTGCTCGGCCTCGTCCTGCTCGTCGTCACCGTGCTGATCGGCGGATCGATCGGCCTCTGGCGAGCCCGCATCGTCGAGATGACGGGCATGCCCGAGCTGATCGCGCTGCTGCACAGCTTCGTCGGCCTCGCGGCCGTGATCGTCGGCTGGAACGGGCACCTCGACCCGCCCGCGCTCGAGGGGGCGCTCGCCGACATCCATCACGCCGAGGTGTTCATCGGCATCTTCATCGGCGGCGTGACCTTCACCGGCTCGATCGTGGCGTTCCTGAAGCTCTCCGCGCGCATGAAGTCGGCGCCGCTCGTGCTGCCGGGCAAGAACGTGATGAACCTCGGCGCGCTCGTCGTGTTCGTCGCGCTCACCGTCTGGTACGTCATGGACTCGCAGCTGTGGCTGCTCGTCGTGGTGACGGCGCTCGCGTTCGCGCTCGGCTGGCACCTCGTCGCCTCGATCGGCGGCGGCGACATGCCGGTGGTCATCTCGATGCTGAACAGCTACTCGGGCTGGGCGGCGGCCGCGGCGGGCTTCCTCCTCAACAACGACCTGCTCATCGTGACCGGCGCCCTCGTGGGTTCGTCGGGTGCCTACCTGTCGTACATCATGTGCAAGGCCATGAACCGGTCGTTCATCTCGGTGATCGCGGGCGGGTTCGGCATCGAGGCGCCCGCCAAGGGCGACACCGACCTCGGCGAGTACCGAGAGATCCAGGCGACGGATGCCGCAGAGCTGCTGAAGTCGGCCGAACGGGTCGTCATCACGCCGGGCTACGGGATGGCCGTGGCGCAGGCCCAGTACCCGGTCGCCGACCTCACCCACAAGCTGCGCGAGCGCGGCGTCGACGTGCGGTTCGGCATCCATCCGGTCGCCGGTCGCCTGCCCGGCCACATGAACGTGCTGCTCGCGGAGGCGAAGGTGCCGTACGACATCGTGGAGGAGATGGACGAGATCAACGACGACCTCGCCACGACGTCCGTCGTGCTCGTCATCGGCGCGAACGACACCGTGAACCCCGCCGCGGCGGAGGACCCGGGAAGCCCCATCGCGGGGATGCCCGTACTGCGGGTCTGGGAGGCAGAGAACGTCATCGTGTTCAAGCGGTCGATGGCATCGGGCTACGCCGGCGTGCCGAACCCGCTGTTCTACCGCGAGAACGCGCAGATGCTCTTCGGCGATGCGAAGGACCGCGTGGAGGACATCCTCAAGGCGCTCTGAGCCGCGCGTGCCCGCGCCGGACGTGAAGTCGGCGCCCAGAGAACGCGGCATAGGATTGTACGGTTCCCCAGTCGAAAGAGGTGGCCGTGGCCGTTGCCCGCGAAACCGCACCGGAACGCGCCGCCGCCTGGCTCGTGCCGGTCGTGCGCGGTGCGCTCGCACTGGTGCCCGCCGCGGTGATCACGTTCTCCCAGGACCACTCCCCCGCCCTCGGGCTCACGGTGTTCGGCGCTTGGGCCGTCATCGCGGGCGTCGTCGCCGGAGCGCTCGCCGCCCGACTCGTCGCCGACCGCACCGCGCGGTGGGCGGCCGTCGCGAACGGCATCATCACGGCCGCCGCCGGGCTCATCGCCCTCGCGCTGCGCGACACCGCATCGAACGGTGTCGGCGCGTTCACCTTCACCGTGGCGGTGTGGGCGGCGCTGACCGGCATCATCGAGCTCCTCGCCGGACTCCGCCTGCGCGGCCGGTCGACGGCGGCGCGCGACTGGATCGCCGCGGGAGCGCTGACCGCGCTGCTCGCCCTCGTGTTCGTCCTCCTCCCGCTCGATCCCGTCACGGCGGTGGGCCTCCTCGGGGCCTACCTCGTCGTGCTCGGCGTGCTGCTGCTGATCGGCGGGTTCTCGATGAAGTGGGCCGCTGCCGAGCCGGTCGAGGCCGGCGGCGCGGCATCCGGAACGGAGCCCTCGTGACCAACCGCCCAGGCGACGAGCACCGGCCCAGCCGGCGCGACGTGCTGCGCCCCGCCGAGTACGTCGGCGGCGCGGCGATCGCGGCCGTCTTCACGGCCGTCATCGTGTTCTTCGGCACGCGCGACTGGAACCTGACGCTCATCACCGCGGGCGGCGTCTTCATCATCGTGCTGATGGCGCTCGCCCTGCTCTCGATGGCGGTCAAGCCCAACCCGGGCGATCACGGCGACGGCACGGGCGGCGACCCGGCGCGCCGCGACCCGTCGGACGAGCCGCGGCACTGAGGGTTCTCGGCGCGCGCTTTCGGCGCTACTCCGCCGCCGCTGCGCCGAGGCGGTCCACGAGCTCGTCGGCAAGACCCACGTAGGTCGCGGGGGTCAGCGCGAGGAGGCGCTGCTTCGCGGCATCCGTGATCTCGAGGCCCTGTACGAACTCGGCCAGCTCGGCCGCTCCGATGCGCTTGCCGCGGGTCAGTTCCTTCAGCAGCGCGTACGGGTCGGCGATCGTCGAGTCGCCGGCGGCGACCTCGGCACGGATGACGGTCTGGATCGCCTCGCCGAGCACCTCCCAGTTGGCGTCGAGATCGGCGAGCAGCAGGTCGCGATCGAGGTCGATCTCGCCGAGGCCGCGCAGGATGTTGTCGAGCGCGAGCACCGAGTGACCGAAGCCGACCCCGATGTTGCGCTGCGAGCTGGAGTCGGTGAGGTCGCGCTGCAGCCGGCTCGTGACGAGCGTCGCCGCGAGGGAGTCGAGGACCGCGGACGAGAGCTCGAGGTTCGCCTCGGCGTTCTCGAAGCGGATCGGGTTGACCTTGTGGGGCATGGTCGACGAGCCGGTCGCGCCCGCGGCCGGGATCTGCCGGAAGTAGCCGAGCGAGATGTAGGTCCAGATGTCGGTCGCGAGGTTGTGCAGCACGCGGTTCGCGTGTGCGATGCGACCGTAGAGCTCGGCCTGCCAGTCGTGCGACTCGATCTGGGTGGTCAGCGGGTTCCAGGTGAGGCCGAGCGCCTCGACGAACTCGCGCGACACGGTCGGCCAGTCGACGTCGGGCGCCGCGACGATGTGGGCGGAGAAGGTGCCGGTCGCGCCGGAGAACTTGCCCAGGTACTCGGTCGCCTCGATTTGGCGGAGGATGCGCTCGAGGCGGTGCGCGAAGACCGCGAGCTCCTTGCCCATGGTCGTCGGCGTCGCCGGCTGCCCGTGCGTGCGCGACAGCATCGCCGCGTCGCGGTGCTCGTGGGCGAGCCCGATGAGCTTGGCGATGACGGCCCGGTACTTCGGGAGCCACACCTGGGCCACCGCATCGCGCACCGTGAGCGCGTAGGACAGGTTGTTGATGTCCTCGCTCGTGCACGCGAAGTGGGTCAGCTCGGCGAGGTGCGACAGGCCGAGCTCCTCGAGCCGACCCCGCACGTAGTACTCGACGGCCTTCACGTCGTGGCGGGTGGTCGCCTCGAACCGTGCCAGCTCGTCGATGTCGGCCTGCGCGAAGTCGGTCACGATCGCGCGGAGGGCCTGCTTCTCGGCATCCGTCAACGGCGACGTGCCGAAGAACCGGCGGTCGGTCTGCGCGATCAGCCACTCGACCTCGACGTGCACGCGTGCGCGATTGAGTCCCGCCTCGGAGAGGTGCTCCCCGAGGTCGCCGACCGCGGCACGGTACCGGCCGTCGAGGGGGCTGAGCGGCTGAGGAGGCAGCGAGGTCATCGGTTTCCTTGTCTGAGTGCGGGGGCGAGTTGCCGGAACAGCGCCGACGTCGACCGCTCTATCATCCCAAGAACCCGATCGAAGGTCGCATCGTCGCTGTAGTACGGGTCCGGGACGTCCTGGAGCGGCGAGAGCTCCGGATCGAACTCGAGCAGCAGCCGCACCTTGTGCTCGTCGGGCAGGTTGCGGGCCCAGTTCCGCAGCACCCGCGACTGCCCGCGGTCGAAGGCGACGACGAGATCGAGCCGAGCGAAGTCGGCGGGATCGAACTGCCTCGCGCGGTGGCGGCTCGCGTCGTACCCGGCGCGTTCGAGTGCCGCGAGCGTGCGGTGGTCGGCGCGTTCGCCGACGTGCCAGTCCCCGGTCGCGGCCGACTCGATGGCGATCCGCTCACCGAGGCCTGCGCGGTCGGCGAGGGAGCGCAGCACCACCTCGGCCATCGGCGACCGGCAGATGTTGCCGGTGCACACGAACGAGACGCGGAAGCGCTGCGCGGAGTCCGCGCCGGGATCCGCTGGCGTCATGCCCCTATTGTGGACGAGCTCGCGCGGTTCGCACAGGGCCGGAAGGCTCGCTCGCCCCGCGGTGCCGTGGGGGCGCGCGGGCGCGACCCGTCCTCCACACGCGGCGCTGCGGACCGGCCCGCGCACCGACGCGGCCGATCTCGCCCCGGAGCCGGCCGCCGAACCGAGACTCGACGGGTGACCGCACCCATCGACGCCACGGCGGCAGCGCACGCCGCCGCCCTCACGACGCGCAGAGCCGAGGCGCTCGAGCGCGAGCTGTATGCGCTGCGGGTCCTCCGCGCCGAGATCCAGCAGCTCCGACCCGGGCTGCTGCTCGATCGACTCGACGGATGGCACGCCGGCGCGGCCGACCACTACGCCGAGCGCGTGCGCGACATCCGCCTCGCCCTCGCGGGTACCGAGCACGTGATGCACGATGCCGAGCACGCCCTCGCCGCCGGCGTCGACGCGCTGCGCCGGAGGGGCGCCGCGTCGTGAGCGACCTCACCATCCGCGGCGGAGGTGCGGTGTCGGTCGAGACGGAGGCGCTGACGGCCGAGGCGGCCCGCCTGGGTGTCGTGGGTCGCATCCTCGAGGGGTGGGCGTCCAGGGCAGGCGGGATCCAGGACCGCCTGGCGGAGATCGCCTGGGGCGACTCCGACCCGGGTCCGCAGATCGCCGTCCGCGAGCTCGACACCGCACTGGTCGGTTTCCGCACGGCGGCCGCCGACACCGCATCGTTGTCCTCCTCGCTCCACTGGAGCGCGGCGGGCTACGGCGCCGCGGAGTGGCTGGCCACGTTCGGGGGCGACCTCGGGGCGCGCATCACGGCGGGGATGCTCGGCATGGCCGCGCCGGGACTGCTCCTGAGCGGGGCCTCGGCTGCGGTGCTCCTCGCTCCGGGCTTCGCATTGGGCGCCGTCATCGCAGGGCCCGAGGGCGTCGCGGCAGTGAGCGCGCTCGTCGAGCAGCGGGGGCTCCCGGTCCTCTCCGACCCCGCGTTCGTGTCGATCGTGCGCGCCGCCGGCGGCACGCTCGACGAGTTCATCGCCGGCCTGTTCCGGTCGGGTGGGCTGTTCGGCGTCGGAGCGGCGCTCGGCGCCCCGGAGAATGCGGCGTTGCTGCTGGCGGCGGCATCGGCGGTCGGGCTCGTCACCGGGGCTCGGGCACTGTGGGAGACGGAGGTCCGGATCGACCGATGGTCCGCGACACCGGCTTCGACGGTGTCGCCGTTCGGCCCGTCGCGTTCCGGCCCGCCCGTCGGCTTCGCCGACCTGGCCGAGCGCGTCCCCTCAGGACCGCCCGGCGCTCCCCAGATCCGCATCGAACGGTACGAGGCGGCGGACGGACCCCGGTGGATCGTGTACTCGAGCGGGACCGTCGACTTCGGCGCGGTCCCGCAGCACGAGCCCTACGACTCGACCTCGAACCTCCACATGGTGGCGGATGCCTCGGCGCCCGCCGGCGCCGTCGGGCTGCCCGCGCAGTCGGCGGCCGGCGAGCGCGCGGTGCGTGCGGCGATGGAGGCGGCCGGGGTGGGCCCCGGTGATCCGGTGCTGCTCGCCGGCCACTCCGCCGGCGGCACCATCGCGGCCAACCTCGCGGCGGATCCAGAGCTGAACGTGGTGGGCGCCGTGAGCCTCGGCGGACCGGTGGCACAGGTGGCGAGCGGGTCGACGCCCGTGGTGTCGGTCGAGCACGCGGAGGACCTCGTCCCGGCGACGGCGGGGCACGGCGTCACGGCTGACGGTCGGCTGGCGGTCGAGCGCAGCCTCGGGCGGCTCGAGCCGACCCTCGCCCATCCCCTCCCGGCGCACAGCCTGACGGCCTACCGCGAGACGGCGGGGTTGCTCGACGACTCCGATGACGCGCGGCTGGCCGAGTTCCGAAGGCTCCTCGAGGCGCACACCGGCGGCGCGTCCGCCGTGACGACCGAGTGGCACGCCGAACGCGTGAGCCCACCGGGGCCCGAACCGGGATCGGGGTCCGGGTGCCGGTAGCGCCCCGGGGAACCTCGCCGGGACGTGGTCAGTCGCGCGGTCGTCAGTCGCGCGGTCGCACGACCAGCCCGATGAGCCAACTGATCAGGCCGAGCACGAGGGCACCGAGCACGCCCCACCAGAACCCGTCGACCTCGAGGCCGAAGCCCATGAGATCGCTCAGCCAGTTCACGATCAGCAGCAGCAGCCCGTTGACGATGAACGAGATCAGGCCGAGCGTGAGCACGTACAGCGGGAAGGCGACGATGCGGATCAGGGTGCCGATCGTGGCGTTGACGATGCCGAAGATCAGCGCGACGAGCAGGTACGTGACCACGGTCGCGATGTCGGTGTCCTCGTATGGAACGACGCGCACGCCCGAGACGATGAGCGTCGTGAGCCACAGGGCGAACGCGGACACGATGACCTTCACGAAGAAGCGCATGCCTCCACTATGTCAGCGGACGTCGCGCGACCGAAGAGGTACGGTGGAATCCGTGACCGCACCGGAGCCCACGACCACGCACGTGCGCCTGCGACCCGAGATCGCCGCGCTTCCGCCGTACCGACAGGGCCGACCGGCGCCCGAGAACGGCTTCAAGCTCTCGAGCAACGAGAACCCGTGGGGCCCGGTGCCCGAGGTCGAGCAGGCCATCGCGGCCGCCGCGGCCGAGGTCAACCGCTACCCGGATGCCACGGCGCTGAGCCTCCGCGAGCGCCTCGCCGAGCGCTGGGCGGTCTCCCCCGACGAGGTCCTGGTCGGCGCGGGCTCCGTGTCGCTGCTCGCCCAGTTCGTGCTGGCCGCGGCGCAGCCCGGCGACGAGGTCATCTACTCGTGGCGCTCGTTCGAGGCGTACCCCGGGCTCGTCACGGTCGCCGGTGCCACGAGCGTGCAGGTGCCCAACCGCCCCGACCACGGACACGACCTCGACGCGATGGCCGATGCCGTCACCGAGCGCACGCGGGTGGTCATCGTCTGCTCCCCCAACAACCCGACCGGCGTCGCCGTCACGCGCGAGGAGTTCGCGCGGTTCATGGAGCGCGTGCCCGCCGACCGCCTCGTCATCCTCGACGAGGCGTACGCCGAGTTCGTGCGCGACGACGCCGCGGTCGACGGCAGCGAGCTCACGGGGCGCCACCCCAACCTCGTGGTGCTCCGGACCTTCTCGAAGGCCTACGGCCTGGCCGGGGTCCGCGTCGGCTACGCGATCGGACCGGTGCCCATCCTCGACGCGGCGCGCGCGACGGCCATCCCGCTCGGCGTCACGGCGGTCGCCACGGCCGGCGCGATCGCCGCCATCCAGCCCGAGGCCGAGGCCGAACTGCTGCGCCGCGTCGACGTCCTGGCGCGCCGTCGCGATTCGCTCCGCGCCGACCTGATCGCGCAGGGGTGGCCGATCCCGGAGGCGCAGGGCAACTTCGTGTGGCTGCCGACGGGCGACCGGACGGCCGAGGTCGCCGAGCGCCTCTTCGAGTCCGGAATCGTGGCGCGCGCCTTCCCGGGCGACGGCATCCGCGTCTCCGTGGGCGAGGAGGAGTCTGTGGACCTGCTCCTAAGGGTTCTCGGGGAGCTTGTCGGTCCTTCACAAGAAGGGCCCTCCACCTAGCGGGTACCGTGGAACGGTGGCAGCCCCCTCACGCGAGTTCACCGCCCCGACCCTCCAGCTCCTCACGCACGAGGGCGAGCTGCGGCCGTCGGCCGAGGCCGAGCCGTACCTCCCCATCATCGAGGCGCTGCCGGATGCCGCGCTCGAGCAGTTCTACCGCGACATGGCGATCTCCCGGCGCATCGACGTCATGGGCGCCAACCTCCAGCGGCAGGGCCAGCTCGCCCTGTGGGTCCCGAGCCACGGCCAGGAGGCCGCCCAGGTCGGGTCCGCACGCGCCGCCCGGCCGCAGGACCATATCTTCCCGTCGTACCGCGAGCACGTCGTCGGCATGATCCGCGGCCTCGACCCGGTCGACATCGTCAAGCTGCTGCGCGGCGTGACCCTCGGCGGGTGGAACCCCGCCGAGAACGGCAACTTCCACCTGTACACGCTCGTGCTCGCGTCGCAGACGCTGCACGCGACCGGCTACGCGATGGGCCTGCAGTTCGATCGCGCGACCGCCACCGGCGATCCCGAGACGGATGCCGCGGTGCTCGTGTACTACGGCGACGGCTCCACCTCGCAGGGCGACGCCAGCGAGGCCCTGGTCTTCGCGAGCAGCTACCAGACACCGCAGGTCTTCTTCGTGCAGAACAACCAGTGGGCGATCTCGGTCCCGGTCTCGCGCCAGTCGCGCAGCCCGCTGTCGCTCCGCGGCGGCGGCTTCGGCATGCCCGGCATCCGCATCGACGGCAACGACGTGCTCGCGAGCTACGCGGTGACCCGGCAGGCGCTCGAGGAGGCGCGCTCGGGCGTCGGCCCGAGCCTGATCGAGGCCGTCACCTACCGCATGGGCGCGCACACCACCGCCGACGACCCGACGAAGTACCGCACCGACGACGAGGTCGAGTACTGGACGGAGCGCGACCCCATCACGCGCTACCGCGCGTGGCTCGAGGCCCGCGGTGCGTCATCCGCCTTCTTCGACGAGGTCGACGCCGAGGCGGCGGACGTCGCGGCCGACCTGCGTCGCCGCGCGCTCGACGCGACCGCTCCCCCGCGGTCGGCGATCTTCGAGCACGTGTACAGCGACCCGCACCCCGTGGTCGAGGCCCAGGCCGCGTGGCTCGAGGCGTACGAGAACTCGTTCGAGGGAGAAGGCCAGTGAGCGTCGAGACCGTGTCCACGTCGGCCGAGACCGAGACCACGGGCGCAGCGGATGCCGCGGCGCCGGCGCTGCGCGGCGTCCACACGCTGTCGATGGCGAAGGCCATCACCGCGGGGCTGCGCGAGGCCATGCGCAACGACCCGAAGGTCCTCCTCATGGGCGAGGACATCGGCCGCCTGGGCGGCGTCTTCCGCGTGACCGAGGGCCTGCTCGACGAGTTCGGCGAACAGCGCGTGCTCGACACGCCGCTCGCGGAGTCCGGCATCGTGGGCACCGCGATCGGGCTCGCGATGCGCGGATACCGTCCCGTGGTCGAGATCCAGTTCGACGGCTTCATCTTCCCGGCGTTCGACCAGATCACCTCGCAGCTCAGCCGGCTGACCCTGCGTCACGACGGCACGCTGTCGATGCCCGTGGTCATCCGGGTGCCGTACGGCGGTCACATCGGCTCGATCGAGCACCACCAGGAGAGCCCGGAGGCGTACTTCGCCCACACGCCGGGCCTCCGGGTCGTCGCGCCCTCCTCGCCGCACGACGCCTACTGGATGATCCAGGAGGCGATCGCGTCGAACGACCCGGTGCTGTTCTTCGAGCCGAAGAGCCGCTACTGGGGCAAGGGCCCGGTCGACCACGACCACTCCGGCCTCCCGCTGCACTCGAGCCGCGTCATCCGCAAGGGCGACGACGTCACGGTGGTGGGCCACGGCGCGATGGTCGCGACGCTCCTGCAGGCCGCCGACATCGCCGCCGAGGAGGGCCGCAGCCTCGAGGTCGTCGACCTCCGCTCCCTCTCCCCCATCGACTACGGGCCCATCCTCGATTCCGTGCAGCGCACGGGCCGACTCGTGGTCGCGCAGGAGGCGTACGGATTCGTGAGCGTCGGATCCGAGATCGCCGCGACCGTCGCCGAACGCGCCTTCTACTCGCTGGAGGCGCCGGTGCTGCGCGTGTCGAGCTTCGACACGCCCTTCCCGCCCGCCGCGCTCGAGACCGAGTACCTCCCGAGCGCCGACCGCGTGCTCGAGGCCGTCGACCGCTCGATGGCGTACTGACCGCACCCGACGCATCACCCCGAGGAGCACCATGAGTGAGATCCGGTTCCCGCTTCCCGACGTGGGCGAGGGCCTCACCGAGGCCGAGATCGTCCAGTGGCGCGTCGCGCCCGGGGACCGCATCGCCCTCGACCAGGTCTTCGTCGAGATCGAGACCGCGAAGTCGCTCGTCGAGCTGCCCAGCGCCTACGAGGGCACCGTGGCGGAGCTGCTGGTCGAGGAGGGCCGCACCGTCGACGTGGGCACGCCGATCCTGGTGATCCGAACGGATGCCGCCAACGGCATGTCTTCTGCTCCGGCCGCGCCCGCCTCATCAGGGACGGCGGCTCCGGCTCCGTCCGAGGCGGCCGCGCCGCCTGCCGCGCCCGCGGCAGCGGCCGAGGAGGCCGGCGGGGCGGTCCTCGTCGGCCACGGCAGCACCGGCCCGACGAACAGCCGGCGGCGGCGGCATCCGTCCCCCGGCGGGGCG
>NZ_LQGY01000027.1 GCF_001620055.1 Agromyces sp. NDB4Y10 | reverse complement strand
CGGGGGCGGAGCGCCCTCGGCGCCCGCCCCGTGCGCGGCCCCGTTCCGAGCGGCCTCGTCCTGCGACATCCGCTGCCCTACGCCGAGATGGACTTGCCGGCGGAGCCGAGCTGGCGCGTGGACTCGCCGACGCGCGCGGCCATCGCCGTCTCGGCGACCTTGCCCCAGGCGCGGGGGTCGTACTGCTTCTTGTTGCCGACCTCACCGTCGACCTTGAGCACGCCGTCGTAGTTCGTGAACATGTAGCCCGCGATCGCGCGCGTGAACGCGTACTGCGTGTCGGTGTCGATGTTCATCTTCACGACGCCGTTCGCGACCGCCTCGGCGATCTCCTCGTCGGTCGAGCCGGAGCCGCCGTGGAAGACCAGGTCGAGCGGCTTCTCGCCGGTGCCGTACTTGGCCGCGAGGCCGTCCTGGATCTCCTTCAGCAGCGACGGGCGGAGCTTGACGTTGCCGGGCTTGTAGACGCCGTGCACGTTGCCGAACGTGAGCGCCGCCATGTACCGGCCCTGCTCGCCGAGGCCGAGCGCCTCGACGGCGGCGATCGCGTCGTTCAGCGTCGTGTAGAGCGCCTCGTTGGAGCCCTCGTGCTTGACCCCGTCCTCCTCGCCGCCGACGACGCCGATCTCGACCTCGAGGATGGCGTTGATGTTCTTCAGCTTCGGGAGGATGTCCTTCGCGATCTCGAGGTTCTCGTCGAGCGGCACGGCCGAGCCGTCCCACATGTGCGACTGGAAGATCGGGTTGCGGCCCGCCTTCACCTCCTCCTCGGAGGCGGCGATGAGCGGGTAGACGAAGCCCTCGAGGGCCTCCTTCGGGCAGTGGTCGGTGTGCAGCGCCACCGTGACCGGGTACGCCTTCGCGACCTCGTGCGCGAACTTCGCGAACGCGAGCGCACCGGCCGCGCGGGCCTTCACCGTGTGGCCGGCGAAGTAGTCGGCGCCGCCCGTGGTGACCTGGATGATGCCGTCGGAGCCCGCCTCGCTGAGGCCCTGCAGCACCGCGTTGAGGGTCTGCGAGCTCGACACGTTGAACGCCGGGAAGGCGAAGCCCTGGGCCTTGGCGGTGTCGAGCATCTGCGCGTACTGCTCGGGAGTTGCGATGGGCATACCTTGCTCCTTCGGGAAGTCGTGGGTTGCGCACGAGTCTAGCGACGTGTCGAGGCGGCCTCAGGTGCGTGACGGATGCCGCGGCCGCATCGGGCACGATGGATCCGTGTCCTCGCCCCAGCCCCACGATCCGCCGCTCGACGACCGTCCGCTCGACCGCGTGCTCGCCGAGGCGACCCGGCTCGCCGCCGTCGCCGCCGTGCCGCTCGTCGGCCGCGGCGACCGCGACGCGGTCGACGGCGCCGCCGTCGCCGCCAT
>NZ_LQGY01000026.1 GCF_001620055.1 Agromyces sp. NDB4Y10 | reverse complement strand
CCGTCGCCTCCCTCGGCGTCGGCGTCATCCGCCCCACCGCGACCAAGCCCGCCCCCCCGCCGGCACTCGGCATCGAGGGATTCGCGCGGATCGCCGCGGCCAGCCCGCTGCCCTGCGTCGCGATCGGCGGGGTGCGAGCGGAGGACGTCGCGGACCTGCGGGCTGCGGGCGCGGCGGGCGTGGCCGTGGTGTCGGCCGTCTGCGCCGCCGCGGACCCGCGGGCCGCCGCGCAGGAGTTCGCGCGCGCGTGGACGGACCTCGAGCGGCGCCCGGCTGCGTCGGGTGCGGCCCGAGCACCGCAGGCGACGGTGCCGCGGGTGCTCAGCATCGCCGGCAGCGACCCCTCCGGCGGCGCCGGCATCCAGGCCGACCTCAAGGCGATTGCCGCATCGGGCGGGTACGGCATGGCCGTCATCACGGCCCTCACCGCCCAGAACACCCGCGGGGTCCGCGCCGTGCACGTGCCGCCCGCGGCGTTCCTCGCCGAGCAGCTCGACGCGATCGCCGACGACATCACCGTCGACGCGGTGAAGATCGGCATGCTCGCGAACGCGGAGGTGATCCGCACGGTCGGCGACTGGCTCGCACGCACGCGCCCGCCCGTGGTCGTGCTCGACCCCGTCATGCTCGCCACGAGCGGCGACCGCCTGCTCGACGCCGACGCCGAGGCGGCGCTGCGTGACCTGCTCGCCCACGCCGACCTCGTCACGCCGAACCTCGCCGAGCTCGCCGTGCTCGCGGACGCCGGCGCCCCGGCCGGCACGTGGTCGGAGGCGATCGCGCAGGCCGAGGCGCTCTCGGCGACCACCGGCGTGCGGGTGCTCGCGAAGGGCGGGCACCTGGGCGGCGCCGACGCGCCCGACGCGCTCGTCGACGCGGCATCCGCTCGCCTCGTCGAGTACCCGGGCGAGCGCATCGCGACGACCGCGACCCACGGCACGGGCTGCTCGCTGTCGTCGGCGATCGCCACGCGCCGCGCCGCGACCGGCGACTGGGAGACCGCCGTCGGCGAGGCGAGGCGCTGGCTGCGCGAGTCGCTCCGCCACGGCGAGACCCTGCAGGTCGGCGGCGGCCACGGGCCCGTGCACCACTTCGCCGGGCTGTGGGCGCGCGGCGGACTCGCCACCGCCCCGACGCCCGCCGAGGTCGAAACCGACTGGTGGGAGGGCATCGCGGACGTGCGCCGCGGCATCGACGAACTGCCGTTCATCCGCGGACTGGCGGACGGCACGCTCGAGCGCGAGCCGTTCCGGTTCTACCTCGCGCAGGACGCGCTCTACCTGCGCGACTACGCGCGCGTGCTCGCCGTGGCGGCGGCGCTGGCACCGGAGGCCACGGCGCAGGCGTTCTGGGCGAGGTCGGCCGAGGGCGCCATCGCGGGCGAGCTCGAGCTGCACCGGTCCTGGCTCGGCCGGACCACCGCGCCGCCCGACCCGGCACCCGCGACGACCGCGTACCTCGACCACCTCGCGGCGGCCGGCGCGCGCGGCGACTACCCGGTGCTCATCGCCGCGCTGCTGCCGTGCTTCCAGCTGTACGCCGACCTCGGCGCACGCCTCGCGGCGGGCGAGTTCGGCCCCGCGGCGCTCGACCCCGCGCACCCGTACGCGTCGTGGCTCGCGACCTACGCCGACCCGGGCTTCGCCGTCGCGAACCGCCAGGCGATCGACATGGTGTCGGACACCGCGGCGCACGCGACGCCCGAGGTACGCGAGCGGATGCGGCGCGCCTACCGGCGCTCGTCGGAGCACGAGCTCGCGTTCTTCGCGGCGCCGCTCGCGGCGTCGGCGACCGCGCCCGGCGAGGGGGTGCCCGCATGAGCGCCACGACCGCGACCGGCCGGCCCGCGGCATCCGCTCACCCCACCGAGCCGCCGCCCGACCCGGCGGGCGCCCGGCGTGCGGTCACGGCCGCGTCGCTCGGCACGGTGCTCGAGTGGTACGACTTCTTCCTCTACGGCACGGCGGCGGCGCTCGTGTTCCCGGTGCTGTTCTTCCCCGGCGAGGATCCGCTCACCGGCGTGCTGCTCTCGTTCGCCGTCTACGCGACCGGGTTCGTCGCCCGGCCGCTCGGCGGACTCGTCTCCGGGTACTTCGGCGACCGCATCGGCCGACGGCGCACCCTCATCGCGACGCTGCTCGTGATGGGCATCGCGACCGCGCTCATCGGGCTGCTGCCCACGCACGCCCAGGTCGGGGCGCTTGCGCCCATGCTCCTCGTCGCGCTGCGGCTCGTGCAGGGCGCCGCGACCGGCGGCGAGTGGTCGGGCGCCGTGCTGCTCGCCCTCGAGCACGCCCCGAGCCGGCGGGGGCTTCGCGGCGGGTTCATCTCGAGCGCCGTGTACGTCGGGCTGGTCCTCGGCAACCTCGCGTTCGTCGTGCTTGTCGCGGTGCTCGACGAGGCGGCGCTGCTCGCGTGGGGATGGCGCGTGCCGTTCGTCGCGAGCCTCGTGCTCCTCGCCGTGGCGGCGTACCTGCGCTGGCGCGTCGACGAGTCGCCCGAGTTCGCCGCGGTCCTCCGCGACGGACGCCGCGCCCGGCGCCCGCTCGTCGGGGCCGTGCGCCGGCCCCGCAACGTGATCGCCGTGTTCCTCGTGCGGCTCGGCCAGAACACGAGCTTCTACGTCATCTCGGTGTTCTGCCTCGGCTACGCCTCGACCGTGCTCGGCATGCCGCGATGGGTGACGCTCACCGCGCTGCTCGCGGGTGCGACGGTCGCGGCCGTGCTCTGCCCGCTGTGGGGCGCGCTCGGCGACCGCGTCGGACCGCGCCGGGTCGTGCTCGTCGCGCTCGGCGGACTCGGCGTGCTCGCCGTGCCTCTGTTCGTCGTGCTCGACACGGGTTCGGCGGCGCTCGTCATCGCCGTCGTCACGCTCGCGATCGGCTTCGTGAACGCCGCGGCGGACGGCGTGCAGCCCGCGTGGTTCGCGTCGCTGTTCGACGTGCGCGTGCGGTACTCGGGCATCACGATCGGGCGCGAGGCCGCGTCGATCGTCGGCGGCGGGCTCGCCCCGCTCGCGGCGACGGCGCTGCTCGCCGCGACCGGGCACTGGTGGCCGATCGCGGCGCTCATGCTCGGCAGCGCGGTGCTCGGCGTGCTCGGCGCCGCGCTCGCCCGGCCCGTGGCCGCTCCGCGCGCCTAGCGGGGCCGGCCTCCACCGTGCGCACCGCCGTGGGCACCGCCCGCCAAGGGAGACGCGGCAAGCGCGGCCGTCACCGCCCGAGGAGCGCGTGCGGCGGCGTCGCGAGCCCCTCGACGACGGATGCCGCCGGGTCGTCGCCGAGCTCGACGATGCGGTTCGCCGCGTCGACGTGCAGGATGCGCGGCGCGAAGCCGGCGGCATCCGTCGACTCGACCGAGGCCCACGAGATCACGATCACGAGATCGCCCGGCGCCGCCAGCCGCGCCGCCGCCCCGTTGATGCCCAGCACGCCCGAGCCGCGCTCGCCCGCGATCGTGTACGTCTCGAAGCGTGCTCCGGTGTTGATATTCACCACCGTGACCAGCTCGCCGGGCAGCAGGTCGGCGGCCTCGAGCAGGTCGACGTCGATCGTGATCGAGCCGACGTAGTGCAGGTCGGCGTGGGTCACGGTCGCGCGGTGGATCTTCGACTTCAGCATCGTGCGGGAGAAGCGGGTCATGCTCCGATCCTGCCGCGTCGCCGCCGCACGCTACGCCGGACGTTCCTCCTCGAGACGCACCGAGCGCCGCCCGATCCAGGCCGTGACGTCGACCTTGTGGTTCTCGGCGTCGGCGAGCGTCCACCAGTCGGGCGCCTCGGAGTCGTCGACCAGGCGACCGCCCGCGGCGAGCGCCGCCTCGAGGCGGGCCTGCACGAGGTCGTACGGCACGCAGACGTCGACGTGCATGCGTCCGCGGTTCGGGCGCACCGCGTCGGTCGGCTGCAGGAACACCGACGAGCTCCGGCGCAGCGGGTCGACGAGGTGCGTGTCGTTCGGACGTACGTACCCGAGCACCGCCTGCCAGAACGGCGTCACGTCGGCCGACTCGGGCGACGCGACCGCGGTCTGCACGACCTGGAGGGCCGCGACATCCGCGGCCAGCCCGTGCTCGCGCGCCACCGCCGAGATGCGCCGTGCGACGTCGAGGTCGCGGGTGCTGAGGTTCCGGATGTCGCGGCTGATGAGCTTCACGGCGACGCCCTCGTGCCGCAGGTCGACGTCGGGCTCGTGGCGCACCACCTCGTCGAGCGCCGTGATCGCCGCGACGAATCGGGCGCCGGCCGCATACGACCCGGCCCGGAAGAACGCGTGCGCACCCCAGTACAGCACCCGCCAGTCGTCGGTGCCGTCGGCGTCGTGGAACTGCTCCGGGGTGATCGGGTCGGGCGCGGCATCCATGCGGCCATGCTCGCGCCCCCCGCCGACACCGGCAACCGCGTGGGGGGCCGCGGTCGCCGGGCCGACCGGGGAGCTATCGGGTGAGGCTCGCGCGCTGCTCGACGAGCGGGCAGGTGAACGGGTCGCGTTCGCCGAGGCCGACCCGGTTGATGTACCGCAGCACGATCCCGTAGCTCTGCCAGAGCCCGGTGACGGTGTACGCGACTCCGCGCTCCCGGCAGTACGCGGCGATGAGGGGCGCGGCGCGACGCAGGTGCGGACGCGGCATCGACGGGAACAGGTGATGCTCGACCTGGTAGTTGAGGCCGCCCATCATGAAGTCGAGCATCCGGTTGCCGCGGATGTTGCGGCTCATGAGCACCTGTCGCCGGAGGAAGTCGAGCTTCAGGCTCTTGGGCACCAGCGGCATCCCCTTGTGGTTCGGCGCGAACGACATGCCCATGTAGACGCCGAACACGCCGAGCTGCACGGCGAGGAACGCCGCCGCGACGCCCGGCGAGAGCACGAGGAAGACGAGCGCGACGTACCCGACGATCCGCACGCCGAGGAACGCGATCTCGACGGGGCGGCGCGCGACGGGCGCGCGCTGGAAGACGCGGCGCACGCTCGACGCGTGCAGCGACAGCCCCTCGAGCAGCAGGATCGGGAAGAAGAACGCGCCCTGGTGCGACATGACCCACCGCACGAGCGGCGTCCGGGTCTTCGCGGCCCGGTCGGGCGTGACGGCGATCACGGGCAGGTCGATGTCGGGGTCGACGCCGACCTGGTTCGGATTCGCGTGATGGCGCGTGTGCTTGTGCTGCCACCAGCCGTAGCTCATGCCGACGAAGAAGTCGCCGAGGATGAGGCTGATCCAGTCGTTCCAGCGCCCCGACCGGAAGATCTGCCGGTGGGCGGCGTCGTGCCCGAGGAACGCGGTCTGCGTGAACAGCACCGCGAAGACGACGGCGGTGAACAGCTGCCACCAGGTGTCACCGATCCAGATGAACGCCGCGACCAGGACGATGTAGGCGAGCGGGATCAGGCTGAGCTTCGTCCAGTAGTACCCGTATCGTCGGCGCATGAGCCCGGCGGACTTCACGAGCCGCGCCAGGTCGGTGAAGTCGCTGTTCGCCGCGGCTCGATCGCCTCGACGTGGCTTCGTCGCGATGGTGGCCGCGGATGCCGCGGCAGGTGATGTTCCGGTCATTCCGGACCTGCTTCCCCGCACGACCTCGTGCGTGGGCGACCCGGGATTCCTCGACGTTCGGGTTCACTCTGACCCGCCGCTTTCAGGCTACGCGGGAAGCGGCCCGCCGAACCGGATACACGAGGGATTCTCAGGTCGCGGGTCGGCGTCGGCGGCCGGGTCGGTGTCGGTGTCAGCCTCCGAGTCGGCGTCGGCGTCGGCGTGAGTTGAAACTGTGAGCCCCCACATCTTCCCGGCCTACGCTCCGGAGATGAGCACATCCCATCTGCCGCCCGCCGGCACCCGCGCATCGGCACGTCGATGACCGACGCGGCGGCCCCGCCCGCCGACCCCGAGCCGTTCGCCCCGTTCGCCGTGGATCACATCCTCGTCAACGACCTCCCCTCGACCCTCGGCACCATCGAGGCTCCCGAGCGGTACACCGTCAGCGCCGTCTTCACGCGCCGACCGCTCCCGCAGGAACTCGACCTGCTCGCCTCACCGGAGATCGACGCCCGCCTCAGCGAGGCCGGGTACCGCACGGTCACCCTCCGCGCCGCCGATCGCCGCCTGCTCATCGAGAACACCAACCTCGCCGAGCTCCGCGAGGGGCTCGCCGAACTCATCGGCTCGCTGCTCGACGAGATCGGGGCCGGCGTGGCCACGACCCGCTCGGCCCAGGCGAGGGATGCCGCCGAGCTGGCCGCCCGCGCCGCCGAACGCGCGCACCACGTGCTGACCGAGGTCGAGCTGGTCGACTTCTCGCCCCGGCGTCCGCCGAACTACAGCTGACCTCAGCCCGGCGGAGCGGTGCGCCGCCCCGCCGGGCGAACGGTCTCGCCAAGTCTCCCGTGAGCGGGCGTCAGGCGCCGGCCGGCTCGCCCTTCAACTCGGAGTAGCGCTGCGCGTGCACCTGCGCCAGGTCGATCGACCCGGTCAGCAGGGCCTCGGCGCACTCGCGCGCGGCCTCGTCGAGCTCGACCTCGCGGTGGCGCCCCTCGGTCGTGGCCTGCAGGGCGCGCTTCAGGCGGTCCCGGTCTTCGTAGATCATGGTCTCCTCTTCTCGGTCGTCGGAGCGATCATGACGCCGTCGTCAACCGGTGAGACGAGAACATACCGCCCGGGAGCGGTCGATGCCAAGGGCCGGCGCGCCGCTCAGGCGGCGAGGCGCTCGGCCCGCGCGAGGTTCGCCACCAGCTCCTCGCGGGTCTGCGGCACGACGTACGCGGGCTGATCGCGTTCGACGCGCCAGCTCTCCGCGAGCGGGCCCACGTTCACGGTGTCGAAGCCGAACCGGTCGTACAGCTCGGTGACGAACGCGACGGCGTCGTCGTGGTCGCTCGAGGTCGCGAGCGCCCGGCGTCCGGGCGTGCCCGCGGGCGTGCCATCCGTCGTGATGTCCTTCGCCATGATGTGGTTGAACCCCTTCACCACGCGACTGGTGGGCAGGTGCTCCTGCAGGAGGCCGGACACCGTCGCGCGCCCCTCGTCGATGGCGGCGATGCGGCCGTCGCGCTCCCAGTAGTAGTTGTTCGTGTCGATCACGATCTTCCCCGCGAGCGGCTCGACCGGGATGTCGCGGTACGCCTTGAGCGGCACGGTCACGAGGACGACGTCGCCCGCCGCGCCCGCGTCCTCCGCGGTGGCGGCCCGCGCCCGGGGGCCGAGCTCCGCGACGAGGTCGGCGAGCGTCTCCGGCCCGCGCGAGTTGGCGATCACGACGTCGTACCCGTTCGCCACGGCCGCGCGCGCGACCTGGCTGCCGATGTTGCCTGCTCCGATGATTCCGAGTGTGGTCATGGTGTCAGGCAACGGATGCCGCGGCCGTCCTCTTCCCGATCCGCGCCGATCCGCTCCGATCCCCAGCCGCCGCTCAGCCCAGCAGGGCGCCGACGGATGCCGGCCCTGCCGGCGGCATCCGCTCGCTCATCGCACCACGTCGAAGACCTGCTTGACGACCCCGTTCGAGTACACCTCGTGCTCGACGAGCTTCAGCGAGCCCTGCTCGCGGCCGGTGAAGAGGCGCTTGCCCTCGCCGAGCACGACGGGGAACACCAGCAGGTGGTACCGGTCGACGAGACCCGCCTCGGCGAGACCCTGCGCGAGGGTCGGGCTCGCGTGCACGATGATGGTGCCCTCGCCGTCGCCCTGCTTGAGGGCGGCGACCTCGTCGAGCGAGCGAAGCACGGTCGTGTTGTTCCACTCGGGGTCGGCGAGGGTCGACGAGACGACGTACTTCGGCATGGCGTTGTAGACGTCGAACTCGTCCATGGCTGGCCAGACCGGGGCGAATTCGTCATAGCTGACGCGGCCCAGCAGCATGGCGCCGGCCTCATCCTGCTCGCGGCCCTTGATCTCGTACATCTCCTCGACGAAGGGCACCTCGTTGAAGGTCCAGCCCGCCCGCGGGTGCTCGCCACCGCCGGGCGAGTCGACGACGCCGTCGAGGGTCATGAACTCGGTGACGATGAGGGTGCGCATGGCGGTCTCCATTCGGGATCGGTCCGGGGCGGTCCGTCCGCCCCTCACTCTGGACGTCGAACGGCACCGCCGGGAATCGACACGCGCGTCGGATTCGCGTTCGGACCAGGTTCTCGCCGCGGAACCACGACGGAGCAGGGTTCGGACGCGACAACGTGGTTCCAGCGGGGGGCCGAGCGCGCGCGGGGCGCAGACGCGAATCGCGCCGGCGGGGGCTCCACTCCCCCACCGGCGCGACATCCGTTCTCGCGTTCGACCCCGACGTCAGGCCGCGAGCAGCTCCAGCGTGTCGATCACGCGGTTCGAGAAGCCCCACTCGTTGTCGTACCAGGCGACGACCTTGACGTGCTTGCCGTCGACGCGGGTGAGCTCGGCGTCGAAGATCGACGAGTGCGGGTTGCCGACGATGTCGCTCGAGACGAGCGGCTCCTCGGAATACTCGAGCACGCCCGCGAGCTCGCCCTCGGCGGCCTCACGGTACGCGGCGAGCACCTCGTCGCGCGTGACGTCCTTCGACACGGTCGCGTTGAGCTCGACGATCGAGCCGACCGGCACGGGCACGCGCATCGCGTCGCCGTTGAGCTTGCCGTCCAGCTGCGGCAGCACGAGGCCGATGGCCTTCGCGGCACCCGTCGACGAGGGCACGATGTTCTCGGCGGCGGCACGGGCGCGGCGCGCGTCGGAGTGCGGGGCGTCCTGCAGGTTCTGGTCCTGCGTGTACGCGTGGATCGTCGTCATGAACCCGTGCTCGATGCCGGCGAGGTCGTCGAGGACCTTCGCGAGCGGGGCGAGCGCGTTCGTGGTGCATGACGCGTTCGAGATGACGGTGTGCGCGGATGCGTCGTACGCGTCGGTGTTCACGCCGTAGGCGAGCGTGACATCCGCACCCTTCGACGGGGCGCTCACGAGCACCTTCTTCGCGCCCGCGGCGAGGTGGGCGCGCGCGGCCTCGGCGTCGGTGAAGCGGCCGGTCGACTCGAGCACGATGTCGACGTCGAGCTCGCCCCAGGGCAGCTTCGCCGGGTCGCGCTCGGCGAGCACCTTCACGCGGTGACCGTCGATGACGAGCACGTCGCCGTCGACCTCGACCGAACGGCCGAAGCGGCCGCCGACGGTGTCGTACTTGAGCAGCCGCGCGAGGGCGGCGGGGTCGGTGAGGTCGTTCACGGCGACGACCTCGAGGGTCGAGTCGCGCTCGAGGAGGGCGCGCAGGGTGTTGCGGCCGATGCGTCCGAAGCCGTTGACGGCGATGCGGGTCATTGCGAGGTGTTCCTTTCTCGACTCGCGGCATCAGGACCACGAGGTTTTCGGGACCACTCTGGACCGCGGCATCCGCTCTCGGAAGTGGCTTGCAAGACAGCGTGCGCAAGGATCTCGCCAATGGTGCGATCGGCTCGCGATCACTCGGCTTCGGCGGGTCGTCACGGGAAGCGCATGGGCCGCACTGAGGCGGCTCGGAGGCGAGGCACAGACTCGCCCGACACGATGGGAGGATGCGACCCTCCCGAGCCGCCGCCGTCCTGCTGTTCGCCTATGCGGGCCTGGTGCTCTGGGCGACCCTCGGCTCGGTGCCGCGGGCGGGCCTGGGCAACCAATCGCCGAACGGCGTGCTCGACTGGCGTCTCTGGCTCGAGCCGTCCACTTGGACGACCGGCCTCGAGACCGAGCTGATGCTCAACGTGCTCATGTTCGTGCCCCTCGGCGCGTTGCTCGCGTTCGCCCTGCGCGGCGTGTCGTTCGCGGTCCCGGTCGTGATGGCCGCGGGCTTCAGCCTCGCCATCGAGCTCGCGCAGATCCCCTTGGCCGACCGCATCTCCGACCCGCGCGACCTCCTCGCCAACACGGTAGGCGCCCTCATCGGCGTCGTCGGAGCCCGCACCATCGACGCCGCGGTGCGCCTCGCGACTCGCGTACTGCGTCCCCAGCCGGTCGAACCCGCCGCCGGACGCACGGGCGAGCTCCGCGACGCCGGACGCACGGGCGAGCTCACGGCGAGCCGCTCAGGGCGCTGATCCCCGGCATCCGCTCGGTCGGATGCCTTTCTCAGGAGCCGCACGCCCGAACGGCACCGTTCTCAGGACGACACGCCGCCCACCGCCGCGACACGCCGACGACCTCCTGAAAACGGCACCGCGCAACGACACCGGGCAACGGCACCGCGCAACGGCAGCGCGCAACGACGCGGCCAGGTCAGGCGGCGAACGTGTGACGGTACTCCGACGGCGACGTGCCGAGGATGCGCTGGAAGTGCAGCCGCAGGTTCGCGCCCGTGCCGAGCCCGACCTGCGCGGCGATCTGCTCGACCCCGAGGTCGGTGCGCTCGAGCAGTTCGCGGGCGAGGTCGATGCGCGCCCGCAGGATCCACTGCATGGGCGTGTAGCCGGTGTCGTCGACGAAGCGCCGTGAGAACGTGCGCGGCGACACGGTCGCGTTGCGCGCGAGGTCCTCGAGCGTGATCGGCTCGTGCAGGTGCTCGAGCGCCCACTGCCGGGTGGCCGCGAACACGTCGCCGAGCGGCTCGGGCAGCGCCCGCGGCACGTACTGCGCCTGCCCGCCGCTGCGGTAGGGCGCCGCGACGAGCCGCCGCGCTGCGTGGTTCGACACGGCGACGCCGTGGTCGCGTCGCACGAGGTGCAGGCAGAGGTCGATGCCGGATGCCGCGCCGGCCGACGTCAGCACCTGCCCCTCGTCGACGAACAGCACGTTCTCGTCGACGTTGACGAGCGGATGCCGCGCCCGCAGCGCCCGCGTGTAGTGCCAGTGCGTCGTGGCCCGCCGCCCGTCGAGCAGGCCGGTCGCGGCGAGCGCGAACGCGCCAGTGGAGATCGCCGCGATCCGCGCGCCGCGGGCGTGCGCGGCGAGGAGCGCGTCGACGACGTCGGCCGGCGGGTCCTCGCGGTCGGGGTGCCGGTATCCGGGGATGAAGATCGTCTCGGCCCATTCGAACGCCTCGAGCCCGTCGGCGACGTGGTACGAGAGCCCGTCGCCGCCGGTCACGGGGCCCGGGCGGGCGCCGCAGACGCGCACCTCGTAGGGCATGCTCGCCCGGGTGGTGAAGGTCTGCGCGGGGATGCCCACGTCGAGCGGCTTCGCGCCCTCGAGCACGAGCACGGCGACGCGGTGGTTGGTCCTCGTCATGTGGCAAGGATGCCACCGACCGCAAGGATCCCGCAGCGGGAGTCAGCGCGCCTGCGGCCACCAGCCGGGCATGAGCGTCGCGATGCGCGCAGCGGATGCCGCGGCATCCGTCTCGTCGCCCATCGCCCACGTCTCGATCGCCCCGACGAGTCCGCCGGCGACGTACGCGGCCGCCTCGTCGATCGCGGCGGCGGCGACCGGTGCGCCGGGCACGCCCTGGGCGCGCCACACCTCGAGCGCGAGCCGGGCGCGCCGCCGCATCCGCTCGTCGAGGGCCGTGCGGAACACGCCGCGGCTCGCCGAGCCGAACAGCGCCCGGTAGCCCGCACGCTCGACGGCGACGTGGTCGAGCACCCTCGTGAGCGAGTCGAGGTAGCGTTCGGCGACGTGCTCGGGCGTCTCGCCGGCCGGCTCGACATCGACCGCGGTGAGCCGGTCGAGGTCCTGGGTGAAGACGGCGAGCGCGAACGCGTGCACGCTCGGCGCGTGCGCGTAGAACGTCGTGCGGTGCACGCCCGCCTCGCGGCAGAGGCGCGCGACGGTGATCGCGTCGAGCGGCTCGTGCTCGAGCAGCCGCAGCAGCGCGTCGGTGAGCGCGGCACGGGTGCGCCGCTGCCGGGGGTCGTCGAGCGTCGGGTCGGGGCCGGTCTCGCTCATGCCGTCACCCTATCCGCGGCTCGCCGCACGCTCGGGACCGCCCGGTAGAGTCCGTCCCGGAGGTGCGCATGGACGACGAACTGGTCCTGGTGACGGGCGGCACGGGGTTCGTGGCACTCCACTGCATCGTGCGACTCCTCGCCGATGGCACGCGCGTGCGGGCGACCGTGCGGCACCCGCAGCGGGCCGACGACCTGCGTGCGCTCGTGCGGCTCGCGGGGGCCGATCCGGCCGGACTCGAGGTCGCGACCGCCGACCTGCTCGACGACGCCGGCTGGCCGGCAGGCGTGCAGGGGGCCACGCACGTGCTGCACGTGGCCTCGCCGTTCCCGGCGCGCCAGCCGAAGGACGAGGACGAGCTCATCGTGCCCGCCCGCGACGGGGCGCTGCGGGTGCTGCGCGCGGCCCGCGATGCGGGCGTGCGGCGCGTGGTGCTGACGTCGTCGTTCGCGGCGATCGGCTACCGGACGCATCCCGGCCGCCGGTTCACCGAGGAGGACTGGACCGACCCGTCCTCGCGAACGATCACGCCGTACGTGCGGTCGAAGACGCTGGCCGAGCGCGCGGCGTGGGACTTCGTGGGCCGGGAGGGCGGCGACCTCGAACTGGCGACGGTGAACCCGGTCGGCATCTTCGGCCCGGCGATCGGCACCGACCTGTCGGCCTCGCTCGAGCTGCTGCTGGCGCTCCTCAACGGGAAGTACCCGGCGGTGCCGCGCGGCACGGTGAACGCGGTCGACGTGCGCGACGTCGCCGACCTGCACGTGCGCGCGATGCGGCATCCGGATGCCGCGGGCGAACGGTTCCTCGCCGTGTCGGGCGACGCGTTCGAGTACCGCGAGCTGTCGCTGCTCATGCGCGCCGGACTCGGCGACCGGGCCCGCCGTGCGACGACGCGGGTGCTCCCCGACTGGGTGGTCCGCGCCGCGGCCCCGTTCGTCGGGGAGGCGCGGACGATCGCCGCCGAGCTCGGCCGGCGCGTCGACGCCTCGCACGAGAAGGCGACCCGCCTGCTCGGCTGGACGCCGCGCTCGCGCGAGGAGGCCGTGCTGGCCGCGGCGCGGAGCCTCGTCGACCTCGGGCTCGTCCGGACCTGACCCCGGTCCGCCGGGGGCGGCGTCGAACGGGCGAGCGGATGCCGCGACGCGAGGCCGCAGCATCCGCTCGGGGGTGCGCATCGGGCGCCGGCTCAGCTCTCGTAGTGCGCGAGCCCCGCGGTCTCGCCGCCGTCGGCGACGAACTCGGCGCCGGTCGAGAAGCTCGACTCGTCGCTCGCGAGGAACAGGATGAGGTTCGACAGCTCGATGGGCTCGCCGACGCGATGCAGGGCGACGTGGTTCTGCGGCGTCTCGAGCTCCTCGGTCATGGGGGTGCGGATGACGCCCGGGTGCACCGAGTTCACGCGGATGTTGTAGCGCCCGAGGTCGAGCGCGGCGTTCTTCGTGAGGCCGCGCACGCCGAATTTCGCGGCGTTGTAGCCGGGCAGCGCCTCGTAGCCCTGCAGGCCGGCGGTCGAGGAGATGTTGATGATCGAGCCGGCGCCCGACTCCTTCAGCGCGGGGATCGCGGCCTTGATGCCGTAGAACACGCCGGTGAGGTTGATGTCGATGATCTTCTGCCAGGCGTCGATCGGGTACTCCTCGATCGAGCCGAAGTTGGCGATGCCGGCGTTGTTCACCACGATGTCGAGCCGCCCGAACGCCTCGGTCGCCGCCGCGACGGCCGACTCCCACTGGGCGTAGTCGGTCACGTCGAGGTGCACGTACCGCGCGTGCTCGTCGCCGAGTTCGGCCGCGAGCGTCGCGCCCTCGTCGTCGAGCAGGTCGCCGATCACCACCTTCGCGCCCTCCGCCACGAGCAGGCGGGCGTGCGACGCCCCCATGCCCCGTGCTCCACCGCTGATGAGTGCGACCTTGCCGCTGACGCGTGCCATGTTGACGCTCCTTGTCTCGCCGCGGGCGATCGGCCCGCGGCATCCGTTGCCTTCTGGGCCCGGGGTCGGATGGCTCCGGGTACACGTCTAATCTACATGTGTCGATTACGTCGTGGCTGGGTGCGCGCTGGGATTGTCAAGCGCTGGCCGCGGCAAGCGGATGCTGCGAGCGTGGAGGGTCCACGGAGGAGAGGAGCGACCATGAGCGACATCCCACCCGAAGAGGACCGCGAGGACCGCACCGGCACGGCCGGCGACGACGGCCAGGACGGCGCCGGCAGCCAGGGCACGATCCCGGACGCGCCGGACGGCGTCGGCGTCGGCGTCACCGAGGAGAAGAACACGTTCGAGCCCGAGGAGGACCCGGACGTCACGGGCGTGCACGAGTGAACGCCGACGGGGGCCCGCCATGACGGCGGGCCCCCGTCGCACGCCCGGAACGGGTCGCGGCTAGGCGGTGACGGGCGCCCACGCGCCCGTGCCGACCGCCTCGGGCGCGTCGATCGCCGCGAACCGGTCGACGCGGAACGACGCGAGCACCGGCGACGGCGTTCCCGTCACGATCTCCTCGGCGAGCAGCTCGCCGAGGATGAGACCGAGCGTCGCGCCGGAGTGCGTGAACAGGGTGTAGAGGCCCGGGATCGCGGGGACCGCACCGGCGACCGGCTCGCCGTCGCCCGGGATCGGCTTGAGTCCCGCGCCGACGCGCTCCGCCGTGAGGCGCGGGTGGCCCGCGAGCACCTCGGAGGCCGCGTCGAGGAGGCCCTGTACGGCCTCATCGGGCACCGTGACGGTGCCGTCGTCGGCGACCGCGACGGACTTCTCGGCCCAGTCGGCGTCGAGCACGAGCCGGCCGTCGGGCGTGGGGCGCACGGCCACGCGGGGCGTGTTGAGCACGGTGCGCACCTCGACGTCGACCGGGTCGGTGAACAGCACGAAGGCGGCCGGCGTGGCATCCGGCACGGCGACGCCGAGGGCCGCGAGCTGCGCCGGCACGTCGCCGCCCGTCGCCAGCACGACCCGCTCGGCGGGCACCCGGGTGCCGTCGCCGAGGATCACGCCCGCCGCTGCGCCGTCCCGCACGTCGACGCGCACGTCGCCCGCACGCTCGACGACGGTCGCGCCGTCGGCGACGGCCTCCCCGACGAGTGCCGCGATGAGGTCGGGCAGGCTCACCCAACCCTCGCCGGCGTTGAAGATCGCGCCCTCCTCCGCGACCGAGGCCGGGTCGACGTCGGGCGCGACCGAGGCCACGTCGTGGCGCTCGACCCACACGGCGTCGTAGCCGCCCGCGCGCTCGAACGCGAAGGTCTGCCGCAGGCTCTCCCCCGGGCCCGCCCACTTCATCGCGCCGTCGAACCGCAGGTAGCTGCCGCTCTCCGGGTGACGGACGCTCCAGGTGCGGTAGCGGTCGAGCGCGAGCAGGCGCAGGTAGTGGTAGGCCGGCGAACGGTCGCCGGACGAGTTCAGCCAGGCGATGGAACGGCCGGACGCGCCGTCGGCCAGCGCACCGGCCGTGACGAGGGTGACCGGCGCGCCGGCCCGCGCGAGGTGCGCGGCCGTCGAGGCGCCGAGGATGCCGCCGCCGATGACGACGACGGGCTTCGGTTCGGTTGCAGACATGGGTGATGTTCCTTCTCAGGTGGTTCGGGTGATCGGTGCGATGCGCGGTCAGGCGGTGACGGATGCCGCGGCGTGCGCCTGCTCGATGAGCTCGAGCACGGCGACCGCGTCGGACGGGTCCACGGGCACGGGCGCGCCGTCGCGGATCGCGGCGTCGAGGAGGCGGTAGAACTCGCCGTAGTCCCCGCGATCGGTCGGGACGGGCCGGGCGGCGCCGTCGACGCCGAGCACGCCCCAGCGCGCTTCGGGCGTCTCGCCGAAGCCGGGGTCGGTCGGCAGCGCGCCCGCGATGAGCGCGGGCTCCTGGCCGTCGAGGCCCCAGCTCGTGTACCCCGCGCGGGAGCCCAGCACGTGGAAGCGCGGGCCGAAGACGGGCGCGACGGCGTTCATCCAGAGGTGCGACCGCGTGCCCGACTCGTGCCGGAGCGCGACGAACACGTCGTCGTCGGCGGCGGCGCCAGGGCGCCGGCGATCGATCTCGGCGGTCAGCTCCGCGACCGGACCGAACAGCTGCACCGCCTGGTCGATGAGGTGCGTGCCGAGGTCGTAGAGGATGCCGCCGCCCTCGGCGGGCGTCGCCTCGGTCTTCCACGAGGCGGGCGGCTGCGGCTTCCACCATTCGAAGCGCGACTCGAACCGGCGCACCTCGCCGAGCGCGTCGGACTCCACGAGCCGACGCACCGTGCGGAAGTCGCCGTCCCATCGGCGGTTCTGGAACACCGTCAGCGTCCGGCCGAGCCGCGCCGCCTTCGCGATGAGCGCCCGGCCCTCGTCGGCGGTGACGGCGAACGGCTTGTCGACGACGACGTCGAGGCCCGCGTCGAGCGCCGCATCGGCGAGCGTCGCGTGCGTGCCGCTCGGCGAGCCGATCACGACGAGGTCCAACCGGTCGGCCGCCGCCCACAGGCCGTCGACCGTGGCCACGGTCGCCGCCGACGGATGCCGCGCCGCGGCGGCCGCGCGACGGGATCCGTCGCGCGTGACGATGACGTCGAGCGAGTACGCCGGATCGGCGTCGAGGAACGGGGCGTGGAACACCCGCCCGCTCGTGCCGAAGCCGACGACGGCGGTGCGGATGGGGTCGCCGACGCGGGCGGATGCGGCATCCGTCATCACAGCACCTCGCTGAGGAAGCGACGCAGGCGCGGGCTCTGCGGGCGGTCGAAGAGGTCGTCGGGGTGGCCGTGCTCGACGACGCGGCCCTCGTCCATGAACACGACCTGGTCGGCGACCCTGCGGGCGAAGCCCATCTCGTGGGTGACGACGAGCATGGTCATGCCGCGCTGGGCGAGCTGCGCCATGAGGCTCAGCACGCCCTTCACGAGCTCGGGGTCGAGCGCGCTGGTGGCCTCGTCGAAGAGCATGACCTCGGGCTCCATCGCGAGGGCCCGCGCGATGGCCACCCGCTGCTGCTGCCCGCCGGACAGGTCGCGCGGGCGGTGGTCGGCGCGCTCGGCCAGCCCCACCTCGGCGAGCCGCTCGTGCGCGATGCGGTTCGCCTCGGGCCGCGACATCCGCTTCACGTTGCGCAGGGCGAGCGCGACGTTCTCGAGCGCGGTGTGGTCGGGGAACAGGTTGAAGTGCTGGAACACCAGGCCGATCCGTCGCCGCACGACGTCGGGCCTCTGGCGCAGCACGCTCTCGCCCGCGAGGAGGACGTCGCCGCCGCTCGGCTCGTGGAGGCGGTTCACCCCGCGCAGCAGCGTCGACTTGCCCGAACCGGACGGGCCGATGATGCACGTGGTGGTGCCCGGCTGGACGGTGAGGCTCACGTCGCGGAGCACCTCGATGTCGCCGTAGGCCATGGTGAGCCCGCGCAGCTCGAGGCTGGAGCCGGTGTAGAGGTGCCCGTCGGTGATCGGCACCGGAGACGTGTACGTCATGTGTTGCTCCCGTAGGTGAGTGCGGTCGGCGGGGTCTGCTGCTCCTCGACCTCGTCGAGGCCGCTCTTGGGCGGCGCGGCCTTGCGCCGGCCGGTGCGGAACCGCTCGTCGAAGTAGTTCACGAGGTGCGTGAGCGGCACGGTGATCACGAGGTAGAAGAGACCGGCCATCACGAGCGGCGACAGGTTGCCGGTGAGGACGGCCGCGTCCTGGCCGACCCGGAACAGCTCCCGCTCGGACACGAGCAGGCCCAGGAAGTAGACCAGGCTCGAGTCCTTCACGATCGCGATGAACTGGTTGACGAGCGCGGGCAGGACCCGGCGCACGCCCTGCGGCACGACCACGAGGCGCATGGCGCTGCCGTAGCTCATGCCGAGCGCGCGGCAGGCCTCGAGCTGGCCGCGGTCGACGCTCTGGATGCCGGCGCGGAAGATCTCGCCGATGTAGGCGCTCGCGATGAGGCTGAGGGCGAGGATGCCGAGCGGGTACGGCGACGGGCCGAAGATCTGCTGGCTCATCCGCGCGAAGCCCTGGCCGATGAGCAGGATGGTGAGGATCGCGGGCAGGCCGCGGAAGACGTCGGTGTACACGCGGGCGGGCACGCGCAGCCAGCGCGCGCGCGAGATGCCCATGATCGCGACGATCATGCCGAGCACGACGCCGATGACGGTGGCCGCGATCGAGATGACGAGCGTGTTCACGAGGCCGACGCCGAGCAGCTGCGGGAACACCTGCCACATCGCGTCGAAGTCGAGGAAGGTGGCGACGAGGTTGTCGAGCCAGTCCATGTTGTGCTCCGTTTGTTCGGGTGGTGGTCCGGTGCGGGCCGCGCGGGTGCTGTGGGCGGCCCGCACCGGGACGCGAGGCGAGGGCTACTCGCCCTGCTCGCTCGAGGGCAGGTACTGCTCGGGCATGGGCGAGCCCGGGAACCACTTCTGGTAGAGCTCCTTCCAGGTGCCGTCCTCCATGGCCTCGTGCAGGGCCTCGTTGAGGGCCTCCTGGAACTCGGGCTTGCCCTTGGCGATGGCGAAGCCGGCGGGGGCGTCGAACGACGGGATGTCGATGGCGTTCTCCAGGCCGTACTGCGCCGCGTACTCCTTGGCGGCCTCGTAGTCGAGGAAGTGCGCGTCGACCGCGCCGGAGTTCACCGCGGAGATCGCGGCGTTGTTGTCGGGGAAGCGGACGAGCTCGGTCTCGGTGAAGTTCTTGACCGCGTACGCCTCCTGCAGGGTGCCCTGCACGACGCCGAGCCGCTTCCCGGCGAGGTCGTCCTCGTCGGCGATGTCGGCCTCGGGGCTCGCCATGACGGTGAGGTAGCCGGCGAGGTAGCCGTCGGAGAAGTCGACGGTCTGCTGGCGCTCCTCGGTGATGCCGATCGCGGCGACGCCGACGTCGAACTGGCCGTTGGCGACCGCGGCGAGCAGGCCCGAGAAGTCCTGGCCGGTGAACACGACGTCGTCGATGCCGATGCGGCCGGCGACGTCGGTGAACAGCTCGACGTCGAACCCGGTGAACTCGCCGCTCTCGTCGGTGAAGGTGTAGGGCTTGGCGTCGCCGAGGCTCGCCACGCGGATCTGGCCGGGGGTGATGAGGCCGTACGGGTTGTCGTCGGCCGCGTCGGTCGCCTGGTCTCCCGCGGCGCCGCTGGCGCAGGCGGACAGGACGAGGGCGGTGGCCGCGGCGACGGCCGCGACGGCCGTGCGGCGGAGGAGGGTGCGCTGCTTCACGGTGCGTTCCTTCGGTTCGGAATGTGGGTGGTGGTGCTGGTCGGATGGTGCTCGGGTGGTGCGGACGCGAGTCGGGCTGGTGCGGCCGGCTCTTGTTGAGACCGGTCTCAATCGCGTAGATTGAGACCGGTCTCAATGCGTTTCCGGCACACTAACCGTCGCTCGAGACATCCGTCAACAACTTTTTCCGAGGAGTGCTCGAATGCCGGTGGATCCGCTGAACGGCCGCAAGGAGGTCACGGTCAGCGACGTCGCCGCCGCGGCCAAGGTGTCGAAGGCGACGGCGGCCCGCGTCCTCGGCGGCTACGGCGCCGCCAGCGAGGCCGTGCGCGACCGCGTCCAGGCCGCGGCCGAGCAGCTCGGCTACCACCCGAACGCCCTGGCCAAGACGATGACGACCGGCCGGTCCAATTCCATCGGCATCATCGTCGGCGACATCGAGAACCCGTTCTTCGCCCAGGCGACGCGAGGGGCGGCGGATGTCGCGAAGGCCGCCGGCTACGACCTGATCCTGCTGAACTCCGACGAGCACGCCGTCGCGGAGGAGAACGCGATCTCGGTGCTGCTGGCCAAGCGCGTCGACGGCATCCTCGTGGCGCCCGCCTCCACCACCGACCCGTCGAGCCTGCGGGAGGCGGTCGAGCGGGCCCGGCCGATGGTCCTGTTCGACCGCGTCGCCGACGGGCTCGACGTCGACACGGTCGTCGCCGACAACCTCGCGGGCGCGCGACGACTCGCCCAGCTGCTGCTCGACGCCGGACACCGCCGGATCGCGTTCGTGTCGACCATCGCGCACGCCGACGAGTACCGGGTCGGCGATCGACTCGGCTCGAGCTCGGTCGACGACCGCGTGCGCGGGTTCGTCGGGGCGCTCGCCGACGCGGGCGTCGACGATCCCGCCCGGTTCGTCCGCCTGAACGCGCGCGACGGCGTGCCGGCGGTCGTCCGTGCGCTCGTCGACGACGGCATCACCGCCATCGTCGCCTCCGACAGCCTCATCGCGCAGGCCGCCTTCCGGGAGCTCCGCACGTTGGGGCGCCGGATCCCCGACGACGTGTCGCTCGTCGCGTTCGACGACGCCGACTGGACCAGCCTGTCCGCCCCGGGCATCACCGTCATGGCCCAGCCCATCCACGAGATCGGCGCCGAGGCCGCGCGGCTGCTCATCCGGCGCATCGCCGGCGACGGGGCACCGACCGAGCACGTGGTCCTGGCCCAGCGCCTCGTCGAACGCGAGTCCATCGCGCCGCCGCGAAGCTGAGGCCGGAGGTCGTCAGGCGTCGCGCCAGCCGTGTTGCGGTTCGAAGCCGAGCTCGGCCCGCGCCCGGTCGATCGCGAAGAGCGACTCGTGCTCGCCGAACTCCCGCCGCAGCTCGACGCCCGGGAAGAACTCCTCGATGAGCGCCGCCGTCGACCGCGACATGACGGTGTCGCGGTTCGCGATCACGTAGCTGCGGGCCCCGGTCACCTCGGCTTCGAGGGCGAGTCGAACGGATGCCGCGGCATCCCGCACGTCGATGTAGCTGAACGCGTTGAACAGCCGCGACTCGGGCGCCTCCTCGAAGCCGGGGAACTCGCCATAGCGGTCCGGGTCGATGACGTTCGAGAACCGCAGCGCGACGAACGGGATGCCAGACCAGTCCGAGATGTGCTCGGCCATGGTCTCGCCGAGCACCTTCGAGAGCGAGTAGGTCGTCGTCGGCCGCGGGTAGTGGTCCTCGTCGATGGGCAGGTAGGCCGGCGGGGCGTCCCGGGTGAAGTCGAGGCCCAGCGTCGTCTCGCTCGACGCCCACACGACCCGCTCGACCCCGGCGCGTGCGGCGGCGAGGAAGACGTTCGAGTTCACCGCGTTGTTGACGTTCAGCGTGCGGGCGGGCGTGAAGATGGACGGCGCGGGGATCGCCGCGAGGTGCGCGACCGCGTCCACCCCGTCGATCACCTCGAACGCATCGCCGGCATCGGTCAGGTCGGCCTGCGTGTACGTCAGGTCGGGCCGCGACCACCGCGCCGGCAGGAGCGGTGACGGCGCCACCACGTCGGTCGCGAGCACCTCGTAGCCGTGCTCGAGCAGATCGGTCACGACCGCCCGTCCGGCGAGGCCCGACGCCCCGGTGACGCAGATCCGCTTGCCCATGCCGCTCCCCCTCGTCGCCGTCGCGCGACTGCCCCGCCCATTCTCCGGGCCGGGCCGGACCGCCGTCCACCCCCGCCGACCGATGGGCGCGGCGCCCGCGTACGATCGACCCATGAGTGAGCCGGCCGAGCAGGATCCGCGCGATCCGACCCCGTGGTGGCAGGACCAGACGGATGTCGGCGGACTCGGCATGGCCCGCCTGTTCGCCTGGGCCGCCCTCTTCATGGGCGTCGGCGCGCTCGGCATCGCCGTCTTCGCCCCGCTCGAGGGCGACGCGCTCCGCACGGTGTGGATCGCCGGCTTCGGGACCGTGGCGATCTGGGTCGCCGGCATGGCGGCGCCGCGGTATCGCCGGGAGGGCTTCCGGGTCTCGTGGGCGGTGCCCGCCGCGATGGTGCTGGGCGGCCTCGCCATCCTCGTCGCGGCCTACGCGTTCGTCGTCATCGTCGCGGCATCCGGCGGGGTCGAACTGCCCGCGCCCGAGCACTGGCTGCCGTCGTCGGCACCGGCGAGGCCCGGCGTCCCCACCTGATGCGAGCGGATGCCGCGGGTCAGGCTCCCCCGAGCGAGCGGTTGTAATCGGCGATCGACTCGTCGGCGACGTCGCGCGCGATCGATCCGAACAGCTCCCACTGCGGTTCGCCCATGGTGCCGCCGACGATGCACTCGCTGCCCGCGACGTCGACGAGCTCAGGTTCCTGGCTCGGATCCTCGACGTCCATGTAGACGTACCAGAGCCCGTCGTCGCGCTGCAGCACCGTCGCCGCGTCGAACGGCGCGAACACCGTCCGGCCCGGGTCGCCGTAGAAGCGGCCGGTCTGGGCGCGGCAGAGCGCGTACGCGTCGATCGCCTCGAGCGAGCTGCCCGCGCCGCGGGCGGCGGGCTCCTCGGTCGGCGGCGCGGTCTCGGTGGCGGGCGGCGTCGTCTCGGCGGGCTCGCTCGTCGTCGGCGGCGCGCTCGGCGTGGTGGTCGGGTCGGGGTTTCCGGGGGCGCACCCGGCGAGGAGGCCGGCGAGCGCGACCGCGCCGGCCAGGAGCGTGACGGCGGGCGCTGGTCCGATGCGAGTGGTCCGGTTCATCTCCGCAGGCTAACGGCGCCGCACGTTGGTCGGCCCGAGGGCGCGCCCGCGCGCGCCGGACCGGCCGGAGGCGCCGCGGCCGCCCTTCAGCTCGTGCGGTCGAGCGCGGCGAGCACGCGGGGCACCGCGCCGCCGAGGTTCCACTCGTCGGCGAGCGCGAGCAGCGCCTCACGGGGCCCGTCGGCCGGGGGCGCGAGGCGGGG
>NZ_LQGY01000025.1 GCF_001620055.1 Agromyces sp. NDB4Y10 | reverse complement strand
CGCCGCCCGAGCCCCGCGACGCGCGACGACGACCACGCCGGCGCCCGCCGCCCTCGGCCGGCGCCTCGGCGCCCGGCGTGGCGTCGGCGACCGCCGACGACGGCTCGGATGCGGCATCCGTCGGCGCCTTCTGCTCGGCGTGCGCGACGGTCGACGCGGCGATCTGCGCAAGCGCGTGCTTCACGTCCTCGGTGATCGCGTGCGTGCCCTGGTGCGCCTTGTCGGCCGCGGGGGCCTGCGACGACCCGCCGTTGTTCCCGTTGGCGCCGCCGCGGTTCCGGCGGCGCTCGACCTGCTGCTGCGGCGCGCGGTGCTTCGCGATCGGCTCGTGGTGGACGATGATGCCGCGTCCGGCGCAGACCTCGCACGACTCGGAGAACGACTCGAGCAGGCCGAGCCCGAGCTTCTTGCGGGTCATCTGCACGAGGCCGAGGGAGGTGACCTCGGCGACCTGGTGCTTCGTGCGGTCGCGCGAGAGGCACTCGACGAGTCGACGCAGCACGAGGTCGCGGTTGGACTCGAGCACCATGTCGATGAAGTCGACGACGATGATGCCGCCGATGTCGCGGAGTCGCAGCTGGCGGACGATCTCCTCCGCCGCCTCGAGGTTGTTCTTGGTGACCGTCTCCTCGAGGTTGCCGCCGGAGCCGACGAACTTGCCCGTGTTGACGTCGATGACGGTCATCGCCTCGGTGCGGTCGATGATCAGCGAACCGCCGGACGGCAGCCACACCTTGCGCTCGAGCGCCTTCTCGATCTGCTCGGTGATGCGGAACTCGTCGAACGCGTCGCGCTCGCCCTCGTAGGCCTCGACGCGCTCGAGCAGGTCCGGCGCGACCTGGCCGAGGTACTTCTCGATCGTGCGGCGCGCCTCGTCGCCGGCGATGATCATCTTCTGGAAGTCCTCGTTGAAGACGTCGCGGACGATCTTGATGAGCAGGTCGGGCTCGGAGTGCAGGAGCGCCGGCGCCTGGACCTTCTCGATGGTCTGCGAGATGTCGGCCCACTGGCTGATGAGCCGGTTGACGTCGCGCGTGAGCTGCTCCTCGGTGGCGCCCTCGGCCGCGGTGCGCACGATGACGCCCTGGTTCTCGGGGAGCACCTCCTTCAGGATCTTCTTCAGGCGCGCGCGCTCCGTGTCGGGGAGCTTGCGGCTGATGCCGTTCATGGAGCCGTTCGGCACGTACACGAGGTAGCGGCCGGGCAGCGAGATCTGGCTGGTCAGGCGTGCGCCCTTGTGGCCCACCGGGTCCTTCGTGACCTGGACGAGCACCCGGTCGCCCGGCTTCAGCGCGAGCTCGATGCGTCGGGGCTGGTTCTTCTCGCCGTTCTCGGCGGCGGCATCCCAGTCGACCTCGCCGGAGTACAGCACGGCGTTGCGCCCGCGGCCGATGTCGACGAACGCGGCCTCCATGCTCGGCAGCACGTTCTGCACGCGGCCGAGGTACACGTTGCCGATGAGCGAGGCGTCCTGGTTGCGCGCGACGTAGTGCTCGACGAGCACGCCGTCCTCCATGACGCCGATCTGGATGCGGCCGCCCTTCTGGCGCACGACCATCTGGCGGTCGACCGACTCGCGGCGCGCGAGGAACTCCGCCTCGGTGATCACGGCTCGGCGGCGCCCGGCGTCACGACCGTCGCGGCGACGCTGCTTCTTCGCCTCGAGGCGCGTGGAGCCCTTGACCTTCTGCGGCTCGGTGATCAGCTCCGGCTCGCGGGGCTTGCGGACCTTGACGACCGTGTTCTCGGGCTCGTCGCCGGCGTTGCGCGACTCCTCGCCGCTGCGGCGGCGGGACCGGCGGCGGACGCTCGAACCCTCACCCTGGGCGTCGCGCTCGCGGTCGCGGTCCCGATCGCCGCGGTCGGACCGGTCGGACCGGTCGGCGGCCGGCGGTTCGAACACGGGCGGGGCGTGGAAGATCAGCGAGGTGGTCGTCAGCACCGCGGGGATCGGCGACGCCGGCTCGGCCCCCGCGTCGGATCCGGCGGCCTCGGCCCCGGCATCGGCCGGAGTCTCCTCAGCCGCCGCCTCGCCGACCTGCGCGGCATCGGATGCCGCGGCGTCGGCCGGAGCGTCCGCCACCGGCTCCGCGGCCGCCTCGACCGGCTCCGCGGCCGCTTCGGCCTGGCGCTCCTGCGCGTCGCCGTGCGTGAGGACCGGCGCGGCGGACTCCTCCGTCACCGGTGCGCTCGGACCCGTGGGGGTCTCGAGGGCGGCCGGCGCGGCGGCATCCGCGGTCTCGTGCTCGCTGCGCGGCACGACCTGGGTCGCACGGCGGCCCGTGCGGCGGGCCCCGAAGAGCCCCACCTTGCGCCGGGGCGACTCGCCTGACGTTGCGTTCGTCGGTGTTCCGTTGTCTTCCACCATCTCTGGTGCACTCCTACGCCGGGAGCGGTGGCCGCGCCACCTCACCCCGTACTCCTCGGAGCGGTCCCGCGCCGTGCGCCGGACCGCCAATCCTTCTCTGCTGCGCCCGGCGGGTGCCGGTGACGCCAAATCTCGCGGTTCGTCCGCGGATGCGGATGCGGTGCATCCTCAAAGCCCTCGTTGGCGTCGCACCGAGCGCGGCTCGGGCGACTGCAACGATTATCGCACGGTCTCCCAGCGCTGCGCGGAATCGGCGTGCCAGAATACCGGGCATGCCCGACTCCCCCCGCCCGGCACGGCCGGTCGCGCTCGCCGTGTTCCTCGTCGTCGCGGGGGCGCTGGGCCTGCTCGCGGCGTTCGAGCTGACGCTCGAGAAGATCCTCACGCTGTCGAATCCCGACTACGTGCCGGCGTGCAACGTGGGCGTGCTCGTCGGGTGCAGCGTGAACCTCGGGTCGGACCAGGGCGCGCTGTTCGGGTTCCCCAATCCGCTGATCGGGCTCATGGCCTGGCCGGTGGTCATCACGACTGGGGTGGCCCTGCTCGCCGGTGCCCGCTTCGCGCGCTGGTACTGGATCGGGCTGAACGTGGGCGTCACGGGTGCGCTGGCCTTCGTGATCTGGCTCATCGCGCAGAGCATCTACGTGCTCGACGTGCTCTGCCCGTGGTGCATGCTCACGTGGGCGGTCACGATCCCCGTCTTCCTGGTCGTCACGCTCCGGAACCTCCGCGAGGGGGCGATCCCCGCCTCGCCCGCCGTACGGCGCGTCGCGGACACGCTCATGGGATGGGTGGTCGTCATCACGATCGCCTGCTACGCCGTCGTCATCCTGCTCGCGCAGGCGCAGATGAACGCCATCCCGCGCGTGATCATCGACCTGCAGAACCTGTTCTGATCGGCGCACGCGGAACGGCGGCGGCATCCGTCGCCGGACACCGCCGCCGCGCGGTCGAGCGGACGGCTCAGTCGAACCAGAGCGCGAGCTCGCGCTCGGCCGACTCCACCGAGTCGGAGCCGTGCACGAGGTTCTGCTGCACCTTCAGGCCCCAGTCGCGGCCGAAGTCGCCGCGGATGGTGCCCGGCGCGGCGGTCGTCGGGTCGGTGGTGCCGGCGAGCACGCGGAAGCCCTCGATGACCCGGTTGCCGGCGACGCGCATCGCGACGACCGGACCGGACTCCATGAACTCCACGAGCGGCTCGTAGAAGGGCTTGCCCTCGTGCTCGGCGTAGTGCTTCGCGAGCAGCTCGCGGTCGGGCTGCACCATGCGGATGTCGACGAGCGAGTAGCCCTTCGCCTCGATGCGGCGGAGGATCTCGCCGGTGAGGTTGCGCGCGACCCCGTCGGGCTTCACGAGCACGAGGGTCTCTTCGATGGCGGTGGTCATTGGGGTTCCCTTCCTGGGGCGGCGGACGCCGCCCGATCACGGTCGATGCGCCCGCCGACGATCATGCAGTACGCCCACATGCCGCCGAACAGGGCACCCACGACGAACATCGCCGGGTTGAGCAGACCCGACGCGAAGATGACGGCCTGCAGCGCCCAGCCGAGGCCGTAGGCCCACTCGTGGCGGAGCAGGCCGAGGGTGAGCACGAGCCCGAGGATCACCACGCCGCCACCGGCGAGCGGTGCCCACTCGGGCAGGCCCAGGATGCCGCCCTCCTCGCGCGACAGCCCCCAGATCACGAGCGCGGCGAGGAACACGACGACGACCTCGAACGCGAGCACGATGCTCGCGAGGGTGCGGCGCACCGACCGCGGGCCGCCCGGGATCGGAGCGGCGGGCTCGGCCGTGGTCACCGGTCGCTCCAGCCGCGGTCGTCGGCGATCGCGATGGCGTCGCCGACGAGGGTGATCGACCCGGTGACGAGGACGCCGCGCTTCTCGCCGCGCGCCGCCCAGTCGCGGGCGTCGTCGAGCGCATCGTCGAGGCGCTCGACCATGTCGACGCGGTCGGGGCCGACCACCGCTGCCACGGATGCCGCGAGCTCGCCGGCCGGGATGGCCCGGTCGGACTCGGACTGCGTGGCGAGGAAGCGCGCCCCGGTCGGCTCCAGCGCCCGGACGATCCCCGTGGCATCCTTGTCGCCCAGCACGCCGAGGACGACGACGAGCTCGTCGAAGTCGAAGTACTCGCCGAGCGCCTCGACGAGGGCGGCGGCGCCGTGCGGGTTGTGCGCCGCGTCGACGAGGACGGTCGGGTCGACCGACACCGGGTGCAGGCGGCCCGGCGAGGTCGCCGCGCCGAGCCCGGCCTCGAGCACGTCGTCGGCCAGTCGGACGTTGCCGCCGAGGAACGCCTCGACCGCCGCGATGGCCAGGGCCGCGTTCTCCGACTGGTAGCGCCCGTAGAGCGGGAGCGCGAGATCGCGGTACTCGCCCGCGAGCCCGCGCACCGAGACGAGCTGGCCGCCCACGGCCACGCGCGAGTCGAGCACCGCAAACGCGCCGCCCTCGACCGCGACGCTCGCCTCGCGCGCCGCGGCGACCTCGTGCAGCACCTCGAGCGCCTCGGGCGCCTGGAAGGCCGTCACGACGGCCGCGCCCGGCTTGATGATGCCGGACTTGGTGCGGGCGATCTCCGCGATCGTCCGGCCGAGGCGCTCGGCGTGGTCGATGGCGATGGGCGTGATGACGGCCACCTGGCCGTCGGCGACGTTGGTGGAGTCCCACTCGCCGCCCATGCCGACCTCCAGCACCACCACGTCGACGGGCGCGTCGGCGAAGGCGGCGAAGGCGAGCACGGTGAGCGCCTCGAAGTACGTCAGCGGCACCTCCCCGCGCCCTTCGAGCTCCGCGTCGACGAGGCCGAGCACCGGGAGGATCTCCTCCCAGATGCGGGCGACCGCCTCATCGGCGATGGGCTCGCCGTCGATGCGGATGCGCTCGGTGAACCGCACGAGGTGCGGGCTCGTCATGAGCCCCGTGCGGAGGCCCTGCGCGCGCAGGATGCTCTCGATCATCCGGCTCGTCGAGGTCTTGCCGTTGGTCCCGGTCAGGTGGATCACGGGCGCAGCGCGGTGCGGGTCGCCGAGCAGTTCGACGGCTCGGCGCGTGGCATCGAGCCGCGGCTGCGGCTGGGCCTCGCCGACGCGCGCGAGCAGCGCGGCGTATACGGCGTCGGCGGCGTCGCGCTCCTCGGGCGTGGACTCGGGCGTCACGGTGCTCATCGGGCGGGCACCTCCGCGAGCTTCTCGACCCGCACCGCGAGCTTCGAGCCGTCGCCGACCGAGCGCGCCTCGTCGCCGTTCGGCGACCCCTCGGCGATCACCACCTCCGGAGCGAGCGTCTCGCGGCCGATGAGGTCGCGGTGCGCCTCGGCGGCGGCGACGCCCGCTGCGTCGAGCGTGAGCGAGAGCCGGATCCGGTCGCCGACCTCGAGGCCGGCCGCCTTGCGGGCGTCCTGCACGGCGCGGACCACGTCGCGCGCGAGGCCCTCCGCCTCGAGCTCGGGCGTCGTCACCGTGTCGAGGATGACGAAGCCGCCGTCGGCGAGGAGGCCCAGCGCCTGGCCGTCGCCCGCCGCGCCGGCCTCGAGCACCAGGTCGTACTCCCCCGACTCCAGCGGGATGCCGCCGGCGACCACCGTGTCGCCGTCGAGGGTCCAGTCGCCCGACCGGGCTGCCTGGATCGCCTGCTGCACCTGCTTGCCGAGCCGGGGACCGGCCGCGCGGGCGTTGACGGTCAGTCGCTTGGTGACGCCGTACGTGGCGGCGCTCGTCTCGTCGAGCTCGACGAGGTCGACGCGCTTGACGTTGAGCTCGTCGCGGAGGATGCCCTCGAACGGCGCGAGCGCCGCGGCATCCGTCGTCACGACCGTGAGCGCCGCGAGCGGCAGCCGCACGCGCCGGCCGGCCTGCTTGCGCAGTGCGAGCACGGCGCCCGTGACCTCGCGCACGCCATCCATGGCGGCGACGAGCTCGGGGTCGGCGGGGAACTCGTCGGCCACGGGCCAGTCCGTCAGGTGCACGCTCCGTCCGCCGGTGAGCCCGCGCCACACCTGCTCGGTCACGAGCGGCAGCAGCGGTGCGGCCAGGCGCGTCAGCGTCTCGAGCACCGTGTACAGGGTGTCGAAGGCCTCGCTGCCGGTGCCGTCCTCGGTGACGCCGCCCCAGAACCGGTCGCGCGAGCGGCGCACGTACCAGTTCGTGAGCACGTCGCCGAAGTCGCGCAGCTTCTGCGCCGCGAGCGGCGAGTCGAAGTCCTCGAGGTCGGCGGTGACGGCGTCGACGAGGTCGCGGAGCTTGGCGAGCAGGTACCGGTCGAGCACGTCGGTCGAGTCGGTGCGGCGGGATGCCTCGTATCCGCCCTCGCGCGCGGTGTTGGCGTAGAGCGAGAAGAAGTACCAGGTGCTCCACAGCGGCAGCATGAGCTGGCGGACGCCCTCGCGGATGCCCTCCTCGGTCACGATCAGGTTGCCGCCGCGCAGCACCGAGCTCGACATGAGGAACCAGCGCATCGCGTCGGAGCCGTCGCGGTCGAACACCTCGTTGACGTCCGGGTAGTTGCGCAGCGACTTCGACATCTTCTGCCCGTCGTTGCCGAGGACGATGCCGTGGCTCACGACGTTCTCGAACGCCGGCCGGTCGAACAGCGCGGTCGAGAGCACGTGGAGGGTGTAGAACCAGCCGCGCGTCTGCCCGATGTACTCGACGATGAAGTCGGCCGGATTGTGGGTATCGAACCACTCGCGGTTCTCGAACGGGTAGTGCACCTGCGCGAAGGGCATCGACCCGGAGTCGAACCAGACGTCGAGCACGTCGGGGATGCGGCGCATGGTCGACCGGCCGGTCGGGTCGTCGGGGTTCGGCCGGGTCAGCTCGTCGATGTACGGGCGGTGCAGGTCGGGTTCGCCGTGCTGGTTCACCGGCAGGCGGCCGAAGTCGCGCTCGAGCTCTTCGAGCGAGCCGTACACGTCGATGCGCGGGTGGGCGGGGTCGTCGCTCTTCCAGACCGGGATCGGCGAGCCCCAGTAGCGGTTGCGGCTGATCGACCAGTCGCGCGCACCCGAGAGCCACTTGCCGAACTGGCCGTCCTTGACGTTCGCCGGGACCCAGTTCACCTCCTGGTTGAGCTCCTCCATGCGGTCGCGGAACTCCGGCACGCGCACGAACCAGCTCGACACCGCCCGGTAGATGAGCGGGTTGCGGCACCGCCAGCAGTGCGGGTACGAGTGCTCGTAGCTGGCCTGGCGGAGCAGGCGCCCCTCAGCCTTCAGCAGCTGCGTGAGCGGCTTGTTCGCGTCGCTCCAGAGGAGCCCCGCGACATCCGTCACCTCGGGGAGGAACTTGCCGCCGTCGTCGAGCGAGAGCACGACCGGGATGCCCGCGGCCTCGCACGCCTTCTGGTCCTCCTCGCCGTAGGCGGGGGCCTGGTGCACGATGCCCGTGCCGTCCTCGGTCGTGACGTAGTCGGCGACGAGGATGGTCCACGCGTTCTGGAGGCCCCAGCGTTCGACGTCGGCGTAGTAGTCGAAGAGGCGGTCGTACGTGATGCCCTCGAGCTCAGCCCCGCGGACCGTCCGCGAGACCGCGGCGCGGGCGTCGTCGGCCGACTCGTAGCCGAGTTCCTTCGCGTAGTTGCCGACGAGGTCGATCGCGATGAGGTACTCGGCGCCGAGCACCTCGGTGTCGGATGCCGCGCCGCCGGCGCGCTCGCGGAGGACGGTGGCATCCGGGGTGCCGTTCGGCCCCGCGGGCACGACCGCGTACTCGATGTCGGGTCCGACGGCGAGTGCGAAGTTGGTCGGGAGCGTCCAGGGCGTGGTGGTCCAGGCGAGGGCGCGCACCGCGGTGAGGCCGAGCGACTCCGCCTTCGCGCCCGTGAGGGGGAAGGTGACGGTGACGGTCTGGTCCTGCACGTTCTTGTAGACGTCGTCGTCCATGCGCAGCTCGTGGTTGGACAGCGGCGTCTGGTCGCGCCAGCAGTACGGCAGCACGCGGTGGCCCTCGTACGCGAGGCCCTTCTCGTGGAGCTGCTTGAAGGCCCAGATGACCGACTCCATGAAGGTGACGTCGAGCGTCTTGTAGTCGTGCTCGAAGTCGACCCAGCGCGCCTGGCGGGTGACGTACTCCTCCCACTCCTTCGTGTAGCGGAGGACGGCGTCGCGCGCGGCCTGGTTGAACGCGGCGATGCCCATGCGCTCGATCTCGGCCTTGTCGGTGATGCCGAGCTGCCGCTCCGCCTCGAGTTCGGCGGGGAGGCCGTGGGTGTCCCAGCCGAAGCGGCGGTGCACCTGCTTGCCGCGCATGGTCTGGAAGCGCGGGAAGAGGTCCTTGGCGTAGCCGGTGAGCAGGTGCCCGTAATGCGGCAGGCCGTTGGCGAAGGGCGGGCCGTCGTAGAAGACCCACTCCTCGGCGCCGTCGCGCTGGTCGATGGACGCCTGGAACGTGCCGTCGGCCTTCCAGTGCGCGAGGACGTCGCGCTCGATGGCGGGGAAGTCGGGCGACGGGGCCACGGGCTGGTCGTCGTTGCGGGGGTACACGCGCGCTCCTTGCGGGACGGATCACCTACCGCGAGGACGCCGGCGCCCGTTCGGACGCCTGCGCGGTACCACCCCGCTTGCCCGGCGGCGGAGCGCCGGACCTCTCGTGCTGCGGCTGTGACGGGCCTGCCCCGTTCGGTTCTACTGGGCCCGCGGTCGTGCTGCGGGCGGTTCTTCCGAAGACTCCCCGGTGATGGCCGGATCGATGTCGGTCCCTCCAGACTACCGGGTCGTCGGGGGACGGCGCACGCCGGTGGGCGGTGCCCCCGGGGCCCAGCGATACGCCTCGCTGATCAGCGCGAGCAGGGCGGGCTCGCCGATGTCGCGCGCCTTGGCCTCGTCGACGAGGTCGTGGATGGCGCCCGCGAGCGCGCCGTGCCCGCCGAGGCGGACGAGGACGACGGCGCCCCGCCCGCGGTGGAGTTCGATGAGCCCCTCGTCGCGGAGTCGGCGGTAGGCGTGCAGGACGGTGTGCATGTTGACGCCGACGGATGCCGCGAGGTCGCGGGCCGCCGGCAGGCGCTCGCCGCCGGCGAGCCGGCCGTCGATGATCGAGGCGCGGATGCCGCGCGCGAGCTGCTCGTGGAGCGGCAGCGGGTCGCTGGGGTCGACGCGGATCAGCACGCCGTGAAGCGTATTGTTCTATCTTTATGCGCACAACTCGCTTGTGAGCGATCGTCGCCGGTGTCAGGATGATCCCGGCCCCGACGACGTGCGGCCCACCCTCTCCCCCTGTCGCAAGGACTTCGATGCGCGCTGCACCCGTGAACCGACGGCCCCTCGGCCGTTCCGCCCTGATCGCCGCCGGCCTGGTGTCGGCCCTCGCGCTCGCCGGTTGCCAGGCCGACGAGCCGCAGGCCTCCGACGAGCCCGTGGAGGGCGGCACGCTCGTCTACGCGAGCGGCGACGCGGAGCCGACGTGCCTGGACCCGCACGTCGGCGGCAATTACCCGCAGGCGCTCATCGCGGGGCAGTTCCTCGAGTCGCTCGTCTCCCGCGACGACTCCGGCGAGATCATTCCCTGGCTCGCCGAGTCGTGGGAGGCGTCGGAGGACGGCCTCGCGTGGGAGTTCACGCTGCGGGACGGGGTGACGTTCACCGACGGCACGCCGCTGGACGCCGAGGCAGTGAAGGTCAACGTCGAGCACCTGCGGGATCCGGCGACGCAGTCGTCCACCGGCTACCTCGCGATGGGCAAGGTCGAGCGTGTCGAGGTCGTCGACGACCTCACGGCGCGTTTCGTCCTCACCACGCCCGACAGTGCACTGCTCGAGTCGCTGAGCCAGCCGTGGACCGCCATCCAGTCCCCCGCCGGCATCGCCCGCGGCCTGGAGGAGAACTGCGAGGCGCCGATCGGCACCGGGCCGTTCGTCGTCGACGAGTGGGTGAAGCAGGACCGCGTGATGCTGGTGCGCAACGACGAGTACTCCTCGCCGCCCGCCGACGCCGGGCACGAGGGTCCCGCCTACCTCGAGGCGATCGAGTGGCGCTTCGTGCCGGATGCCGCATCCCGGTACGCCGCGCTGCAGGGCGGCCAGGTCGACGTGATCGACAACCCGCAGCCCGACACCATTGCCGCCGCCGAGGAGTCCGGGAACCTCACGTGGCTCGACGCGCCGCGTCCGGGCGCCTCGAACCGCATCGAGCTGAACTCGGGGCAGGCGCCCTTCGACGACGAGCGCGTGCGCGAGGCGTTCATCCGCGCCGTCCAGGTCGACGAGGGCATCGACGCGCTGTTCTTCGGCACCGCCGAGCGGTCGTACTCGGCCCTCTCCTCGGTCGAGGCGCTCGCGTACTCCGACGCGGCGCGGTTCGAGCCCGATCTCGAGCGCGCGAACGAGCTGCTCGACGAGGCCGGGTGGACCGAGCGCGACGCCGACGGCACGCGCCTGAAGGACGGGCAGCCCCTGACGCTGCGCTTCCCGGTGAGCACCAACCAGTCGATCCCCGCCGAGCAGTCGCTGTTCGAGCAGGTGCAGGCCACCGCGAAGGAGGCCGGCTTCGACGTCGTCATCGACCTGCTCGACCTGTCCAGCTGGTATGGGCGCCTGTTCGCGAACGAGTACGAGATCGTGAGCGCGCCGTACACCAAGGTCGGCCCCGACGTGCTGCGGATCCTGTACCACTCCGACAGCATCACGCCCGCGCCGAGCGGCTACTTCGCGAACCTCGCCCAGCTGGACGACCCCGAGGTCGACGCGCTGCTGACCGAGGCCGCCGCCGAGAGCGACGCCGACGCCCGCGCCGACCTGTACGAGCAGGCGCAGCAGCGCATCCTCGGCGGGTACTACCTCCTTCCGCTGTACGACCAGCAGAACAGCTTCCTGCTCGACCCGTCGGTGCGCGGCGCGCGCGCCATGCCGACGGTGTCCACGCCGAGCTTCCATGACGCCTGGCTCGCCGACTGAGCCGGTCCGGCGCCGCCGCAGCACCGCCCGTCACGCGGCGGTGCTCGTCGGCGGCGCCGTCTTCGTCATGTGGGCCGTCGCCACGCTCACCTTCTTCGCCATCCGGCTGATCCCCGGGGATCCCGCCCAGGCGATCCTCGGCGGCCCCGGATCGCAGGCGTCCCAGGAGGCGCTCGACCTCGTGCGCGAGGAGTACGGCCTCGACCAGCCGCTGGTCGTGCAGTACCTCGCGATGCTCGGCCGGCTGCTCACCGGCGACCTCGGCTCGTCCTACGCCCTCCGCGTCCCCGTCGCCGACCTCCTCGCCGCGCAGGTCGGCGGCACGCTCCTGCTCGCGGTGCTCTCGCTCGCACTCGCCTGGATGCTCGCGCTCGGTCTCGCGCTCTGGTCGACGGGGCGGGGTCGCATCGCGGCGGCCGTCGGCGAGGGCGTCGAGCTCACCGCCGCAGCGCTCCCCCACTTCTGGCTGGCCGGCGTCCTCATCGCCGTCTTCAGCTCGGGCCTGGGCTGGCTCCCGCCGGTCGCGACGGGCACGCCCGCCGGTCTCGTGCTACCGGTCGTGACCCTCGCCGTCCCGCTCGCGGGCTTCCTCGCCCAGGTGATGCGCGAGAGCCTGCTCGACGCGCTCGAGCAGCCGTTCGTCGTCTCGGCGCGGGCCCGCGGTGAGAGCACCGCCGGGGTCCGGCTCCGTCACACCATCCGCCATGCCGCGCTGCCGGGCATCAGCCTGTCGGGGTGGGCGCTCGGCTGGCTGCTCTCGGGCGCCGTCGTCGTCGAGACGATCTTCGCGATGCCCGGGCTCGGCCGCACGCTCCTGCAGGCGGTCACGCTCCGCGACATCCCGGTCGTCGTCGGCGTGGTGCTGTTCGTCGCCCTCGTCTACGTGGTCATGACCGTGGTCACGGACCTCGTCGCCCGCGTCGCCGACCCGCGCCTCCGGCAGGAGGGAGCCCGGTGAGCGAGCTCGAACTGCGGCAGACGACCGTCGTGTCGGCGGCCGAGCACGAGGCGCCGCGCCCCGCACGGCGGATGCCGCGCATCGGGACGCTGCTCGCGTTCGCCTTCGTGGCCTTCCTCGCCGTCGCCGCGTTCGCGCCGGGGCTGGTGCAGACGCATCCGCCGAACGCTATCTCCGCCGCCGAGGCGTTCCAGGCGCCGTCGTTCGCGCACTGGTTCGGCACCGATGAATCGGGCCGCGACGTCTACAGCCGCGTCGTCGCCGGGACCGGGACCTCCCTCCTCATCGGCGTCACGGCGACGTTCATCGGGCTCCTGCTGGGCGCCGTGCTCGGCGTGCTCGCGAGCTTCGGCGGCCGCGCGGTCGACTTCGGCGTCAGCCGGCTCGTCGAGGTGCTGTTCGCCTTCCCCGGGCTGCTCCTCGCGCTGCTCGTCATCGTCATCGCGGGACCGGGGCCCGTGACGGCCACGATCGCCGTGGGGCTCTCGACCGCGCCCGGGTACGCGCGCATCATCCGCGGGCAGCTCGTCGCGATCCGCAGCGCGCCCTTCGTCGAGTCGGCGCGGGTCCTCGGACACGCGCCCGGACGCATCCTCGCGCGGCACATCCTGCCGAACGCACTCGTGCCGCTCCTCGTGCTCGCCACGCTGGGCATCGGCCAGGCGATCGTGTGGGCGTCGGCGCTCAGCTACCTCGGCCTCGGAGCGCAGCCCCCGGCCGCCGAGTGGGGCGCGATGCTCGCGGCGGGCCGCACCTACCTCGGCACCGCGTGGTGGATGACGGTGTTCCCCGGGCTCATGATCGTCGGCACGACCGTGGCGACGACGGTCCTCGGCCGGGCGCTCACCCGACGCGACCAGGAGGTGCGATGACCGCCCGAGCGGATGCCGCCGCCGCGGCCCCCCTCCTCGACGTCGAGGGGCTGCGCGTCGCGTTCGACGGCCGCGAGGTCGTGCACGGCCTGTCGCTGCGGATCATGCCCGGCGAGTGCGTCGCGATCGTCGGCGAGTCCGGCTCCGGCAAGAGCGTCACGGCGCGATCGCTCCTGGGTCTCGCCGGTCCGGGCTCGACCACCACGGCCGAACGGCTCGAGGTACTCGGCCGCGACCTCGCCCGAGCCGGTGAACGCGAATGGCGCGGCGTCCGCGGCCGCAGCATCGGCCTGATCCTGCAGGACGCGCTCGTGTCGCTCGACCCGCTCCGGCCGATCGGTCGCGAGATCGACGACGCGCTGCGCATCCACGAACGGATGCCGCCCGCCGAGCGGCGGACGCGGGTGGTCGACCTGCTCGACCGGGTGGGCATGCCCGACCCCGCCGCGGCCGCCGGCCGCCGCTCCGGCGAACTGTCCGGCGGGCTGCGGCAGCGCGCGCTCATCGCCGCCGCGCTCGCCCTCGACCCACCGCTCCTCATCGCCGACGAACCGACGACGGCGCTCGACGTCACCGTGCAGGCGCGCATCCTCGCGCTGCTCGGCGAGATCCGCTCGCGCGGCACGGGGATCCTCCTGATCAGCCACGACCTCGCCGTCGTCGGCGGCCTCGCCGACCGCATCCTCGTCATGCGGGGCGGCCGCCTCGTCGAGGAGGGTCCCGCCGAGCAGGTGCTCCGCACGCCCCGCCACGCGTACACGCGGGCGCTCATCGCCGCCGTGCCCACCGACCGCGCCCGAGGCGAGCGCCTGAGCGTGTCGTCCGCCCCGGTCACCGGCGATGGCGGCTCCGACGACGCGGTCCGGACCGGCGATCGCCCCGCGCCGCCCGCGCGGACCGCGGTCGGAGAGCGACCCGTGCTCCGCCTCGACGGCGTGACGAAGACCTTCCCCGTGCCCGGCGGGCGCCTCGCCGCGGTCGACGACGTGTCCCTCGACGTGCGCCGAGGAGAGACCCTCGGGCTCGTCGGCGAGTCCGGATCGGGCAAGACGACCGTGGCGCGCCTGGCCCTCGCCCTCACCGCGCCGGATGCGGGCGAGGTGCTCCTCGACGGCCGGCCGTGGTCGAGCCTCCCCGAGCGCGAGCGCCGGCCGATGCGCCGTCGCATCGGCGCCGTCTACCAGGACGCGCTGAGCTCGTTCGACCCGCGTTGGAGCGTCCGCGGCATCCTCGACGACGCCCTCGGCACCGTCCTGCCCCGAGCCGGACGCCGCGAGCGGGACCGGCGGGTCACCCAGCTGCTCGACCAGGTCGGCCTCGCGGCACCCGTCGGCGCACGCCGACCGCTCACCCTCTCGGGCGGCCAGCGGCAGCGCGTCGCGATCGCCCGCGCCCTCGCCGCCGCACCGGACGTGCTGATCTGCGACGAGCCGGTGTCGGCACTGGACGTCACGATCCAGGCGCAGATCCTCGACCTGCTCGAGGACCTGCAGCGCCGGGACGGACTCGCGCTCCTGTTCATCTCGCACGACCTCGGAGTGGTCCGCCACATGAGCGACCGGGTCGCCGTCATGCGTTCGGGGCGCATCGTCGAGACCGGGAGCTCGGACGACGTGTTCGGCTCCCCGCAGCATCCATACACGGCGCAGCTCGTCGCGGACGCCCCGCGCCTGGCCGCCTGAGGAACCCCCGGCTTCGAGCGCGCAGCACCCCTCCGGTAAGCTGGAGCGTCGCACATTCAGGCACCCCCACGGACTCGGTGCCGCACATACCGAACCGGAGCATCATGACCGACACCGCGCGCATCCCCGACAAGCCCGCTCTCGAGGGCCTCGAAGCCAAGTGGGGCGGTGTCTGGGAGTCCGACGGCACGTACCGGTTCGACCGCTCCGGCGCCACGCGCGAGGCGATGTACTCGATCGACACCCCTCCGCCCACCGCGTCGGGCTCGCTGCACATCGGCCACGTCTTCTCGTACACCCACACCGACGTCATGGCCCGCTTCCAGCGCATGCGGGGCAAGTGCGTCTTCTACCCGATGGGCTGGGACGACAACGGCCTGCCGACCGAGCGCCGCGTCCAGAACTACTACGGCGTCCGCTGCGACCCGTCGCTCCCCTACGACCCGGACTTCACCCCGCCGTTCGAGGGCACCGAGGGCAAGACGATCAAGCCCGCCGACCAGGTGCCGATCAGCCGCCGCAACTTCATCGAGCTGTGCGAGCGGCTCACGGCGGAGGACGAGCAGCAGTTCGAGGCGCTGTGGCGCACGCTGGGGCTCTCCGTCGACTGGACGCAGACCTACCGCACCATCGCCGACGAGGCGCTGTTCACCTCGCAGCTGGCCTTCATCCGCAACGTCGAGCGCGGCGAGGCGTACCAGGCGCTCGCCCCCACGCTGTGGGACGTCACGTTCCGCACGGCCGTCGCGCAGGCCGAGCTCGAGGACCGGGAGCAGCCCGGTCACTACCACCGCGTCGCCTTCCACAAGCCCGGTGGCGGTCACGTCGAGATCGAGACGAGCCGCCCCGAGCTGATCCCCGCGTGCGTGGCGCTCGTCGCCCACCCCGACGACGAGCGATACCAGCCGCTCTTCGGCACGACCGTCACCACACCCGTGTTCGGCGTCGAGGTGCCCGTCGTGGCGCACCACCTCGCCCAGAAGGACAAGGGCACGGGCATCGCCATGATCTGCACCTTCGGCGACGTCACCGACGTCGTCTGGTGGCGCGAGCTCGGCCTGCCCAACCGCGCCATCATCGGCTTCGACGGCCGCGTGATCGCCGACGCGCCCGACGCCATCGCCTCCGACGCGGGCCGCGAGGCCTACGCGAAGCTCGCCGGGAAGACGACCTTCTCGGCCAAGCAGGCCGTCGTCGAGATGCTGCGCGAATCGGGTGACCTGCTCGCCGACCCCAAGGCGATCACGCACCCGGTGAAGTTCTACGAGAAGGGCGACCGCCCGCTCGAGATCGTGTCGACGCGACAGTGGTACATCGTCAACGGCGCGCGCGACGAACCGCTCCGCCAGCGCCTCGCCGACCGCGGCCGCGAGATCGACTGGCACCCCGACTTCATGCGCGTGCGCTACGAGAATTGGGTCGGCGGCCTCGCCGGCGACTGGCTCATCTCGCGCCAGCGCTTCTTCGGCGTGCCGATCCCGGTCTGGTACCCGCTCGACGGCAACGGCGATCCCGTCTACGACGAGCCGATCGTGGCGACCCGCGAGATGCTGCCCGTCGACCCGTCGTCGACCCCCGCCCCCGGCTTCGAGGAGTCGCAGCGCGGCGCGCCCGGCGGCTTCGTCGGCGAGCACGACATCATGGACACCTGGGCCACCTCGTCCCTGACGCCGCAGCTCGCGGCCGGCTGGGAGCGCGACCCGGAGCTGTTCGACCTGGTCTTCCCCTACTCGCTGCGTCCGCAGGGGCAGGACATCATCCGCACGTGGCTGTTCTCGACGGCGCTGCGCGCCGAGCTCGAGCACGGCGTCGCCCCCTGGGCGAACGCCGCGATCTCCGGGTTCATCGTCGACCCCGACCGCAAGAAGATGTCGAAGTCGAAGGGCAACGTGGTCACCCCTGCGGGACTGCTCGAGCAGCACGGTTCCGACGCCGTCCGCTACTGGGCGGCATCCTCGCGCCTGGGCACCGACGCGGCGTTCGACCCGCAGAACCCCACGCAGGTGAAGATCGGCCGACGCCTCGCGATCAAGGTGCTGAACGCTGCGAAGTTCATCCTCGGCTTCGAGGGCGCAGCGGATGCCGCGGTGACGGTGCCCGTCGACCGCAGCATGCTCGCGGGCCTCGCGACCGTGGTCGAGCAGGCGACCCGAGCGCTCGAGTCCTACGACCACGCCCGCGCCCTCGAGGTGACCGAGACGTTCTTCTGGACGTTCTGCGACGACTACCTCGAGCTGGTCAAGGAGCGGGCCTACGGCGAGCCGAGCCCGGAGCAGGCCTCCGCGGTCGCGGCCCTCAAGACCGCGCTGCGCGTGCTCCTGCGCCTGTTCGCCCCCGTCATCCCGTTCGCCGCCGAGGAGGCGTGGAGCTGGTCGAACGAGGGGTCCGTCCACGTCGCCGCCTGGCCGACCGTCGACGAGCTCGCGGCGCGCGGTGAGGCCGGCGTCGAGCTGCTCGAACTCGCGAGCCTCGCGCTCACGGGCATCCGGCGGGCGAAGACGGACGCCAAGGCGTCGCAGAAGACCCCCGTCGCCCGGGCCGTGATCGCGGCACCGGAGCCGGCGGCGACCCTGCTCGCGTCCGCCGAGGGCGACCTGCGCGCCGTCGGCCGGATCGCCGAGCTCCGCTTCGACACGGCGGAGGCGCTCGAGGTGCGCGAGGTCGTGCTCGAGATCCCGGCAGAGGAGGCCAGCGCATGAGCGTGACGATCCGCGACGTCCGAGACGGCGACTTCTTCGGGTGGCTGCCGTTGTTCGACGCGTACTGCCGGGCCCGCGGTGCGGCGCTCGACGACACCAAGGCGCTCATCGTGTGGAGCTGGATCCAGGATCCGCGGAGCGCCCTCCGCGGCATCGTGGCGGTCGACGACGAGGGCGCGCCGGTGGGACTCGTGCACTACCACCCGGAACCGCGCACGATCGACGCGAGCGTCGGCCTCGTCGTCGACGACCTCTACGTCGATGACGCGCACCGCGGCAACGGCGTGGCCCGGCAGCTGCTCGCGCGGGTGCGCGAGCGAGCCGGCGAGCTCCACGCCACGCGCGTGAGCTGGACGGCCGACCCGGCCGACCAGGACGGGATCCGCGTGTCCGACGAGGTGGCCCGGCGCAATCCGGCCATCGCGTTCGAGATGGACCTCTGATGCGCCTCGGCACGCGGTGGGAGTTCGGCGCGGAGCCGCCGGCCTCCGTGCCCGAGGAACTGCGGCCGCTCATCGCCACGGCGGAGTCGCGCGTCGCCTCGGGCGAGGGCCGTCATTGGACCCTCACCTGGCTCGAGGGGCGTCCGATCGCCGAACTCGACGACGGCACGATCGTGACGACCGGCGCCCTGCCCGACGGCGGCGATGAGGACGACTGGTGAGCGCGCCCTGAACCACCGTGCATGACGAACGGCCCGCCCCTGAGGGGGCGGGCCGTTCGCGATGTTCGGACTGGGTCAGATCGCGAAGCCGAGGGCGCGCATCATGTCGCGGCCGTCGTCGGTGATCCGCTCGGGACCCCACGGCGGCATCCACACCCAGTTGATGCGGAAGCGCTCGACGACGCCGTCGAGGGACTCGGCGGTCTGCTCCTCGATGACGTCGGTGAGCGGGCAGCCGGCGCTGGTCAGGGTCATGTGGATGACGAGGGCGTCGTGCTCGTCATCCCAGCTGAGGTCGTAGATGAGACCGAGGTCGACGATGTTGACGCCGAGCTCGGGGTCGACGACATCCTTCAGCGCCTCGCTGATCTGGTCGTAGCGCTCGGGGGCGAGTGAGGTGACCATGGGTCGATTCTACCGGCGCCTACTGGGCGGCGGGCTCGGCCACGTGGTAGCGGTCGTAGCCCTCTTCCTCGAGGCGGTCGGCGAGCTCGGGACCGCCCTGCTCGGCGATCCGGCCCGCCACGAACACGTGCACGAAGTCCGGCTTGATGTAGCGGAGGATGCGCGTGTAGTGCGTGATCAGCAGGATGCCGAGGCCGGTGTTCGCCTTGGCCCGGTTCACGCCCTCGGAGACGACCTTGAGCGCGTCGACGTCGAGCCCCGAGTCGGTCTCGTCCAGGACGGCGAAGCGCGGCTTCAGCAGCTCGAGCTGGAGGATCTCGTTGCGCTTCTTCTCACCGCCGGAGAAGCCCTCGTTGACGTTGCGCTCGGCGAACGCGGTGTCCATGCGCAGGTTGCCCATGGACTCGCGCACGTCCTTCACCCAGCTGCGGATCGACGGCGCCTGGCCGTCGATCGCGGTCTTGGCGGTGCGGAGGAAGTTGGTGACGGTCACGCCGGGGATCTCGACCGGGTACTGCATCGCGAGGAACAGGCCGGCGCGCGCACGCTCGTCGACCGACATCTCGAGCACGTTCTCGCCGTCGAGCAGGATCTCGCCCTCGACGACGGTGTACTTCGGGTGGCCGGCGATCGTGTAGGCGAGCGTCGACTTGCCGGAGCCGTTCGGCCCCATGACGGCGTGGATCTCGCCCTCGTTGATGGTGAGGTCGACGCCGCGGAGGATCTCGCGGGTCCCCTGGTCGGTCTCGACGTTGACGTGGAGGTTCTTGATCTCGAGCACGGACATGGTGATTCGGTGGTCTCTTTCGTTGGTGTCGGCCCTGGGGCCGGAAGTCGGTGGGAGTCGGGACGGTCAGACGGGGAGCTTCACCTCGGGGTCGATGTGGACGCCCCCATCGGTGATCTCGACCTTGAAGACGGGAACCGGCTCGTACGCGGGCAGCGTGAGCGGCTTGCCGGTCAGCAGCGAGAACTTGGAGCCGTGGGCCCAGCACTCGAGCGTGTCATCCTCGACGAACCCCTCGGAGAGGGAGATGTCGCCGTGCGTGCAGGTGTCGCCGATGGCGAAGATGTCGCCGGCGGCGTCCTTCACGACCGCGATCGGAACGCCCTCGACGACGAAGCGCTGGGCCTCATTGACGGCGAGGTCGTCGACCCCGCACACGCGAACGGATGCCACGTCAGCTCCCCTGCAGTTCGGCCTCGAGCGCCGACATCAGGCGCTCCTCGAGTTCGGCGTCGCCGATCTGCTGCACGACCTCGGCCAGGAAGCCGCGGACGACCAGACGGCGTGCCTCGTCCTCCGGGATCCCGCGGGCCTGGAGGTAGAACAGCTGCTCGTCGTCGAACCGGCCGGTCGCGGACGCGTGACCCGCGCCCTCGATGTCGCCGGTCTCGATCTCGAGGTTCGGGACCGAGTCGGCACGCGTGCCGTCCGTGAGGACGAGGTTGCGGTTCTGCTCGTAGCTGTCGGTGCCCGTCGCGGCGTTGCCGATGAGGACGTCGCCGATCCAGACGCTGCGCGCGCCCTCGCCCTGCAGCGCGCCCTTGTAGGTCACGCGCGATCGGGTGTGCGGCGCGTCGTGGTGCACGAACACCTGCTGCTCGAGGTGCTGGCCGGCGTCGGAGAAGTACAGCCCGAGCGCCTCGACGTCGCCGCCCTGCTCGGCGAGGTGCGTCGACGGGTTGACCCGGACGACCTTGCCGCCGAGCGAGACGACGATGTGCTTGAGCTTGGCGTCGCGGGCGATGCGCGCGAAGTGGCTGGCCAGGTGCACCGACTCGTCGGTCCACTCCTGGAGCGAGACGACGGTGAGGTTCGCGCCCTCGCCGACGACGATCTCGACGTTCTCGGCGAGGCGGGCGTCGCCGGTGCCGCGCAGCACGACGAGCGCGCGGCTGTTCGGCGCCGCCTCGATGACCGTGTGCGCGGCCCGCGGGGCGGACCCGAGGCCCGAGCGCGTGACGGTGACGGTCTTCGCATCCTCACCCGTGACCGCGACGAGGAGCGCCTCGCCGAAGGTCGACCAGGCGTTGGCCGCGGCGCGATCCTCGGGGAGGCCGGCCGTGCCGATGCGCTCGTCCTCGCGCGGGATCCACGAGAGCGCGACGCCCGCGGCATCCGTCGACGTCACCTCGAGGCGAGCGCCGTCGAGCTCGCCCGACGTCAGGTCGGCGAACGCCGCGACGGGCGAGTACTTCCACTCGTGCTCGCGGCCGGTGACGGGGGCGAAGTCGGCGACCGCGGTGGAGCGGAAGCGCTCCGAGCGGGTCTGCACGGGCACGATCGGACCGTCGGAATGCGGTCGGAAGCCGTGCTGCTCGGCGGTGGGCATAGCGGTGCTCTGCGTTGCGACGGTCATCCCTAGCCGACCGATCCTTCCATGCCCATCTCGATGAGCTTGTTGAGTTCCATCGCGTACTCCATGGGCAGCTCGCGCGCGATCGGCTCGATGAAGCCGCGCACGATCATGGCCATGGCCTCGTCCTCCTCGATGCCGCGCGACATCAGGTAGAACAGCTGCTCCTCGCTGACCTTCGAGACGGTGGCCTCGTGGCCGAGCTGCACGTCGTCGACCCGGATGTCGATCGCCGGGTAGGTGTCCGAGCGCGAGATCGTGTCGACGAGCAGCGCGTCGCAGCGCACCGTGTTGGCCGAGTGGTGCGCGTTCGCGTCGACCCGCACCTCGCCGCGGTATCCCGCACGACCGCCGCCGCGTGCGATCGACTTCGACACGATCGAGGACTGCGTGTACGGCGCCATGTGGATCATCTTCGCGCCGGCGTCCTGGTGCTGTCCCGGGCCGGCGAAGGCGACGGAGAGGGTCTCGCCCTTGGCGTGCTCGCCCATGAGGAAGATCGACGGGTACTTCATCGTCACCTTGGAGCCGATGTTGCCGTCGATCCACTCCATGGTGGCGCCCTCGTGGGCGACGGCGCGCTTGGTGACGAGGTTGTAGACGTTGTTCGACCAGTTCTGGATCGTCGTGTAGCGCACGCGGGCGTTCTTCTTCACGATGATCTCGACGACGGCCGAGTGCAGCGAGTCCGACTTGTAGATCGGGGCGGTGCAGCCCTCGATGTAGTGCACGTAGCTGTCCTCGTCGGCGATGATCAGCGTGCGCTCGAACTGGCCCATGTTCTCGGTGTTGATCCGGAAGTAGGCCTGCAGCGGGATCTCGACGTGGACGCCCTTCGGCACGTAGACGAACGAGCCGCCCGACCACACCGCGGTGTTCAGCGCCGCGAACTTGTTGTCGCCGGCGGGGATCACCGTGCCGAAGTACTCCTCGAAGATCTCGGGGTGCTCCTTCAGCGCCGTGTCGGTGTCGAGGAAGATGACGCCCTGCTCCTCCAGGTCCTCGCGGATCTGGTGGTAGACGACCTCCGACTCGTACTGCGCGGCGACGCCCGCGACGAGGCGCTGGCGCTCCGCCTCGGGGATGCCGAGGCGCTCGTAGGTGTTGCGGATGTCCTCGGGCAGGTCCTCCCAGGTCTGGGCCTGCTTCTCGGTGGAGCGGACGAAGTACTTGATGTTCTCGAAGTCGATGTCCGAGAGGTCCGCACCCCACGACGGCATGGGCTTGCGGTCGAAGAGCTGGAGCGCGCGCATGCGTCGCTGCAGCATCCACTCCGGCTCCCCCTTGAGGCGGGAGATGTCGGCCACCACCTCGGGCGACAGGCCGCGTCGAGCGGATGCCCCGGCCACGTCGGAGTCGGACCAGCCGAACTCGTACGTGCCGAGCCCCTCCAACTCGGGGCGGTCGATGAGTACGTCCGTCATGCTCTCCCTCTTCTCCTCCCGCGCACCGGCTATCAGTCCGGCCCACCCCCGCGGCCCGGTCGAGGTGCCGCTGCCGTCATGGGGTGATGTGCGGGTGGCTTCGTCGCGTACCTACAATGGCTGTTGGGTCCGCCCACGCGCTCACGCGTCGCACGGCCCCTGCCAACCAATCAAGTCTATAGGGTCGAAGGTCCCGGAGGTCCGACTCCCAGCGCCCTCCCACCGCGGCCCGGATCAGGAACGACGAGCGTGAACCGCTTCATCGCGTGGCTCCCCGACCGCATCGACCGCCGCGTGCGCGTGGCCGCGTGGCTGTCCTTCCTGGCGCAGACCATCATCATCGCGACCGGCGGCGCCGTCCGGCTGACCGGGTCCGGCCTCGGCTGCCCCACCTGGCCCCTGTGCACCGAGGACTCGCTCGTCTCCACGCCCGAGATGGGCATCCACGGCGTGATCGAGTTCGGCAACCGGTTGATGACCGGCGTCGTCGGCATCGTCGCGCTGCTCGTCCTCCTGTCGATCTGGCGCCTCCGACGCGAGCGGCGCGACCTGTGGCGGCTCGCCCTCGTCGTGGTCCTCGGCATCGTCGCGCAGGCCGTCGTCGGCGGCATCACGGTCTGGACGGGACTGAACCCGTTCATCGTCGGCTTCCACTACGTCGCGTCGCTCCTGCTCGTGTGCGTGACCGCGGCCTACCTCGTCCGGCTCCGCACGGTGCCGGGTCCTCGCGTCCTCGCGGTGCCGCTCTGGTACGCGCGGCTCGCCTACGCCTCCACTGTCGTGCTGGCCGTCTCCATCGTCTTCGGCGTGCTGACCACGGCGTCGGGCCCGCACTCGGGCGACGTCAACGCCGGCCGGACCGGGTACAACGCCGAGCTCCTCGAGCACATCCACGCCTGGCCGGGCTACGCGCTCCTGGTCCTCACGGTCGCGCTCGTCATCGCGGCGCGCCGACGGGGCCTGCCCGTGCTCGGGTGGTCGATGGTGCTCCTCGCGGTCGAGCTCGTCCAGATCGCCGTGGGCCTCTACCAGGCGCGCAACGGCCTCCCGCCGCTGCTGGTCGGCATCCACATGGTGCTCGCGGCGCTCATGGCCGCGACCATGACCGCCTTCCTGCTGCGCATGACGGAGCCGGCGCCCCTGGACGCCGCGGCGACGGACGCCGAGCTCGCGGCATCCGCCCGCTGATCGCCGGCGAGCCTCGCGGCCGCTAGAAGGGCAGCAGCGGGTCGATGCCCACCGCGAGGAACAGCAGCGACAGGTAGACGATCGAGCCGTGGAAGACCCGCATCGGCGACACCTCCTCGCCGCGGATGGCGAGGCCGTACAGGCGGTGGGTCTCGTAGATGAACCAGCCGCCGGTCGCGAGCGCCACGGCCGTGTAGAGGACGCCCATGCCGGCGATCGGCACCAGCAGCAGCGTCGCGGCGACCGTCGCCCACGCGTAGAGGATCACCTGCAGGCCGACCTGGGCGCGTCCGCGGACGACGGCCAGCATCGGCACGCCCGCGGCGGCGTAGTCGTCCTTGTACTTCATGGACAGCGGCCAGTAGTGCGGTGGGGTCCAGAGGAAGATGATCAGGAACAGGATGAACGGCGCCCAGTCGAGGCTGCCGGTCACCGCGGCCCAGCCGATCAGCACGGGCATGCACCCGGCGACCCCGCCCCAGACGATGTTCTGCGCGGTGCGGCGCTTCAGGATGAGGCTGTAGAAGACGACGTAGAGCAGGATCGCGCCGAGCGACAGCGCGGCGGCGAGCCAGTTGGTGAACACCCAGAGCCAGACGATGGACGCCGCACCGAGTGCGTACGCGAAGACGAGCGCCTCGCGATCGGTGAGCTCGCCGGTGACGAGGGGCCGGCCCTTGGTGCGCCGCATGACGCGATCGATGTCCCGGTCGATGTAGCAGTTGAACGCCCCGGCGGAGCCCGCGCTCATGGCGCCGCCGATGAGCGTGGCGAACACCAGCCACAGGTCCGGCAGGCCGCCGGCGGCGAGGATCATCGTGGGGGCGGTGACCACGAGCAGCAGCTCGATCACCCTCGGCTTCGTCAGGGCGACGTACGCGGCGACCTTGCGTCGCAGGCTCGTGGTCGTCCGTCGAGCGTCGGGCATGGTCGGTGCGGCCTGCATGAACTTCCTCTTCCGGGCGCGCGAGACTGGGCATGAGGCGCGCGCATTCCGTTCGAGTCTAGGCCATCGGCGCCCCCGGCGAGCCCGGCGCGTGGCGTACCGCGGGGTCCCGGGCGACGCGTCAAGCCCCGTCACAGAGCATGGCCGACTCCATATACTGAGGTCAGCGCGCCCGGGGCGCGGATTCGCCGTGCAACTCCACCTGACGCATGACCGGATCGGTCACCGGGCTCCACCGCGCCGTCGCGTTTCCCCGGCGGGTCCGGGAGCCGAATGGAGAGGCTCCCCGACGCCGTCACGACCGGAAGGAACCCCAACCCGTGGCAACTCTGCACTGGGACCCCATCGACGATCGCGCGGTCGACACGGCGCGCGTGCTCGCCGCCGACGCCGTGGAGAAGGTCGGCAACGGCCACCCCGGCACGGCGATGAGCCTCGCTCCCGTCGCCTACCTGCTCTACCAGAAGGTCATGCGCCGCGACCCCGCCGATCACGGCTGGCTCGGGCGGGACCGCTTCATCCTGTCCGCCGGGCACAGCTCCCTGACCCAGTACGTGCAGCTCTACCTCGCGGGCGACGGCCTCGAGCTCGAGGACCTGCAGGCGCTGCGGACCTGGGGCTCGAAGACCCCGGGGCACCCCGAGTACGGGCACACCGACGGCGTCGAGATCACCACCGGCCCGCTCGGCCAGGGCCTCGCGTCCGCGGTCGGCTTCGCCTACGCGGCCCGCTACGAGCGCGGGCTCTTCGACCCCGAGGCGCCCGCGGGCGAGAGCCCGTTCGACCACCACGTGTACGTCATCGCGAGCGACGGCGACCTCCAGGAGGGCGTGACGGCCGAGGCCTCCTCCCTCGCGGGCCACCAGCAGCTCGGCAACCTGGTCGTCATCTACGACTCGAACCAGATCTCCATCGAGGACGACACCGACATCGCCTTCACGGAAGACGTCGCCAAGCGCTACGAGGCGTACGGATGGCACGTCCAGACGGTCGACTGGAAGAAGTCCGGCCAGTACGTCGAGGACGTCGCCGAGCTCAACGACGCCGTCGAGGCCGCGAAGGCCGAGACCGGCAAGCCGTCGATCATCATCCTGAAGACGATCATCGGCTGGCCGGCGCCGAACAAGCAGAACACCGGCAAGATCCACGGTTCCGCCCTCGGGGCGGACGAGCTCGCCGCGACGAAGGAGGTGCTCGGCTTCGACCCCGAGCAGCACTTCGTCGTCGCCGACGAGGTCATCGGGCACACGCGCGGGAACGCCCGCGACCGGGCGTCCGAGGCCAAGCGCGGGTGGCAGCAGGCCTTCGACGCGTGGGCCGAGGCGAACCCCGAGCGCAAGGCGCTGCTCGACCGCCTCGAGGCCGGCGAGCTGCCGGAGGGCCTCGAGGAGGTCCTGCCCGTGTTCGAGCCCGGGAAGGACGTCTCCACGCGCGCCGCATCGGGCAAGGTCATCAACGCGCTCGCGGCGCGACTGCCCGAGCTCTGGGGCGGCTCCGCCGACCTCGCCGAGTCGAACCTCACCACGATCAACGACGCGCCGTCGTTCATCCCGACCGAGCACTCGACCCACGAGTTCAGCGGCGACCCCTTCGGCCGGGTCCTGCACTTCGGCATCCGCGAGCACGCCATGGCGGCGATCGTGAACGGCATCGTGCTGCACGGCAAGACGCGCGCGTTCGGCGGCACCTTCCTCATCTTCAGCGACTACATGCGTCCCGCCGTGCGACTTGCGGCGCTCATGGGCGTGCCGTCGATCTACGTCTGGACGCACGACTCGGTCGCCCTCGGCGAGGACGGCCCGACGCACCAGCCCATCGAGCAGCTCTCGAGCCTGCGAGCCATCCCCGGCCTGTCCGTGGTCCGGCCCGCCGACGCGAACGAGACGGCGTACGCGTGGCTCGAGATCCTCAAGCGGCGCGGCGGGCCCGCGGGCATCGCCCTCACCCGGCAGAACATCCCCGTGTTCGAGCGTGGCGAGGGCGCGGCATCCGGCGACACCCTCGCCTCGGCCGCGAACGTCGCCCGAGGCGCCTACGTCCTGGCCGAGGCCGCGTCCGGCGAGCCCGACGTGATCATCCTCGCCACGGGCTCCGAGGTGCAGGTCGCCCTCGCCGCGCGCGACCAGCTCGCGGCCGAGGGCACCCAGGCCCGCGTCGTGTCGGTGCCGAGCCTTGAGTGGTTCGAGGAGCAGGACGCCGAGTACCGCGAGTCGGTGCTCCCGGCATCCGTCACGGCTCGCGTCTCGGTCGAGGCGGGCCTCGCGCTCACCTGGCACCGCTACCTCGGCTCGCGCGGCCGCGCCGTGTCCATCGAGCACTTCGGCGCCTCCGCCGACTACAAGACCCTGTTCCGCGAGTTCGGGATCACGGCCGAGGCCGTCGTCGCCGCCGCGAAGGAATCGCTCGCCTCCGCGTGAGGACGAGCATGAAGGAGACCATCCGCATGAGCACCAACACCCCCACCGCCGCCCTCTCGGAGGCCGGCGTCAGCATCTGGCTCGACGACCTCTCGCGCGAGCGCATCACCTCCGGCGGCCTCGAGCGGCTCATCGCCGAGCGCGACGTCGTCGGCGTCACCACCAACCCGACGATCTTCGCCGCGGCGCTCGCCAAGGGCGAGGCGTACGACCAGCAGCTGCGCGCGCTCGCCGCCGACGGCGCCGACGTCGACCGGGCGGTCTTCGAGACGACGACCGACGACGTCCGTGACGCCGCCGACGCGTTCCGGCCCGTGTACGACCGCACCGACGGCTACGACGGTCGCGTCTCGATCGAGGTCTCCCCCGACCTCGCCAACGACACCGACGCGACAATCGCCGAGGCCCACCGCCTGTGGGAGAAGGTCGACCGGCCGAACGTGATGATCAAGATCCCCGCCACCAAGGCGGGCCTGCCGGCGATCACCGCCGCGATCGGCGCCGGCATCAGCGTCAACGTCACGCTCATCTTCAGCCTCGACCGGTACCGCGACGTCATCGACGCCTACCTCGCGGGGCTCGAGCAGGCCAAGGCGGCGGGCATCGACCTGTCGACCATCCACTCGGTCGCGTCCTTCTTCGTCTCGCGCGTCGACACCGAGATCGACAAGCGGCTCGACGCCATCGGCACCCCGGAGGCGCTCGCGCTCAAGGGGCGCGCGGGTGTCGCCAACGCCCGCCTCGCGTACGAGCTGTACCAGCAGCAGTTCGCGACCGAGCGGGCGACCGCGCTGCTCGAGTCGGGTGCCAACCGCCAGCGCCCGCTGTGGGCCTCGACCGGCGTCAAGGACCCGGCGCTGCCCGACACCCTGTACGTGACCGAGCTCGTCGCCCGGGGCGTCGTCAACACGATGCCCGAGAAGACCCTCGAGGCCACCTACGACCACGGCGTCGTCGAGGGCGACACGGTGACCGGCGCCTACGCCGAGGCCGGCCGGGTGCTCGACGCCCTCGCGGGCGTCGGCGTCGACTACGACGACGTCACCGAGCTGCTCGAGCGCGAGGGCGTCGACAAGTTCATCGTGTCGTGGCACGAGCTGCTCGACACCGTGCGCGCCGCCCTGGAGGCCGCGCGATGAGCTTCCGCATCTCCGTCAGCGGCGCCGCCGCCGACGCCGTCCGGCGCGTCGTACCCGAGCTCGTGGCCGACCGCGTCGCCTCCCGCATCACAGCGCTCGACGCCACGCTCTGGGGACCCGAGGCCGAGGACGAGGCGTCGAAGCGCCTCGGCTGGACCGAGGCCGTCGCCGTCTCCCGTCCGCTCCTCGGCGACATCGCCGCCCTCCGGGACGAACTGCGCGCCCAGGGCGTCGAGCACATCGTGCTGGCGGGCATGGGCGGGTCGTCGCTCGCACCCGAGGTCATCACGCGCACCGCGGGCGCGAAGCTCACCGTCCTCGACTCCACCGAGCCCGGCCAGGTGCGCGCCGCCCTCGCCGACCGGATCGGCCGCACGGCGCTCGTGGTGTCCTCGAAGTCGGGTTCGACCGTCGAGACCGACTCCCAGCGACGCGCCTACGAGCAGGCCTTCCGCGACGCCGGCGTCGACCCCGCCTCGCGCATCATCGTCGTAACCGACCCCGGTTCCCCGCTCGAGGAGTCCGCGCGCGCCGCGGGCTACCGGGTGTTCACCGCGGATGCGACCGTGGGCGGGCGGTACTCGGCGCTCACCGCCTTCGGCCTCGTGCCCTCCGGCCTCGCCGGCGTCGACCTCGACGAACTGCTCGCCGAGACGCAGGCCATCGAGCTCGCGCTCGCGGTCGACGCCGAGGAGAACCCCGGCCTCATCCTCGGTGCCGCCATCGCCGCGACCGAACCGCGCCGGGACAAGCTCGCCATCGTCGCCGACGGCACGCACATCGTCGGATTCGCCGACTGGGCCGAGCAGCTCATCGCCGAGTCCACGGGCAAGCAGGGCACCGGCATCCTGCCCGTCGTGCTCGGTGCCGACGCGCCGGAACTCGCCTCCGTCGCCGCCGACGTCCAGGTCGTGCGCCTCGTCGACGACGCGGGCACGGAGGTGTTCGTCGACGACACCGACGGCGAGATCCGCGTGTCCGGTACGCTCGGCGCGCAGCTGCTCGTCTGGGAGTACGCGACGGCGGTCGCCGGGCGCATCCTCGGCATCAACCCGTTCGACCAGCCCGACGTCGAGTCGGCGAAGATCGCCGCCCGCGGGCTGCTCGACGCCCGGCCGGAGCCCGCTCCGGCCGCCTTCGTCACCGACGGCATCGAGGTCCGCGGCACTCCCGACGTGATCGGCGCCGCGAGCGACCTGTCCTCGGCGATCGAGGTGCTCCTCGAGGAGCTGCCCGCCGACGGCTACCTCTCGGTCCAGGCGTACGTCGACCGGGTCGCGCACCCCGAGGTCGAGGAGCTCCGCGACGTGCTCGCCGCGCGCACCGGCCGACCCGTCACGTTCGGTTGGGGGCCGCGCTTCCTGCACTCCACCGGCCAGTACCACAAGGGCGGCCCGGCTCACGGGGTCTTCCTCCAGCTCGTGCAGCGCCCGGTGGAGGACCTCGCGATCCCGGAACGTCCCTTCACGTTCGGCGAGCTCATCGCCGCGCAGGCCTCGGGCGACGCGTCGGTGCTCGCCGAGCACGGCCGCCCGGTCCTGACGCTGACGCTCACCGATCCGAGCCGCGACGTCCAGGCGTTGCGCGCCGCGATCGGCTGAGTCGGGCACGCGCATGCAGCCGGTCGAGATCACGGCGACGCACAACCCGCTGCGTTCGCCCAAGGACTACCGCCTGAACCGGATCGCCGGACCGTCGAGCCTCATCATCTTCGGCGTCACGGGCGACCTCTCCCGCAAGAAGCTCATGCCCGCGGTGTACGACCTCGCCAACCGCGGACTCCTGCCGCCCGGCTTCGCGCTCGTCGGGTTCGCCCGCCGGGACTGGGAGGACCAGGACTTCGAGCAGGTCGTGCACGACTCGGTGCAGCAGTACGCACGCACCGAGTTCCGTGAGGACGTGTGGCAGCAGCTCGCCCGCGGCATCCGCTTCGTGCCGGGCGCATTCGACGACGACGAGGCGTTCGAGCGCCTGCGTCGGACGGTGGACGAACTGGACCGTGAACGCGGCACCATGGGCAACCACGCGTTCTACCTCTCGATCCCGCCGAAGTCGTTCCCGGTGGTCACCGAGCAGCTCAAGCGGTCGGGGCTCACGGAGCAGAAGGACGGCCAGTGGCGGCGGGTCGTCATCGAGAAGCCGTTCGGCTCGGACCTCAAGTCGGCGATCGAGCTGAATGACGTCGTCGCGTCGGTCTTCCCGCCCGACTCGGTGTTCCGCATCGACCACTACCTCGGCAAGGAGACGGTCCAGAACATCCTCGCGCTCCGGTTCGCGAACCAGCTGTACGAGCCGATCTGGAACGCCAACTTCGTCGACCACGTGCAGATCACCATGGCCGAGGACATCGGCGTGGGCGGCCGGGCCGGCTACTACGACGGCATCGGCGCGGCGCGCGACGTGATCCAGAACCACCTGCTCCAACTGCTCGCGCTGACCGCCATGGAGGAGCCGATCTCGTTCGACGCCGCCGACCTGCGCGCCGAGAAGGAGAAGATCCTCCGCGCGGTGCGCCTGCCGGCCGACCTCGCGACCGCCACCGCGCGCGGCCAGTACTCGGGCGGATGGCAGGGCGGCGAGAAGGTCGTCGGGTTCCTCGACGAGGACGGGATGAACCCCGACTCGACGACCGAGACCTACGCGGCCATGAAGCTGCTCATCGGCACGCGACGGTGGGCCGGCGTGCCCTTCTACCTGCGGGCCGGCAAGCGGCTCGGGCGCCGCGTGACCGAGATCGCCGTCGTGTTCAAGCGCGCGCCGCAGCAGGTCTTCGCCGACAGCCAGACCTCCCAACTCGGGCAGAACGCGCTCGTGATCCGCGTGCAGCCCGACGAGGGCGTCACCATCCGGTTCGGATCGAAGGTCCCGGGCGCCGGGATGCAGGTCCGCGACGTCACGATGGACTTCGGCTACGGGCACGCCTTCACCGAGGCGAGCCCCGAGGCCTACGAGCGGCTCATCCTCGACGTGCTGCTCGGCGACCCGCCCCTCTTCCCCCGACAGGAGGAGGTCGAGCTCTCGTGGAAGATCCTCGACCCGATCGAGGAGTTCTGGGCCACGCAGGGTCGGCCCGAGCAGTACAAGCCCGGGTCGTGGGGCCCGGACTCCGCGGACGAGCTCCTCGCCCGTGACGGACGCACCTGGAGGCGCCCATGATCGTCGAACTGCCCGAGACCACCACCAGCCAGGTCTCGAAGACCCTCGTCAAGATCCGCGAGGAGGGCGGCGTCGTCGCCCTCGGCCGCGTGCTCACCCTGGTCATCGCGACGACCCAGGAGGGCGAGGAGGAGGCCATCGAGGCCGCCAACGACGCGTCGCGCGAGCACCCGATGCGCGTCATCGTGGTATCCCGCGAGCCCGACGACGGCGATCCCGCCACGGATGACAGCCGCCTCGACGCGGAGATCCGCGTCGGCGGGGATGCGGGCGCGAGCGAGGTCATCATCCTCCGTGCCCGGGGCGACGCGGCGCAGGACGAGCAGAGCCTCGTGATGGGCCTGCTCCTGCCCGACGCCCCAGTGGTCACCTGGTGGCCCGGCGCCGCGCCCGCCGTGCCGGGCGACTCTCCGCTCGGCCGCATCGCGCAGCGTCGGATCACGGACGCGTCGACCCAGCCCGACCCGCAGGCGGCGCTGCACGCGCTCGCCGACAGCTACCAGCCCGGCGACGCCGACTTCGCGTGGACGCGCCTGACGCTGTGGCGTGCCCAGCTCGCGGCGGTGCTCGACCAGCCGCCCTACGAGCCGGTCACGGCGGTCCACGTGCGCGGATCGATCGACAGCCCGTCCACGACCCTGCTCGCGGCCTGGCTGTCCATGCAGCTCGGCGCGAGCACCGACTGCTCGCTGGTCGGGCTCGAGCACGGCTCGCACGGCATCCGCGGCGTGCACCTCGTCCGCTCGACGGGGACCATCGAACTCGTGCGCGACCAGCCCGGGGTGGCGACGCTGCGCCAGCCCGGTCAGCCCGTGCACGACGTGGCGCTCCCCCGCCGGAGCCTCCGCGACTGCCTTGCCGACGAGCTGCGCCGTCTCGACCCCGATGAGTTGTACGGTGAGGTGATCACGAGCGGCCTGTCGCTCATCGCCACGGGCCGGGACACCGACGACGAAGGAGTCACCGCATGACGAACGAGCGCCGCGTGCTCGTCCACCCCGACAAGGACACCCTGGCGGGTGCGGTCGCCGCCCGGTTCATCACGAAGGTGCTGGACCTGCTCGACGACCAGGACGTGGTGCACGTGGTGCTCACGGGCGGCAGCATGGGCGCCGCGATGCTCGAAGCGGTCCGCGACTCCTCCGCCCACAAGTCGGTGGACTGGGCGCGCGTCCACTTCTGGTGGGGTGACGAGCGATGGGTCCCCACGGGCCACGAGGATCGCAACGACCGCCAGTCGCGCGAGGCGCTGCTCGACTCCCTCGACCTGCCGGAAGGCAACCTGCACCCCTTCCCCGCCTCGGATTCCGGGATGTCGCTCGACGAGGCCGCCGAGGCGTACGCTGCCGAGCTCGGTCGGTTCGGCGCCGCCGGGTATCCGCACCCCGTGTTCGACATCGTGTTCCTCGGCGTCGGTCCGGACGGCCACGTCGCGTCGCTATTCCCGCACCGCTCCGGCATCCAGGTGGTCGACCGACCGGTGATCGCGGTCCGCGAGTCGCCGAAGCCGCCGCCCGAGCGGCTCAGCCTCACGCGCCCGGTGATCAACGCCGCCCAGCGCGTCTGGCTCGTGCTCGCCGGGGCCGACAAGGCGTCGGCGCTCGGGCTGGCACTCGCGGGCGCCAGCCGCGACGAGGTGCCGGTGGCCGGCATCAAGGGGCGGCGCCGCACGGTCTTCTTCATCGACCAGGATGCCGCGGCGGAGGTCCCCGACTCGCTCATCGCTCGGGAGTACTGAGCCGCGACCCGACCGCACGACGAAGGCCGCCCCGGATTCCGGGGCGGCCTTCGTGTTCGTCTCGCGGCGGGCGCAGCGCGCGGGCGGTCAGTCCTTGGACTGGGTGCCGCGACGCTGTCGCAGCTGCTGGAGCGCCTCCTCGAGGAGCGCCTCCGCCTCTTCCTCGGTGCGCCGCTCCTTCACGTACGCCAGGTGGGTCTTGTACGGCTCGAGCTTCGCCACCGCGGGCGGGTTGTCCTTGTCTCGCCCGGCCGGAAGGCCGGTGGACGGGCTGTCGATGACGTCGGGGATCTCCTCCTCGGGCAGGTTCGCGGCGAAGTACCGCACCGTCTCGTTGCCCTGGGCGTCCCAGTAGCTGACCGCGATGCGGTCGGCGTGGAAGCCGCGGTCCTGCTCGCCCATGGGGCCGGAGCCGACTCGCGAACCTCGGATCGCGCTGTTTCCTGATGCCACGGTGACCTCCGTCAGATACCGGCGTCGAACTTCGTGATGAGTCCGAGCACCACGATGCACGTGACCCACACGAGGCCGAGGATGATCGTGATGCGGTTCAGGTTGCGCTCCGCGACCCCGGAGGCACCGAGGTTCGAGGTGACGCCGCCGCCGAACATGTCGGACAGCCCGCCACCACGGCCCTTGTGCAGCAGGATCAGGAGCGTGAGCAGGATGCTCGTGAGGCCGAGCAGCACCTGCAGGACGACCTGGAGAATCTCCACGGTGAAACCTTTCCGGGGCATGACCAAGTGTCGAATGCCGCCAGTCGAGTATAGCCGTCCGCGTCGCCCGGCCCGCGCCGTGAGGCGGGCCGGGCGACGCGGAGCGGCGCGGATGTCGGCCGGTCAGGCCCCGACGTGCTTCTTGAAGCGGACGATGCTCGAGAACTCGTCGAGGTCGAGGCTCGCGCCACCCACGAGGGCACCGTCGACATCCGGCTCGCGCAGGAACGACGCGATGTTCGCGGCCTTGACCGAACCGCCGTAGAGGATGCGCGTGGACGCCGCGACCTCGTCGCCGGCGATCTCGCCGAGGACGGCGCGGAGCGCCGCGGCCACCTGCTGGGCCTGCTCCGGGGTCGCGGCCTTGCCCGATCCGATGGCCCAGACCGGCTCGTAGGCGACCACGAGGCCCTTGCCCGCATCGACGCCGTCGAGGGCGGCACGCAGCTGGGCGACGGGCACCGCGCTCGCGCCGTGCTGCTCGAGGTCGTCGGCCGTCTCGCCCACGCAGAGCACGGGGATCAGCCCGTGACGGTGCGCAGCCTTGACCTTCGCGTTCACGTCGGCGTCGGACTCGCCGTGCAGCGTCCGCCGCTCGGAGTGGCCGATGATGACGTACCGGCAGTCGAGCTTGGCCAGGAACGCGCCCGACACCTCGCCGGTGTACGCGCCCGAATCGTGCTGCGACAGGTCCTGGCCGCCGTAGGCGATCGGGAGGTCGTCGGCCGACACGAGGGTCTGCACCGAGCGGATGTCGGTGAAGGGCGGGAACACGGCCACCTCGGCATCGGCGAAGTCGTGCTTCGCGTCGGCCAGCGACCACGCGAGCTTCTGCACGAAGGCGATCGCCTGCAGGTGGTCGAGGTTCATCTTCCAGTTGCCCGCGATGAACGGGGTGCGGCTCACTGCCATCCGAGGACCTCCAGTCCGGGGAGCTTCTTTCCCTCGAGGAACTCGAGGCTCGCGCCTCCGCCCGTCGAGATGTGTCCGAATGCATCGTCGTCGAAGCCGAGCTGGCGAACCGCGGCGGCCGAGTCGCCGCCGCCGACGACGCTGAGGCCGTCGACCTCGGTGAGGGCGGACGCCACCGCGCGCGTGCCGGCGGCGAAGGGCGCGAGTTCGAACACGCCCATCGGCCCGTTCCAGAACACCGTCTTGGCGCCGCGGATCCGCTCGGCGAAGGCCGCTGCGGTGTCCGGTCCGATGTCGAGTCCCAGGCCGGACGCGCCGAACGCGGTCTCCTCGATCCCGTCGGCCGCCGTCACCTCGTGGGCCGCATCGGCCGAGAAGGATTCGGCGACCACGACGTCGGTCGGCAGGACGATGTCGACGCCGCCTTCCGCGGCATCCGCGAGGTAGCCCTTCACGGTGTCGATCTGGTCCGCCTCGAGCAGGCTCGACCCGACCTTGTGGCCCTGGGCCGCCAGGAACGTGAACAGCATGCCGCCCCCGATGAGCAGGGCGTCGACCCGCGGGAGCAGGTGCTCGATCACGCCGAGCTTGTCGGACACCTTCGACCCGCCGAGCACGACGACGTACGGGCGCTCGGGGTTCTCGGTCAGGCGGTCGAGCACGTCGAGCTCGTTCGCGATCAGCAGGCCGGCCGCGCTCGGGCGGAGCTGCTCGAGCTCGTAGACGCTGGCCTGCTTGCGGTGCACGACGCCGAAGCCGTCGGAGACGACCGCGTCGGCGAACTCGGCGATCTGCCCCGCGAAGGCGGTCCGCTCGGCCTCGTTCTTGCTGGTCTCGCCCGGGTTGAACCGGAGGTTCTCGAGCACGAGCACCTCACCGTCGCCGAGGGCGGCGACCTTGGCCGCCGCGTCCTCGCCGACGGTGTCGGCGGCGAACGCCACGGGGACCTCGAGGAGCTCGTCGAGCCGGGCGGCCACGCGCGCGAGGCTGTACTTCGGATCCGGCGCGCCCTCGGGACGACCGAGGTGCGAGATGACGATCACCTTCGCGCCCTGGTCGACGAGCGCGGTGATGGTGGGGACCGACGCGCGCACGCGGCCGTCGTCCGTGATGACCCCGTCCTTCAGTGGGACGTTGAGGTCGCAGCGGACGACGACGCGCGTGCCGGCGAGCGGACCCAGGGAATCGATGGTTCGGAGGGTCACGTCGTCGCGCCTCAGAGCCGCTCGGCCACGTACTCGGTGAGGTCGACGAGGCGGTTCGAGTAGCCCCACTCGTTGTCGTACCACGCCGACAGCTTCACCTGGTCGCCGAGCACGCGCGTGAGCCCGGCGTCGAAGATCGCCGAGTGCGGGTCGGTCGTGATGTCGCTCGAGACGATGTCGTCCTCGGTGTACTTGAGGATGCCCTTCAGCGGGCCCTCGGCGGCCGTCCGGTACGCCGCCTTGACCTCGTCGACCGTGACGGGACGCGAGGCGGTCACCGTGAGGTCGGTGATCGACCCGGTCGGGACCGGGACGCGCAGCGCGAACCCGTCGAGCTTGCCGCGCAGCTCGGGCAGCACCAGGCCGATCGCCTTCGCGGCGCCCGTGGAGGTCGGCACGATGTTGACGGCGGCCGCGCGGGCGCGACGGAGGTCCTTGTGCGGGCCGTCCTGCAGGTTCTGGTCGGCCGTGTACGCGTGGACGGTGGTCATGAGGCCGCGCTCGATGCCGAACTCGTCGTTGAACACCTTCGCCAGGGGCGCGAGGCAGTTCGTCGTGCACGAGGCGTTCGAGATGATGTGGTGGCTGGCGGGGTCGTACGAGTCCTCGTTGACGCCCATCACGAACGTCGCGTCCTCGTCGGTCGCGGGCGCGGAGATGAGCACCTTCTTGGCCCCGGCGTCGAGGTGCTTGCGCGCATCGGCCGCCTTGGTGAAGAAGCCCGTCGACTCGATGACGATGTCGACGCCGAGCTCGCCCCACGGCAGGTTGGCGGGGTCGCGCTCCGCGAACGCCTTGATGGGCGTGCCGTTCACGATCAGGTGCTCGTCGTCGTAGTCGACGGTGGCGTCGAGGCGACCGGTGATCGAGTCGTACTTCAGGAGGTGCGCGAGGGTCTTGTTGTCGGTGAGGTCGTTGACTGCGACGATCTCGAGGTCGGCGCCCTGGGCGAGGGCGGCGCCCTGGGCGAGGGCGGCGCGGAAGTAGTTGCGGCCGATGCGGCCGAAGCCGTTGATGCCGATCTTGACGGACACAGGTATCTCCCCTGTTGTGATGGGCGCGGCGCGCCTTCGAGATGGATCTGACCGGACGGCGGTGTCCCCGGACGGTGCCCGGGGACACCATCCGCGTTACGACAGTAGCAGCAGCCCTGAGGTCTTCTCAGTCGCCGTCTGGAGGCGCTGCTGGACGTTCTCCCAGTCCACGATGTTCCAGAACGCCTTGACGTAATCGGCGCGGACGTTCTTGTAGTCGAGGTAGTACGCGTGCTCCCAGACGTCGAGCATGAGCAGCGGGACGATGCTCGCCGGGAAGTTCGCCTGCTGGTCGAAGAACTGCACGATGACCAGGCGCTGGCCGATGGAGTCCCACGCGACGACGGCCCATCCCGAGCCCTGCACGCCGAGGGCGGTGGCCGTGAAGTGCGCGCGGAACTTGTCGAAGGAGCCGAAGTGGTCGTCGATGGCCGAGGCGAGCTCGCCGGTCGGCTTGTCGCCCCCGTCCGGCGACATGTTGGTCCAGAAGATCGAGTGGTTGACGTGGCCGCCGAGGTTGAAGGCCAGGTCCTTCTCGAGCTTGTTGACGTTCGCGAGGTTGTCGGTGTCGCGCGCCTCCGCGAGCTGCTGCAGCGCGGTGTTCGCCCCGGTCACGTACGTCTGGTGGTGCTTCGAGTGGTGCAGCTCCATGATGGTGCCGCTGATCGACGGCTCGAGCGCGCCGTAGTCGTAGGCGAGTTCGGGGAGGGTGTAGTCAGCCATTGCTTCTCCTTGTCAGCAGCCGGGTGAACCGGACCTCTGCCCGGCGGACCGCGGCTTCCTCGATCCTATGCCCGCGACCGGCGCGGGCGATGGGGTTGACGGTGTGCGACACCGGCCGTCCGTTCGCCCTGCGCGATACGGTCGCTCAGTCGACGTCGAGGTCGGCCGGCAGGTTCGCCTCGGTACCCGGAACGCCGAGCTCGATGGCGCGCTTGTCGGCCATCGCGAGCAGACGGCGGATGCGGCCGGCGACGGCGTCCTTCGTCAGCGGCGGGTCGGCGTGGTGGCCGAGCTCGTCCAGGCTCGCGTCGCGATGTGCCAGCCGCAGCTCGCCCGCGTAGCGCAGGTGCTCGGGGATCTCGTCGCCGAGGATCTCCATCGCGCGTTCGACCCGGGCGCACGCGGCCACGGCGGCCTGGGCGGAGCGCCGGAGGTTGGCGTCATCGAAGTTCACGAGCCGGTTCGCGGTCGCGCGCACCTCGCGCCGCTGGCGGAGCTCCTCCCAGTTGCGGACGGTCTCGGTCGCCCCCATGAGGGCGAGCATGCTGCTGATGGCCTCGCCGTCGCGGATGACCACGCGGTGCACGCCGCGGACCTCCCGGGCCTTCGCCGAGATGCCGAGGCGACCGGCCGCGCCGACCAGCGCCATGGCGGTCTCGCTGCCGGGGCAGGTGACCTCGAGCGCTGCAGAGCGACCCGGGTCGGTGAGGCTGCCGCGGGCCAGGAAGGCCCCGCGCCAGACGGCCGCGACGTCGTCGCGCGACCCGGTCGTGAGCTTGTTCGGGAGCCCGCGGACCGGTCGGCGCCGCGCGTCGAGGAGGCCCGTCTGCCGCGCGAGCGTCTCGCCACCGTCGAGGACGCGCACGAGGTACTGGTTCGTGCGACGGAGCCCGGCCGCGTTGATCACGGAGACGTCGGGCCGCACGCCGTAGAGCTCCCCCAGGTCACGGGTCACGCGTCGGGCGATCGCGGGCGAGTCCAGCTCGGCCTCGATCGCGATGCGCCCGGAGATGATGTGCAGGCCTCCGGCGAAGCGGAGCACCGAGGCGAGTTCCGCGGCGCGGACCGGGGTCTTGGTCACCTCGGTCCTGGCCAGCTCCTCTTTCACCTCTGCGGTCAGGGCCACGTGGTCGTCCTCTCTGTGGTTCGTGGGCGCGCGGGGCGCCGGGTCATTCTCGCCCGAGGTCGCGGTGCTTGACGCTGACCGCGAGGCCGGGGATGGCTCGGAGGCGCGCTGCGAGTTCCCGCGCCATCGCGACCGACCGGTGCTTCCCGCCGGTGCATCCGATCGCGATCGTGGCGTGCGGCTTGTTCTCGCGCTGGTAGCCGGCGAGCACCGGTTCGAGCGCGGCGACGTACGAGTCGAGGAACTCGCGAGCACCGTCCTGCTCGAGCACGTAGTCGCTCACCGCGCCGTCCTCGCCGGTCAGGTGGCGGAGGCGCTCGTCCCAGAACGGGTTCGGGAGGAAGCGGGCATCGGCCACGAGGTCGGCGTCGGCGGGCAGCCCGTACTTGAAGCCGAAGCTCTGCACGGTGACCCGGAGACCGGCGCGACCCGCCTCGGCGAACGTGTCGGTGACGAGGTTCGCGAGCTGGTGGATGTTCAACTCGGAGGTGTCGACGAGGATGTCGCTGGACTCGCGCACCTCCGCGAGGCGCGCCCGCTCCGCGGTGATGCCGTCGAGCAGCGTGCCGTCGCCCTGCAGCGGGTGCGGGCGGCGGACCGACTCGAAGCGGCGCACGAGCACCGCGTCGTTGGCGTCGAGGAACATCACGCGCACGTTGGTGTGCGAACGCAGCGCGTGCACGATGTCGCGCAGCTCGGAGAAGAATCCCCCGCCGCGGATGTCGACGACCGCGGCGATCCGCGGCAGCGACGTTCCGGCGCGCTCGGCGAGATCGACGAGCGGGCGGAGCATCTGGGGCGGGAGGTTGTCGACGACGTACCAGCCCAGGTCCTCCAACGCGTCGGCGACGGTGGAACGTCCGGCTCCGGACATCCCGGTGACGATGAGCATCTCCTGCCGTTCGCCGTCGGTCATGCGCGTCGCGTTCCCTTCCGTGCGTCGTTCCCCCGAACCACCAGCCTAGTCGGCCGGATCGGGGCCGTCGCCCCGGAGCCGCGCGCGCACGTTCGCCGCGAGGGCCGGTCCGATGCCGGGGACCTCGGCGATCGCGGCCTCGTCGGCGCCGCGCAGGCGGGCGACGGAACCGAAGTGCGTGAGGAGTGCCTTGACGCGGGCGGGCCCGAGCCCCGGCACCTCCGACAGGACGGTGGAGATGTCGCGCTTGCGCCGCTGCCGCTGGTGGCTGATCGCGAACCGGTGCGCTTCGTCCCGGATCCGCTGGAACAGGAACAGGGCGTCGCTGTTCCGCGGCAGGATGACCGGGAAGTCCGAGTCCGGGGTCCAGATCTCCTCGAGGCGCTTCGCGATGCCGCAGAGGGCGATCCCCTCCACGCCCGATTCGCGCAGGGCCCGCTCGGCGGCGGCGACCTGCGGCTGACCGCCGTCGACGACGAGCAGGTTGGGGCGATAGGCGAACTTCTTGCGGCGACCGGATGCCGCGGCATCCGTCGTCGCGTCGCCCGCGTCGCCCTCACCGTCGCCCGGCCCGGTCGCGCCGTCGCCTGCTCCCCCGTCGCCGTCGCGGCCGGCGAGGTACGCGAGGCGCCGGGTCAGCACCTGGTGGATGGAGTCGGTGTCGTCGCTCGAGTTCGGGATGGTGAAGCGGCGGTACTCGTCCTTGCGGGGCAGGCCGTCCTCGAAGACCACCATCGAGGCCACGATGTTCGTGCCGCTGAGGTGCGACACGTCGAAGCACTCGATGCGCAGGGGCGCGTCGGCCATGCCGAGCGCCTCCTGGATGTCCTCGAGGGCGCGCGAACGCGCGGTGAAGTCGGCGCTGCGCCGCGTCTTGTAGAGCATGAGCGTCTGCCGGGCGTTCTGCGTCGCGGTCTCGAGCAGGGCCGCCTTGTCGCCCCGCTGCGCGGCGCGCAGGCGCACCTTGCGGCCCCCGAGGCTGCTCAGCCACGTGGCGAGCGCCTCGGCGTCCTCCGGCAGAGCCGGCACGACGACCTCGGACGGCGGCCGGATGTCGTCGCCGTAGGCGTGCTGCACGACCGAGTCGACGAGGTCGCCGAGGGACATGTCGAGCTCGGTGTCGACGGTCCACGAGCGCTGGCCGCGGATGCGACCGCCGCGCACCATGAACAGGTGCACGGCCGCGGCGAGCTCGTCGTGGTCGATCCCGAAGACGTCGATGTCGACGTGGTCGCGGAGCACGACCGTGCTCTTCTCGAAGAACTGCTCGGCCGCCTGGAGCTGGTCGCGGCGACGGGCGGCGGTCTCGTAGTCCTGCGCGGCGGCCGCCTCGCGCATCTGCTGGGTCAGCTCGGTGATGATGCGTCGGTCCTGGTTCTGCATGAACGCGACGAACCGCTGCACGTTGGCGCTGTGCTCCTCGATCGTGACCTTGCCCGAGCACGGGCCGAAGCACCGTCCGATCTGGCCGGCGAAGCACGGCTTGCCGGTCTGCATCGCGCGCTTGTAGTCGCTGTCCTTGCAGGTGCGGATCGGGAACAGCTTGAGCATGATGTCGAGCGTCTCGTTGACCGCCCAGACCTTGGGATAGGGCCCGAAGTACCGCGCGCCTCGGATGCCGGTGCGGCGCGTGACGATCGCGCGGGGCGCCTCGTCGGCGAGCGTGACCGCGAGGTACGGATAGCTCTTGTCGTCGCGGTACTTGACGTTGAACGGCGGATCGAACTCCTTGATCCACGTGTACTCGAGCTGCAGTGCCTCGACGTCGTTGCCGACCACGGTCCATTCGACGGATGCCGCGGTGGTGACCATTCGACGGGTGCGCTCGTGCAGAGTGCGGAGCGGCGCGAAGTAGTTGGACAGGCGCGCGCGGAGGTTCTTGGCCTTGCCGACGTAGAGGACGCGGCGATCGGCGTCGCGGAAGCGGTAGACGCCGGGCGCGGTCGGGATCTCCCCCGGCTTGGGCCGGTACGCGACGGTGCTGGGCATCGTCAGCTGGCGGCGACGGCCGGCTCCGCCGCAGCGTCGAAGATCTCGCGGAGGAAGTACCCGGTGTGGCTGTCGTGGTTGTCGGCGACGTCTTCCGGCGTGCCGACGGCCACGACCTGACCGCCGCCCGAGCCGCCCTCGGGGCCGAGGTCGACGATCCAGTCGGCGGACTTGATCACGTCGAGGCTGTGCTCGATGACGATGACGGTGTTGCCCTTGTCGACGAGCTTGCCGAGCACCTTCAGCAGCTTCCGCACGTCTTCGAAGTGCAGGCCGGTCGTCGGCTCGTCGAGCACGTAGACGCTGCGACCGTTCGACCGCCGCTGCAGCTCGGTCGCCAGCTTGACGCGCTGCGCCTCGCCGCCCGACAGGGTCGTCGCGCTCTGCCCGAGCTGGACGTACCCGAGGCCGACGTCGACGAGCGTCTTGAGGTAGCGGTGGATCGCCGAGATCGGCTCGAAGAACTCCGCCGCCTCGCTGATCGGCATCTCGAGCACCTCGGCGATGTTCTTGCCCTTGTAGTGCACCTGCAGGGTCTCGCGGTTGTAGCGCTTGCCCCCGCAGACCTCGCACGCGACGTAGACGTCGGGGAGGAAGTTCATCTCGATCTTGATCGTGCCGTCGCCCGCACAGGCCTCGCAGCGCCCGCCCTTGACGTTGAAGCTGAACCGGCCCGGCAGGTACCCGCGGGCCTTCGCCTCGGCGGTCTCGGAGAACAGGGTCCGGATGCGGTCGAACACCCCGGTGTACGTCGCCGGGTTGGAGCGCGGGGTGCGACCGATCGGCGCCTGGTCCACGTGCACGACCTTGTCGAGGTGGTCGAGTCCGGTGACCCGCCGGTGCTTGCCGGGCACCTTGCGGGCGCCGTTCAGCCGGTTGGCGAGCACCCGGTAGAGGATGTCGTTGACGAGCGACGACTTGCCCGACCCGCTCACGCCCGTGACCGCGGTGAGCGTGCCGAGCGGGAACGCGACGTCGACGCCGCGCAGGTTGTTCGCCTGGGCGCCCTCGACGGTGATCATGCGACCGGGGTCGATCGGACGGCGCTTCGCCGGGATCGCGATCTCCTTGCGGCCCGACAGGTAGTCGCCCGTAAGCGACTCGCGGTTCTTCACGAGGTCGGCGTAGCTGCCGCTGTGCACGACCGTGCCGCCGTGCACGCCGGCGCCGGGACCGATGTCGACGATCCAGTCGGCCGTGCGGATGGTGTCCTCGTCGTGCTCGACGACGATGAGCGTGTTGCCGAGGTCGCGGAGTGCGACGAGCGTGTCGATGAGGCGCCGGTTGTCGCGCTGGTGCAGGCCGATGCTCGGCTCGTCGAGCACGTAGAGGACGCCGGTCAGGCCCGAGCCGATCTGGGTGGCCAGCCGGATGCGCTGCGCCTCGCCGCCCGAGAGGGTGCCGGCGGCGCGGGCGAGGTCGAGGTAGCTGAGCCCGACCCGGATGAGGAAGTCGAGCCGGAGCTTGATCTCGCGGAGCACCTGCGCGGCGATGGCCTGCTCCCGGTCGGTGAGCTCGAGGCGGTCCATGAACGCGCGGGCGTCGTGCAGGCTGAGCCGGCAGACGTCGGCGATGGACGAGTCGTGGATCAGCACCGAGAGCACCTCGGGCTTCAGCCGGTCGCCCTGGCAGACCGGGCAGGGCACCTCGCGGAGGTACTCGGCCCACCGCGCGCGCTGCACGTCGGTCTCGGCCTGCAGGTACTGCCGTTCGATGTACGGCACGACGCCCTCGAACCCGGACGTGTAGCTCATCTCGCGGCCGTACCGGTTGCGCCAGCGGACCTTGACCTCGAAGTTGTCGCCGCGGAGGACCGCGTGCCGTGCTTCGACCGGCAGGTCCTCCCAGGGCGTGTCGAGCGAGAAGCCGAGGTCGCGGCCGAGGCCGTGCAGCAGCTTCTCGTAGTAGTTGTAGAGGCTCTTGCCCTGCGAGGTCCACGGCAGGATGACGCCCTCATTGATGCTGAGCGACGGGTCGCCGAGCAGGAGGTCCTCGTCGACCGACATGCGCGTGCCGAGGCCGGAGCACTCCGGGCACGCACCGAACGGGGCGTTGAACGAGAAGGTGCGCGGCTCGATCTCGGTGAGCGCGATGGGGTGCTGGTTCGGACAGCTGAGCTTCTCGGAGAAGGTCTGCCACGCCGCATCGCCCTCGCGGTCGACGTAGTTGATCTGCACGACGCCGTCGGTCAACCGCAGGGCGGTCTCGAGCGAGTCGGTGAGCCGGCCGAGCACCTCGTCGGATGCCACGAGCCGGTCGATGACGACGGAGATGTCGTGCTTCACCTGCTTCTTGAGCGTGGGCGGCTCGTCGAGGCGGATCACCTCGCCGTCGACGACGGCGCGCGAGTAGCCCTGGCTCGCGAGCTCGCGGAAGAGGTCGACGAACTCGCCCTTCTTCTGCGACACCATCGGGCTGAGCACCTGGAACCGGGTGCCCGCCTCGAGCTCCATGAGCTGGTCGGCGATCTGCTGCACGGTCTGCCGCTGGATGCGCTCGCCGCACACCGGGCAGTGGGGCACGCCGATGCGCGCCCAGAGCAGTCGCATGTAGTCGTAGATCTCGGTGATCGTGCCCACCGTCGATCGCGGGTTGCGGTTGGTCGACTTCTGGTCGATGGAGACCGCGGGGCTCAACCCCTCGATGAAGTCGACGTCGGGTCGGTCGACCTGCCCGAGGAACTGGCGCGCGTACGCCGAGAGGGACTCGACGTATCGGCGCTGCCCCTCGGCGAAGATCGTGTCGAACGCGAGCGAGGACTTGCCCGAGCCGGACAGGCCCGTGAACACGACCATCGCGTCGCGCGGGATCTCGACATCGACGTTGCGCAGGTTGTGGACGCGGGCTCCGCGGACACTCAGGCGCGAATGGGCATCGAGACGTGAAACTGGCACCCTACGAGTGTACGAACGCCCTCCGACACGAACGCCGAGAGCGCACGTGCTGAGAGCGAACATACGTTCGACTCGACGGAGCGAGGGGCGGATGCCTCAGCCGAGGTGCCCCGCCTTCTCCATCTGCCTGAGCTCGCGCTTCAGCTCGGAGACCTCGTCTCGCAGTCGGGCCGCGAGCTCGAACTTGAGCTCGCCGGCCGCCTCGAGCATCTGCTCGTTGAGGTCGCGGATCAGGTCCTCGAGGTCGTTGGCCCCGGCCGCGGCGATGCCCTCGCGGCGCATCGGGACCGGCGAGGTCTTCTTCGCGTCACGTCCGCGCAGCAGCGCCGCCGTGTCGGCCTCCTCGCGCGCGAGGACCTCCGTGATGTCGGCGATCCGCTTGCGGAGCGGCGTGGGGTCGATGCCGTTCACGCGGTTGTACTCGAGCTGCTTGTCGCGGCGGCGGTTCGTCTCCTCGATGGCGGACTGCATCGAGTCGGTCATCACGTCGGCGTACATGTGCACCTCGCCGGAGACGTTCCGCGCCGCGCGCCCGATGGTCTGGATGAGCGAGGTGGACGAGCGGAGGAACCCCTCCTTGTCGGCGTCCAGGATCGCCACGAGCGACACCTCCGGGAGGTCGAGCCCCTCGCGGAGGAGGTTGATGCCCACCAGCACGTCGTAGACGCCCGCTCGGAGTTCGGTCAGCAGCTCGACGCGACGCAGCGTGTCGACGTCGGAGTGGAGGTACCGCACCCGGACGCCGGCCTCGGTGAGGAAGTCGGTGAGCTCCTCGGCCATCCGCTTGGTCAGGGTCGTCACGAGCACGCGCTCGTCGCGTTCGGCGCGCGCCCGGATCTCCTCGAGGAGGTCGTCGATCTGCCCCTTGGTGGGCTTGACCACGATCTCGGGATCGACGAGCCCGGTCGGCCGGATGATCTGCTCGACGACGCCGTCCGCGATGCCCATCTCGTACTTGCCCGGGGTGGCCGAGAGGTACACGGTCTGGCCGATGCGGTCCTTGAACTCGTCCCACTTCAGGGGGCGGTTGTCGAGCGCGCTCGGCAGGCGGAATCCGTGCTCGACGAGCGTGCGCTTGCGCGACGAGTCGCCCTCGTACATCGCGCCGATCTGCGGCACGGTCACGTGGGACTCGTCGATGACGACGAGGAAGTCATCGGGGAAGTAGTCGAGCAGGCAGTGCGGCGGCTCGCCCGCAGCGCGACCGTCGATGTGCCGGGAGTAGTTCTCGATGCCCGAGCAGAAGCCGATCTGCTCCATCATCTCGAGGTCGAAGGTGGTGCGCATGCGGAGGCGCTGGGCCTCGAGCAGCTTGCCCTCGCGCTCGAGCTCCTGCAGGCGCTCGTCGAGTTCGTCGCGGATCGTGCCGATCGCGCGCTGCATGACGTCGGTGCTCGCGACGTAGTGCGACCCGGGGAACACCGGCACGGCGTCGAGCTTCGCGATCACGGCGCCGGTCAGCGGATGCAGGCTGTAGAGCGCCTCGATCTCGTCGCCGAACATCTCGATGCGGATCGCGTGCTCCTCGTACACCGGGATGATCTCGATCGTGTCGCCGCGCACCCGGAAGTTGCCGCGCGAGAAGTCGACGTCGTTGCGCTGGTACTGCATCGACACGAACTTGCGGATCAGCCAGTCACGGTCGACGCGCTGCCCCACCTGCAGGGGCATCATCGCGTTGAGGTACTGCTCGGGCGTGCCGAGGCCGTAGATGCACGACACCGTCGAGACGACCACGACGTCGCGCCGGCTCAGCAGCGAGTTCGTCGTCGAGTGACGCAGCCGCTCGACCTCGGCGTTGATCGACGAGTCCTTCTCGATGAAGGTGTCGGTCTGCGGGACGTACGCTTCGGGCTGGTAGTAGTCGTAGTACGAGACGAAGTACTCGACGGCGTTGTGCGGCATGAGCTCGCGGAACTCGTTCGCGAGCTGGGCGGCGAGGGTCTTGTTGTGGGCGAGCACGAGCGTGGGCCGCTGCACCTGCTCGATGAGCCAGGCGGTCGTCGCGGACTTGCCGGTACCGGTCGCACCGAGCAGCACCACGTCGGTCTCGCCCGCGTTGATGCGCGCCGCGAGCTCGGCGATCGCCTGCGGCTGGTCGCCGCTCGGCGCGTACTCGCTGACGACCTCGAACGGGCGCACGGAACGGGTCGACTGCATGTGGTCAAGTCTAGGTTCGGCCACCGACACCGATCCTGAGAGCGGATGCCGCGGCTGCGGCCTCCGCTGCCGTCAGCGCTTCGCGCGCCGGGCCTTCTCGATGTCGACCCACAGGCCGTCGGCCTGGCTCATGGTGTGCGCGAGGCTGCCGCCGGTGTCGATCACGACATCGGCGATCGCGCGACGGTCCTCGTCGCTGATCTGCGCGTCGACGCGGGCCTCGGCCTGGATCGGGTCGAGCCCCCGCTCCTCGACCAGGCGCTTGACCTGGGCTCGCTTGGGGGCGCTCGTCACCACGATGAGGTCGAACGGGTGGTCGACCTGCGCCTCGACGAGCAGCGGGACGTCGTAGACGACGACCGCGTCCGGGTCCTCCTGCTCGGCCTTGGCGATGAGCTTGCGGGAGAGTTCGCGCACGGCCGGGTGCACGATCGCGTTGAGCCGCGCCCGCGCGTCGTCGTCGCGGAACACGATCTCGCCGAGCTTCGGGCGGTCGAGCGTGCCGTCATGGCGCAGCACCCCGTCGCCGAACTCGGCGACGATGGCCTCGAGGCACGGGCTGCCCGGCTCGACCACGCGACGCGCGAGCTGGTCGGCATCGAGGTGGATCGCGCCATGCTCGACGAGCCGGCGGGCGACGGTGGACTTTCCGGAGGCGATTCCGCCAGTGAGGCCGATCAGGTACACGAGTCCACCCTATGGGGTGCGGATCACCGCCCTCGACGCGCCAGCCTCCCGCGACGGCGATCGGAGCGGTCTCCGGGAATGCCGGAAGGCCGGCCCCCGAGGGGACCGGCCTTCCGTTCGATTCGCCGTACGGAGCGACGGATCAGTTGCTCGAGAGCTTCTCGCGCAGTGCTGCGAGCGAGGCGTCGTCGGCGAGGGTGCCCGCACCGGCGGACTCGCTCGAGAACGACGAGGCGCCCGACGAGAACGAGTCGTCCGAAGCCTGGGCCGCGAGCGACGCGGCGACCTGCTTCTTGTGCGCCTCCCAGCGAGCCTGGGCGGCAGCGTACTCCTGCTCCCACTTCTCGCGCTGGGCCTCGAAGCCCTCGCGCCACTCGTTGGTCTCGGGGTCGAAGCCCTCGGGGTACTTGTAGTTGCCCTGCTCGTCGTACTCGGTGAGCATGCCGTAGAGCGCCGGGTCGAACTCGGTGCCCTCGGGGTCGACGCCCTCGTTGGCCTGCTTGAGCGACAGCGAGATGCGGCGACGCTCGAGGTCGATGTCGATGACCTTGACGAAGACCTCCTCGCCGACCGACACGACCTGCTCGGCGAGCTCGACGTGGCGGCCCGACAGCTCGGAGATGTGCACGAGGCCCTCGATGCCGTCGGCGACGCGGACGAACGCACCGAACGGCACCAGCTTGGTGACCTTTCCGGGCGTGACCTGGCCGATGGCGTGCGTACGGGCGAAGACCTGCCACGGGTCCTCCTGCGTCGCCTTGAGCGACAGCGAGACGCGCTCGCGGTCGAGCTCGACGGAGAGCACCTCGACGGTGACCTCCTGGCCGACCTCGACGACCTCGCTGGCGTGCTCGATGTGCTTCCAGGAGAGCTCGGAGACGTGGACGAGACCGTCGACGCCGCCGAGGTCGACGAACGCACCGAAGTTGACGATCGACGAGATGACGCCCTTGCGGATCTGGCCCGGGTGCAGGTTCTGCAGGAAGGTCGAGCGCGACTCCGACTGGGTCTGCTCGAGCAGCGCGCGACGCGACAGGACCACGTTGTTGCGGTTCTTGTCGAGCTCGAGGATCTTCGCCTCGATCTCCTGGCCGAGGTACGGCGTGAGATCGCGCACGCGGCGGAGCTCGATGAGCGAGGCCGGGAGGAAGCCGCGGAGGCCGATGTCGACGATGAGGCCGCCCTTGACGACCTCGATGACGGTGCCCGTGACGACGCCGTCGGTCTCCTTGATCTTCTCCACGTCGCCCCACGCGCGCTCGTACTGCGCACGCTTCTTCGACAGGATCAGGCGGCCTTCCTTGTCCTCCTTCTGGAGAACGAGGGCCTCGACGGAGTCGCCGACGTTGACGACCTCGCTGGGGTCGACGTCGTGCTTGATGGAAAGCTCGCGGGAGGGGATCACACCCTCGGTCTTGTACCCGACGTCGAGGAGGACCTCGTCGCGGTCGATCTTCACGACGGTGCCCTCGATGAGGTCGCCGTCGTTGAAGAACTTCAGAGTCTTCTCGACCGCGGCGAGGAAATCGTCAGCAGATCCGATGTCGTTGATCGCGACCTGCTTGGGCGCCTTGGTCGTTGCGGTTGTCATGTAGTGGATGCTCCGTTAATGGACAAAATCGGGCCCGTCGCGGAAAGAGCGTTGTGTGTGCTCCGCGGCGGGCATGCGGACAGGGATGTCACACGAGTGACGCTCCATCCTATCCTCATCGGCGCTCGGGCGGCAACCGCACCGCGCTGCACCCGCGGCGCGGCATCCGTCGGGCCACCCTCAGGCGAGCAGCGCACCCTTCAGCGTGTCGAGGCCCACTCCGCCGAGCGCCAGCGCCCGCGAGTGGAACGAGCGGATGTCGAAGCCGTCGCCCTCGCGCCGGCGCACCTCGTCCCGCAGCTGCTCCCAGATGCGCTGGCCCACCTTGTACGACGGCGCCTGCCCCGGCCAGCCGAGGTACCGGTGGACCTCGAAGCGCACGAACTCGTCGGGCATGTTCACGTTCGCGCCCATGAACTCGAACGCGTACTCCCCCGTCCACGCTCCGGCACCGTCGGGACGGGGCTTGCCGAGGTGCACGCCGATGTCGAGCACGACGCGGGCTGCGCGCATGCGCTGTCCGTCGAGCATGCCGAGACGGTCGGCCGGATCGTCCAGGTAGCCGAGCTCCTCCATGAGCCGCTCCGCGTAGAGCGCCCAGCCCTCCGCGTGCCCCGAGGTGCCGGCGAGCTGCCGGCGCCACGTGTTCAACTGCCCGCGATTGACGACCGCCTGCCCGATCTGCAGGTGATGGCCCGGCACCCCCTCGTGGTACACGGTGGTCTTCTCACGCCACGTGTCGAACTCGGTGACGCCCTCGGGCACCGACCACCACATGCGACCGGGTCGCGAGAAGTCGTCGCTCGGACCGGTGTAGTAGATCCCGCCCTCCTGGGTGGGGGCGATGAGGCACTCGAGCGTGCGGATCTGCTCGGGGATGTCGAACTGCGTCGCGCCGAGCTCCGCCACGGCGCGATCGCTCGTCTCCTGCATCCAGCGCTGCAGGGCCTCCGTGCCGACGAGCTTGCGGGCGGGCTCCGCTTCGAGGTGCGCGACCGCCTCGGCGACGGAGGCCCCGGGAAGGATCTCGTGTGCGACCGCCTCCTGCTCGGCCACCATGCGAGCCAGCTCGTCGCGACCCCACTCGTAGGTCTCGTCGAGGTCGATCGTCGCTCCGAGGAAACGGCGCGACTGCAACGCGTAGACCTCGCGGCCGACGGCGTCGTCGTTCCCGGCGCGCGGTGCGAGTTCGCGCTCGAGGAACTCGGCGAGCCGACCGTACGCGGACGCCGCCCCGGCAGCGCCGGCCTCGAGCTCGCGTCGCAGCGAGCCGTCGACGTCCGCCTCGCCCGACGCGGCCTGCTCGACGAACGAGGGGAAGAACCCGTCGGACCGCGCGTGCCGGCGCGCCTGCAGGGCCACCTCGCGCACCTGACGCACCGCCGGGACCACACCCCGGTCGATGCCCAGTCGGAGCGTCTCCAGGTAGCCGTCCACCGCGCCCGGGACCGCAGCCAGCCGAGCGGCGATCCGCTCCCAGTCCTCGGTGGAGGAGGTGGGCATGAGGTCGAACACCTCGCGGATCTCCTGGGCCGGACTCGCGATGACGTTGAGGTCGCGCAGCGGCAGTCCCGCGGCATCCGCTTCGAGGTCGAGGTCGAGCTCGCTGCCGAGGTCGGCCACGGTGATGCGATCGACGTCGTCGACGGGGTCGGCGCGCCGGAGCTCGCCGAGCGTGGCGCGGGTGGCCTCCATCAGCGCGGCGTGGCCGGTCGGCGAGTAGTCCGGAAGCCGGTGGTCCTCGTCGGTGCGCCCGATGTACGTGCCGACCGCCGGATTCAACCGGACGATCTCGTCGACCCAGCCCTCGGCGATGCGGTCGACCTCGGTCGGAGTGCGCTCAGCTGCTGCCATGGGTGCGAGCCTAGGCGAGCCCTCGGGCGACGTGCCAACCCCCGAGGCCCGCTCAGGTCACGGGCTCAGTGCGCCGCGTCCTCCCAGTCGCGGCCGCGGCCGACCTGCACGTCGAGGGGCACCAACAGGTCGGCGGCGTGCGACATGCGGTCGTGCACGAGCGCCTCGACCTCGTCGCCCTCGCCCGCGACGACCTCGAAGATGAGCTCGTCGTGCACCTGCATGAGCATGCGCGACCGCAGGTCGCGGGCCTGGAGTTCGCGCTCGACCCCGATCATCGCGAACTTCATGATGTCGGCGGCCGAGCCCTGGATCGGCGCGTTGAGCGCCGCTCGCTCGGCGTTCTCGCGGAGGACGCGGTTCGGGCTGTTCAGGTCGGGGAAGGGACGCCGGCGGCCGAAGATCGTCTCGGTGTACCCGTCGACCTTCGCCTGGGCGACGACCCCGCGCAGGTAGTCGCGTACCGCGCCGAAGCGCTCGAAGTAGTCCTTCATCAGCTGGGTGGCCTCGGCCCGGTCGATGCGCAGCTGCTTCGAGAGTCCGAACGCGCTGAGCCCGTACGCGAGGCCGTAGGACATGGCCTTCACCTTGGTGCGCATGAGCGGCGTCACGTCGGACGGGTCGACGTCGAAGATCCGGGCGCCGACGAAGCGGTGCAGGTCCTCGCCCGAGTGGAACGCCTCGATGAGGCCCGGGTCCTGCGAGAGGTGCGCCATGATGCGCATCTCGATCTGCGAGTAGTCGGCGGTCAGCAGCTCGGCGTAGTCGGCGCCGTGGGTGAATGCGGCGCGGATGCGACGCCCCTCCTCGGTGCGGACCGGGATGTTCTGCAGGTTCGGGTCGGTCGAGGAGATGCGCCCCGTGGTGGTCCCCACCTGCACGTAGCTCGTGTGCACGCGGCCGTCGGACTGGATGGACTTGTCGAGCGTCTCGACGATCTGCCGGAGCTTCGTGGCGTCGCGATGCTCGAGCAGGAGTCCGAGGAACGGGTGCGGGTTGGAGTCCTGCAGGTCGGCGAGCGCGCCGGCGTCGGTCGAGTAGCCGGTCTTCGTGGCCCGGGTCTTCGGCATGCCGAGCTGGTCGAACAGCACTTCCTGGAGCTGCTTCGGCGAACCGAGGTTCACCTCGCGCCCGATCTCGGCGTACGCCGCCTGCGCGAGGCCCGCGGCGCGCTCGCCCAGCTGCGCCGAGAGCTCGGCGAGCTTGTCGTGCTCGACGGTCACGCCGCGCAGTTCCATCTCGGCGAGGATGCCGACGATCGGGATCTCGATGTCGGCGAGGACCCGGCGCGAGCCCTCCGAGAGCGCACCGAGCACCACGGGGGCCACGCGGAGGGAGTACCACGCGAACTCGGGTGCGCCGGCGGTCGAATCGGCGTCGGGGACCAGTTGCGCGGGGTCGGCCATGGGGATGGTCTCGCGCAGGTAGCGCGAGACGAGGTCGGCGAGGTCCTTCTCGGCCAGGCTCGGCCGGACCAGCCAGCCCGCGACGAGGGTGTCGACGACGAGGCCGTCGAACGCCAGGCCGGATCGGCGCATCGCCTTCAGCTGCGGCTTCGCGTCGGTCATGATCTTCGGGGCGTCGCTCGCGAGCCACGCCTCGAACGGCGCGAGGTCGGCCTGTCCGGGGGTCCACGCGATCTGGAGCGATTCGCTCGACGAGGCGACGCCCGCGCCGATCACGCGGCCGTCGAGCACCTCGAGGCTGAGCCCCAGCCCGGCCGGCTCGGCCGCGGCGGCCCGCGCGAGCCAGCCCTCGAGCTCGGCGCCGCGGAGTGCCTGCGACACGGGCGCGGTGGCGGCGGGCTCGGGCTCGGCCGCGAGCGCCGCCGAACCGTCGGCCGTCACGCCGTTGCCCTCGCCGGCCATCTTCACGACGCGCTCGAGCAGCGTCTTGAACTCGAGCCGGTCGAACAGCTCCCGCACGGCCGCCTCGTCCATCGGCTTGGCCTCGAGGTCGGCGATCTCGACGTCGAGCTCGAGATCGCGCACGAGCCGGTTGAGCCGCCGGTTGCGGACCGCGTTCTCGCGCTCACGCCGCAGGTTGTCGCCCACGACGCCCTTGATCTCGTCGATGTGCTCGAGGATGCCGTCGAGGCTGCCGTAGAGCCCGAGCCACTTCACGGCGGTCTTCTCGCCGACCTTCGTGATGCCGGGCAGGTTGTCGCTGGTCTCGCCGACGAGCGCCGCGACATCCGGGTACTGCTCGGGCCGGACGCCGTAGCGCTCGATGACGGCCTGGGCGTCGTAGCGCTTGAGCTGCGAGACGCCCTGCACGTTCGGGTAGAGCAGGGTGATGTCGTCGTCGACGAGCTGGATGGTGTCGCGGTCGCCGGACACGACGAGCACGTCATACCCCGCGTCCTTGCCGCGCGTGGCGAGCGTGGCGAGGATGTCGTCCGCCTCGTAGTCCTCCTTCTCGAGCACGGTGATGCGCATGGCGCGCAGCGCCTCCTTCAGGAGGCCGATCTGGCCCTTGAACTCGGACGGCGTCTCGCTGCGGTTGGCCTTGTACTCGGTGTACTCGCGCGTGCGGAAGGACTGGCGGGACGTGTCGAACGCCACCGCGAGGTGCGTCGGCTTCTCGTTGCGCAGCAGCATGAGCAGCATCGACAGGAAGCCGTGGATGGCGTTCGTGTGCTGCCCGTCACGGGTGCTGAAGCTGTCGACGGGCAGCGCGTAGAAGGCGCGGTAGGCGAGCGAGTGGCCGTCGACGACGAGGAGGGTGGGCTTTGCGGGGGTGGGGTCCGACACCCCCCAAGACTACAAGCGGGCACCGACACCTCCGGGCCGCCGGCGACGCGCCCGGCACCCGGGCGACCGGCATCCGCCGACGGATGTCGCGGGGCTCAGCCCGCCCCGCCGCCGCGCGCCGCGTCGAGCACGATGCGACGCTCGGCGGCCCCGATCACGCGACGAGCGCGGTCAGCGGCATCCGGGTTGACCGAGATCGAGTCGATGCCGAAGCGCACGAGGTGTTCGGCGAAGGCCGGCTCGTTCGACGGGCGCTGCCCGCACAGCGACGAGGTGATGCCGGCCGCGTGGCAGGCGGTGATGATCCGCTCGATGGCGTCGAGCACCGCGGCATCCGACTCGTCGAACAGCTCGGCGCACAGCTCGGAGTCCCGGTCGACGCCGAGCATGAGCTGCGTGAGGTCGTTGGAGCCGATCGAGACCCCGTCGATGCCCATCGCCGCGTACTCCGGGATCCGGTACGCGATCGAGGGCACCTCGGCCATGACCCAGCGCTTCAGGCCGCGCTGACGGCCGAGCGGGCTGTCGTCGATGAGTTCGAGGCAGGCCTCGAGCTCCCAGCGGGTGCGCACGAACGGGAGCATGACGTGCAGGTTCGGCGTCTCCTCGCGCACCCGCGCGAGCACCTCGAGCTCGAGGGTGAACAGCTCCGGCTCGCGGACGTACCGATAGGCGCCGCGGTAGCCGATCATGGGGTTGTTCTCCTGCGGCTCGAACCGCTCGCCGCCCTCGAGCCCGCGGAACTCGTTCGTGCGGAAGTCGATGGTGCGGTACACCACGGGGCGCGTCCCGAACGCGCGGGTCACCTCCAGCAGCGATCCGCTCATGCGATCGACGAACTCGTCCCGCCGGCCGCGGGCGAGCAGCTCGCGCGGGTGGAGGCCGCCGAGGGCATCGGTGATCATGAACTCGGCGCGGAGCAGCCCGACGCCGTCGACGTCCTGCGCGGCGACGTCCGCGGCGCGTTCCGCGATGGCGAGGTTGACGTAGAGCCGGGTCGCGAGCGCCTCGGGCGCCGCGGGTGCCGGGATCGGCGACACCATCGCCGGCGGCGCTCCAGCGCTGGGTGCAGCGGATGCCGCGGCATCCGCGCCCTCGATCACCTCGCCCTTCGCGCCGTCGACCGTGACGAGCTCGTCGTCCCGGAGCGCCGACGTCGCCGTGCGCGCCCCCACGATCGCGGGCACGCCGAGCTCCCGCGCCACGATGGCGGCGTGGCAGGTCATGCCGCCGCCGTCGGTGACCACGGCCGCGGCGCGGCGCATCGTGGGCACCCAGTCGGGGTTGGTCATGGGGGCGACGAGGATCTCACCCGCCTGCAGGCGGGGTCCGTCCGCGGGGCTCTGCAGGATGCGCACCCGTCCGGACACGCGACCGGGCGCGGCGGCGAGCCCGCGGAGCAGGACCGTGCCCGCCGGAGGTCCGCCGGCGACCGGGACGCCGGCCTCCCCCGGACCGCCGCCGAGGGTGGTCACCGGGCGCGACTGGAGCATCCAGAGCCGCCCCGCCGAGTACGCCCACTCGGTGTCCTGGGGCTCGCCGTAGTGCTGCTCCACCTGCAGCCCGAGGGACGCGACGGCGAGCACCTCGTCATCGGTGAGCACGCGCGCGTCGGCACGCACCGGGTCGAGGTCCTCGCGCACGACCGTCCCGTCCGATCCGGCCACGAGGGCGTGCGACTGGCGTCCGACGCGCACCGAGATCAGGCGCGGGCCGTCCTTCGCGACGACGTACGTGTCGGGTTCGACCGCCCCGGACACGACGACCTCGCCGAGCCCCAGCGCCGCCTCGATCACGAGCCGGTCGCGCGCCCCGGTCGACGGGTCGACCGTGAACATGACGCCCGACCGGTCGGAGGCCACCTGCGTCTGGACGACGACCGCGAGCACCGGCTCCTCGTCCATGCGCTGGCTCGCCCGATACGAGATGACGCGGTCGCCGTAGAGCGACGCCCAGCAGTCCCGCAGTCGGGCGAGCACGGCCTCGTCGCCCACGACGTTGTTGTACGTGTCGTGCATGCCCGCGAACGACGTGCCCGCGGCATCCTCCGAGGTCGCCGACGAGCGCACCGCCACGGCGGCCCCAGCGCCGAGGCGGTGGTACTCCCCCAGGATCGCCTCGCGGACGTCGTCCGGGACCTGGACCGCCCGCACCGTCTCGCGCAGCTCGGCCGCCGCGCGCGCGAGGGCCTCCGGGTCGTCGGCCTCCGCCGCAGCGGCGCGGAAGCGTTCGAGCAGGCGTTCCCGCACCCCGGCCCGTTCCACGGCCTCGAGGTACGCGGACGCGGTGACCACGAAGCCCGGCGGGATCGGCAGCCCGGCCGAGGTCATCTCGCCGAGGTTCGCCCCCTTGCCGCCGACGGATGCCGCGTCGCCGAGACCGACCTCCTCGAAGCGGCTGACCAGTGCAGAACTTCCGTCGCCGAGCATGCGGCCCCCTCACCTCGTCCGAACCGGACCGCCCGGTCCGGGCGGACCCATCGTTCCACGACGGGGTCGGCGGGCGCGGGACGCAAGTCCCGGCGGCTACTTCTTGGGTGCGAGCTGCTCGATGATGGCCTGCGAGACGTCCTTCATGGTGAGGCGACGGTCCATCGAGGCCTTCTGGATCCAGCGGAACGCCTCGGGCTCGGTCAGCCCCATCTTCTCGTTCAGCAGGCCCTTGGCTCGGTCGACGAGCTTGCGGGTCTCGAACCGCTCGACGAGGTCGCCGACCTCGGCCTCGAGGGCGATGATCTGGGCGTGCCGGGCCAGCGCGATCTCGATCGCGGGCAGGAGGTCGTTCGGCGTGAAGGGCTTCACCACGTAGGCCAGCGCGCCGGCCTCGGTCGCGCGCTCGACGAGCTCCCGCTGGCTGAACGCCGTGAGGAGCACGACCGGGGCGATGTGGCCCTTCGAGAGCCGCTCCGCCGCGGAGATGCCGTCGAGCTGCGGCATCTTCACATCCATGATGACGAGGTCGGGGCGGAGCTCGGTCGCGAGTGCGACCGCCGTCTCGCCGTCTCCGGCCTCGCCGACGACCTCGAAGCCGTTGTCGCGCAGGATCTCGACGATGTCGAGGCGGATGAGCGATTCATCCTCCGCGACGACGACGCGGCGCGGCGCTGACTGGGTCTCTTCGGTGTCTGTCACGCAGGAAAGCCTACGGTATTCTGGGCGAGCGCTCCGGCCGGTGTGGCGGAATGGCAGACGCGGAGCACTCAAAATGCTTTGCCCGAGAGGGCGTGTGGGTTCGACCCCCACCACCGGCACCAGCACCTGCGAACGCGAACGAGGCCCGGCCGTCCGACGGACGACCGGGCCTCGTGGCGCGAGCGGCTAGAGCACCTCGCCGACGACGTGCACGCGCACGTCGTTCGTGGTGCCGGGGATTCCGGGAGGCGAACCCGAGATGATGACGACCTTCTCGCCCGCCTCGGCCTTGCCGGTCTTCGCGAGCACCTCGTCGACCTGGCCGACCATCTGGTCGGTGTGGGTGACGCGCTCGACCACGAACGACTCGACGCCCCAGTTCAGGGCCATGCGGCGACGGATGGCGGGATAGGGCGTGAACGCGAGGATCGGGATGTTCGACCGGAGTCGCGTCATCCGTCGCACCGACTCGCCCGACTCGGTGAACACGCACAGGTACTTCGCCTCGACGAAGTCGGCGACCTCGACCGCGGCCAGCGTGATCGCGCCGGCCTGGGTGCGCGGCTTCGTGCCGAGCGGCGGGATGCGCTCGAGTCCGTGCTTCTCGGTGGACTCGATGATGCGGGCCATGGTCTTGACGGTCTGCACCGGGTACTCGCCCACGCTCGTCTCGCCCGAGAGCATGACCGCGTCGGCGCCGTCGAGGATGGCGTTCGCGACGTCCGAGGTCTCGGCGCGCGTGGGGACCGGCGAGTGGGTCATCGACTCGAGCATCTGCGTGGCCACGATCACCGGCTTCGCGAGCCGGCGGGCGATCTCGATGGCGCGCTTCTGCACGATCGGCACCGCCTCGAGGGGCAGTTCGACGCCGAGGTCGCCACGGGCCACCATCACGCCGTCGAACGCCTCGACGATGCCCTCGAGGGCGTCGACGGCCTGCGGCTTCTCGATCTTGGCGATGACCGGGAGGCGGCGGCCCTCCTCGGACATGATCTCGTGCACCCGGTCGATGTCGGCGGCGTTGCGCACGAACGACAGCGCGATGAGGTCGGCGCCGAGCTTCAGGGCCCAGCGCAGGTCGGCCTCGTCCTTCTCGGACAGCGCCGGCACGTTCACGGCCACGCCGGGGAGGTTGATGCCCTTGTTGTTCGACACCGGACCCGCGACGACGACCTTCGTGGTGACGACCGTGCCGTCGGTCTCGAGCACCTCGACCCGAACCTTGCCGTCGTCGATCAGCAGGTGGTCGCCCGCCTCGACGTCGTGCGGCAGGCCCTTGAAGGTGGTGCCGACGATCTCCTTCGTGCCGAGGATCTCCTCGGTCGTGATCTTGAAGATGTCGCCCTCGGCGAGCTCGTGCGGGCCGTCGGCGAACTTGCCCAGGCGGATCTTCGGCCCCTGGAGGTCGACCAGCACGGCCACAGCGCGGCCCGAGTCGTTCGCCGCCTTCCGGACGTTCTGGTAGACGCCCTCGTGCACGTCGTAGCTGCCGTGGCTGAGGTTCATCCGGGCGACGTCGATGCCGGCGTCGATGATCGCGCGGATCTGCTCGTAGCTGGACGTTGCCGGCCCGAGCGTGGCGACGATCTTCGCTCTTCTCATGTGGTGTGTGCTCCAGGGGGTTCGCGCGCCGTAGCGCTGGATACGGACTCGTCAGGCGCCCGCGGCGCCGGTCAGACGGCGAAGGCTCGCGCCGTCGCGGGAATGGGACTCGGCAGCTGCGTCTCACCTTCAAGGTACCGGTCGACGGATGCCGCCGCAGCGCGTCCCTCGGCGATCGCCCAGACGATCAGCGACTGGCCGCGACCGGCATCGCCCGCGACGAACACGCCCGGCTCGGCCGTGGCGTAGTCGGCGTCGCGCGCGAAGTTGCCTCGGTCGGAGGCCTGCAGGCCGAGCTGGTCGTGCGCGGCATCCGTCTCGGGGCCCGTGAAGCCGAGGGCCAGCAGCACGAGGTCGGCCGGGATCTCGCGCTCGGTGCCGGCCTTCGGAACCCGGCGGCCGTCGAGGTACTCGGTCTCCGCCACGCGGATCGCACGGACCTCGCCGGCGTCGTTCGCGAGGAATTCGACGGTCGACGCGAGGTACTGGCGCTGGCCGCCCTCCTCGTGGGCGCTCTGCACCTCGAACAGCGTCGGGTGCATCGGCCACGGCTGCTCCGCGGGCCGCGTCGGGCTGGGCTGCTTGCCGATCGCGAGGTTCGTGACCGAGAGGGCGCCCTGCCGGTGCGCCGTGCCGATGCAGTCGGCGCCCGTGTCGCCGCCGCCGAGGACGACGACGTGCTTGCCCTCGGCCGTGATCTGGTCGAAGACGTCCTCGCCGGCGACCCGGCGGTTCGCCTGGGTCAGGTACTCCATGGCGAAGTGGACGCCGGGCAGGTCGCGGCCCGGGATCGGCAGGTCGCGCGGCACGAGCGCACCCGTGGCGACCACGACGGCGTCGTAGCGGCGTCGGAGCTCGTCCCACGAGAGGTCGACGCCGATCTCGACGCCGGCGCGGAAGCGCGTGCCCTCGGCCGTCATCTGCGCGAGGCGGGCGTCGAGGTGCTTCTTCTCCATCTTGAAGTCGGGGATGCCGTAGCGCAGCAGGCCGCCGATGCGGTCGTCGCGCTCGTACACGGCGACCGTGTGACCGGCCCGGGTGAGCTGCTGGGCGGCGGCGAGTCCCGCCGGGCCCGACCCGACGACGGCCACGGTCTTGCCGGTGAGGCGACCGGGCGGCTGCGGCTGCACCCAGCCGTTGCCGAACGCCTGGTCGATGATCGAGACCTCGACCTGCTTGATCGTCACCGCAGGCTGGTTGATGCCGAGCACGCAGGCGGACTCGCACGGGGCCGGGCAGAGGCGTCCGGTGAACTCCGGGAAGTTGTTCGTGGCGTGCAGCCGCTCGATGGCCGCGCGGCCCTCGCCGCGCCACATCAGGTCGTTCCACTCGGGGATGAGGTTGCCGAGCGGGCAGCCCTGGTGGCAGAACGGGATGCCGCAGTCCATGCAGCGTCCGGCCTGCCGCCGCACCTGGGCGGGGTCGCCCTGCTCGTAGACCTCTTTCCAGTCCATGATCCGCACCGGCACGGGCCGCCGCTTGGGCAGTTCGCGCTCGGTGACCTTCAGAAAGCCCTTCGGGTCAGCCACCCGTCACCTCCAGGATTCGCGTCCAGACGACGTCGCCGTCGGGGTCCAGCCCCTCGTCGACCGCCGCTTGGCGGGTGCGGAGGACCGCGGCGTAGTCGCGCGGAAGCACCTTGGTGAAGCGGTCGAACGCGACGGCACCCTCGGCGAGGAGCGCCGCGGCGACCGCGGAGTCGGTGTGCTCGAGGTGCTGCTCGAGCAGGTCGCGGACGATCTCGTGGTCGGCGCTGCCCAGGGCGTGCAGCTCGAGTTCGCCGCTCGAGAGCGCTTCGCGGTTCACGCGCGCCTCGGCGAGGTCGAGCACGTACGCCGTGCCGCCCGACATGCCCGCGCCCAGGTTGCGGCCGGTGCCGCCCAGGATGAGCGCGAGGCCGCCGGTCATGTACTCGAGCGCGTGGTCGCCCACACCCTCGACGACCGCCGTGGCGCCGGAGTTCCGGACGAGGAAGCGCTCCCCCACGATGCCGCGGATGAACATGCTGCCCCGGGTCGCGCCGTAGCCGATGACGTTGCCGGCGATGACGTTCCGCTCGGCGACGAAGCCGGCCTCGCGCGACGGACGCACGATCACCTGACCGCCGGACAGGCCCTTGCCGACGTAGTCGTTCGAGTCGCCCTCGAGTCGGAGGGTGATGCCGCTCGGCAGGAACGCGCCGAACGACTGCCCGGCCGAACCGGTCAGCGTGACGTCGATCGAGCCGGTGGGCAGGCCCTCCGCGCCGTGCCGGACGGTGACCTCGTGGCCGAGCATGGTGCCGACCGCCCGCTCGGTGTTCTTGATCGGCAGGGTGATCTCGACGCGACCGCCCTGCTCGAGGACGAGGGCGCTGCGCCGGATGAGCTCGTTGTCGAAGTGCTCCTCGAGCTCGTGGTCCTGCGCACGGAAGTTGCGACGCGGTTCGGAGCCGGAGAAGTCCGGACCCACGAGCACGGGCGTGAGGTCGAGTCCCGACGCCTTCCAGTGGGCGACGGCGCGGTCGACGTCGAGCAGCTCGCGCCGGCCGATGACCTCGTCGAGCGAGCGGTAGCCGAGCTCCGCGAGGTACTCGCGCACCTCCTGCGCGATGAACTCGAAGAAGTTCACGACGAACTCGGGCTTGCCCGTGAACCGCTTGCGCAGCTCGGGGTTCTGCGTCGCGACGCCGACCGGGCACGTGTCGAGGTGGCAGACGCGCATCATGACGCAACCCTCGACGATGAGCGGGGCCGTCGCGAAGCCGAACTCCTCGGCGCCGAGCAGGGCGCCGATGACGACGTCGCGACCGGTCTTCAGCTGCCCGTCGACCTGCACGACCACGCGGTCGCGCATGCCGTTCAGCATGAGCGTCTGCTGCGTCTCGGCGAGGCCGAGCTCCCACGGGGTGCCCGCGTGCTTCAGGGAGTTCAGCGGGCTCGCGCCCGTGCCGCCGTCGTGGCCGGAGACGAGGATGACATCCGCCAGCGCCTTCGCCGTGCCCGCCGCGACCGCGCCGATGCCCGACTGGCTGACCAGCTTCACGTGGATGCGGGCCTTCGGGTTCGCCCGCTTCAGGTCGAAGATCAGCTGCTTGAGGTCTTCGATCGAGTAGATGTCGTGGTGCGGCGGCGGCGAGATGAGGCCGACGCCCGCGGTCGCGTGGCGCGTCCGGGCGACCCACGGGTAGACCTTGGTCGGCGGGAGCTGCCCGCCCTCGCCGGGCTTGGCGCCCTGTGCGAGCTTGATCTGGATGTCGTCGGCGTGCGTGAGGTACATGCTCGTCACGCCGAAGCGGCCGGATGCCACCTGCTTGATCGCGCTGCGCCGCTCCGGGTCGAGGAGTCGCTCCAGGTCCTCGCCGCCCTCGCCGGTGTTCGACTTCGCGCCGAGCCGGTTCATGGCGATCGCGAGCGTCTCGTGCGCCTCCTTCGAGATGGAGCCGTAGCTCATCGCGCCCGTGGAGAACCGCTTCACGATCGACTCGACCGGCTCGACCTCGTCGATCGGCACCGGCGGGCGGACGCCCGTGCGGAGCGCGAACATGCCGCGCAGGGTCATGAGCTGCTCGGCCTGCGAGTCGACCATGTGCGTGTACTCGCGGAAGATGTCGTAGCGGCGATTGCGCGTCGAGTGCTGCAGGCGGAAGACCGTCTCGGGGTTGAACAGGTGCGGCGACCCGTCGCGGCGCCACTGGTACTCGCCACCGGTCTGGAGTCGCTCGTGGGCCCGGACCGCGGCATCCGCCGGGTAGGCCACCTGGTGCCGGGCGAGGTTCTCCCGAGCGATGACCTCGATGCCGACGCCGCCGAGCTTCGAGGTGGTCCCGGTGAAGTACTCGTCGATGAACTCCTGCGAGAGCCCGACCGCCTCGAACGCCTGCGCGCCCGCGTACGACGAGATCGTCGAGATGCCCATCTTCGACATGATCTTCAGCACGCCCTTGCCGAGCGCGGTGATGACGTTCCGCACCGCCTGCTCGGGCGTGACGCCCGCGAGCGTGCCCGACCGGACGAGGTCCTCGCAGGACTCCATGGCGAGGTACGGGTTCACGGCGGAGGCGCCGTAGCCGACGAGGAGCGCCACGTGGTGCACCTCGCGCACGTCGCCGGCCTCGACCACGAGACCGACCTTCATGCGGGTCTCGGAGCGGATGAGGTGGTGGTGCACCGCCGACAGCATGAGCAGCGACGGGATCGGCGCGAGGTCCTTGGTCGAGTCCCGGTCGCTCAGCACGATGAACGAGGCGCCCTCGTCGATGGCCTCGTCGACCTCGCGGGCCAGCTCCTCGAGGCGCGCGCGCAGGCCGTCGGGTCCGTCGTCGACGCGGTACAGCCCGCGCAGCGTCCGGGTGGCGCGCGCGCCCGACGGCGAGGTCATGTGCACGATCTTCGCCAGCTGGTCGTTGTCGATCACCGGGAAGTCGAGCGAGACCTGGCGCGCGTGCTCGGCGCCCGCGGCGAGCAGGTTCCGCTCGGGTCCGAGCGACGTCGACAGCGAGGTCACGACCTGCTCGCGGATCGAGTCGAGCGGCGGGTTGGTGACCTGGGCGAACTGCTGCGTGAAGTAGTCGAAGAGCAGCCGCGGACGCTCGGAGAGCACCGCGATCGGGGTGTCGGAACCCATCGCGCCGAGCGGCTCCTGACCGGTCGCCGCCATCGGCGCGAGGAGGATCTTCACCTCCTCTTCCGTGTAGCCGAAGGTGCGCTGACGGCGGTTCACGGATGCCGGCGGGTGCACGATGTGCTCGCGCTCGGGCAGGTCGGAGAGGCGGATGCGGCCCTCGTCGAGCCACTCCCCCCAGGGTGCGGATGCCGCGAGCTCGGACTTGATCTCGTCGTCCTCGATGAGGCGGCCAGCCTCGGTGTCGACGAGGAACATGCGACCGGGCTGGAGGCGTCCCTTCCGCACGATGCGCTTCTGCGGCAGGTCGAGCACGCCGATCTCGCTCGCCAGCACGACGAGCCCATCGTCGGTCACGACGTACCGGCCGGGCCGGAGGCCGTTGCGGTCGAGCGTCGCGCCGACGAGGCTGCCGTCGGTGAACACGATCGCGGCGGGGCCGTCCCACGGCTCCATGAGCATGGAGTGGTACTCGTAGAACGCCCGGCGCGCCGGATCGATCTCGGCCTGCTTCTCCCACGCCTCGGGGACCATCATCATCACCGCGTGCGGCAGGCTGCGGCCGGCGAGGGTGAGCAGCTCGACGACCTCGTCGAACGAGGCCGAGTCGCTCGCGCCGGGCGTCACGATCGGCATGAGCGGGTCGAGCTCGCCGAGCAGCTCGGACTCCAGCTGCGACTGCCGGGCGCGCATCCAGTTGCGGTTGCCCTGGATGGTGTTGATCTCGCCGTTGTGCGCGATCATCCGGAACGGCTGTGCGAGCGGCCACGAGGGGAACGTGTTCGTGGAGTACCGGGAGTGGACCAGGGCGAGCTTGGAGGCGAACCGCTCGTCGGAGAGGTCGGGATAGAACGGCTCGAGCTGGAGCGTGGTGACCATGCCCTTGTAGACGAGCGTGCGGCTGGAGAGGGACGCGAAGTAGAGCTCGAGCTCGCGCTCGGCGCGCTTGCGCAGCCGGAAGGTGAGCCGGTCGAGCGCGATCCCGGCGAGGTGCTCGCCCTCGGCCGTGTTCGCCGAGCTCCGCACGTAGAGCTGCTGCACGACGGGCATCGCGGCGCGGGCCAGCGTGCCGAGTTCCTCGGGGCGCACCGGCACCTCGCGCCATCCGAGCACCTCGAGGCCCTCGGATGCCGCGATGCGCTGCAGCTGCTGCTTCACCGTCGACCGCGCGGTGGGGTCGACGGGCAGGAACGCGTTGCCCACGGCGTACGCGCCCGCGGGCGGCAGCGGGAAGTCGACGACCTCGCGGAGGAACGCGTCGGGCACCTGCGTGATGATGCCGGCGCCGTCGCCCGTGCCCGCGTCGGAGCCGACCGCACCGCGGTGCTCGAGGTTGCGCAGGCTGTCGAGCGCCGCCTGGATGATGTCGTGACCTGCGGTGCCGCGCAGCGTCGCCACCATGGCGAGCCCGCACGCGTCCTTCTCGTCCGCGGGGTCGTACATGCCCTGGGCGGGCGGCGTCAGACCGAACCGGGAGTGGGGAGGGGAAAGCGACACGTTGGACCGTCCTCGGTATCTCGTTAGGCAGCGGGGACGACGTCGGCCCACGGAGGGAGGTTCACGGCGCGAGGTGCGGCGCCGAGTCGGAGAACGCGGTGTGGTGGCGTGGCCTACGCGGAGGCCGAGCGGCTCGAGCTTGTGGCTGCCGGCTCGCCGGGTGCGTTCTCACCCTCGACGCCTTCGTCGAGAGAGTCGGAGTCGGACTCGGTGTCGTCCGAGTCTACCTCAGCATCCGCGGGCCTCCATTCACGGCCCGGGCGGTAGACGCTCGGCTCGATGCCGGGGTGCCGGCGTCGCTGCACGAGGATGATGACGAGGCCGATGATGATCGCCGCGAACGACGCCCAGACGTTCGACCGGATGCCGAGGAACATCTCGCTCGGGTCGACGCGGATGGTCTCGAACACCGCGCGTCCCGCGCCGTACCAGATGAGGTAGGCGCCGAACATCATGCCCCAGCGAAGGCGGAAGAAGCGCTCGAGCCCGAGGAGCACGGCGACGCCGACGAGGTTCCACACGATCTCGTAGAGGAACGTCGGGTGGAACAGGGTGCCCTCGGCGAGGCCCTGCGGCCACGCCGGGTTGTCGGAGGGGATCTCGAGACCCCAGGGCAGGTCGGTCGGCCAGCCGTAGAGCTCGGCGTTGAACCAGTTGCCGAGCCGGCCGATCGCCTGGGCGACGAGGAGACCCGGCGCGAGCGCGTCGGCGAACGACCAGAAGCGGAGGCCGGTCAGGCGACAGGCGATGATCACGCCGACGGCACCGCCGATGAGCGAACCGTAGATCGCGTTGCCGCCCTCCCAGATCGCGATGATGCGCCACAGTTCCTGGCCGGCGAAGTAGTCGTCGGGGTGGGTGAGGACGTGGTACAGGCGAGCGCCGATGATGCCGAGCGGCACGGCCCACAGCACGACGTCGAGCACGATGCCCGGTTCGGCGCCGCGCTTGGTGAGGCGGCGCGAGGTCATGATCGTCGCGATGATGATGCCCGCGAGGATGAACAGCGCGTACATCTGGATGTTCAGCGTGCCCCACGGGACCGGGATCTCGAGGGTGCGCCACTCCGGGTCTGGAGTCGGGATGCTGAGCGGTGCGAACACGCCGGCGTCTGCCTTTCGTCGATGGTGCGGGGGCGCCGCGCGCGGCGGCCCCGTCGAGACTACTTCACTTCCGGGCGGTGCCGCGCGCGAGCTCGGCCGCGAGCGCGCCGGCCGCCTCGATCCCGCCGTCGGCGAGGGCCTTCACGAGCGCGGATCCCACGATCGCGCCCTCCGCGTACTCGAGGACCTCGGCCACCTGCTCGGCGGTCGAGATGCCGAGACCCACGCAGCTCGCCTCGGCGCCCGCCTCGCGGAGTCGCCCGACGAGGCCCCGGGCGGCCTGGTCGACGTCGGTCCGGGCGCCGGTGATGCCCATGGTCGAGACCGCGTACACGAAGCCGCGGCTCGCCTCGACCGCCTGGCGGATCCGGGCGTCGGTCGACGAGGGCGCCGCGAGGAACACCCGGTCCAGGCCGGTCCGCTCGGAGGCGGCGAGCCAGTCGCCGGCCTCGTCGGGGATGAGGTCGGGCGTGATCAGCCCGGCTCCACCGGCGGCGGCGAGGTCGTCGGCGAACCGGTCGACGCCGTACTGCACGACGGGGTTCCAGTAGGTCATCACGAGGACGGGTGCGTCGACCCGCTCGGTGACCCGGCGCACCGCCTCGAACCCGTGCGCGAGGCGGAAGCCGTTCGCGAGCGCCTGCACGGTCGCGGCCTGGATGACCGTGCCGTCCATGACCGGGTCGGAGTACGGGAGTCCGAGCTCGAGCACGTCGACGCCGTTCTCGACCAGGGCGACGGCCGCCTCGACGCTCTCGTCCAGCGTGGGGAAGCCGACCGGGAGGTAGCCGATGAGCGCGCCGGCGGCCTCCTCGTTGCGGCGACGGATGACGGCGCCCACGTTCCTCATTCGGCGCTCCCGTCGAGCAGCTCGAAGTAGCGCGCGGCGGTCTCCATGTCCTTGTCGCCGCGCCCGGAGAGGTTCACGAGGATCGTGGCGTCGCGGCCGAGCTCACGACCGAGGTCGAGCGCGCCGGCGAGGGCGTGGGCCGACTCGATGGCCGGGATGATGCCCTCGGTGCGGGAGAGGAGGCGAAGGGCCTGCATCGCCGCGTCATCGGTGATCGGCAGGTAGGTGGCCCGGCCGAGCGCGGCGAGCCAGGAGTGCTCGGGTCCGACGCCCGGGTAGTCGAGACCGGCGGAGATCGAGTGCGACTCGATGGTCTGCCCGTCCTCGTCCTGCAGGAGGTAGCTGCGCGCGCCGTGGAGCACGCCCGGACGCCCCTTCGAGATGGTCGCCGCGTGTCGGGGGGTGTCGACGCCGTCGCCGCCGGCCTCGAAGCCGTACAGCGCGACGTCGGCGTCGTCGAGGAACGCGTGGAAGATGCCGATCGCGTTGGATCCGCCGCCCACGCAGGCCGCGACGGCGGTGGGCAGGCCGCCCGTCAGGTCGATCACCTGCTGGCGCGCCTCCTCGCCGACGATCGCCTGGAAGTCGCGGACCATCTCGGGGAACGGGTGCGGACCCGCCACCGTGCCGAAGATGTAGTTGGTGGTCTCGACGTTCGTGACCCAGTCGCGCATCGCGTCGTTGATGGCGTCCTTGAGGGTGCGTGAACCGGTCTTGACGGGGATGACCTCGGCGCCGAGGAGGCGCATGCGCGCGACGTTCAGCGCCTGGCGCTCGGTGTCGACCTCGCCCATGTAGATCGTGCACTCCAGGCCGAACAGCGCCGCCGCCGTCGCGGTCGCCACGCCGTGCTGGCCCGCACCCGTCTCGGCGATGACGCGCTTCTTGCCGATGCGGCGCGTGAGCAGCGCCTGGCCGAGCACGTTGTTGATCTTGTGGGATCCGGTGTGGTTCAAGTCCTCGCGCTTGAGGATGATCCGGGCACCGCCCGCGTGCTCCGCGAAGCGGGGCACCTCGGTGATGATCGAGGGCCGGCCGGTGTAGCTCCGGCCGAGCTCGGCGAGCTCCTCGCCGAAGGCCGGGTCGAGCTTCGCGAGGGTGTACGCCTCGGAGAGCTCGTCGAGTGCCGCCACCAGCGACTCGGGGACGAAGCGTCCGCCGAACTCGCCGAAGTACGGCCCGGTCTGGGCACGAAGGGCCATGTCACACCGCCATGAATGCAGAGAGGTTCGAGATGGGGTCGCCGGTGACGAGCGCCTCGCCCACGAGCACGGCATCGGCGCCCGCGGCACGATAGTGCGCGACATCCGCCGCCGTCAGCACCGCCGACTCGGCCACCCGGATCGCCCCCTCGGGGAACCGATCGGCGAGTCGCCCGAACAGGTCGCGGTCGAGCTCGAAGGTGGTCAGGTCACGGGCGTTGACGCCGATGAGCCGGGCGCCGAGCTGCGCGGCGCGGTCGAGCTCGTCGGCGGAGTGCGTCTCGACGAGCGCGGTCATGCCGAGCTCGGTGATGAGCGCGTACAGTTCGCGCAGCGTGTCGTCGTCGAGCGCGGCGACGATGAGCAGCACCAGGTCGGCACCGGCCGCGCGGGCTTCGAAGACCTGGTACGGGGTGGCGATGAAGTCCTTGCGCAGCACGGGCAGCGAGACCGCCTGCCGCACCGACTCGAGGTCGGCGAGCGAGCCGCCGAACTTGCGCCCCTCGGTCAGCACGCTGATCGCGCTCGCGCCGCCCAGTTCGTACGTGCGGGCGAGCGCGGCGGGGTCGTCGATGGCCGCGAGCGAACCGCGCGAGGGGCTCGACCGCTTGATCTCGGCGATGACCTTCACGTGCTGCCCCGGACGGAGCGCGGCGAGGGCGTCGATCGCCGCGGGACGGGCCAGCGCCGCCGCCTCGACCTCGGCGAGGGGCCGTTCGGCGCGCCGGGACTCGGCGTCGGCGACCGCGTTCGCAGTGAGCTCGGCGAGCACGCGTCAGTGCGCCTTGGGCGCGACCTTGGCGCCGTCGACGCCGTAGCCCGCCTTCGCGAGCGCCCAGCCGACGATCGCTCCGAGCACGAGCAGGCCGGCGGCCGCCCACACGAGCCACTGCACGTCGAGGAAGAACGCGACGGTGCCGATCGCGAACGCGATGAGCATGATCGTCACGGCGGTCCATGCCGCGGGCGAGTGTCCGTGGCCGGGCTCAGCGTGCTCAGTGCTCATGGTGCTCCTTCTGTGCGATGGGGGTCGTGGAGAGTCTACCGGGTGCGGCCGGGTGCCTCGTGGCCGTCGCCCGTGCCCTCGGCGTCGTCGGGAGTCGGCTCCGTCTCGCCGGCGGTGGGGTCGTCGCCGCGGCTGAGCCCGTCCCAGTCGTCGACGGCCCGGTCCGAGGCGGGCACCCCGCCGCGCGGCGCGTCGGGCGCCAGTCGCGCGCCGCCGCCGTATCGGCGCGACGTCGGCCAGGTGCGGCCCGTGACGATCACCACGAGGCCCGCCACGGCGATGAGGACGCCGCCGAGGATCGCGGCGAAGGGCCACGCCGAGGCGGCGACGCCGGCGACGAGCTCGGCGGTCGGCTCCGCGCCCGCCACGCCCGTGGCCTCGGCGACGGCGGGGGCCACGGCCCGGACCGGGTCGCCGAGTGCGAATGCGGAGGCGAGGACGACGCTTCCGCCGAGGGCGAGGGCGAGCAGGCCGAGCACCACCCGGATCACGGGCCCCGCGATCGCGAGGGCTCCGGCCAGTGCGAGGCCCGCCAGCGCGAGCGCGGCGAGCGCCGGCGAGGCGACCGCTCCCCCGACCTCGAGTGCGGTCGCTCCGCCCGCGGTGGCCTGGCCGTCCACGAGCCGCGCGGTGAACCAGGTCTGGCTCCACGCGAGCAGGGCGAGGCCCGAGCCGGCCAGCAGGCCGAGGATCGCGGGCAGCTTCATCCGCTCGGGGCGCATGCGCTCAGCCCACCCGCCGCATGGCGTTCGCGACGGCGACGGCGCGCAGCGGCGCCGCCGCCTTGTTGACCGACTCCTGGTACTCCGATTCCGGGTCGGAGTCGGCGACGAGCCCGCCCCCGGCCTGCACGCGTGCGATGCCGCCCGAGATGGTCGCGGTGCGGATCGCGATGGCGAGGTCGGCATCGCCGCCGAAGCCGAAGTAGCCGACGACGCCGCCGTACAGGCCCCGTTGGGCCGGTTCGAGCTCGTCGATGATCTCGAGCGCTCGCGGCTTCGGCGCGCCGGAGAGCGTGCCCGCGGGGAAGGTCGCACGGAACACGTCGACCGCGTTCGCGTCGTCGCGGAGGTCGCCCTCGACCGACGAGACGAGGTGCATGATGTGGCTGAACCGCTCGACGCGCATGAACTCGGTCACCTCGACGCTGCCGGCGGTGCACACCTTGGCGAGGTCGTTGCGGGCGAGGTCGACGAGCATGAGGTGCTCGGCCTGCTCCTTCGGATCGGCGATGAGCTCGGCCTCGAGGTCGGCGTCGTCCTCGGGCGTCCCGCCGCGGGGCTTCGACCCGGCGATCGGGTGGGTGTACACCCGGCCGTCCTCGACCTTGACGAGCGCCTCGGGTGACGAGCCGACGATCCAGTACGGTTCGCCGGTCGGGGCCTCGAGGTGCAGCAGGTACATGTACGGACTCGGGTTGAGGCTGCGCAGCACCCGGTAGACGTCGATCGGGTCCGCCGTGGCATCCTGCTCGAACCGCTGCGACACCACGACCTGGAAGATGTCGCCCTCGTGGATGTAGTGCTTCGAGCGCTCGACCGCCGCGAGGAAGTCGGCCTTCTCGGTGCGGTGACGCGGTTCCGGCGCGCGCGCCAGGTCGATCTCGGCGAGGTAGGCCTCGGCGGGCGTCGCGAGCGCCTCCTGCATGCGGTCCAGGCGGGCCTGCGCGTCCGCCCACAGCGTCTCGGCGGGCTCCTCGCGATCGTTCAGGACGGATGCCACGAGCTGCACGGTGCCCGTGCGGTGGTCGATGACGACGAGCTCGGAGACGAACGAGAACGCCTGCCCGGGCATCGCGTAGTCCGCCGGCGGCCGGTTCGGCAGGTGCTCGATCTGCCGGATCGCCTCCCAGCCGATGAAGCCGACGAGCCCGCCGGTGAGGGGCGGCGCACCGGGCACGTCCTCGGTCGCCCAGCGCTCGTGGACCGCTTCGAGGGCGGCGAGCGGGGCCCGGTCCCCGGACGCCTCGCCCAGGGCGCGCTCGCGCGACATGCCGTAGTCGAGCCACTCGACCGCACCGTCGCGCTCCGTGAGCACGCCGTACGAGCCCGCGCCGACGAAGGAGTAGCGCGACCAGATGCCGCCCTGCTCGGCCGACTCGAGGAGGAACGTGCCGGGCCGGCCCCCCGCCAGCTTGCGGTAGATGCCGACCGGCGTCTCGCCGTCGGCGAAGAGCTCGCGCACGACCGGCACGACACGGCGTCCCTGCAGCAGGGCGGTGAAGTCGTCGAGGCGCGTGGTCGCGGTTCGGGCGGCCGTCATGGGGTTCCTCCGTCGCGGGCGGGTCCGTCGGGGTGGCCGACGACGACGTCGAGCGGGTCGCCGTCCCAGCAGGTGCGGGTTCCGGTGTGGCAGGCCACGCCGACCTGCTCGACCTTGACCAGCAGCACGTCGGCGTCGCAGTCGAGCGCCGCGGACCTGACGTACTGCGCGTGTCCGGAGGTGTCGCCCTTGCGCCAGTACTCCTGCCGCGACCGCGACCAGAAGGTGACCCGGCCCTCGGTGAGCGTGCGGCGCATCGCCTCGCGGTCCATCCAGCCGAGCATGAGCACCTCGCCGGTGTCCCACTGCTGGATGATCGCGGGCAGCAGTCCGTCGCGGTCGAACGCGGCCCGGTCCACCGCGGTGGCATCCGGCGCCCAGCGCTCGGTCTCCGACTCGAGCTCCTCGTCGCCTGCGTAGGTCATCGGACGGTCCTCCCGTCGGCCTCGAGGGCGCGCTTCACCTCGCCGATGGTGAGCTCGCCGTTGTGGAACACGGATGCCGCGAGCACGGCGTCGGCTCCCGCCGCGATCGCCGGAGCGAAGTGCTCGAGCGCGCCGGCGCCGCCGGAGGCGATCACGGGCACGGAGGACAGCTCGTGCATCAGCCCGACGAGCTCGAGGTCGAAGCCGGCCTTCGTGCCGTCGGCGTCGATCGAGTTCACGAGCAGTTCGCCCGCGCCGAGCTCGATGGCCCGGCGGGCCCACTCGAGCGCGTCGAGGTCGGTCTCGGTGCGGCCGCCGTGCGTCGTGACGACGAAGCCCGACGCGGTGCGGTCGGATCGCTTGACGTCGAGCGAGAGCACGCAGACCTGCGCGCCGAACCGGTCGGCGATCTCGGCGATGAGCTCCGGCCGCGCGATCGCGGCGCTGTTCACGCCGATCTTGTCGGCACCGTGGCCGAGCAGCCGCGCGACGTCGTCGGTCGAGCGCACGCCGCCGCCCACGGTGAGCGGGATGAACACCTGCTCGGCGACGCGCTGCACCATGTCGTACGTCGTCGACCGGTCGTCCACCGTCGCGGTGACGTCGAGGAAGGTCAGCTCATCGGCGCCCTGCGCGGCGTACTTCGCCGCGAGCTCCACGGGGTCGCCCGCGTCGCGCAGGTTGAGGAAGTTCACGCCCTTGACGACGCGGCCGGCGGCCACGTCGAGGCACGGGATCACACGGACGGCCAGCGACATCCGCTCACCTCACAGACGTGCCGCGTGGATGGCGCTCACGAGGATCGCGCGCGCGCCCAGCTCGTACAGTTCGTCCATGACGTGGTTCACGTCGACGCGCGGGATCATGACGCGGACGGCGACCCACTCGGGGTCGTGCAGCGGCGAGACCGTGGGCGACTCGAAGCCCGGCGCGACCGCAGTGGCCGCCTCGAGGTGGGTCACCGGGACGTCGTAGTCGACGAGCACGTACTGGCGCGCGACGAGCACGCCCTGGAGGCGCCGGACGAGGGTCTGGGTGCCGGGCCGCTCGACGCCCGAGCCGATGAGCACGGCCTCGGACTCGAGGATGACGGGACCGAAGATGTCGAGCCCGGCCTTGCGCAGGGTCGAACCCGTGGAGACCACGTCGGCCACCGCGTCGGCCACGCCGAGCCGCACCGCGGATTCGACGGCGCCGTCGAGCTTGACGAGCTTCGCGGTCACGCCGTGCCGGGCGAGGAAGTCGCCCACGAGGCCCGGGTAGCTCGTGGCCACGCGCACGCCCTCGAGGTCGTCGAGCGTGTCGAAGGCGCCGGGCGGGCCGGCGAACCGGAACGTCGAGTCGCCGAACCCGAGGGAGGCGATCTCACCGGCCTCCGAACCCGAGTCGAGGAGCAGGTCGCGCCCCGTGATGCCCACGTCGAGCGCGCCGGAACCGACGTAGGTGGCGATGTCGCGCGGACGGAGGTAGAAGAACTCGACCCCGTTGCGGGGGTCGGCGACGATGAGCTCACGCGAGTCGCGGCGACCGGTGTACCCGGCCTCGTAGAGCATCTGCGCGGCGGTGTCGGAGAGCGAGCCCTTGTTGGGCACGGCGATTCGGAGCATTCCCTGGCTTTCGTGTCGACGGAACTGATCTGCGGTCATGGACGTGATCAGAGATGTCGGTACACGTCGGCCGGCGTGAGCCCCTTCGCGAGCATCAGCACCTGCAGGTGGTAGAGCAGCTGCGAGATCTCCTCGGCCGTGTCGGCGTCGGACTGGTACTCGGCCGCCATCCACACCTCGGCGGCCTCCTCGACGATCTTCTTGCCGATGGCGTGCACGCCGGCGTCGAGCTGGCGCACGGTGCCGGAGCCCGCCGGGCGGGTCCTGGCCTTGTCGCTGAGCTCGACGAAGAGGTCGTCGAAGGTCTTCACCCGTCCAGACTACCGGTGCGCCGCGCCATGCCCGCGCGGGTGCTCGTGCGGGTGCGCGGCCACCGCGGCCCGCAGCGCCTCGATGCGCTCGGCGGGCACGTCGCCGTTGAAGACATGCGAACCGGCGACGAACGTGTCGGCTCCCGCCTCCGCGGCGATGCCGATCGTCTCCTCCGTGATGCCGCCGTCGACCTGCAACCAGACGTCGAGGCCGGCGGCGTGCACGGCGTCGGCGACGCGGGTGAGCTTCGGCATCGTCTCGTGGATGAACGACTGACCGCCGAATCCCGGCTCGACCGTCATCACGAGCACCTGGTCGAACTCCGGCAGGAGGTCGAGGTAGGGCGCGGCATCCGTGCCCGGCTTCAACGCGATGCCCGCGCGGGCGCCGATGGAGCGGAGCTTCCGCGCGAGCGCGACGGGCTCCCCCGCCGCCTCGGCGTGGAACGTGACCGAGAACGCGCCCGCCTCGGCGTACGCCGGGGCCCACCGGTCCGGGTCGTCGATCATGAGGTGCACGTCGAGCGGGATGGGCGAGACCTCCTGCAGACGGGTCACCATCTGCAGGCCGAACGTGAGGTTCGGCACGAAGTGGTTGTCCATGACGTCGACGTGCACGAGGTCGGCGGTCGCGATGCGCCCGAGCTCGCGTTCGAGGTTGGCGAAGTCGGCAGCGAGGATGCTCGGGTTGATCCGCGTCGTCATGCCGCCAGCCTACCGAGCGGGCTCGTCGCCGGACGGCCGGTCGGACCCGGCGCGACGCACGAGGGCGATGAACATGGCGTCGGTTCCGTGGCGATGCGGCCAGAGCTGCACCGTCCGGCCGTCGCCCGCGAGATCGAGCGGATGCCGCGACAGCGACTGCACCACGTCGGCCGTGTCGAGCAGCTCGGCCTCGGCGCCCCACCGCGCGAGCGCGCGCCCCAGGGTTCCGTGCGTCTCGGAGGCGTGCGGCGAGCACGTCACGTACGCGAGCACGCCGCCCGGAGCGAGCGCCCGGAACGCCGAGTCGGCCAGTTCGCCCTGCAGTTCGGTCAGCTCGGCGACATCCGCGGGCGCCTTGCGCCACCTGGCCTCGGGCCGCCGACGCAGCGCGCCGAGGCCGGTGCAGGGCGCGTCGAGGAGGATGCGGTCGAATCCCTCCGGAGCACCGCGCTCGGCGGGATCGAGGTCGCGGCCGTCGGCGACGTCGACCGGAACGTCCGCGGGCACCGCGGCGACCGCCCGGCGCACGAGCTCGGCGCGGGCCGGAACCACCTCGTTCGCGACGAGCGACGCGCCGCCGGCGAGCGCCTCGGCGGCGAGCAGCGCGGTCTTCCCGCCGGGACCCGCGCACAGGTCGAGCCACCGCTCCCCCGGACGGACGGGCGCGACCCGGCTGAGCGCGAGCGCGGCGAGCTGCGAACCCTCGTCCTGCACGCGCACGCGGCCCTCGTGCTCGGCGACGAGGCGGAGCGGCTCGGGCGCCGTCAGGCCGACGGGCGAGTAGCGGTCCGGCTCGCCGAGTTCGGCGGGCGGCTCCGCCAGTCCGGGCAGCGAGACGAGGTTCACGCGCGGTGCGGCGTTGTCGGCCTCGAGCAGCGCCACGAGCTCCTCGCCGCGTCCCTCCCGCTCGAGCGCCGTGCGCAGGGCGCGCACCACCCAGACCGGATGGGAGTGGACCGCCGCGAGCGCTTCGTCCGGCGCCCCCGCCTCGTCGGCGACCAGGCTCCGCCAGGCGTCGGCCTCGCGCCGCGAGACCGTGCGGAGGACCGCGTTCACGAACCCGGCCGCCGCCGGAGCGACGCGCCGCGCGAGCGCGACCGACTCGTTCACGGCGGCGTGCGTCGCCACCCGGGTCGCGAGCAACTGGTGCACGCCGAGTCGCAGGACGTCGAGCACCGGCGGGTCCACCTGCGCCGTGGGGCGGCCGGCGGCGAGGGCGATCACGGCGTCGTAGAAGCCCTGCATGCGCAGCGTGCCGTATGTGAGCTCGGTGGCGAACGCGGCATCCGCTTCGCTCAGGCGCGCCCGCTCGATGCGCGTCGGCAGGAGCAGGTTGGCGTAGGCGTCGGAGTCGCGCACGGCCTCGAGCACCTCGTACGCTACGATGCGGGAGCGCGCCACGCGATCGGGTCGTGCGCCCCGACCCGTGCCGCCTCCGCGGCCGCCGCCGGCCGGTCGACGATCGCTGCGACCGCTGCCCGATGCGCTCATCGGGCCACCGCCCGGTCGACCCCGAGGCCGCGCCACCAGTCGGCCGCGGCCATCGCGGTCCGGCCCGCGGGCTGGACGCGCCGGAGCTCCAGCGCCCCGTCGGCCGTGCCCACGAGCACGCGGCGCCGCTCGCCGCGCACCTCCCCCGGTGCGAGGCGCGGCGGGTCGACGGATGCCGCGGGCCCCGCCTCGAGCACCTTCAGCCGGATCCCGTCGACCTCGGGGTGCGCGCCCGGGTCCGGGGTGACGCCGCGGTATCGCGCGTCGACCTCCACGGTCGGGCGCGTCCAATCGAGGCGGCCGTCGTCGATGGTGAGCTTCGGTGCGAACGTGGCCTCGCCCCGCTGCGGGCCGGCGACCGCCGAGCCGTCCGCGATCGCCTCGACGACGTCGGCGACGAGGTCGGCACCGGATGCCGCGAGCGACTCGAGCGCCGCCCCGGCCGTCTCACCCGGCTCGACGGGGCGGGTCCGCACCGCGTAGACGTCGCCCGCGTCCAGCTCGGGCACGAGCCGGAACACGGAGGCGCCGAGTTCCGCGTCGCCGGCGATGAGCGCGCGCTGGACGGGGGCCGCGCCGCGCCAGGCGGGCAGCGCGGAGAAGTGCAGGTTGATCCAGCCGTGCGCGGGCGTGGAGAGCAGGGGCTCGCGCACCAGCCCGCCGTACGCGACGATGACGCCGAGGTCCGGACGGAGGGCGGCGATCCGCGCCGTGGCCTCGTCGTCGAGGCGCGCCGCATCGATCACCGGGATGCCCAGGCGGGTCGCGGTCGCCGCGACGGGCGACGGCGTGAGCACGCGCTTTCGGCCGAGCGGCGCGGGCGGCCGGGTGACCACGCCCACCACCTCGTGCGCGGAGGCGGCGAGCCGTTCGAGCGAGGGGACGGCGGCGGCGGGGGTTCCCGCGAAGACGATGCGGAGCTGGGGCACACTCCATCATCCCAGCCGTCGGGCGGGCCCGCGCCGGCCGGTCCGGCAGCCGGGTCGTCGCCCGGTCACGGCAGGTCGGGATCGTCCATCCGCACCCGCAGCGTCGGCGGACGACCCGGGCGGCGCCCGGCGACGGGTCGCCGCCGCTCGGTCGCGGCGCGGATCGCCTCGGCCTTCAGGGCCGCCGCCACCTCCGCACCCACGCCGTACCCGAACCGCACGATCGCGCGCTCGAGGCCCTCCTCTGCCGGCACGGGACCGAGCACGTCGACGCCGTCGATCGCGCCGATGCGCTCGAGCGCCCGGGCGAGACGCTCGGGCGACGACGACACCGACGCCATCCGGACCGCCGGCGGGAACCGCAGGGCCCGCCGGGCCTCCAGTTCGCCGGCCGCCCAGCCCGGCTGCGACCAGGTCGCGAGCGCGGTGCCGAGCGCGCCGCCCACGCCGACGAGGTGGACGGGTGCGCCCGGAGCCGCGAGGGCCGCCGCATCGGACCACCACCGCAGGCAGTCCTCGGCGACGCGGAGGGATTCGCGCAGCAGCATCCGCTCACCGTCGAGGAGCAGGATCGCCCGGTAGCCGCCGTCGGCGACCGGTTCGGCCCCGCGCGTCGCCACCACGAGTTGCGGCTCGGGACCGACCCGGAGCATCGGGCGATCGCCGTCGGAGACCACCACGCGCGAACGCGGGAAGGCGCGGCCGAGCTCCTCCGCGGTGCGGCTCGCGCCGACCACGGCCGCGCGGAGCGCGGTCGACTCGCACACCGGGCAGCTCCACCCGGCGGCGCTCGTGCCGCAGAGCGTGCATGCCGGACCTCCGCCCGCTCGCGACACGACGATCGCGCCGCCGCACGCCGTGCATCGCGCCGGCTCGCGGCAGCGGTCGCACACGAGCATCGGCGTGTGGCCGGGGCGGGCCACCTGCACGAGCACCGGCCCCTGCGCCACCGCCTCCTGGGCGTCGCGCCACGCGGTCGAGGGGATGCGGGCACCGCCGCTCGCGGCGGCGGGCTGCTGCTCGGTGAGCACGATCCGGGGTCGGATGCCGCGGCGCAGGGGCACCTCGTGCACCCACCCGAGCCCCACCAGCCGCTGCACCTCGACGCTCCGGCTGTGGCCGAGGAAGACGAGCGCGGCGTCCGACTGCTCCTGCCGGATGAGCGCGGCGTCGCGCGCGTGCACGCCGGGTGCCAGCGGCTCCGCGTGCAGCGGGTCGCCGTCGTCGTAGACCGCGATGAGGCCGAGCCGCGCCGCGGGCGCGTAGACCGTCGACCGGTTGCCGACGACCACGCGGGCCGCATCGCCCGTCGAGTCGAGGAACGCGCGGTACCGCTCCTGCCCGGTCTGCCGGGCGTCGGTCCGCAGGGTCCGGCGAGGATCGACGACCTCGGCGAGGGCCGCCTGGAGCTGCTCCTGGTCGCGGTAGTCGGGCACCGCCAGCACCGCCGAGCGATCGTCGGCGAGGACGTGCGCGGCGGCCGTCGCGAGCGTGGCCGCCCACGCGCCCACCCAGGTACCGGACGCGAGGCGGACCGGGCGCGCATCGGCGATGAGCGCCATCCGCTCGCCCCCGGCCAGGCCGCGTTCGAGGCGACCCGGCTCGTACTGGGCGAACGGCGCGGGACGCTCGGGAAGCGGCCCCGGGTCGCCCGGGTCGGCCAGCCAGGCCTTCTCGGCGCGGACGTAGCGAGCGGGGATCGCCAGCCGCAGGATGTCGCTCGCGTTGCCCGCGGCGCGATCGGCCGCAGCTCGCGCCAGGCGCCACAGCTCGGGCGTGAGCAGGGGCACGTCGCCGACGACGCCCTCGACCTCGCTCAGCTCGCCGCGGAACTCGCTCCGGTCGGCGAGCTCCACGATCCAGCCCTGGGCGATGCGTCCGCCCGACCGGAGCGGCACGCGGACGCGCACTCCCGGGACGGCGGACGGCGCGAGCCGGTCGGGCACCCGGTAGTCCAGCAGCTGGTCCAGCTGCGGCAGGGGCGAGTCGACGAGGACCCTCGCCACCGGCCCCCCGGCCACGTCAGAGCCCGGCGGCGGCGCGGAGGTCGTCGACGCGGTCGAGGCGCTCCCACGTGAAGGCGGGCAGCTCGCGACCGAAGTGACCGTACGTCGCGGTGTCGGCGTAGATCGGGCGCAGCAGGTCGAGGTCGCGGATGATCGCCGCGGGCCGCAGGTCGAAGACCTCGCGGATCGACTCGATGATGCGGTCCTCGGGCACGTGCCCGGTGCCGAACGTCTCGACGTAGAGCCCGACGGGCGCGGCGGCGCCGATCGCGTAGGCCACCTGCAGCTCGAGGCGGTCGGCGAGCCCCGCCGCGACGGCGTTCTTCGCGACCCAGCGCATGGCGTACGCGGCCGAACGATCCACCTTCGACGGGTCCTTGCCGCTGAAGGCGCCGCCGCCGTGGCGGCTCGCGCCGCCGTACGTGTCGATGATGATCTTGCGGCCGGTGAGCCCGGCATCGCCCTGCGGACCGCCGATCTCGAATCGACCGGTCGGGTTGATGAGCACCTTCAGGTCGGGCCGGGCCAGTTCGACGGTGTCGAGCACGGGCCGGATCACGAGTTCCTCGACCTCGGCGCGGAGCTGCTCGGTGGAGACGCTCGGCGAGTGCTGCGTCGACAGCACCACCGTCTCGATCGTGCGGGCCGTCTGCCCCTCGTAGCCGATGGTCACCTGCGTCTTGCCGTCGGGACGCAGGTAGTCGAGCTCGCCCTGCTTGCGCACGCGCGCCAGCCGCTCGGCGAGGCGGTGCGCGAGCCAGATCGGCACCGGCATCAGCTCGGGCGTCTCGCGGACCGCGTAGCCGAACATGATGCCCTGGTCGCCGGCGCCCTGCCGGTCGAGCTCGTCGATGCTCGCGCCCTCGCGCGACTCGTAGGCGTGGTCGACGCCCTGCGCGATGTCGGGCGACTGCCCGCCGATCGACACCGACACGCCGCACGACCGTCCGTCGAACCACACGTCGGAGGAGTCGTAGCCGATCGACGTGATGCGATCGCGGACGATCGCCGGGATCTCGACGTAGCCCGACGTCGACACCTCGCCGGCCACGTGCACGAGCCCCGTCGTGACGAGGGTCTCGACCGCCACGCGCGCGTGCGGGTCGACCGAGAGCAGCGCGTCGAGGATCGCGTCGGAGACCTGGTCGCAGATCTTGTCGGGGTGCCCCTCGGTGACGGACTCGGACGTGAACTGGCGCAGTGCGCTCATGCGGGGTGGGGTTCCTTCGTGCTTGCGACGCCGGGCGCGAGCCGACCGGCGATGACGTCGAGGATGCCGTGGGCCACCGACATCTTGCTGCCGGACGCCTCGGCGACGATCGCGTCGTCGGGGCCGACGACCGCGACCGTGTTCTCGTCGGCGGCGAAGCCCTCCGACCAGCCGACCCGGTTCACGACGAGGAGGTCGGCGCCCTTGGCCCGGCGCTTGGCCCGCGCGAGCTCGAGGAGCCGATCGCGGTCGGCCTCGGTCTCGGCCGCGAAGCCGACGAGCAGCGTGCCGTCGTGGTCGCTCGCGCCGAGCTCGGCCAGGATGTCGGGGTTGCGGACGAGTTCGAGGGTCAGGCGGTCCTGGCCGTCGACCTTCTTGATCTTCGCCTCGCTCACGGTGGCCGGACGGTAGTCCGCGACCGCGGCGGCCATGACGACCGCGTCCGCTCCGACGGCCGCCTCGCGGACGGCGTCGCGCAGCTCGAGCGCACTCGAGACGTGGCGGATGCGGCATCCGCCGGGCTCGGCGACCTCGAGGTTCGCGGCGACCAGCGTCACCTCGGCGCCGCGTGCCGCAGCGGCCTCGGCGATCGCGACCCCCTGCTTGCCGCTCGAGCGGTTGCCGAGGAAGCGCACGGGGTCGAGCGGCTCGCGCGTGCCACCGGCCGAAACGACGATGCGTCGTCCGGCCAGGTCGTGCGCGCCTCGAGCGGCGTCGGCCGGAGCAGACCCGTCGAGCCCCCGCCGTTCGGCGACCTCGAGCGCCGCCCGCACGATCTCGTCGGGCTCCTCGAGCCGGCCGGGGCCGCTGTCGGACCCCGTGAGCTGCCCGACCGCCGGGCCGACGATCGTGACGCCGCGCTCGCGGAGCGTGGCGATGTTGGCCTGCGTGGCGGGATGCCGCCACATCTCGGTGTGCATGGCCGGCGCGATGACGACGGGCGCTTCGCTGGCCAGCACGGTGTTCCCGAGCAGGTCGTCGGCCAGGCCGGCGGCGAGCTTCGCGATGCTGTTGGCGGTCGCCGGGGCGATCACGATGAGGTCGGCCGCCTGGCCGATGGCGACGTGCCGCACCTCGGCGACCCCCTCGAAGAGGTCGGTGTGCACCGGGTTGCGGGAGATCGCCTCGAGCGTCGGTCGCCCGACGAAGCGCAACGCCGACTCGGTGGGCACCACGTGGACGTCGTGCCCGGCGAGCACGAGCGAGCGCACCACCGAGACGGCCTTGTACGCCGCGATGCCGCCGGTGATGCCGACGACGATGTTCAGCGCCATGCGCGCCTGCCGGCTACTCGCCGATCGGGCGGAGGCGCAGCTTGTCCTCGTTGATCTCGTGGAGGGCGACCGAGAGCGGCTTGTCGTCGATCGACGAGTCGACGAGCGGTCCGACGTTGTCGAACAGGCTGCCCTCGTGGAGGTCGGCGTAGTAGTCGTTGATCTGGCGCGCGCGCTTGGACGCGAAGATCACGAGCTGGTACTTCGAGTCGACCTTCGAGAGCAGGTCGTCGATGGGCGGGTCGATGATTCCGGACAGCTTCTCGGCCATGGCGGCTCCTTACGAATGAGGCGCACCCTCGGTGCGCGGAAGATCTTGGCGGAGGGCAGCATGACGCCGACCCTTTCGAGGCCGCATCAAGTCTACGACCTTTTGCGCGGCCTCGCGGACCTCGTGGTTCACGACCTGGTGATCGAACTCCTCGACGGCCGCGAGCTCCACCTTCGCGGTCTCGAGTCGGCGCTGCTGTTCGGCGGGGCTCTCCGTGCCGCGGCCCACCAGGCGGCGCACGAGCTCGTCCCACGTCGGCGGCAGCAGGAACACCAGCGTCGCCTCGGGCATGGCGCGTCGCACCGACCGGGCTCCCTGGATGTCGATCTCGAGCAGCACGCTGCTGCCCGCGGCGATGGCCTCCTCGACCGGACGTCGCGGGGTCCCGTACCGGTACGCGTTGTGGACGGTCGCCCACTCGAGCAGTTCGCCCCGCTCGACCATCCGGTCGAACTCCTCGTCGGAGACGAAGTAGTAGTGCTCCCCCTCGACCTCGCCGGGACGCGGCGCGCGGGTGGTCGCCGACACCGACAGCTTCACCTCGGGGTGGTGCTCCCGGATGTAGCCGGCGACGGTGCCCTTGCCGACCGCGGTCGGCCCGGCGAGCACCACGAGCCGGTCCCCGGTGCCGCCGTGGTCGGCGATCCACTCGGCCGTGAACTCCCGCAGCCGGCGCCGCTGCAGCCGGCCGAGTCCGCCGAGCCGCTTCGACGCGGCGATCTGGAGCTCCTCCATGATGCGGGTGCACTTCGTCTGCCCGATCGCGGGGATGGCGGTGAGGAACTCGGTCACCCGGAGACGGCCCTCCACGCCCTCGGGCTCCTCGTAGGCGGCCCGCAGCACGTCGAGCGGGCTCCGACCGCCGGCGGCCATCTCGCGCTTCACCGCGGCGCGCGCGCGACGGGCGGCGACAGCCGCGCGCGAGGCGGCGACGCGGTCGACCTCGGGGGGTGCGGATGCGACGGCGCGGTCAGACACGTGCGGCTCCGATCTCGTCGGCCCGGCGCACGATGGCTTCGGCGATGCCGTCGGGTCCGGCGCCGAGCAGCGAGCGCGACTCGCTCACGATGACGCCGGCCGACAGCGTGCCGTAGATCGCCTCGAGGTCGCGGACGTCGGCGCCCTGGTGCCCGAAGCCCGGCGCGAGCACGGGCAGCACCGGCTCCGCGGGGTCTGCCGAGACGTCGATGCCCGACGCCGCGAGGTCGACGGTCGCGCCGAGCACGACGCCGACGGACCCGAGCGGCCGGTCGGCGGCATCCTCGCGGGCGGCGTTCCACGCCGCCACGCCCGAGCAGATCGCACCGGCCACCGTCGAGCCCTCACGGCTCGACTGCTGCAGCACGGCGCGTTGGATCGCGGCGGCCTCCGGGTTGGAGGTCGCCGACAGCACGAAGAGGCCCTTGCCCGTGGCATCCGCTCGACGCATCACCGACTCGATCGACCCGAGCCCCTGGAAGGCGCTCACCGTCATGGCGTCGGACTCGAGGCCGGAACCCGGGCGCAGCCACGCCTCGCCGTACGCGTCGACGCTCGTGCCGATGTCGCCGCGCTTGACGTCGGCGATGACGAGGAGGCCGGCGTCGCGCGCCTCGGCGAGGACCCGCTCGAGTGCGACGTACCCGGCCGCGCCGTGGCGCTCGTAGAACGCGACCTGCGGCTTCACGATGCCGGCGCGCCCGGCCGCCGCGCCCACGACGCGGAGGCCGAACTCGCGGACGCCCGCGGCCGTGTCGTCGAGACCCCACTGGTCGAGCAGCGAGGCGTGCGGGTCGATGCCGACGCAGAGTCGGCCGTATCGTTCGAAGGCGCCGTGGAGGCGGTCGCCGAACGCGACGGGGCCGGTCACGCGACCACCGCGGCCGTGCGTCGGCTCGCGTACTCCTGCAGGCTGGTCACCTCGAACCCGCCCTTGACCGCGTCGAGGGAGGCGACAGCAGCCGAGAGCTCGGCGATCGTCGTGAACAGCGGGATGTCGGCGGCCACCGCCGCGGCCCGGATCTCGTAGCCGTCGGCGCGCGCCGAGCGACCGCTCGGCGTGTTCACGACCACGTCGATCTCGCCCCGGTGGATGAGCTCGACGACCGACGGATCGGACTCGTCGTGCGCCTCGCTGAACTTCAGGACGGTGCCCGTGCCGATGCCGTTGCGGCGCAGCACCTCGGCCGTGCCCTCGGTCGCGACGATCTCGTAGCCCAGCTGCTGCAGTCGCAGCACCGGCAGGATGACCGCGCGCTTGTCGCGGTCGGAGACCGACACGAACACGCGCCCCGAGATCGGCATGCCGCCGTACGCCGCGAGCTGGCTCTTCGCGAACGCGGTCGGGAAGTCCTTGTCGATTCCCATGACCTCGCCCGTCGAGCGCATCTCGGGACCGAGCACCGAGTCGACCATGGTGCCCTCGGCGGTGCGGAAGCGGTGGAACGGGAGCACGGCCTCCTTCACCGCGACGGGCGCATCGAGCGGCACCCGGGAGCCGTCGACCTCGGGCAGCATGCCCTCGGCGACGAGCTCGCGGATCGACGCGCCGACCATGATGCGCGAGGCGGCCTTCGCCAGGGGGATGCCGAGGGCCTTCGAGACGAAGGGCACCGTGCGGCTCGCCCGCGGGTTGGCCTCGAGCACGTAGAGCACGCCCGCGCCGACCGCGAACTGCACGTTCAGCAGGCCCTGCACGCCGATGCCCTCGGCGATCGCGCGGGTGGCCTCGCGCACGCGGTCGATCTCGGCGCGGCCGAGCGTGACGGGCGGCAGGGTGCAGCTCGAGTCGCCCGAGTGGATGCCGGCCTCCTCGATGTGCTCCATCACGCCGCCGACGTAGAGCTCGGTGCCGTCGTAGAGCGCGTCGACGTCGATCTCGATCGCGTCGTCGAGGAATCGGTCGACGAGCAGCGGATGCGTCGGCCCGACGATGCCCTGGCCCTCGATGCGGGCGAAGTAGTCGGTGAGCGACGGGGTGTCGTAGACGATCTCCATGCCGCGCCCGCCGAGCACGTAGCTCGGCCGCACGAGCACCGGGTAGCCGATCTGCTCGGCCACCTGCACGGCGCCCTGCAGGTCGATCGCGGTGCCGTTGCGCGGCGCGACGAGGCCCGCGCTCTCGAGGATCGCCGCGAACTGGCCGCGCTCCTCGGCGGAGTCGATGGCATCGGGGCTCGTGCCGAGGATCGGGACCCCGGCCGCCTCCAGGCCCTTCGCGAGGCCGAGCGCGGTCTGGCCGCCGAGCTGCACCACGACGCCGACGAGCTCGCCGGACTGCGACTCGGCGTGGATCACCTCGAGCACGTCCTCGAGCGTGAGGGGCTCGAAGTAGAGCCGGTCGCTGGTGTCGTAGTCGGTCGAGACCGTCTCGGGGTTGCAGTTGATCATGATCGTCTCGAACCCGGCGTCCGAGAGCGCGAACGACGCGTGCACGCACGAGTAGTCGAACTCGACGCCCTGGCCGATGCGGTTTGGGCCCGAACCGAGGATGACGACCTTGCGGCGCTCGCTCGGCGCCACCTCGGTCTCGAGGTCGTAGCTCGAGTAGTGGTACGGCGTGAGTGCCGGGAACTCCCCCGCGCACGTGTCGACCGTCTTGAAGACCGGGCGGATGCCGAGGATGTGGCGCACCTCGCGCGCATCGGCCTCGCCGAACCCGCGGAGCTGCCCGATCTGCGCGTCGGAGAAGCCGTGGTCCTTGGCGAGCAGCAGGGTGTCGGTGTCGAGCGCCTCGGCGGCGGCGACCTGCGCGGCGACCTCGTTGATCAGCACGATCTGGTCGAGGAACCACGGGTCGATCTTCGTCGCCTCGAACGCCTGCTCGACCGTCGCGCCCTTCCGCAGCGCCTGCTGCACGAGCACGATGCGCCCGTCGGTCGGGACCGCCGCGGCCTCGAGCAGTTCCTCGACGGATCGCGGCTCGTCCTCCCAGTGGAAGCTCGATCCGCGCTTCTCGAGCGAGCGGAGCGACTTCTGCAGCGCGGTCGTGAAGTTGCGGCCGATCGCCATCGCCTCGCCGACCGACTTCATGGTCGTCGTCAGGGTCGGGTCGGCCGCCGGGAACTTCTCGAACGCGAACCGCGGCACCTTCACGACGACGTAGTCGAGCGTCGGCTCGAACGACGCCGGCGTCACCTTCGTGATGTCGTTCGGGATCTCGTCGAGGCGGTAGCCGATGGCGAGCTTCGCCGCGATCTTCGCGATCGGGAAGCCCGTCGCCTTCGAGGCCAGGGCCGACGACCGCGACACGCGCGGGTTCATCTCGATGACGATGACGCGCCCGTCGGCGGGATCGACGGCGAACTGGATGTTGCAGCCGCCGGTGTCCACGCCCACCGCGCGGATGATGTCGATGCCGATGTCGCGGAGCTTCTGGTACTCGCGGTCCGTGAGCGTGAGCGCCGGCGCGACGGTGATCGAGTCGCCCGTGTGCACGCCGACCGGGTCCACGTTCTCGATCGAGCAGACGACGACCGTGTTGTCGGCCGTGTCGCGCATGAGCTCGAGCTCGTACTCCTTCCAGCCGAGGATGGACTCCTCGAGGAGCACCTCGGTGGTCGGCGAGTCGTGCAGGCCCTGCGTCACGATGCGGACGAGTTCCTGCTCCGTGTACGCGAAGCCGGAGCCGAGGCCGCCCATCGTGAAGGACGGACGGACCACGAGCGGATAGCCGAGGTCCTGGGCGAACTCCTTCGCCTGCTCGAGGGTCGTCGCGACGTGCGAGCGGGCGACATCCGCGCCGGCCGCGATCACGAGGTCCTTGAAGAGCTGCCGGTCCTCGCCCTTGCGGATGGCCTCGACCTTGGCGCCGATGAGCTCGACGCCGTGCTTCTCGAGGATCCCGGCCTCGTGGAGTGCGATGGCCGCGTTCAGCGCGGTCTGGCCGCCGAGCGTGGGCAGCACCGCGTCGGGGCGCTCCTTCACGATGATCGACTCGATGACCTCGGGGGTGATCGGCTCGACGTACGTCGCATCCGCAAAGCCCGGGTCGGTCATGATCGTCGCCGGGTTGGGGTTGACGAGGATGACCCGCACGCCCTCGGCGCGGAGGACGCGGCACGCCTGGGTGCCGGAGTAGTCGAACTCGGCCGCCTGGCCGATGACGATCGGCCCGGAGCCGATCACGAGGACGGAGTTGATGTCGTCGCGCTTGGGCATTACTCGCCGTTCTCCTTGCTCTGCTTGGTCGCGATCACCATGTCGCGGAAGCGGTCGAAGAGGTAGTTCGCGTCGTGCGGGCCTGCGGCCGACTCGGGGTGGTACTGCACCGAGAACGCGGGGATGTCGAGGCAGTTGAGTCCCTCGACGACGTTGTCGTTCAGGCCGACGTGGCTGACCTCGACGCGGCCGAAGCCCTCGGCCGAGTCGCTCACGCGATCGGTCGGCGCGGCGACGGCGAAGCCGTGGTTGTGCGCCGTGATCTCCACGCGACCGGTCTCCTTGTCGAGCACGGGCTGGTTGATGCCGCGGTGGCCGAACGGGAGCTTGTAGGTCTCGAACCCGAGGGCGCGGCCCAGGAGCTGGTTGCCGAAGCAGATGCCGAAGTACGGCAGGCCCGATCGCAGCGTCGTGCGGAGCAGGTCGACGTGCCGGTCGGACGCCCCGGGGTCGCCCGGGCCGTTCGAGAAGAACAGCGCGTCCGGCGCCAGTTCGAGCACTTCCTCGGCCGTGACCGACTGCGGGAGCACGTGCACGTCGAAGCCGCGCTCGGCGAGGTACTTCAGGGTCGACGTCTTCACCCCGAGGTCGAGCACGGCGACCGAACCGACGCGCTCGCCGACGGCGTCGAGCGTGTACCGCTCCCCCGTCGACACCGATCCGGACAGGTTGCGGCCGGTCATCTGCTCGCCGCCCTGCACGAGCTCGAGCTGCTCGCCGGGCGAGAGGTACGCATCCTCGCCCGAGAAGACGCCCGCGCGCATGGCGCCGAGCGACCGGATGTGCCGGGTGACCGCCCGGGTGTCGATCCGGCTGATGCCGACGATGCCCGCGGCGGCGAGGTCGTCGTCGAGGCTCCGCTGCGAGCGGAAGTTCGACACGACGCGGGAGGGGTCGCGGACCACGAACCCGGCGACCCAGATCTTCGCCGACTCCATGTCGTCGTCGTTCATGCCCGTGTTGCCGATGTGCGGCGCCGTCATGAGCACGATCTGGCCGGCGTACGACGGGTCGGTCAGCGTCTCCTGGTAGCCGGTCATCCCGGTCGCGAAGACCGCCTCGCCGAGCGTGCGCCCGCGGGCGCCGTACGCGCGTCCCTCGTAGCGGGTGCCGTCCTCCAGGACCAGGACGGCACGGTCGAGGTCGACGGCGGCCTGGGCGGCCTGCTCGTCGACCGGGGTCGGGGTCTCAGTCATCCGACGCCTCGCTCTCTTCGTTGTCTGCAGTGGGCCGCGACGCGGCGGGCGTCGCGGCGATCTCGTTCACGGCGGCGACGAGCCGGGCGCTGTCGCCCGGGTACCGGCACCGCAGGTAGCTGTCGACGCGCGTCGGGACCTCGGGGTCCGAACGGTCGTCCACGATCCAGGTGAGGGCGACGAGTCCCTCGGGCTCGACCCCTCGATCGATGGCGTAGGTGGCCGTGCCGGCACCCGCGATGCGATCGGCCGGCACGTAGCTCGGCACCTCGCCGGCGATCCGGAGGAGGACCCCGGCCGGGTGCACCTCGACGTGCGCGGCGCCGCGGAACGCGAGCCCGTCGACGGCGAGTCGCTCGAGCGGTTCGGCCTCGGGCGTCGTCGCGACGTAGAGCGCCTCGACCTCGAGCACGGGTGCGCCGAGGTCGGCCGGCGGCGCGTACGCCCCGAGCGACTCGTCGCGCACCGCGCGCCGTCGCCACGAACGCAGCATGAGCAGTCCGATCACGGCCACGACCGCCACGGCGGCGAGCACGCCGACCCACCACTCGGTCACGCCACGCCTCCTCGGGCGGCGCGAGCGGATGCCGCAGCCACCTCGTCGGCGGGCCGGAGGACGCCGTCGAGGACCGTGGGCACCCCGCGGTGGAAGGTCGCGACCACGCGGCCGGGCAGCGTGCGGCCGAGGTACGGCGAGTTCACGCTGCGACCCGCGAGCCGCTCCGTGCCGAACGCCTCGGTCGCCGCGGGGTCGACCAGCGTGAGCTCCGCCGCCGAGCCTGCCGCGACGGGCTCGCCGTGACCGGTGATGCGGCCGATGCGGGCGGGCGCCGCGGAGAGCACCCGGGCGACATCCGCCCAGCCGATGAGGCCCGTGTCGACCATCGCGTGCTGCACGACCGAGAGGGCGGACTCGAGGCCGACCATGCCGTTGGCCGCGGCGTCCCACTCGCACTCCTTCGCCTCGACGGGGTGCGGGGCGTGGTCGGTCGCGACGATGTCGATCGTGCCGTCGGCGAGCGCAGCGCGCAGGGCCTCGACGTCCTCCCGGCGGCGCAGGGGCGGGTTGACCTTGAACCGGGGGTCGTACGCGGCGACCGGAGCGGCCCCGTCGCCGCGGCCGGCGATGAGCTCCTCGGTGAGGAGCAGGTGGTGGGGGGTGACCTCGGCGGTGACGTCGATGCCGCGCGCCTTGGCCCAGCGGATGACCTCGACGGATCCGGCGGTGGAGACGTGGCACACGTGCAGGCGCGAGCCGACGTGCTCGGCGAGGAGCACGTCGCGCGCGATGATCGACTCCTCGGCGACCGCGGGCCACCCCGCCAGGCCGAGCTCGCCCGACAGGGCTCCCTCGTTCATCTGCGCGCCCTGCGTGAGGCGGGGCTCCTGGGCGTGCTGGGCGATGACGCCGTCGAACGCCTTCACGTACTCGAGGGCGCGCCGCATGAGCAGCGGGTCGAAGACGCAGAAGCCGTCGTCGCTGAAGACGCGCACGCGGGCGCGCGAGGCGGCCATCGCGCCGAGTTCGGCGAGCTGTTCGCCCCGGAGTCCGACCGTGACCGCGCCGATGGGCTGCACGGTGGCGTAGCCCGCGGCCTCGCCGAGCGAGAGCTCCTGCTCGACGACGCCCGCGGTGTCGGCGACGGGCGAGGTGTTCGCCATCGCGAAGACGGCCGTGAATCCGCCCGCGGCCGCGGCCTGCGTGCCGGTGAGCACGGTCTCGCTCTGCTCGTATCCGGGCTCGCGGAGGTGGGTGTGCAGGTCGACGAGGCCGGGCAGGGCGATGAGGCCCTCGGCGTCGACGACGGTCGCGGCCGCGGCATCCGTCACCGAGCCCACGTCGGCGATGCGACCGCCCTGCAGCAGGAGGTCGGCGCGCTCGCCCGTGGGCAGGGTGGCGCCGCGGATGAGGAAGGACTCGCTCATCGGGCCTCACCCCGTTCGCCGGACAGCAGCAGGTAGAGGGCGGCCATTCTCACTGATACTCCGTTCGCAACCTGCTCGCGCACCGTGGACTGGGGGGAATCGGCGACGCGAGCGGCGATCTCGAACCCGCGGTTCATCGGGCCGGGATGCATCACCATCGTAGTCGTGGGCAACCGCCCGAACCTGAGGTCGTCGAGCCCCCAGGTGCGCGCGTACTCGCGGCTGTTCGGGAAGAACGCGCCGTGCATGCGCTCGGCCTGGACGCGCAGCATCATGACGACGTCGGGCGCGGCGGCGAGCGCGTGGTCGAGGTCGTAGTCGACGGATGCCGGCCAGCCGGTGACGTCGACCGGGACGAGGGTGGGCGGGGCGACGAGGGTGACCTCCGCGCCGAGCGTCGCGAGCAGCCACACGTTCGAGCGCGCGACGCGCGAGTGCAGGATGTCGCCGACGATGACCACGCGCACGCCGTCGAGGTCGCGACCGCGTGAGCCCGCGCCGTGCAGGCGCCGCCGCATGGTGAACGCGTCGAGGAGCGCCTGGGTGGGGTGTTCGTGGGTGCCGTCGCCGGCGTTGACGACGCCCGCGTCGATCCAGCCGCTCGTGGCGAGGCGCTGCGGGGCGCCGGACGCGTGGTGGCGGATGACGACGCCGTCCGCGCCCATCGCCTGCAGGGTCTGCGCCGTGTCCTTCAGGCTCTCGCCCTTGGACACGCTGGAGCCCTTGGCGCTGAAGTTGATCACGTCGGCCGAGAGCCGCTTGGCGGCCGCCTCGAACGAGATGCGCGTCCGCGTGCTGTCCTCGAAGAAGAGGTTCACGACCGTGCGGCCGCGGAGCGTTGGCAGCTTCTTCACCTCGCGCTCCTGGACGGCCGCCATGTCCTCCGCGACGTCGAGCAGCGCGATCGCCTCGTCGCGTGCGAGGTCGCGCGTGCTGAGCAGGTGCCTCATGCGTCGCTCCCCTCGATCGTCACGGCGTCGTCGCCGTCGACCTCCGCGAGGCGCACGTTGATGCGCTCGCGCGTGGAACTCGGCAGGTTCTTGCCGACGTAGTCGGCGCGGATCGGGAACTCGCGGTGGCCGCGGTCGACGAGCACGGCGAGGCGGACGGCGCGGGCGCGGCCGAGGTCGGCGAGCGCATCGAGGGCGGCGCGGATGGTGCGGCCGGAGTAGAGCACATCGTCGACGAGGACCACGACGCGGCCGTCGACGCCGTCGCCCGGCACCTCGGTCGGGTGCGTCGCGCGGACCGGATTGCGGCCGAGGTCGTCGCGGTACATGGTCACGTCGAGGGCGCCGGCCGGCACGTCGACGCCGGCGATGCGGGTGATGATCCGCGCCAGGCGTTCGGCGAGTGCCACGCCGCGCGTGGGGATGCCGAGGAGGACGAGATCGTCGGGGCCCTTGTTGGCTTCGAGGATCTCGTGCGCGATGCGGGTCAGCGCCCGTTCGAGGTCAGCCTGCTGCAGCACGGTGCGCACAGCCATGCGGACTCCCTTCTCCGCCTCACGGGACGGACTTCAAGGTTGTCGGTCGATCGATGCTACCAGCGCCACGCGGTCGGCGACGCGACCCGGGCCGCGACCATGCGGACGGGATGGGACGCGACGCGTCCCACCCCGTCTGGCGGCCGGCACCGCCGGCTCACTCGGTCGAGCGCGGGGCGCGGAGCACCCGGGAGGCGACGACGAGCGCCGCGGCGACGAGCACAACGTTCTTCGCGATGTACTGGCCGAGCAGCGTCGGACCGGCGGCCGTGACGAGCTCGCTCGTGAAGAACACGATGGGCGAGAAGATCCCGACGAACGCGACGGCGAGCATGGCGAGGCCGAAGCGGGCGAAGACGCCCGAGATGAGCGCGACTCCGGCGACGGTCTCGATGACGGCCGTCAGCACCATCGCGAGCTGCCCGCCGACGAGACCGAACGTGAGGACGCCCCACGTCGCCTGGACGAGCGGCTCGACGGGGCTCACCCCCGGGATGAACTTCAGGACGCCGAATGCGACGAACACGGCGCCGAGGGCGACGCGCAACGCGGGGATGCTCCAGCGCAGCAGGAACGCCTTCAGGGCGGCCTCGGCGGCCGATGCCCGAGCGAGTACCGGCGCGAGACGGTCGGCCAGGTGGCGGTGCGGGACGGGGTGCAACCCGGTGTGGGCGGAGAGGGTGGACATGGCGGTGCTCCTTCCAGAGCGATCGTTTCGGTGGCGGCCGCCGCGAACGGGCGACCATTCCAGTGAATCGACGCCCGGACGGCGGTGGATCCGGGCTCGCGCGGGTCTTGGGCGAGGGCTGGTCCGGGCCGCCCGGCGGGGCATGCCCCGGCCTGCGCTCAGGGCGGACACGGCGTTCCACCCCGTTCGGGGGCCGCCGCACGCCGCCCGGTCGTGGTGCGATCGCTCATGGCCGACGTGATGGTCGCGGCGATGCCGTTCCACGGGCACGCGGGGCCGCTCGCCGCCGTCGCCGGCGCGTTCGTGGCGGACGGCCACCGCGTTCGCGCCTACACCGGCGCCGCCTACGAGTCGGCGTTCTCGGCGGTCGGCGCTGACGTGATCCACTGGCGGTCAGCGCGCGATTTCGACGAGCACGACCCGTCCGGGTCGTATCCGGAACTGGCGGGCCGGCGCGGGCCGAGGCAGATGCTCGCCAACGTGGAGCACCTGTTCGTGCGGTCGGGCGCCGGCCAGTGCGCGGACCTGCTCGAAGCGTGGAGGGTGCGCCCGTGGGACGCCGTCGTGGCCGATGCGACCTCGCTCGGTGCCGCCTTCGCCGCCGAACGCACGGGCACCGCGTGGGTCTCGGTGAGCACCACCCCGCTGGCGCTGCCGAGTCGGCGGCTTCCGCCGCCCGGGCTCGGGATCGCACCCGCCCGGAACGCTGCCGAGCGAGTGCGCGACGCAGCGCTCCGGGGTGCAGCGCGGTCGGCCACCCGCGGCATCCAGCGTGCCTATCGCGACGAACGGACCCGGGCCAGCCTCGGACCGGGCAGGGCCCGGTTCGACGAGGCGACCGCGTCACCGGACCTGGTGTGCGCCGTCGGGGTTCCGGAACTGGAGTACCCGCGCGAGGATCCGACCGGTCGCATCGTGTTCGTCGGCGAGCTCGCGAGTCGTTCCCCGACGCCCGGACCCTTCCCGGCGCTCCCCGAGTGGTGGTCGGAGGTCGTGCGGTCCGCAGTGCCCGTGGTGCATGTCACCCAGGGCACGCAGAACCTCGACCCTTCCGACCTGATCGCTGCGACGTTCGCGGCGCTCGGCCGCCAGCCGGTGCTGGTCGTGGCGACCACCGGGCGGCCCGATGACGCGCCGCTGCCCTTCCCGACGCCGCCGAACGCGCGCGTGGCGGGGTTCGTGCCGCACGCGGCCCTCCTCCCGCACGTGGACGTGATGATCACCAACGGCGGATGGGGCGGCGTGCTCGCCGCGCTCGCGCACGGCGTGCCGCTCGTGGTCGCCGGCGGCGACCTCGACAAGCCGGAAGCGGCGGCGCGCGTCGCCTGGGCGGGCGCCGGGATCGACCTGCGCACGGGACGACCGCGACCACGCGCCATCCTCGACGCGTGGCGCCGCGTGTCCCGGGACGCCGCGATTCGTGGCCGGTCGCGTGAGCTCGCCGCGCGATTCGCCGAGCACGACGGCCCGGCGGAGGTGGTCGCGCACACGCTCGCACTCATCGAGCGCGTGCGCGCACGCGACCGCGGGTGATCAGCCCTTCGAGTGGGAGATCGCCGCGAGCAGGCCGTTGACGAAGCCCGCGGAGTCGTCGGTCGAGAGCACCGTCGCGGCCTCGACCGCCTCGGAGATGGCCACCGCGTCGGGGACCTCGTCGTTGTAGAGGATCTCCCACACGCCGATGCGCAGCAGCGCTCGGTCGACGGCCGGCATGCGCTCGAGGGTCCAGCCCCGCGAGTTCGTCGTGATGACCTCGTCGATCTCGTCGCGGTGGTCGACGACGCCGTCGACGATCTCGCGCGCGTACAGCCAGGAGGCCTGACGCTCCGGTTCGTTCACCGCGCGCTCCGCCTCGGCGGCGAGCAACTGCTCGACCGGCACCTGGCGCATGTCGGCGGCGTAGAGCAGGTCGAGGGCGCGCTTGCGCGCCTTCGTACGGGCGCTCACTAGTCGTTCACGCGGCCGAGGTAGTCGCCCGAGCGGGTGTCGACCTTGACCTTGGTGCCGGTCTCGAGGAACAGCGGCACCTGGATCTCGTAGCCGGTCTCGACGGTGGCGGGCTTGGTGCCGCCGGTGGAGCGGTCGCCCTGCAGGCCGGGCTCGGTGTACGTGATCTCGAGCACGACGGACGCGGGCAGCTCGATGTAGAGCGGGTTGCCGTTGTTCAGCGCGATGGTCACGGCCTGGTTCTCGAGCATGAAGTTCTTGGCGTCGCCGACGACCGTGGCGGGGACCGTCAGCTGGTCGTAGTCGGTCTGGTCCATGAACACGAAGCCGTCGCCGTCGCTGTAGAGGTACGTGAAGTCGCGACGGTCGACGTTCTCGATGTCGACCTTGGCGCCGGCGTTGTAGGTCTTGTCGACGACCTTGCCGGTGACGACGTTCTTCAGCTTGGTGCGCACGAACGCACCGCCCTTGCCGGGCTTGACGTGCTGGAACTCGACGACGCTCCAGAGCTGGCCGTCGATGTTGAGGACGACGCCGTTCTTGATGTCAGCGGTGCTTGCCATGGGTGATCCGTTCGGTGGAGGACGGGGAAGTCGAAGGCGCACGACGCGGCGTGCGACCGATCGAGTCTAGTCGAGAGCTACGGATGCCGCAGGAGCCAGTCGATCGCGAGGCGGTACGACTCGGCACCGAAGCCCGCGATGACGCCCGTCGCGACCCCGGAGATCACGCTCGTGTGCCGGAACGCCTCGCGCGCGTGCGGATTCGACAGGTGCACCTCGACGAGCGGCACCCCGGCGGTCTTCAGCTGGGCCGCGGCATCCCGCAGCGCGTAGCTGTAGTGCGTGAACGCGGCCGGGTTCAGCACGACCGGCGTGCGACGGTCGACGGCCTCGTGGATCCAGCGAACGAGCTCGGCCTCGTCGTCGGTCTGGCGCAGGTCGATCTCGACGCCCTCGGGCACGGATGCCGCGAGCCGGTCGCCGATGTCGGCGAGCGTCTCAGCGCCGTACACCTCGGGCTCGCGCGAGCCGAGTCGGCCGAGGTTCGGCCCGTTGAGCACGAGGATCGTCGTCATGCTCGAAGCCTAGCGGCGCGGCATCCGTCGCCCCGGTCGCTCAGGACGCGATCTCCTGGTAGGCGGCGAACAGCAGCGACTGGTCGGGCGCGAGCATGACCGTGGGCTTGGCGAGGTCGTCGAGCACGATGAACCGGAGCTGGCCGGCCCGCGCCTTCTTGTCGCGCTGCATCGTGGCGAGGAGGGTGTTCCAGCGGCCGGCCGGGTACGAGGTGGGCAGGCTCAGCAGGTCGAGCACGCGCTTGTGGCGGTCGGCGACCTCGTCCGACAGACGTCCGGAGAGGCGGCCGAGTTCGGCGGCGAACGCGAGGCCCACCGCCACGGCCGCGCCGTGGCGCCACTGGTACCGCTCGGCGTGCTCGACCGCGTGGCCGAGGGTGTGGCCGTAGTTCAGGATCTCGCGGAGCCCTGCTTCCCGGAAGTCCTCGGAGACGACCTCGGCCTTCATGCGGATCGCGAGCTCCACCACCCGGCGGAACTCCGGCGTCGTCGGGTCCGTCGCGGCATCCGGGTCGGCCTCGATCACGTCGAGGATCTCGGGATAGCGGATGAACCCGGCCTTCACCACCTCGGCGAAGCCCGCGAGGATCTCGTTGCGCGGCAGGGTGTCGAGCAGTTCGAGGTCGCAGAGCACCGCCGCCGGGGCGTGGAAGACGCCGACGAGGTTCTTGCCCTCGTTGGTGTTGATGCCGGTCTTGCCGCCGATCGCCGCATCGACCATGCCGAGGACCGTCGTGGGCAGCTGCACGATCCGGACGCCGCGGAGCCACGTCGCCGCGACGAAGCCCGCGAGGTCGGTGATCGCTCCCCCGCCGAACCCGACGATCACGTCGGTGCGCGTGAAGTCGGCCTGACCGAGGATCTGCCAGCAGAACGCCGCGACCTCGACGCGCTTGGCCTGTTCGGCGTCGGGCACCTCGGCGAGCAGCACCTCGTAGCGACCAGCGAGCGACTCGCGCAGCGCTGCGGCGCGCGCACCGAGCGTCGGCGGGTGCACGATCAGCACCTTGGCCGCGGCCGAGCCGATCGCGTCGCCCACGCCGGCCAGCAGGTCGCGGCCGATCACCACGTCGTACCCGGCGTCGCCCTCACCGCCCACTCGGATGGTGGTCGCTCCGGTCTCGCTCATGCACGTGCCCCTGCCCACTCGGTGATGCGGTCGACGATCCGCGCGACCGAGCGACGCGAGGTGTCGATGGTGAGTCCCGCGACCTGCTCGTACAGCGGGCGCCGCTCGTCGCGGATGCGGATCCAGCGGTCGAGCCCGCCGTCGGCCAGGAGCGGTCGGGTGCCTCCCGAGAGCCGGGGTGCGACGGCCTCGGCCGACACCTGGAGCCAGACGACCGGCACGCTCGCGAGGTCGTCGCGCGTGTCGGCGTCGAGCACGGCGCCGCCGCCGAGCGAGACGATCGCCTCCTCGCGGAGCGCTTCCGCCACGACCTCGCGCTCGATGATGCGGAAGTACTCCTCGCCCTCGCGGGCGAAGATCTCGTCGATGGGTCCGTAGCGCTCGACGATCCGCTGATCGGTGTCGACGAACGGCGCACCGACGGATGCCGCGAGCCGAGCGCCCACGCGCGACTTGCCGGCGCCCATGGGCCCCACGAGCACGATCGGCAGCGGCACGACCCGCGGCGCACCGGTGCCCGGCGTCGACTCAGGCACGGACCGCATCGGACGCCGCCACCTGGCTCGCGAGCGAGTCCGGGATCGCGGCGAGGTACGCCTCGAGGTTGCGGCGGGTCTCGGCGACCGAGTCGCCGCCGAACTTCTCGAGCACGGCGTCGGCGAGCGTCAGCGCGACCATGGCCTCGGCGACCACGCCGGCCGCGGGGACTGCGCAGACGTCCGAGCGCTGGTGGTGCGCCGGCGCCGGCTCGCCCGTCGCCACGTCGACCGTGGGAAGGGCGTGCGGCACGGTGGCGATGGGCTTCATGCCGGCGCTCACGCGGAGGACCGTGCCCGTCGACATGCCGCCCTCGGTGCCGCCGGCGCGGTCGCTCGCGCGGACGATCCGCCCGTCGGCGAGGTGCAGTTCGTCATGCGCGGCGGAACCGCGACGCGTCGTGGTGAGGAAGCCGTCGCCGACCTCCACGCCCTTGATCGCCTGGATGCCCATGAGGGCGGCCGCGAGCCGCGCGTCGAGGCGGCGATCCCAGTGCACGTGCGAGCCGAGGCCCGGCGGCAGGCCGTAGGCCAGCACCTCGACCACGCCGCCGAGGGTGTCGCCGTCCTTGTGCGCGGCATCCACCTCGGCGACCATGCGCTCGCTCGTCGCCGGGTCGAAGCAGCGCAGCGGGTCGGCGTCGAGCGCGTCGACGTCGGACGGCATCGGCAGCGCGCTGCCCTCGGGCACGCGGACGGGCCCGATCGCGACGGTGTGCGACACCAGTCGGATGCCGAGCTCCGCGAGGAACGCGCGTGCGACGGCGCCGAGCGCGACGCGGGCCGCGGTCTCGCGGGCGCTCGCGCGCTCGAGCACCGGCCGGGCCTCGTCGAAGCCGTACTTCTGCATGCCCACCAGGTCGGCGTGGCCCGGACGCGGACGGGTCAGCGGCGCGCCGCGGCCCTTGCCGAGCGTCGCGGGGTCGACCGGTTCGGCGCTCATGACCTGCTGCCACTTCGGCCACTCGGTGTTGCCGATGCGCAGCGCGACGGGGCTGCCGAGCGTGAGCCCGTGCCGGACGCCGCCGGAGATCGCGAGCTCGTCCTGTTCGAACTTCATGCGGGCGCCACGACCGTAGCCGAGCTTGCGGCGCGCCAGGTCGGCGCGGATGTCGTCGAGGGTGACCGGGATGCCGGCGGGGAGTCCTTCGAGGATCGCGACCAGCTCGGGGCCGTGCGATTCACCCGCGGTGAGCCAACGGAGCATGCCCACCATCCTCCCACAGCCCGATCAGGCGGCCTGCCGCATGACGTCGAGCACGGCCGCCTCGTCGGGGAGCTCGGCGAGCGGGTCGCCCGTGAGGAAGACCCGCACCTGGAGCAGGGCCTGGTGGATGAGCATGCCGAGTCCGTGGGCGACGGCGCCGCCGCGCTCGGTCCACGCCGCCGCGAGCGCCGTCGGCCACGGCGCGTAGGCGACGTCGAGGAGCGGGGCCGCGGCGAGGTCGTCCGACGGCGTGACGCCGAGGTCGGTCCCGCCCGGGACGGTGCTGATCACGAGGTCGGCTTCGGCGCGGGAAGCGAGGTGGTCGAGCGGCCGCACGTCGACGACGAGGCCGAGCGCGTGGCCAAGGTCGACGACGGATGCCGCCCGGCCGGCGTCGCGCACGCACACCTCGACGCTCACGGCGCCGAGCTCGGCCATCGCCACGAGGGCCGATGCGGCCGTGGCTCCCCCGCCGACGAGCACGCCGTGTCGGATGGCGTGGACGCCGGCGTCGCCGAGCGCGCGCACGATCCCGCCGATGTCGGTGTTGAAGCCGAGCCGCCGGCCGTCGGGCGAGAGGAGCAGCGTGTTGACCGCGCCGGCCCGCTCGGCGAGGCGCTCCACCTCGTCGGCGAGGGCGAGGGCCTGGCCCTTCAGGGGCATCGTCAGCGACAGCCCGCGCCAGTCCGGACCGAGACCGTCCACGAACCGCGCGAGGCCGCCTTCGCCCACCTCGATCCGGTCGTAGGTCCAGTCGAGCCCGAGCCGCTCGTAGGCGGCGCGATGGAGGGCCGGGCTCTTCGAGTGCGCGATGGGCGAGCCCAGCACCGCGAGGCGGCGCCGGACGTCACCGGCGCCGGGCGCCGGCGTCGCGGCATCCGTCGGCATCTAGCCGTTCTCCTCGAGGTACTGGTAGAACCGCTGCACCGCCTGCTCGTGCTCGGCGAACGTCGCGGAGAACACGGTCTCGCCGGTCTCGAGGTTCACGGTCACGAAGTACAGCCACGGCCCCGGCTCGGGGTTCTGGGCGGCGTCGATGGCGACGTCGCCCGGGTTGCCGATCGGCCCCGGCGGCAGCCCCGGATGCACGTAGGTGTTGTACGGGTTCGACGCGTCGGCGCGCTCCGCGTCGGTCGTGGTGACGACCGAGTCGTCACCCGTGCCGTAGTGCACGGTCGAGTCGAACTGCAGCAGTCCGCTGTCGAACTGCGCCGGATCGAGGCGGTTCTGGATGACGCGCGACACCTTGTAGGAGTCGGCCTCCGAGCCGGACTCGCGCTCGATGAGCGAGGCGATGATGATGGTCTCCCAGCGATCCGCCGGGGCCACGCCGGCGGCGTCGAGCGACTGGAAGGTCCGGTCGACCAGGGTCTGGATCAGCTGCTCGGCCGTGACGTCGGGCCCGAACGTGTAGGTGGCCGGGAAGAGGAAGCCCTCCACGGACTTCGCCTCGGCGGGCAGCCCGAGCGCCTGGGGGTCGGCCGCGGCGGCCTGCAACTCCTCGAGCGGGATGCCCGTGGCCGCCGATGCCGCCTCGAGGGCGTCGCGCGCCCAGAGGCCCTCCTGGATGACGAAGGTGTTCTCCATCTTCGACGCGGGGTCGAGCAGGGCGTCGAGCGCGGCTTCGGCGCTCATCTGGTTCGCCATCCGGTACGCGCCCGGGTAGAACGTCGGCGCGGCATCGCGTGCGCTCATCTCGTCGATGAACGCCTCGGCGGAGGCCACGATGTCCTGTTCGGCGAGGTTCGCGGCGATGGTCTCGCCGCCGTCGCCGTCCTCGATCATGAAGACGACCTCGCCCGAGCCGGACCCGCTGTAGTCCTCCGGTGGCTGGAAGCGGTCGAGCACCGAGTTGATCGGCCCCTGCAGGAAGAACACCGCGGCGACCACGAGGCCGGCGAGCACCAGGAACGCCACGAGGCATCCGAGCGCGCCGCGACCGCGCCGGCGATGCTCGACCTCGTGCTCGTCGAGGTCGAGGTCGGCGAGGGCGCGCCGGTCCGCTCGGGAGGAGCGCGGCGCCGGGTCGTCGTCCCAGGGGTTCAGGAGGTCGGGTTCCGGACGCGTCGGCACCGGTTCCCGCCGGACGCGGGAGTCGGGCTCTGCGGAGGAGACCATGCGCTCGCGGGGCTCGCTGGGCTCGCGGCCGTCCGGCACGGGCGCCCGCTCGAACTCGTGCTCGGCGGTCCGCCGCTGCTCGGCCTCGGCGGCGCGTCGCTGCTCGGCCTCGCGGAGTTCGCGTCGGCTGCGTGGCGGCGGCGCGTCGTCCGCCGTGGACGCCGCGGGCTCCGGGCGGCGCTGCGGCGGAGGCTCTGGCACCCCCCTCGGCGGCGTGGGCGGAGCGCTGCCCGACAGGATGGCATCCCAATCGGAGGGAGGCTGCTGGTCGGAGCCGCGTCGTTGCTCTGGGGGGAGCTGGGTCACGGGGTCAGAGCCCTTCGTCGGCGGAGATCGTTCGTCCGGGAGCGGTGCCGGATGCCCGCTCGGCATCGATGGCGTGTTGCAGAATGATAACGGCTGCCGCTTGGTCGATGATGGGACGCTGCTTGCGCGACGACTTGCCGGCCGATCGCAGCGCCTGCTGTGCGCTCACCGTCGACATCCGCTCGTCGACGAGCCGGACCGCTGCACCGGCTGCCGCGAGCCGCTCGGCGAACGCCACCGCATCGTCGGTCGAGGCCGTCGACGTGCCCGACAGCGACAGCGGATTGCCGACCACCAGTTCGATCACCTCGTGCTCCGCCGCGAGTTCGAGGATGCGACGGATGTCCTCGTCGCCGTCTGCGTCACGCGCCACGGTCTCGACGGGGACCGCGAGGATCGCCGACGGGTCGCAGCGGGACACGCCGACGCGCGCCCGGCCCACGTCGATGCCGAGTCGCGCGCCGGGCCGCAACGTCATCGCGTGATCGCCGACCGTGCCGCCTCGAGCGCCGCGGGCACGGCCGAGAGGTCGTTGCCCCCGCCCTGGGCCAGGTCGGGCTTGCCGCCGCCTCCTCCGCCGAGCGCGCCCGCCATCGCCTTCGCGATCGAGCCCGCGTTCGCGCCGGCCTCGCGCGCGGCGGGCGAGGTGGCGGCGATGGCCAGCGGCTTGCCGCCGACCTCGCCGACGAGCGCGACGACGGATGCCGCATCGCCGAGTCGACCGCGCACCGCGGTCGCGAGCGACCGGAGCTCGTCGCCCGAGCCGAGCGCGCCCACGGGCTGGACCACCACGAGCAGGTCGCCGAGTCGCTCGGCCTTGCCCGCGAGGTCGGGCACGCGGTCGTTCAGCGCCTTCGCCTCGAACTGCTGGATGCGCTTCTCGGCGGCCTTCAGGCTCGACACCAGTTCGCCGATCCGGTCGACCAGCTGCTCGGGGCGCGTCTTGAGCGTCGAGGTCAACTCGTTCACCAGGGCGCGCTCGGCCGCGAATCGACGGAACGCGTCCTGTCCGACGAGCGACTCGACGCGACGGTTCGAGGCGCCGACCGACGACTCGCCGATGATGTTGATCATCCCGATCTCGGCGCTCCGCGCGACGTGCGTGCCGGCGCAGAGCTCGCGCGACCACGGACCGCCGATGTCAACGACGCGCACGACGTCGCCGTACTTCTCGCCGAACAGCGCCATCGCGCCGAGCGCCTTGGCCTCGTCGATCGGCATCTCGCGCGTGACGACCTCGAGGTTGTCGCGCACGGCGTCGTTGGCGATCTCCTCGATCTCGCTGCGCGTGGCGGTCGACAGCGCCTGGTTCCAGCCGTAGTCGAGCCGCAGGTAGCCGGCCTTGTTGAACGAGCCGGACTGATGCGCGTTGGGACCGAGCACCTGCCGGAGCGCGGCGTGCACCAGGTGGGTGCCGGAGTGCGCCTGGGTCGCGCCGCGGCGATAGTGCTCGTCGACCACCGTCGTGGCGGGCACGCCGACGCCGACCTCGCCCGAGGTGACCTTGACCGTGTGGCTGATGAGGCCCTTGACCGGTTTCTGCACGTCGAGCACCTCGAGGTCGAACCCGTCGCCGACGATGCGGCCCTGGTCGGGCGCCTGGCCACCGGACTCGGCGTAGAGGGAGGTCTCGGCGAGGATGACCTCGGCGGTCTGGCCCTGGGTGGCCTTCGTGGCGGGCCGCCCGTCGACGAGGATGCCGAGCACGGTCGAGTCGGTCAGGAGGTCGGTGTACCCGGTGAAGACCGTCTCACCGCGAGCCCGCAGGTCGGCGTAGACCGAGAGGTCCGCGAGGACCTTCTTCTTCGACTTCGCGTCCGCCTTCGCGCGCGATCGCTGGTCGGCCATGAGCGAGTCGAAGGCGTGCCGGTCGACCGACAGCCCGGCCTCCTCGGCCATCTCGAGGGTGAGCTCGATCGGGAAGCCGTAGGTGTCGTGCAGGAGGAAGGCGGTGTCGCCCGCGAGCAGGTCGGAGCCCGTGCCCTTGGTCTTCGCCACGGCCTGGTCGAGGATCGACGTGCCGGCGCTCAGGGTGCGAAGGAACGTCTCCTCCTCGCCGAGCGCGAGCTGCTCGATCTGGCGGTAGTTCTCGGCCACCTCGGGGTATGCGGCCTTCATCGCGTCGCGCGACGCCGCGAAGAGGCGCTCGAAGGTCGGTCCTTCGACGCCCAGCAGGCGCATGGCGCGGATGCTGCGACGGAGCAGGCGGCGCAGGATGTACCCGCGGCCCTCGTTCGACGGCGTGACGCCGTCGCTCATGAGCATGAGCGCGGACCGGATGTGGTCGGCGATGACGCGCATGCGCACGTCGTCGTCGTGGTCGGCCCCGTAGCGTCGGCCGGACAGGTCGGCGGCAGCGTCGAGGACCGGGCGCACCTGGTCGATCTCGTACATGTTGTCGACGCCCTGCTTGATGAACGCGACGCGCTCGAGGCCCATGCCGGTGTCGATGTTCTTCTTCGGCAGTTCCTTGACGATCCGGAAATCGGTCTTCGACCGCACGTCGTCGATGAGGTACTGCATGAACACGAGATTCCAGATCTCGACGTACCGGTCGTCGTCGGTCGCGGGGCCGCCGTCGGCGCCGTACTCGGGCCCGCGATCGAAGAAGATCTCGGAACACGGGCCGGCGGGGCCGGGCTGACCCGTGTGCCAGTAGTTCGTGTCCTTGCCGAGGCCCTGGATGCGGTCGTCGGGCAGCCCGGCGACGCGGCGCCAGATCTCGCGCGCCTCGTCGTCGTCCTCGTACACCGTGACCCACAGGTCGGCCGGGTCGAAGCCGTAGCCGCCGTCGGCCTCGGGCGTCGTGAGGAGCTCCCAGGCGTACTGGATCGCTCCCTCCTTGAAGTAGTCGCCGAACGAGAAGTTGCCGTTCATCTGGAAGAACGTGCCGTGGCGCGGCGTCTTCCCGACCTCTTCGATGTCGTTCGTGCGGATGCACTTCTGCACGCTCGTCGCCCGGTCGTAGGGCGCGGGCACCACGCCGGTGAGGTAGGGCACGAAGGGCACCATGCCGGCGACGGTGAACAGCAGCGAAGGGTCGTCGGACACGAGGGAGGCCGACGGCACGACCGTGTGGCCGCGAGCGGCGAAGAAGTCGAGCCAGCGCTGGCGGATCTCGGCAGTCTGCATGGTTCCGTTCTGGATCAGGGGGTGGCGGAGCGGCCCGCACGGCGGGCGAGGGCGTCGTCGCGCCCGAGCATCAGGACTGCTCGGCGGCGCGGAGCTCGGCCTCTCGGGCGTGGTAGCCCTCGGCGACCGCGCGGCCGAAGGCGCGCGCCTTCGCGTCGAGGCCCGCGAAGAACTCCCGGCCCTGCGCGGTGCGGTTGACCTGGTGCGCGACGGCGAAGCCGGTCGCGACGCCGACGGCGAACCACAGGATGCTCTTCACGTCTCACTCCTCGAGAGGTCGGGCGTTGCGGCGTGCGATGCGCACGCGTCCGTCCAGTCTAGGGTGTGCGCGGCACTCCCCGCCGGGACGACGAACGGGGCCGCGGCGAACCGCGACCCCGTTCGGAAACCGCCGACTAGCGGGCGGCGTAGTACTCGACGACGAGCTGCACGTCACAGGTGACGGGCACCTCGACGCGCTTCGGGCGACGCACGAGCTTCGCCTGCAGCTTGTCGAGCTCGACCTCGAGGTAGCCCGGGACCTTGGGGAGCACGTCGACGTGGCCGCCGGCCGCGGCGACCTGGAAGGGCTCGGTGCCCTCGGAGCGCTGCTTGACGCCGATGATCTGGCCCGGCTTCACGCGGAAGGAGGGGCGGTCGACGATGCGGCCGTCGACGGTGATGTGGCGGTGCACCACGAACTGGCGGGCCTGCGAGATGGTGCGGGCGAAGCCGGCGCGGAGCACGAGCGCGTCGAGGCGCATCTCGAGCAGCTCGACCAGGTTCTCACCGGTCAGGCCGTCGGTGCGGCGAGCCTCGTTGAACGCGATGCGGAGCTGCTTCTCGCGGATGCCGTACTGGGCGCGCAGGCGCTGCTTCTCGCGGAGGCGGACCGCGTAGTCGGAGTCCTGCTTGCGCTTGGTGCGGCCGTGCTCACCGGGAGCGTACGGGCGCTTCTCCATGTACTTGGCGGCCTTCGGGGTGAGGGCGACGCCGAGCGCGCGGGAGAGGCGGGTCTTGCTTCGGGACTGGCTGGTCACGATGTCCTTTCGGAAGATTCTCGAACGGTGTGGTTCCGGGCGCGCGAGGCGCCGGAAAGACTTGTCAGAGGGGTTCGCCACGGGCGGACCGGCTACAGGTCGCGCCCTTCGCCGTGGAAACCGCGCAGCCGCACGCGAGAATCTGGCTTCAGGCCAACGGAAATGCTACCACGAACGCCCGGCTCAGCGTTCACCGCGCACGATGCGCCGCAGCTTGCCCAGTCGGGACGACACGTCGCGCTCATTGCCGTGCTCGGTCGGCGTGTAGTACACCGCCCCGCGCAGCGGGTCGGGCAGGTACTGCTGCGGGACGACGCCGATGGGGTCGTCATGCGGGTAGACGTAGCCCTTGCCGTGCCCCAGCCGCTTCGCGCCCGGGTAGTGCGCATCGCGGAGGTGCTTCGGGACCCGGCCGGCCTTGCCCGCGCGCACGTCGGCGATGGCGCGGTCGATGCCCACGTACGCCGCGTTCGACTTCGGCGCCGTCGCGAGGTGGACGACCGCCTGCGCGAGCGGGATGCGCCCCTCCGGCATACCGATGTACTGCACCGCGTCGGCGGCCGCGACCGCGACCCCGAGGGCCGTCGGATCGGCCATACCGATGTCCTCCGAGGCCAGGACGATGATGCGTCGCGCGATGAAGCGGGGGTCCTCCCCTGCCTCGATCATGCGCGCGAGGTAGTGCAGGGCCGCGTCGACGTCGCTGCCGCGGACCGACTTGATGAAGGCGCTGATCACGTCGTAGTGCTCGTCGCCGTCGCGGTCGTACCGCAGGAGGGCGCGATCGACCGCGCGGGCGACCGTCTCGGGCGTGATCACGGGAACGGCGGGCTCGTCGCCGTCGACGGATGCCGCGGCATCCGCGTCGTCGCCGTCGACCGACGCGGCGCCCGAGCCCCCGGCCCGTTCTGCCTCGGCCTCGGCCTCGGCCGTCGCCGACAGCGATGCGGCCTCGAGCGCCGTCAGGGCGCGCCGTGCGTCGCCGGAGGCGAGCCGGATGATCGCCGCACGCGCCTCGGGCGCGAGCGCGACCCGCCCGGCGAGGCCGCGGGGGTCGGCGACCGCTCGGTCGACGAGCATGCCGAGGTCGTCGTCGTCGAGCGTCTCGAGGGTGAGCAGCAGCGACCGCGACAGGAGCGGCGAGATCACGGAGAACGAGGGGTTCTCGGTCGTCGCGGCGACGAGGATGACCCAGCCGTTCTCGACGCCGGGCAGCAGGGCGTCCTGCTGCGCCTTGGTGAAGCGGTGGATCTCGTCGAGGAACAGCACGGTCGAGACGCCGTAGAGGTCGCGGTTGGCCCGCGCCTCCTCCATGACCTGGCGGACGTCGCGCACACCGGCGGTCACGGCCGAGAGCTCGACGAACTTGCGCCCCGACGACCGCGCGATCGCCTGCGCGAGCGTCGTCTTGCCCGTGCCGGGCGGCCCCCAGAGGATGACGGAGACCGCGCCGGACTCGCCCGTCCGGTCGGCGGCGAGCGCGACGAGGGGCGAACCGGGCGTGAGCAGGTGGCGCTGACCGGCCACCTCGTCGAGGCTCCGCGGCCGCATGCGCACCGCGAGCGGCGTCGCGCCCGAGCGCAGGCCCGCAGCCGTATCCACCATGCCGATCAGCGTAGCCGCGGCATCCGACAGCGCTTCCCGGCCACCGCTCGGCGGAGGCCGCGGCGATTGGCACCCCGACGCCGCCGTTGCGTAGAGTTCCGTCGCAGGATCCCGAGAAGGAGCAGCGTGGCAACGAACGACCGTCAGGCGCGCGAGGCGCGCGCGAGACTGCGCACCTACCAGGCACGGCAGGAGGTCCACGCCCGCTCCGTCCGCCGTCGGCGGCGCGACAACGTCATCGCCGGCATCGCCCTCGTCGTCGTACTGGCGCTCGCCACCGCCGCGCAGCTCCTCTACTTCGACGGCGGCCCCGGCTCGCCCGAGGCCGAGCCCACGGCCACTCCCGCAGCGACGGAGACGCCCCAGCCGGTGCCCTCCGCCGAGCTCGCGGGCGACCGCACGTGGGTGGGCGCGCTCACGCTCAACGACACCACCCTGTCGATCGAGCTCGACGGCGCGGCCGCCCCGCAGGCGGTCTCCAGCACGATCAGCCTCGTGCAGTCCGGCTTCTACGACGGCCTCGGGTGCCACCGACTCACCACCGAGGGCCTGTTCGTGCTGCAGTGCGGCGACCCGAACGGCGACGGCACCGGCGGCCCGGGCTACACGTACGGTCCCATCGAGAACGCGCCCGAGGACGGCGTCTACCCGGCCGGCACCATCGCGATGGCCCGTCAGGCGGGCGACGCCGAGAGCCAGGGGAGCCAGTTCTTCATCGTCTACGAGGACACGACCCTGACCGCGGACGAGGCGGGCGGCTACACGGTCATCGGGCGCGTGACCGACGGCCTGGACGCGCTCCGCAGCGAGATCGTCGACTTCGGCACGGTCGACGAGGCACCGGACGGCCAGCCCGTCCGACCCGTCACCATCACGTCCTTCGACGTGGAGTGACCGACCGGCGAAGCGCCCTCCGCGCCGCCTCGACGCGGGCGCCCGCCACCGGCCGCCGACGATTCTCGGGGTGCAATAGGCTTGATGCCGTCATCCGCCGCGCATGCGGCATCCGACCGACGACAGGGTGAGTCCGTGACCGATTCAGCACAGCAACCGTGGGGCCGCGTCGACGAGACGGGCACCGTCTTCGTGCGGACCAGCGAGGGCGAGCGCGAGGTCGGGCAGTACCCCGACGCGACGCCGGAGGAGGCGCTCGCGTACTTCGAGCGCAAGTACTCCGACCTGGCGGGCGCCGTGGCGCTCCTCGAGCAGCGCGTGCGTCGCGGTGCACCGGCAGCGGATGTCGCCAAGGCCGTGGCCACGCTGCAGGCCAACGTGGCCGACGCGCACGCGGTCGGCGACCTCGAGTCACTCCAGCGCCGCCTCGAGGCGCTGTCCGGCACGACCCAGGAACTCACGGCCCAGCAGCAGGCGGAGGCGAAGGCCGCGGTCGAGGCGGCGATCGCCGAGCGCACCCGCATCGTCGAGCAGGCTGAGGCGCTGGCCGCGCAGGACCCGGCGAAGACGCAGTGGAAGCAGACGAGCGCCGAACTCGACGCCCTGTTCGCCGCCTGGCAGAAGCACCAGCAGGAGGGCCCGCGCCTGCCCAAGGGCGAGGCCAACGACCTCTGGAAGCGGTTCCGCACCGCGCGCTCGACGATCGAGCAGCACCGCAAGGCGTTCTTCGCCGAGCTCGACGCCGCCCACCGCGACGTGCGCCAGCGCAAGCAGCGCCTCATCGAGCGCGCCGAGGCCCTCGCGCCGCGCGGTGCCGACGGCGTGGCGGAGTACCGCTCGCTGCTCGACGAGTGGAAGCTCGCGGGTCGCGCGGGCAAGAAGGTCGACGACGCCCTGTGGGCGAAGTTCAAGGCCGCCGGCGACGTGCTCTTCCAGGCGAAGGCCGAGATCGACGCGAAGGACGACGAGGAGTACCGCGCGAACCTCGAGCAGAAGCTCGCACTGCTCGACGAGGCCGACGCGTTGCTCACGGCGAAGGACCCGCGTTCCGCCCGCACCACGCTGAACGGCATCCAGCGCCGCTGGGACGAGATCGGTCGCGTTCCGCGCGACCAGGTGCGCACGATCGAGGACCGCCTGCGCAAGGTCGAGAACCACGTCCGAGCGCTCGAGGACGAGCGCTGGCAGCGCGAGGACCCCGAGAAGAAGGCGCGCTCCGAGGGCATGCTCGGTCAGTTGCACGACGCCATCGCCAAGCTCGAGGCGGAGCTCGCCGACGCCGAGGCCGCCGGCGACGCGAAGGCCGCGGCCGAGGCTCGCGAGGCGCTCGAGGCGCGCCGGGCCTGGCTCAAGGCCGTCGGAGGCTGACCACTCCCCCACGCATCGCCTCGGCGCCCGGTTCTCCACAGGGAGGACCGGGCGCCGTCGCGTGGGGCGACGGGTGCGGCACGATGGCGGCATGGCGCGACTCCCCGCGGTGCTGCGCACCGATGACCTCCCCCTCCCCGAGTTGTGCGCGGCGCGTCTCGACGGCGAGCTCATGGCCATCGGGGGTGGCTGGTGCCCGGTCGATGAACCGGACCTGCCCGCCCTGCGCGCCGCCGCGGTCGCCCCCGTCTCGCCGGGCCGGCTCATCGTCGAGCGGCGTTCGGCGGCATGGGTGCACGGTGCCCTGCCCGCGCCGCCCGCCGTCGCGGAGTACTGCATCCCCTACGCCGACCGCGGCTCCTCCTGGATCGACCCGTCGTGCATCGTCCGCGAGGTGGTGATCGAGGCCGCCGAGGTCGTCGAGATCGGCGGCATCCGCTGCACGACGCCGACCCGCACCGGATTCGACCTGCTGCGCGATGCCGAGGCCGACGACGCGGAGGTGGCGTGGGTCGTCGGCGCGCTGCTCGAGACGACGCCCGGACTCGACGAGCGACTGCGCACTCGGGTCGCGGCGGCGCACCGACTCCCCCACAAGTCCCGCGCGCTCGCGCGGTTGGAGGCCGCCGTGCGTCAGCCGTCGCTGACGCGATAGACGTCGTAGACGGCGTCGATGCGCCGAACGGCGTTCAGCACCCGGTCGAGATGCGTCGTGTCGCCCATCTCGAACACGAAGCGGCTGATGGCCAGCCGGTCCGTCGACGTCGAGACGTTCGCCGACAGGATGTTGACGTGGTGCTCGGAGAGCACGCGGGTGACATCCGACAGCAGGCCCGCCCGGTCGAGGGCTTCGATCTGGATCTGCACGAGGAAGACGCTCTTCGAGCTCGGTGCCCACTCGACGTCGATCATGCGCTCGGGCTCGCGGAGCAGCGACTGCACGTTGTGGCACGTCGCCTGGTGGACCGAGACCCCGGAGCCGCGGGTGATGAATCCGACGATCTCGTCGCCGGGGACGGGCGTGCAGCAGCGTGCGAGCTTGACGAGGATGTCGGGCGCGCCCCGGACCAGCACCCCGGAGTCGCTGTTGCGCGGCAGCGAGCGCGACCGCGTGGGCAGCGGGAGGGCGGGCTCCTCGACGTCGTCCTCGTCCTGGACGAGTGCGAGGACCTTCTCGATCACCGATTGCGTGGAGACGTGTCCCTCGCCGACCGCGGCGTAGAGCGCCGAGACGTCTTCATAGCGCAGCTGGGCGGCCACCTCGGCGAAGGAGTCCTGGCTCATCAGCTTCTGCAACGGCAGGTTCTGCTTGCGCATCGCTCGGGCGATCGCGTCGCGACCGTGCTCGATGGCCTCGTCGCGACGTTCCTTGGTGAACCACTGGCGGATCTTGCTCCGCGCGCGCGGGCTCTTGACGAAGTTGAGCCAGTCCTTGCTCGGTCCGGAGTCCGGGTTCTTCGACGTGAAGACCTCGACGACGTCGCCACTCGTCAGCACGCTCTCGAGCGGGACCAGGCGGCCGTTCACCTTCGCCCCCATGGTGCGGTGCCCGACCTCGGTGTGCACCGCGTACGCGAAGTCGACGGGCGTCGCTCCCGAGGGAAGCCCGATCACACGGCCCTTCGGCGTGAAGACGTAGACCTCCTTGGCGCCGATCTCGAAGCGGAGGGAGTCGAGGAACTCGCCCGGGTCGGCGGTCTCGGCCTGCCAGTCGGAGATGTGCGCGAGCCACGCCATGTCGGCGTCGTCCTTCGGGCCGCCCACCTCGGCGCGGCCGCCCGCCATCCGCTCCTTGTACTTCCAGTGCGCCGCGACGCCGTACTCGGCGCGCTGGTGCATGTCGTGGGTGCGGATCTGGATCTCGACCGGGCGGCCCTTCGGGCCGATCACGGTCGTGTGGAGCGACTGGTACAGGTTGAACTTCGGGGTCGCGATGTAGTCCTTGAACCGCCCGGGCACCGGGGTCCAGCGCGCGTGGATGGATCCGAGCACCGCGTAGCAGTCGCGCACCGAGTTCACGAGCACGCGGATCCCGACGAGGTCGTAGATGTCGTCGAAGTCGCGGCCTCGCACGATCATCTTCTGGTAGATCGAGTAGTACTGCTTCGGACGCCCGACCACCTTGCCGCGGATCCGCGCGCCCTTCAGGTCGTCGGAGACCATGTCGATCACCGACTGCACGTACTCCTCGCGCTGCGGCGTCCGCTGCTTCACGAGGCTCTCGATCTCGGCGTAGAGCTTCGGGTAGAGCACCGCGAACGACAGGTCCTCGAGCTCCCACTTGATCGTCTGGATGCCGAGGCGGTGCGCGAGCGGCGCGTAGATCTCGAGCGTCTCGGTCGCCTTGCGCGCGGCCGACTGAGCCGGCACGAATCCCCAGGTGCGGGCGTTGTGCAGCCGGTCCGCGAGCTTGATGATGAGCACGCGGATGTCCTTGGACATCGCCACGATCATCTTGCGGACGGTCTCGGCCTGGGTCGAGTCGCCGTACTTGACCTTGTCGAGCTTGGTCACGCCATCGACGAGCATCGCGATCTCATCGCCGAAGTCGGCTCGCAGCTGGTCGAGCGTGTACGCGGTGTCCTCGACTGTGTCGTGCAGCAGCGCCGCGGCCACCGCCTTCGATCCGATGCCGAGATCGGCGAGGATCTGCGCGACGGCGATCGGGTGGGTGATGTACGGCTCGCCGCTCCGACGTTTCTGTCCCTCGTGCGCGCGCTCGGCGACGGTGTAGGCACGCTCGATGACCGCGAGGTCGGCTTTCGGATGGTGCATGCGCACCGTGCGGATGACCGCATCGACGGCGCCGGAGGGGACGGCCTTCGAGAAGATCCGGGGCACCAGACGGCGCAACGATGCCGTCGAGTTGACTCCGGTCTCAGTCATCGCCGCCGCACCTCCAGACCTCAATTATCACTGCTCGAGAGCGGGGCGCGCGCCACGAGCTCCGAGCGGACGCTCAGGAGGCGGTGACGGCGGTCGATGCGCCGGCGACGCCGGCCCGCTCCCGCTCCTTCAGCACGCGCTGGTCGTGGCGCTTGATCGCCGGCTCGCCCTCGCGGAGCTGCGAGTAGAGCGGGGCGGCGATGAAGACCGTCGACCAGGTTCCGACGATGATGCCGATCAGCAGCGCGAGCGAGATGTCGCGGAGCGTGTCGGCCCCGAGCGCACCCGCGCCGATGAAGAGGATGGCGGCGACCGGCAGGGCCGCGACCACGCTCGTGTTGATCGATCGCACCAGGGTCTGGTTCACGGCGAGGTTGACCGACTCGGCGAACGTGCGCCGGGACTCCTCGCCCTGTTCGGCGGTGTTCTCGCGGATCTTGTCGAACACCACGACCGTGTCGTAGAGCGAGTAGCTGAGGATCGTCAGGATGCCGATCATCGCCGCGGGCGTCACCTCGAAGCCGACGGCCGCGTAGACGCCGGCCGTGAGGACGAGGTCGCCGATGAGCGACAGGATCGCCGCCACCGACATCTTCCACGTTCGGAAGTAGAGCGCCATCACGATGCCCGCGAGCAGGAGGAAGGCCAGGAGGCCGAGGATCGCCTGACGGGTCACGTCGGCACCCCAGCTCGCGCCGATGAAGGACGAGGTCACCTCGCTTCGGTCGACGCCGTAGGCGTCGGCGAGGGCGACGACGAGTTCCTCGGACTCCGTCTTCTCGAGCTGCTCCGTCTGGACGCGCACGCCCGAGTCACCGACGACCGTGATGCGAGCCACGGTGCCGGGGGCGACCTGCTCGACCGCCTGGGCGGCCGGGTCCTGCGTCGCCTCGGCGACGCCGGTGATCTGGAACTGCGAGCCTCCGCGGAACTCGATGCCGAAGTTGAAGCCGCGGACGACCATCACGAGCGCCGACAGGATCAGCAGCACGGCGGCGATCGTGTACCACTTGCGACGCCCGCCGATGAAGTTGAACGAGCGCTTGCCCGTGTAGAGGTCGTTGCCGAAGGTGGTGAGGCGGTTGGCCATCAGGACTCCTTGCTCTCGCCGGCGCCCACGGTGGCGTCGACCTGTGCCGCCTTGCGCTCGGCGATCGTCTGTCGGCGCTGCGCCTCGCGCGAGCTCGAAGCGACCTTCGTCGCGGGAACCTGGACGGGCTTCCGGAACTCGGCGCGACCGCGGTAGACCGCGCCCAGCGCCTTCGGGTCGAGGCCCGACCAGGGGTGGCCGCTCGAGAAGAAGCGGGTCTGCGCGAGCAGCTGCAGCATCGGGTGGGTGAAGAGGATCACGACGATCACGTCGATCACGGTCGTGAGACCGAGGGTGAAGGCGAAGCCGCGCACGCTGCCGACCGCGAGGATGAACAGCACGATCGCGGCGAGCAGGTTCATGCCCTTCGACGAGAGCACCGTGCGGAGCGCGCGCTTCCATCCGGCCTCGACCGCGCCGACGAGCGGCCGGCCGTCGCGGAGCTCATCGCGCACGCGTTCGAAGTACACGATGAACGAGTCGGCGGTGAAGCCGATCGCGACGATGAGTCCGGCGATGCCCGCGAGCGAGAGCCGGTATCCCTCGCGCCACGACAGGATCGTGATCGTGAGGTAGGTGATCACGCCCGCGATGATGAGCGAGGCGATCGTCACCGTCCCGAGGAGGCGGTACTGGAACAGCGTGTAGATGACGACGAGGACGAGGCCGATGAGGCCGGCGACGAGACCCGCCTGCAGCTGCGACGTGCCCAGCGTGGCGGAGATCGTGTCGGAGGACTGGACCTCGAAGCTGATCGGCAGGGCGCCGAACTTCAGCTGGTCGGCGAGCGCCTTGGACGACTCCTGCGTGAAGCTGCCGGTCACCTGCGGACGGCCGTCGGTGATGACGCCGTTCATCTGGGGGGCGGAGAGCACCGCGCCGTCGAGCACGAACGCGAACTGGTCGCGCGGGGTCTGCCCGTTCAGCGCGAACAGCCGCTGGCTGACCTCGGCGAACTGCTCGGCGCCGCGCTCGTTGAAGACGATGTTCACGGCCCACTGGCCGGTCGTGGCGCCGGTCTGGGTCTGCACCATGCCGTTCGTCGCGTCGACGATGTCCTCGCCGCCGACCTCGACCGGACCGAGGAGGTACTTGATGGTGCGCGTCGCGTCGCAGGTCACGAGCGGCTCGTCGGCGGGGGCGACGTTCGCACCGCTCTCGTCGACGGCAGCGCAGTCGAAGGTGTTGAACTGGTCCTGCAGCGCCGGCGTGACCCAGGCCGGGTCGCTCGCGTCGGTCGGCTCGGCCGTGGGCGTGGACTCGAGCTCCTCCTCGGCGCCATCCTCGGGCTCGGGGCTGGCGCTCGGGTCGATCGACTGGTTGGTTGCCGCGTCGGCGAGCAGCACCGGCCGCAGCTCGAGCTTCGCGGACGACTCGATCCGCGCTCGGGTCTGCTCGTCGAGCTCACCCGGGATCGCGACGACGACGTTCTGGCCGCCCTGCGTGTTGATCTCCGCCTCGGAGACGCCGGAGGCGTCGACGCGCTGGCGGATGATCGACACGGCCTGGTCGAGCTGCTCCTGCGAGACCGATTCCCCGTCGGCGACCGACGGCTCGAGGATGATCTGCGTACCGCCCTCGAGGTCGAGCGCGAGCTTCGGCGTCCACGAGCCGTCGCCCCAGATCACGCCTGCGGCGTTGATGCCGAAGAGCGCGACGATGAGGACGCCGAGCCAGGTGAGGGAGCGCCAGGCCTTACGGACGGGCGTGGGTCGCGAGGACCGCTTGGATGGTGCAGCCACGTGTTCTGCTTTCTGTGCAGGAGTCCGCGCAGCATCGCGCGGGCCGAGCGTCGGGTTTCGGGTCGCTCAGCCTTCGGACTTCTTGGTGTCGGGGGTGTCGTCGCGAGGCGTCTCGTCGGCGCGCTCGCCGAACTCCGGCTCGGTCTCGATGACGGGCGTCGAGCCGGCGACGGGCGCCTCGACCGCGTCGATGACGCGCGCGATGGTCTGGCGGTGCACGGTGAGCACCGTGCCGGGGCCGGCCTCGAGCTCGACCTTGTTCTCGTCTTCGTCGATGGAGAGGATCGTGCCGAACACCCCGAAGTTCGTCATCACCTGCGCACCCGGCACGACCTTCGACTGGAGGTCGCGCATCTCCTGCTGCCGCTTCCGCGAATTGCGGAACATGAAGAAGATCAGGACCGCCAGGACGGCGAGCATGATGATGGTGAACGGATCGAAGACCATGGGGTGGGAACCTTCCGGAGTGCGCGGTGCGCACAGTCAAGGGCGGGGAGGCTGGAGCCTCCAAGGATTATAGGTCATCGATCGGGAGCGTCGCGGCGGCGTCCTCGCCCTCGCGGACGAGTCCGAAGTGCCGCCAGGCCTGGGGCGTCGCCACCCGGCCGCGAGGAGTCCGCGTGATCAGGCCGATCCGGACGAGGAACGGCTCGACGACCGCTTCGATGGTCTCGGCCTCCTCGCCCACCGAGACCGCAAGGGTGTTGAGGCCGACCGGCCCACCGCCGAATCGGGTGAGGATCGTCATCATCACGGCGCGATCGAGACGGTCGAGCCCGAGCGGGTCGACGTCGTAGAGCTCGAGGGCGGCCCGGACCGCGTCCACGTCGGCGTGACCTCCGTGCACGAGCGCGTAGTCGCGCACCCGGCGCAGCAGCCGGTTCGCGATGCGGGGCGTGCCGCGGCACCGTCCGGCGATCTCGGCGACGGCCTCGGCGCCGATGGGCAGGCCGAGCATGGTCGCCGCGCGGGCGAGCACCTGCTCGAGCTCGGCCTCGTCGTAGAACTCGAGGTGCGCCGTGAACCCGAAGCGATCGCGGAGCGGATTCGGCAGCAGCCCCGCTCGCGTGGTCGCGCCGACGAGCGTGAACGGGGCGAGGTCGAGCGGGACCGAGGTCGCGCCGGCGCCCTTGCCCACCATGATGTCGATGCGGAAGTCCTCCATCGCGAGGTAGAGCATCTCTTCGGCCGACCGTGCCATGCGGTGGATCTCGTCGATGAACAGCACCTCGCCCGGCACGAGGGACGACAGGATCGCCGCCAGGTCGCCGGCGTGCTGGATCGCCGGCCCGCTCGACATCCGGAGCGGCCGGCCGCCCTCGTGGGCGACGATCATAGCGAGGGTGGTCTTGCCGAGGCCCGGGGGCCCGGCGAGCAGGATGTGGTCTGGCGTGCGCTGCTGCATGGCCGCCGCGGAGAGCAGCAGCTGCAACTGTCCGCGCACGCGGGTCTGCCCGACGAATTCCTCGAGGCTGCGCGGGCGGAGCGCGCCCTCGAAGGCGAGCTCGGCCTCGGACGCGAGCTCGGGGTCGGTCAGGTCGAGGTCCGCGTCGCTCATCGGGCCCTCGCGGCCTGCTGTGCCGGCCCGAGCCTGGCCAGGGTGAGCCGGAGCAGCGCGGGCACGGATGCCGCCTCGGCGGGGTCGGCCGCCTCGAGCGTCTCGGCGATCGCCTCGCCCGCGAGCTTCTCGGACCAGCCGAGCCCGGTGAGCGCCGCGAGCACGTCGTCGGCCACGCCCCCGGATGCCACCGGGGCGCCGGCTGCCCCCGCCGTCGGAACCGCGACCTTGCCCGCCAGCGAGACGGTGATGAGCTTCGCCGTCTTCGGCCCGATCCCGCTGACCCGCCGGAAGGCGGCGTCGTCGTCGTCGTGCACCGCCCGCGCGACCTCGGCGGGCGACATCGCCGAGAGCACCCCGAGCGCCGACTTCGGCCCGACGCCGGTCACCCCGATGAGGAGCTCGAAGACGTCGAGCTCGTCGCGCGAGGCGAAGCCGAAGAGCGTCATCGCGTCTTCGCGCACGATGAGCGCCGTGTGCACGAACACCTCGTGACCCTCGCGACTCGAGAGCACGAAGGCGGGCGTCGCGTTCACGAGGTAGCCGACGCCGGACACGTCGATCACGAGGGTTCCGCCTGAGGCGGAGGCGACGCGGCCGCGGAGGGAGGAGATCACTCCTTCAGCCTACGGGCGGCTCCCGACACCGACGCGGCACGCTCCGCGGCGAGCCACGCCCGCTGCGCGGGAGTGAGCCCGCCGGCGGGTGCCGCGCCTCGTCCGGCGGCCGCGTCGGCGACCGCCGCCCCGGCGACGCCGCCGGTGCGCCAGGCGTGGCAGATCGCGAGGGCGAGCGCGTCCGCGGCATCCGCCGGCTTGGGCACCGCGTCGAGACCGAGGATGCGCGCGACCATCGCCCCGACCTGCTTCTTGTCGGCGCGACCGTAGCCGGTGATGGCGGCCTTGACCTCGCTCGGCGTGTGGAGCGCGACCGGGAGCGCCCGCCGCTCGGCGATCAGCATGGCCACACCGGAGATCTGCGCGGTGCCCATGATCGTCGACACGTCGCTGCGCGCGAACACGCGCTCGAGCGCCACCGCATGCGGCCGGTGCTCCTCGACGATCGCCTCGAGGCCGTCGGCGATGCGCGCGAGCCGTCCCGGCGTCGCGAGGTCGGCGGGCGAGCGCAGCACGACCACGTCGACCAGGACCGCGGAACGGTCGGGCGCCACGTCGACGACGCCCACGCCGCAGCGGGTCAGCCCGGGGTCGATGCCGAGCACCCGCATCACGGCTACTCCGACTCGTTCTCGAGCTCGGCCTGCACCTCGGGCGTGAGGTCGAAGTTGCTGTACACGTTCTGCACGTCGTCGCTGTCCTCGAGCGCGTCGATCAGGCGGAAGACCTTCTTCGCCGTCTCGGCGTCGATCTCGACCTTCAGGTTCGGCACGAACTCGATGTCGGCCGACTCGTAGTCGAGCCCGGCCTCCTGGAGCGCCTTGCGGACCTCGACCATGTCGGAGGGGTCGGTGACGACCTCGAAGCCCTGCGCGTGCGGCTCGACCTCCTCGGCGCCGGCCTCGAGGGCGGCCATCATGACGTCGTCCTCGGTCGTGCCCTCGCCACTGACGACGATGACCCCCTTGCGGGTGAAGTTGTACGCGACCGAGCCCGGGTCGGCGAGCGTCCCGCCGTTCCGGCTGAGCCCCGTGCGGACCTCGGCGGCGGCGCGGTTCTTGTTGTCGGTGAGCACCTCGATCATCATCGCGACGCCGTTCGGGCCGTACGCCTCGTACGTGATGTTCTGGTACTCGACCGCCTCGCCGCCGATGCCCGCGCCGCGCTTGATCGCGCGATCGATGTTGTCGTTCGGAACCGAGGTCTTCTTGGCCTTCTGCACGGCGTCGTACAGGGTCGGGTTGCCCGCGAGGTCGGCGCCGCCGAGCTTGGCCGCGACCTCGATGTTCTTGATGAGCTTGGCGAACGACTTCGCGCGGCGCGCGTCGATGACGGCCTTCTTGTGCTTGGTCGTCGCCCACTTGGAATGCCCGGACATGCGTCTCCCGTAACGGTGATCAGTACCCCGTCATTCTAGGCGGTCGCGGGCGCACGCCCCTGAGCGACGCCCTCCGGCGGCCGAGTGCCTCACCTCGGCGGATGCCGCGGCCGCCCGCCCGTCACACGAGCGCCGGCATGCCCTCGGGGAAGAGCTCCCGCTGCCAGGCGGTGTAGCGCCGCTTGAGGAGGATCGCCCACAGGAGTCGGATCGGGAAGGGAAGGTGACCCCGCGACCATTCCGCCCGCTCAGCCGGCGGAAGGGCATCCAGCATGAGGCCGAGCTGGATCGGCATGCCGTCCTTGGGGAAGCTCTCGCGTCCGTGTTCGCCGAGCGCGTCCCATTCGCGCTGGCTGAACTCCTCGGCCGCGACCGGGATGACGTCGTCCTCCTCGTCGTGGAGGTGGACGCCGAGCACCGTTCCGATCTCGTCGAGCGCGGCGGCGAGCCGCTCCGCCGCGCGGCCGTCTGCGGAGTCGCGCCAGGCGGCCGAGAGCGGCTCCGCACGACTGAGGAGCTCGGCGACGTGACGATGCTGGTCGCGCATCAGGTCGATGGTGGCGGCGCAGGCCGGACGTCGCGCCTCGACCCTGCCGAACAGCAGCAGGTCCTCGCCTCATGGTGGACGTGCAGGCCCAGCAGCACGAGGTCGACCGAATCGGCCACGGTCGCGGTCCGCGACCGATCGCCCGGCGGCGCAGCGCGGACCAGCCGGGGCATCTCGCGGAAGCCCCAGCGGAAGATCCGGTGCACGAGGAGGATGTCCGACGTGTCGCATCCGGCGGTCTCACCCTCCGGCAACGGGTCGGAGGTGCTGGGAAGTCGCTCGGTCATGCGCTCATCGAACTCCTCCGCGGTCCCGTCCGCCAGAGCGAGCGGGCCGGAGCGAGCCCCCACTTCGGGGGCGGCGTCCCGAGATCAGGCGGTGGCCGGAGCCCCGGCGCCCCTCGCGCGGGTCGGGCGGAGGCGCCGCACGGCCCGCTCGTACTGCCGGCGGCCCACGATGCGGTAGGCCGTGCGGATCGGCGCCGGCAGTTGCGTGGCGACCCACTGGTCGCGCTCCCCCTCGGGCACGCTCTCGATCATGAGTCCGAGCAGGACGAAGATCGGCAGCGGCGGCTTGTGCCGACGGGCATGCCGGTGGATGTCGTCCCACTCGGCGTCGGAGAGGATCCGGTCGAGCACCGGGAACGCCTCCCGCTCCTCGTCGGCGAGGTGCTCGACGAGCAGCCGATCGACCTCGTCGAGCTCGGTCGCGAGGCGGGCGGCCGTCGCGGCATCCGCTGCCCTCGACCACCGGTCGACGAGCGCGTCGACGAGATCGAGCCGATCGGAGACCGCACCGTGCTGGCGACGCATGAGTTCGACGTGGAGGCCGCACGCGGGCGCGCGCTCGGTCATGCGGTCCCAGAAGAAGTCGTCCTCGGTGCGGTGGTGCACGTGGAGCAGCGCGGTGATGCCGTGCAGGTGCTTCGCCAGGTACCGCGCGCGATCCGTGTCACCGGGCGGGACGGCGCGGACGAGGCCGGGCGCCTCGGCGAACAGCCGGCGGAAGAGGCGGTGGATCATCACGACCTCGTCGCTGCGGCAGGTCGTGGCGGGGGCGGCGGTCGGCGCCGGCGCGCCGGTGCTGGGAAGTCGTTCGGTCATGTGGGCAAGGCAAGCGGATGCCGCGCTCCGCCGCGCCCGTGCGGGCCCCCGGATCGCCCCGGGGCCATCCCCCGACTGCGAGCCGGGGATCACCCTGAGACCGCCACACGGGGAGGTCGCGGGCGCCGTCGTCAGCCGAGCAGCTTCTCGAGCGTGCGGAGGTTGCGGTTGGTCGTCGTCGGCTTGAACACGGGCCTGGCGAGCACCTTCGCGAACGCGGTGTCGACCGAGGTGCCGACGAGCGGATGCCAGTACACGACCCCGTCCCCGCGCTCGAGCGGATCGGCGTGGGGGTCCGGCTCACCGGCCGCCGCCATGAGGTCATCGACGACGGACGCCTCGGAGGCGAAGACGACGTACGGCTGGCGCGACGCGTCGGAGGCGTCGAACGGGAAGGCTGCGACGATCGCTCCGAGGCGCTCGCGCGTCAGCAGCACGATCCACGCCTCATAGCCGAAGCGGTCGGCGAGGGCCCGCTCGATGTCGCGCTTCAGCGCGGCGGCATCCGTGCGGTCGCTCTCGAAGGCGACGTTGCCGCTGGCGAGCACGGTTCGCACCCCGCCGAATCCGAGCCCGGTGAACGTCTCGCGCAGCTCGGCCGACCTCACCGTGATGCCGCCGACGTTGACGCCGCGGAGCAGTGCGATCCACTCGGTCATGCGGCCAGCGTAGGGCGGGCCGCCGTCATGTGCGCGAACTCCCCGCGGGACGGATCGTGGCGGACGGAGCACCGGACAGCCGCACGCCGACCGCCCGGGCCTCCAGCGCGGCCAGCGCACGGATCGTCTCCGGGTCGCCGCGTCGCCATCCGCCTGCCGCGTCGGCATCGGCAGTGAGCACGTCGAGCGGGTTCCGGTCGGTGAGCGCGCGCAGCGCGAGCAGGTCGGCGCCGCCCGGGCGTGCGAGCACCGCGGTCGTGCGCTGGGCGCGAACCGCGCGGACCACCCGGGGCGCGACCCAGAGCAGGAGCACCGCCGCCACGGGCAGGGCCGCGATGCCGATCGCCGCGACCACGGCGATCCAGCCCACCACGTCCTGCTGGCCCCGACCGACGGACTCGAGCGTCGCGCCCGCGGCGCTCGCGCCGTCGAACGGCTCGGCGATCCCCGAGCCGATGAGCGGAACGCCCGCGAGGGTGCTCCCGATGTCGCTCATGCTGCCACGGAATCCCGTGCCGGCCTCCTCGAGTCGCCGGCCGAGGGCGGCGAACTCGGTCACGAGCCCGTGGACGACCACGGCGGCCCACACCGACGCGACGATGAGCCCGAGCGCGAGGAGGTCGCCGACGACCTGCACCGCGCGCGGTCCGTGGAAATCCGAGTACAGCTTCATGCCCCCACTCTGGCGCGGGCGGGGCCCCGTCGCTACGGGGTCGGCGACGCGGCACTCGCGCGGGCGCGCACCTTGCCGAGGAAGTACTCGTGGAACCGGTGGTCGCCCTGGATCTCCGGGTGGAAGCTCGTGCCGACGAGGTCGCCCTGCTCCACCGCGACCACGCGGCCGTCGGGCAGCGACGCGAGCGGGGTCGCCTTCTCCCCCACCGACTCCACGACGGGGCCGCGGATGAAGACGGCGTGCACGGGCGGCTCGCCGAGTGCGGGCACCGGCAGGTCGGTCTCGAAGGACTGGTTCTGCGAGCCGAACGCGTTCCGGCGCACGACGACGTCGAGCCCGCCGAGGTTCTGCTGCCCCTCGATCGTGTCGAGCAGCGTGTCGGCGATCATGATGAGCCCGGCGCAGGTGCCGTACACGGGCAGGCCCTCGGCGATGCGGCGCTTCAGCGGCTCGGCGACGCCGAACGCGCGGGAGAGCTTGTCCATCACGGTCGACTCGCCGCCGGGGATGACGAGCCCCTCGAGGCCCTCCAGGTCCTCGGGGCGGCGGACGAGCACGACCTTCGCGCCGAGCTCGCCCAGCACGCGTGCGTGCTCGCGGAAGTCGCCCTGCAGGGCGAGGACGCCGACCGTCGGACCGGTGGCGTCCGTCGCCCCGAGCGACTCGTCGCGGAGGGTCACCATCCGCGCTCGGCGAGGCGGTGCGGTGCGGGCAGGTCGCCGACGTTGATGCCGACCATCGCCTCGCCCAGGCCGCGCGACACCTCGGCGATGACCTTCGGGTCGTCGTAGAACGTGGTCGCCTTGACGATGGCGGCCGCGCGCTGCTCGGGGTTGCCCGACTTGAAGATGCCGGAGCCGACGAAGACGCCGTCGGCGCCGAGCTGCATCATCATGGCCGCGTCGGCGGGCGTCGCGACGCCGCCAGCGGTGAAGAGCACGACGGGGAGCTTGCCGGTCTCGGCGACCTCGAGCACGAGCTCGTAGGGGGCCTGCAGCTCCTTGGCGGCGACGTAGAGCTCGTCGCGCGTCATCGACTTCAGCTGGTTGATCTCGGAGGTGATCTTGCGGATGTGCTTGGTCGCCTCGGAGACGTCGCCCGTGCCGGCCTCGCCCTTCGAGCGGATCATGGCGGCGCCCTCGTTGATGCGGCGAAGCGCCTCGCCGAGGTTCGTCGCACCGCAGACGAAGGGCGTGTCGAAGCCCCACTTGTCGATGTGGTTGACGTAGTCGGCCGGCGAGAGCACCTCGGACTCGTCGATGTAGTCGACGTCGAGCGCCTGGAGCACCTGCGCCTCGACGAAGTGGCCGATGCGCGCCTTCGCCATGACGGGGATCGACACCTCGGCGATGATCGCCTCGATGAGGTCGGGGTCGCTCATGCGGGCGACGCCGCCCTGGGCTCGGATGTCGGCGGGCACGCGCTCGAGCGCCATGACGGCGACCGCACCGGCGTCCTCGGCGATACGCGCCTGCTCGGGCGTGACGACGTCCATGATGACGCCGCCCTTCAGCATCTCGGCGAGGCCGCGCTTCACGCGGCTGGAGCCGGTCTGGGCAGTGCTCATCGGGGATCCCTTCGACGGATGACGCGCTCGGATCGCGCGACGCTCGGAACAATCAGGTGGCTTGGCCTAGGCCAAAAGATAGCATGGACCGTGCCGACCATCGGAGCCGCCCATGTCACATGACCTGACCCTCGAGATCACCGGCCGTTCGGCCGCCGACATCGCCGCGAACGTGCGCGCCCTCATCGAGCGCGGCGCGCTGCTGCCGGGCGACCCGCTGCCACCCGTGCGGAACCTCGCCGACCGGCTCGGCGTGAACCGCAACACCGCCGTCGCCGCCTACCGGCAGCTCACCGCGGCCGGCGTCGTGGTCACCCGTGGGCGCGGCGGCACGCACGTCGCCGACCGCTCGGCGGTCGCGCAGGAGGGGTTCGCCGCCGACAGCGTGCTGCGCGACGTCGCCACCGGCAACCCCGATCCCGACCTGATCCCGGATCCGTCGCGCGCGCTCGCCGGGATGGCGGGTCGACCGGTGCTCTACGGCGAGCCCGTCATCGACCCCGGCCTCGAGCGGTGGGCGCTGGACTGGATGCGCGCCGACCTCGCACCCGACCACCTCCGCCTCACGATCACGAGCGGAGCGGCCGACGCGGTCGAGCGGCTCCTCGCCCAAGCGCTCGTGCGCGACGACGCGGTCGCCCTCGAGGACCCCTGCTTCCTCACGAGCATCCACACGGTCCGCGTCGGCGGCTACCGGGCCGTCCCGGTCCCCGTCGACGACGAGGGCATGACGGTCGACGGGCTGCGCGCCGCGCTCGAGCAGGGCGTGCGCGCGGTCGTCTGCACGCCCCGGGCGCAGAACCCGACGGGGGCGAGCCTGTCGGAGCGGCGGGCCGCGGAGCTGCGCGAGGTGCTCCGCGCGCACCCGTACGTGCTCGTGATCGAGGACGACCACTTCTCGATGCTCTCCCGACGGCCGTTCCGTTCGCTCATCGGCCCCGAGCATCGACGGTGGGCGCTCGTCCGCTCGGTCTCGAAGTTCCTGGGTCCCGACATGTGCCTCGCGGTCACCGCCTCCGACCCCGACACGGCGGAGCGGCTCGCCATGCGACTGACGCCGGGCACGACGTGGGTCAGCCACCTGCTGCAGCGACTGGTGCTCGCCCTCGTCACCGACCCCGACGTCACTGGGGCCATCAGCGCGGCGGGCGAGCACTACGCCGCGCGGAACGACGCGTTCGCCGCACGGCTCACCGCGTCAGGGGTTCCCGCGTCGGCGGGCGACGGCCTCAATCTCTGGGTGCCGATGCCCGTGCCGGCACGTGACGTCTCCGAGCAGCTCATGCGACGCGGCTGGCTCGTGCGAGCCGGAGACGAGTTCGCCCTGGCCGACGCGCCGGAGGCGAGCCGTCGCCTGCGGCTGACGGTGCACGACCTGAACGCGGCCGACGCCGACCGGCTCGCCGAGGACATCGCGGCGGCCGTGCGTGCCGCCGGCGGACGGCTCGCCGCAGCGGGGATGGAATGATCGAGGGGTGAAGGTCCTCTCGATCCAGTCCGCCGTCGCCTACGGCCACGTCGGCAACTCCGCCGCTGTCTTCCCGCTCCAGCGCATCGGCGTCGAGGTCATGCCGGTCTACACCGTCAACTTCTCGAACCACACCGGCTACGGCGCGTGGCGCGGCCCGCTCATCAGCCCGGACGACGTGCGCGAGGTCATCAACGGCATCGAGGACCGCGGCGCGTTCCCGAAGATCGACGTGATCCTCTCGGGGTACCAGGGCTCGGAGGGCATCGCCGACGTCATCCTCGACGCGGTCGCCCGCATCAAGGCGGCGAACCCCGACGCGGTGTACTCCTGCGATCCGGTCATGGGCAACGCGAAGAGCGGATGCTTCGTGGCGCCGGCGATCCCCGTCCTGCTGCGCGACCGCGTGGTGCCCGCCGCCGACCTCATCACGCCGAACCAGTTCGAGCTCGGCTACCTCACCGAGACCGAGCCCGATTCGCTCGAGTCCACGCTCGCGTCCGTCGACCTCGCGCGGGCGTCGGGTCCCCGCACGGTCCTCGTGACGAGCGTGGAACGTCCCGACCGGGAGCCGGGCACGATCGAGATGCTCGCCGTCGACGACGGCGGCGCGTGGATCGTCCGGACTCCACTCCTCCCGATGAAGGCCAATGGCTCGGGGGACGTCACGGCGGCGCTCTTCACGGCCCACTACCGTCGCACCGGCGACGCGGCCGACGCGCTCGCACGGACGGCGTCGAGCGTGTTCGACCTCCTCGCGAACACGCACGAGTCGGGCGAGCGCGAGCTGCAGCTCGTCGAGTCGCAGGAGGCGTACGCGAACCCGCGCATGCAGTTCGAGGTGCGACAGGTCCGCTGAGCGACCGGATCAGCGGGGCCAGGCCTCGGCGATCTCCTGGCGCACCTCGCCGAGCAGGCGAGGCAGCGCCTTGGTGCCGGCGATGATCGGGAAGAAGTTCGAGTCGAGCGCCCACCGCGGCACGATGTGCTGGTGCAGGTGCTCGGCGATGCCCGCGCCGGCGATCCGTCCCTGGTTCATGCCGATGTTGAAGCCGTCGCACTTCGACACCTGCTTCACGGTGCGCATGGCGACCTGCGTGAGTTCGCCGATCTCGGCGACCTCCTCGGGCGTCGCCTGGTCGTAGGTGGCGATATGCCGGTACGGGCACACGAGCAGGTGTCCGCTGTTGTAGGGGAAGAGGTTGAGCAGCACATACGCGTGCTCGCCGCGCGCGACGATCAGCGACTGCTCGTCGTCGAGCTCCGGCGCCCGGCAGAACGGGCACGAGTGCTCGTCCGGCTGCTGTCCGTGCTGGATGTAGACGAGTCGGTGCGGCGTCCAGAGCCGTTGGAAGGCGTCCGGCACGCCCGCGAGGTCGGCCGCGGCATCCGTCTGCACGTCGTCGCGGTCGAACTCGTCGGGCCGGTAGTGGGTCATGCGAACAGGTCGTCCCTCGTGGTCACCTGGCGGCGGTCGGCGATCGCCTCGAGGATGCGTCGCTCGGCCTCGGCGATCGAGACGCCGTTCTCCTGCGTGCCGTCGCGGAAGCGGAAGCTCACGGTCTCGCCGGACCGGTCGTTCTCACCGGCGATGAGCTGGATCGGCACCTTCTGCGTGGTGTGGGTGCGGATCTTCTTCTGCATGCGGTCGTCGCTCGTGTCGAGCTCCGTGCGGACGCCGGCACCGGCGAGCTGGGTGAGGATGGCGCCGAGGTAGGGCGCGTACTCGTCGGCGACCGGGATGCCGACCACCTGCACGGGCGACAGCCACACCGGGAAGGCCCCGGCGTAGTGCTCGGTGAGCACGCCGAAGAAGCGCTCGATGGAACCGAACTTCGCCGAGTGGATCATGACCGGGCGCTGGTGCGTGCCGTCGGCGGCCGTGTACTCGAGTCCGAAGCCCTCGGGTTGGTTGAAGTCGTACTGGATCGTCGACATCTGCCAGGTGCGGCCGATCGCGTCGCGCGCCTGCACCGAGATCTTGGGGCCGTAGAAGGCGGCACCGCCCGGGTCCAGCACCAGCTCCAGGCCGGACGCCTCCGCCACGTCGCGGAGGACGCCGGTGGCGACCTCCCACTGCTCGTCGGTGCCCTTGAACTTGTCGGAGTCGGCGTCGCGCGTGGAGAGCTCGAGGTAGTAGTCGTCGAGGCCGAAGTCGCGTAGCAGGCCCAGCACGAAGTCGAGGAGGTGCTTGATCTCGCCGGGTGCCTGCTCGGGGGTCACGTAGCTGTGCGAGTCGTCCTGGGTGAGACCGCGCACGCGCGTGAGGCCCTGGACGACGCCGGACTTCTCGTACCGGTACACGGTGCCGAACTCGAAGAACCGCAGCGGCAGCTCGCGGTAGGAGCGACCGCGCGAGCGGAAGATGAGGTTCTGCATCGGGCAGTTCATCGCCTTGAGGTAGTACTCGGAGTTCTCGAGCTCCATCGGCGGGAACATCGTGTCCTTGTAGTACGGCAGGTGGCCCGACAGCTCGAAGACGTGCGCCTTCGTGATGTGCGGGGTCGAGACGTACTGGAAGCCCTCCTCGATGTGGCGCCGGCGGACGTAGTCCTCCATCTCGCGCTTGATCACGCCGCCCTTGGGGTGGAACACCGGCAGGCCGGACCCGATCTCGTCGGGGAAGCTGAACAGGTCGAGCTCGACGCCGAGCTTGCGGTGGTCGCGGCGGGCGGCCTCCTCGAGCCGGTGCTGGTAGGCGCGCAGCTCGTCCTTGGTCGGCCACGCGGTGCCGTACACGCGCTGGAGCTGCGGGTTCTTCTCGGATCCGCGCCAGTAGGCGGCGGCCACGCGCATGAGCGCCCAGCCGTTGCCGATCATGCGGGTGCTGGGCAGGTGGGGACCGCGGCAGAGGTCCTTCCACTGCACCTCGCCCGACTTCGGGTCGACGTTGTCGTAGATCGTCAGCTCGCCGCCGCCGACCTCCACGTTCTCGTTGTCGTCACCGGATGCCGCGGCGCCCTTCAGCCCGATGAGCTCGAGCTTGTACGGCTCGTCGGCGAGCTCGGCCCTGGCCTCGTCGTCGGAGACGACGCGGCGCACGAAGCGCTGCCCGGAACGGATGATGCGGGCCATCTCCTTGTCGAGCGCCTTCAGGTCCTCGGGCGTGAACGGCTCCGCGACGTCGAAGTCGTAGTAGAACCCGTCGGTCACGGGCGGGCCGATGCCGAGCTTCGCGTCGGGGTTGATCTTCTGCACCGCCTGGGCGAGGACATGGGCGGTGGAGTGGCGGAGGATCGCGAGGCCGTCGGGCGAGTCGATGGTGACCGGCTCGACCACGTCGGCGTCGGCGACCGTCGTCGCGAGGTCGCGGAGCTCGCCGTTGACGCGCATCGCGACAACGGATCGATCGGTGAAGAGCTCGAAGCCGTCGGCCAAGTGGATCCACTCCCCTGCAGTGTGAGACGCAACCCCTCAACTGTAGTCGCGTGGATCGGCGGGCGATCACCTGCCGGTCCCGGCCGCACCCGCCGGCCCAGAGTCTCGACCCGGTGGGCCGCCGTTCGGTCAGGGGCCGCCCGGATGCGTGGCAACTTCAGCCTTTGTAGAGTGATCCTCATGTTCAGTGCACCTGATGACGCCGCGGGTCGCCCGGCGGGATCCGACGCGTTCACCGAATTCGAGAGCGACCTGACCGCCGAGGAGTGGCTCGCGAAGCACCGCGCCGGCGACCTGGGGCGCGGCCCGCTGTTCTGGTCGACGCTCGAGGTGATCTCGCCGACGAGGACGGTGGGACGGGGGCGCACCAACCTGACCCTCATCCGGCCGACCATCCTGCAGACCGACGCGACGGAGCCGTACGCCGGGTTCGACCGACGGGAGTCGCCGAGCCGCAACCCGGCCGTCTCCGTGCACTTCCGACCCGCCGCCTACGGAGCGACCGGAGTGGGCACGTACGTCTTCACGTTCGCGGTCGACGCCCCTGCCCGGGCGCACTTCAGGCCCGGCGGGTACGCCGGATCCGGAACGGTGGACGCGGCCGGTTCGGTCCGGTTCACGGGACGGCGCGCCATCACCGTGATCCTCCGCGACGTGCCGCCGGGGCTGGACGCCTCCGCCTCGATCGAACAGACGGACGGCGAGAGCTGGTCCTGGTTCAGCACGCGGATCGCCCTGCCGCCGATCGTCATCGGGCCCATCTCCGACGGATGACGCGGGACGCCCGTGAAACGACGAACGCCCCGGCGAGCCGGGGCGTTTCTCATGTGGTGGGCGATACTGGGATCGAACCAGTGACCTCTTCCGTGTCAGGGAAGCGCGCTACCGCTGCGCCAATCGCCCGGGTTTGAGTGAGCTGCGAGGGGCTCATTCGAGGTGGATACGGGATTCGAACCCGTGTATACGGCTTTGCAGGCCGCTGCCTCGCCTCTCGGCCAATCCACCGTTGCTTGGGTTCACCACCAAAGAACAAACCGGCTTGCGCCGGCTTGGTCAGAGCGGATGACGAGACTCGAACTCGCGACCCTCACCTTGGCAAGGTGATGCGCTACCAACTGCGCCACATCCGCGTTGCCCGCTGTTTTGCGTGCAGAGAGACTCTAACGGATGACGTGAACGAATGACAAACCGAGCGGGCCGCGTGGCACGTCATGGCCGATCAGCAGGCGAATCCGACCGTGCATGCCGGGCGTGTCGCCTGTTCGGGCGCCACTCCGGCACGCGTCGGATCCGCCCCACGCGGCCTCGGCCGGCACCGTCGACCGTCGACGCGCCCGGGCCCGCCGTCGATGTGCGCCGGAGCCCGCGCGTGGGCTAGTATCGAGTCCGCGGCACCGGCGAGGCCCGGTCCGCGACAACCCTGATGGGCGATTGGCGCAGCTGGTAGCGCGCTTCCTTCACACGGAAGAGGTCGTCGGTTCGAGCCCGGCATCGCCCACACGAACGGAACCCCCGGTCCAGCCGGGGGTTCTTCCGTTTCCCGACGCGTGCGCGCGCGTCAGTCCCAGCCGTACCGCGCGCGCAGCGCCTCGGTCACGCGCGCGTAGCGGGCGGCGTCCAACGATGCGGCCTCGCGCCGCATCCCGACGGCGTGCACCCGGAAGAGCCGGTCGACGCGCGCCCAGCTCGCACGCCCCTCGCCGTCCCACGCGCCGCTTCCGAGGGGCACGAGGTCGCGATCGCCGTCGCGGCCCTTGCTCGTCAGCTGCACGGCAAGGAACTCCCCCGGTCCGCCCGCGGCGACGATCACGACCGGCCGGTCCTTGCCCCGCCCGTCGTTCTCCTCGTACGGGACCCACGTCCACACCACCTCGCCCGGGTCCGGCTCGCCGTCGCGATCGGGCGTGTAGGCGAAGCGCACCCGCCGCACGCGCGCCGGGTCGACCTCGACGGTGGCGTGCGGGCCCGAGCGGCCGGGCCAGTCGTCGCGGTCGTCGGGGCGGCGGTCCGGCGCGGCATCCGGCACCCGGTTCGCGGGACGCACCCGGGCGGGCCCGGCGATCGAGCGGATGGCACGCCGAAGGGCGGTGAGGAGGCTGCGAGTGTCGGGCACCCCCGCAGACTATCCCCACCGCCCTCGCGGTGATCGTGCGGATCAGACGGTCTCGAGCTTGTAGCCCTCCTCGCCGTGGACGATGGTGTCGATGCCCGCCAGCTCGTCCTCGTTCTTCACGCGGAAGCCGATGGTCTTCTCGATCGCGAACCCGAGGACGAAGGCGACGACGAAGGAGTAGGCCAGCACGCCCACGGCCGCGATCGTCTGGACCGCGAGCTGGCCGAGGTCGCCGCCGACGAACAGGCCGGTGTCGATCGCGAAGAACCCGAGGTACAGCGTGCCGATGAGGCCGCCGACGAGGTGGATGCCCACGACGTCGAGCGAGTCGTCGAAGCCGAGCTTGAACTTCAGCTCGATGGCGAGGGCGCAGACCGCGCCCGCGACGGCACCGAGCAGGAGCGCCCATCCCGGCTCGAGGTTGGCGCAGGCGGGGGTGATGGCCACGAGGCCGGCGACGGCGCCCGATGCGGCACCGACCGAGGTGGGCTTGCCGTCCTTGAACTTCTCGACCACGAGCCAGCCGAGGATCGCCGCGGCGGTCGCGCCGAGCGTGTTGAGCACGATGAGGCCCGTGTTCGCGAGCTCGTTGAGGAACTCCGCACCCGCGTTGAAGCCGAACCAGCCGAACCAGAGCACCGAGGCGCCCAGGAGGGTCAGCGGCACGTTGTGGGGCTTGTCCATGCCCTTCTGGAAGCCGACGCGCTTGCCGAGCACGAGCGCCAGGGCGAGCGCCGCCGCACCGGCGTTGATGTGCACGGCCGTACCGCCCGCGTAGTCGATGACGCCGGGGAGGCCGAGCTCCTCGCCGAGGTTGAGGATCCAGCCGCCGCCCCAGACCCAGGCCGCGACCGGGAAGTAGACGAGCGTGGCCCAGACGCCGGCGAAGATCATCCAGGCGCCGAACTTGGCGCGGTCGGCGATCGCACCCGAGATCAGGGCGACGGTGATGATCGCGAAGGTCGCACCGAAGGCGACGCCGATCAGGTCGACGTTGGCCGTCTCACCCGTCGCGAGCGAGCCGAGCGCGAAGTCGGAGAACGGGTTGCCCGCGAAGCTCCACACGCTGTCGACCGCGCTCATGTTGTAGCCGTACAGCACCCAGAGGACGCTGATCAGGCCGAGTGCGCCGAAGCTCATCATCATCATGCTGACGACGCTCTTGGCCTTGACCAGGCCGCCGTAGAAGAACGCGACGCCCGGCGTCATGAACAGCACGAGCGCGGTGGCCGTGATCGCCCACGCAATGCTTCCCGTATCCATAGGTTTTCCTCACACCTCGTGATCTGCAGGGGACGTACCGCGAGGGGGTGAGACTGGGGCTCGGTCTCGGGGTACGGGGATCAGGATGGTGCGGGGACGTTTCGTCGACGGGGCACGAAGCGTTTCGCGACGGTTACGAAAACGCGGTCCGTGTAACGAGCGTGTTTCCGGATGCCGCGACGGCGCTCCGAATCGGCGGCTCAGTCGTGCGGCGGGAGCTCGCCGGTCGTCAGGGCGATCATGCGCGACATCGAGCGCTGATACTTCTTCCGGTAGCCGCCGTCGAGCATGCCGCCGCCGAACACCGCGTCCAGCGGCGTCCCGCTCGCGACGATGGGCACTTCGGCGTCGTAGACGCGGTCGATGAACGCCACGAGGCGCAGGGCGGCGTTCTGGTCGGTGAGCTCGTGCACCCCGGTGAGGGCGATGACCTCGGTGCCCTCGATGAGCTTGATGTACTTCGACGGGTGCACGGTGGCGAGGTGCGCGATGAGCGCGTCGAACCGATCCAGGGTGACGCGGTGCCCGCGGCCGGCGAGGGCAGATGCCGCGTGCTCGACGGCGGCGTCGTCCGCCATCGCCTCGGCGTGGCCCTCGGTGTCGCGGCGCCGGTAGTCCAGGCCGTCGATGCGGAGCGTCTCGAAGTTCGCGGCGAGCCCGTGGATCTCGCGCAGGAAGTCCGCCGCCGCGAACCGGCCCTCGCCGAGCGCGTTCGGCGGCGTGTTGCTCGTCGCCGCGACGCGCGTGCCGCCGGCCATGAGCTCGCCGAGGAATCGGGTCATGAGCATCGTGTCGCCCGGGTCGTCGAGCTCGAACTCGTCGATGCAGAGCAGGCGCGAGCCGCGCAGCAGCTCGACCGCGGGCGCGTAGCCCAGCGCACCGACGAGCGCCGTGTACTCGATGAACGTCCCGAAATACTTCGGTCCCGGTGCGACGTGCCAGAGCGCCGCGAGCAGGTGGGTCTTGCCCACGCCGAACCCGCCGTCGAGGTACACGCCCGGCAGCTCGGACTTCGGCTTTCGGTTGCGGGAGAAGAACCCGCCCGGATTGCGCTGGCCCCGCCATCCGTTCGCGAACTCGTGGAGCTTGTCGAGCGCGGCCTGCTGCGACGGGAAGTCGTGGTCGGGCCGGTACGACTCGAAGGAGGCGTGCTCGAACTGGGGCGGCGGCACGAGCTCGGAGGCGATCTCGGCACCCGTGATGGACGGGTTGCGGTCGACGAGGTGGCCGAGGGCGGATGCCGCTCCGGTGGTCATAGGCGTGGGACTCCCCTGTTGCACCTCATGACGGGTGCGGTGACTCCGTCGGGCGCGCCGCGTAGATTCGAGGGTGGACAGGTGACCAGCCTAGTCCCGGCTCCCCATCAGCCTCGCCCGACCGGGCGACCACAGGAGGTTCCCCATGCCCGTCGAGTTCGACACCGCCGCCAAGCTGGCCGAGTACGCGCACCCGGAGCGGCTCGTGACCACGGACTGGCTCGCCGACCAGCTCGGCCGGCCCGGACTCGTGGTCGTCGAGTCCGATGAAGACGTCCTGCTCTACGAGACCGGCCACATCCCGGGTGCGGTGAAGGTCGACTGGCACACCGAGCTCAACGACCCCGTCGTCCGCGACTACGTCTCGAGCGAGCGCTTCGCCGAGCTGCTCGGCTCGAAGGGGATCTCGCGCGACTCGACGGTCGTCATCTACGGCGACAAGAACAACTGGTGGGCCGCGTACGCCCTGTGGGTGTTCACGCTCTTCGGCCACGACGACGTGCGGCTGCTCGACGGCGGCCGCGACAAGTGGATCGCCGAGGGGCGACCGCTCACCACCGACACCCCCGAGGTCGAGCCCGTCGAGTACCCCGTGGTCGAGCGCGACGACTCGCGCGTGCGGGCGTACAAGGACGACGTGCTCGCGCACCTCGGCAAGCCCCTCATCGACGTGCGCTCACCCGAGGAGTACTCGGGCGAGCGCACGACCGCACCCGCCTACCCCGAGGAGGGGGCGCTGCGCGCCGGCCACATCCCGACCGCGGCATCGGTGCCGTGGGCGCGCGCCGCGGCTGAGGACGGCACCTTCCGCAGCCGTGCGGAGCTCGACGCGATCTACCGCGACGAGGTCGGCCTGCAGGAGGGCGACGAGGTCATCGCGTACTGCCGCATCGGCGAGCGCTCGAGCCACACGTGGTTCGTGCTCACGCACCTGCTCGGCTTCGACAAGGTGCGCAACTACGACGGCTCGTGGACCGAGTGGGGCAGCGCCGTCCGGGTGCCGATCGTGACCGGCACCGAGCGGGGCGAGGTGCCGGGGCGCTGAGGCCGCGTCCATCCCCGGGTGCGAGAATGTCGTCGATGGATGCAACGACCCTGCCCGCTGCGCTCGCCGAGACGCGCGAGGACTTCCTCGCGCTCGGGGTGAAGGACCGGCTGACGCTCCTGCTCGACTTCTCGAACGAGCTTCCGGAGCTGCCGGAGCGCTACCGCGACCACCCCGACCTGCTCGAGCGCGTCGAGGAGTGCCAGTCGCCGGTGTTCATCTTCGTCGAGGTCGACGAGGCGGGTCTGGTGCACATGCACGCCACGGCACCGGCCGAGGCGCCGACCACGCGCGGGTTCGCGTCGATCCTCGCGCAGGGCCTCGACGGGCTCACCCCCGAGCAGGTCTTCGCGATCCCGGCCGACTACCCGCAGTCCCTGGGGCTCGGCGAGGCGGTCTCGCCGCTCCGCGTCCGCGGCATGTCGGGCATGCTCGCGCGGGCGAAGCGCCAACTGCAGGAGCGCCTGGCCGCCTGAGCCGCGCGTCGGCGGGCCGCGGCGCCGCGGCTGCGGCTCACCGCTCCTCGAGCCAGTCGCGGACGAGTCCGGTCCACCGCTCGGGCGCGTGGTTCCAGAGCTTGGTGTGCCGCGCGCCCTCGAACACCTCGAACCGGACGAGGTCGGCCCGGACGGCCGCGAGCCGGCGTGAGCCCTCGATGGGCACGAACCCGTCGTCCTCGCTGTGCATGAGGAGCACGGGCACGTCGAGTTCGTCGGCGCGGGCGACGGCGTCGAGCGCCTCGAGATCGATGGGGGCCGCGAGGCCCGTGAGCGTGCCGCCGACGGGGGCGCTCAACACCCGGGCCACGACCCCGCCGAGCTCGGCGGGCAGGCCCAGGGCCCGCGCCTGGAAGCGGAGGATGTCGGCCCAGTCGACCGCGGGCGACTCGAGGACGAGTCCGACGAGGTGCTCCCGGACCTCGGCGGAGCGGAACACGGTCTGCAGCGAGATCGATCCGCCCATCGACCAGCCCATGAGGACGATGCGCCGGGCACCGCGGCGGACAGCGAATCGCACGGCGGCGACCACGTCCTCCCACTCGGTGCCGCCGAGCCCGTATCGGCGGTCCTCGCTCTCGGGCGCCTCGCCGTCGTTGCGGTACGAGATGAGCAGCGTCGACCATCCGGCCTCGCGCGCGGGCTGGACGGCGCGGAGGCCCTCGTGCCGCTTCGCGCCGCGGCCGTGCACCTGGATCACCCAGTCCGCGGAGACCCCGCCGGCGGCATCCGTCGCGGGCACGAACCACGCGGGTGCGGGACCGAGCGGGGTGTCGACGACCACGTTCTCGTAGCGCTCCGCGACCTCCCACGGGCCGAGGTGGAACCACCCGCTGATGCGCCCCCGACCGGCGCGGTCGAGCCGGCCGAAGTCGACCGACTCGATGGCGCGGCGCACGCGGTGGCCGTCGTCGTCGATGACGTCGCCGAGGCGGGCGTAGCCGGAGTCGTGCTCGAACCAGAGGCCGTACCGGCCGCGCATGCGAGCGTCGTCGGAGGCCGTGAGGACCACCTCGCCGGCCGCGAGGTCGACGCGCTCGAGGCGCTGGTCGTCCTCACGGGGCGGTTCGGGGCTGACGACCCGGCGGGCGAACACGACCGCGGTGGCCGTCACGGCGGCCATGAAGGCCGCGCCGACGAGTGCCACGCCGCCGAGCACGGCGGTGACCGGACCGATCGCTCGATCCACCCGTGACATCGCTCCCCCGTTCCGCGCCGCGTGGTCGATCCTCCCGGGGCGGTCGCGGCGTGCCGCCGACGTGCCCCCTGTCGCAGACTCTAGTCTGCACACGTGTCCGACTCGGCGTTGCCACCCCCGGAGTTCGCCGCGGCGCTCGAATCGCTGCGTGCTGCGGCACCGCGCCCTGAACTGCGCGTGTCGGAGATCGACGCGCCCTCGTCGCTGGCGCCCTGGGCCGTCGCCCTGGCCGCCGACGTCTCCCCCGGTCCGCACGGCGAGGACTCCGACCTCGGCACGGGCCGGTTCGTGCTGCTGTACGACCCGTCCGAGCCGGAGTCGTGGGGCGGCCGGTTCCGGGTGGTGTGCTTCACGCAGGCCCCGCTCGAGACCGACATCGGCGTCGATCCGTTCCTGGCGGATGTCGCGTGGTCGTGGCTCGTCGACGCGCTCGATGCTCGCGGCGCCCGATACGTCGCGGCGTCGGGGACCGTGACGAAGATCCTGTCCACCGGCTACGGCGAGCTCGCCCGCCAGGGCGACGGCGCACAGCTCGAGCTCCGCGCGTCGTGGACGCCGCTCGACGAGCACGCCGCGCCGCATGTGGAAGGGTGGAGTGAGTTGTTGTGCATGCTGGCGGGGCTGCCTCCCCGAACCGAGGGGGTGACGGCCCTTCCCCGACGGAGGAGGAACCGTGGCTGACGAGTTCCGCGTGATCGAGACCCGCGAGGCGTACGGCGAGGCCGTCGAGCGCATCGCGGGCGGCGTGGGCCCGGTGGCCGTGGATGCCGAGCGTGCCAGCGGGTTCCGCTATTCGCAGCGCGCGTACCTCATCCAGCTCTTCCGGCGGGACGCGGGCACCTTCCTGTTCGACCCGACGACGATCGGCGGCTTCGAGGAGCTGCAGTCGGTGATCCGCGACGAGGAGTGGGTGCTCCACGCCGCGAGCCAGGACCTCGCCTGCCTGCGCGAGGTGGGGCTCGACCCCGCCGCGATCTTCGACACCGAGCTCGCAGCGCGCCTGCTCGGGATGCCGCGGGTGGGGCTCGCCTCGGTGGTCGAGGAACTGCTCGACATCCGCCTCGCGAAGGAGCACTCGGCCGCCGACTGGTCGACGCGCCCGCTCCCGCAGTCGTGGTTGCGGTACGCCGCGCTCGACGTGGAGCTCCTCGTCGACGTCCGCGACCGGCTCGCGGAGCGGCTCGTGGACGCAGGCAAGGAGGAGATCGCCCGGCAGGAGTTCGACGCCACGGTCCGACGCGAGGCGAAGCCGCCCGCCGCCGAGCCGTGGCGCCGGCTGAGCGGCATCCACTCTCTGCGTTCGCCGCGGAACCTCGCTGTCGCGCGCGCCCTCTGGCACGCCCGCGACGCCCTCGCCGCCGAGACCGACACCGCGCCCGGCCGCCTCGTGCCCGACGCGTCGATCCTCGCCGCCGCGAAGGCGCTGCCGGAGTCCAAGCGGGCCCTCGCCGACCTCAAGGCGTTCAATGGCCGCGCGAGCCGGTCAGAGATCGATCGCTGGTGGTCCGCGATCGAGGAGGCGCGGACCGCCGCGCCGCCCGCCGCGCGCGTTCCGAGCGACGCCCCGCCGCCGCCTCGATCCTGGGCCGCCCGCAACCCCGAAGCCGACGCCCGGCTCCGCCTCGCGAAGGCCGCCGTGACCGAGATCGCCGAGCAGCACGACATGCCCGTCGAGAACCTCCTGACGCCCGACCACCTGCGCCGGCTCGCGTGGCATCCGCCCGCCGAGCCGACCCCGGACGCGGTGGCCGGCGAGCTCGCGGCGCTCGGCGCACGACCGTGGCAGGTTGCCGCTACCGCACAGATAATCGCGGCCGCGTTTGTGAAGGCGGCACAATCCCTCGAGGATGCCGCGCACGACGCTTCGTAGGAACCGCCAACCGATTCCGTCGGCCCGATCGGCGTTCCTAGGATCGGGTGATTCCTCATTCGAAAGGGAGCTGCAGCGTGGCTGAACGAGCTGATGTCGTCTTCGTCGACGGGGTCCGAACCCCCTTCGGCAAGGCCGGCGAAAAGGGCATGTACTGGAACACCCGAGCCGACGATCTGGTCGTGAAGGCGATCGTCGGACTCCTGGAACGCAACCCGAGCGCCCCGAAGGAGCAGATCGACGACGTGGCCATCGCCGCCACGACCCAGGCCGGCGACCAGGGCCTGACCATCGGCCGCACGGCCGCCATCCTCGCGGGCCTGCCCAAGTCGGTGCCCGGCTTCGCGATCGACCGCATGTGCGCCGGCGCGATGACGTCCGTCGCCATGCTCGCGGGCTCGATCGGCTACGGCCAGTACCGCCTCGCCATCGGCGGCGGCGTGGAGCACATGGGCCACCACCCCATGGGCAGCGGCGTCGACCCCAACCCCCGCTTCGTCGCGGAGCGGATGGTCTCGGAGGACGCCCTCGTCATGGGTGCCACCGCCGAGCGCATCCACGACCGCTTCCCGCACCTGACCAAGGAGCGCGCCGACCGCTACGCGCTGGGCAGCCAGCGGAAGACCGCGGCGGCGTACGAGGCCGGCAAGATCCAGCAGGACCTCGTCCCCGTCGCCATCCGCACCGCCGAGGGCTGGGGGCTCGCGACGCGCGACGAGGTCATGCGACCGGAGACCACGATGGAGGGCCTCGCCGGGCTCAAGACCCCGTTCCGTCCGCACGGCCGGGTCACCGCCGGCAACGCGTCGGGCCTCAACGACGGCGCGACCGCGGCACTCCTCGCGAGCGCCGACGCCGCGAAGGAATTCGGCCTGAACGTCAAGATGAAGCTCGTGAGCTACGCCTTCGCGGGCGTCGACCCCGAGATCATGGGCATCGGCCCCGTCCCGGCGACCGAGAAGGCGCTGCGGCTGGCCGGACTCAAGATGGACGACATCGGGCTCATCGAGGTCAACGAGGCGTTCGCCGTCCAGGTGCTCTCGCTGCTCGACCACTACGGCATCGACGACGACGACCCCCGCGTGAACCCGTGGGGCGGAGCGATCGCGGTGGGTCACCCCCTCGCCTCGTCGGGCGTGCGCCTGATGAACCAGCTCGCCAGCCAGTTCGCCGAGCGCCCCGACGTCCGCTACGGCATCACCACCATGTGCGTGGGCCTCGGACAGGGCGGCACGATGATCTGGGAGAACCCGAACTACTCGCGCAAGGCCGCGAAGAAGGCCTGAGGGGAATGATGACCGACTACACCAAGATCGACTTCTCCGAGCTCGAGACGCTGTCCGACGACGAGGTCGTCACGCACTCGTACGTGCGCGACATCCCCATCTCCGAGGGGCGCACGCTCGCGCTCATCACGCTCGACAACGGCCGCGACCACACCCGTCCCAACACGCTCGGACCCAAGTCGCTGCTCGAGTACGCCGCGACCCTCGACGGGCTGCGCGAGCGGGCCGCGGCCGGCGAGATCCACGCGGTCGCGGTGACCGGCAAGCCGTTCATCCTCGCCGCGGGCGCCGACCTGTCGAAGGTCGCCGAGATCCCCAGCCGGGAGATCGCGCTCCGCATGGGGCAGCTCGGACACCACGCCCTCGGCAAGCTCTCGGAGGTGGGCGTCCCGTCGTTCGCCTTCATCAACGGACTGGCGCTCGGCGGCGGCCTCGAGATCGCCCTGAACGCCGACTACCGCACCGTCGACGCGTCCACGCCGGCCGTGGCGCTGCCCGAGGTGTTCCTCGGCCTCATCCCCGGCTGGGGCGGCGCCTACCTGCTGCCGAACCTGATCGGCATCGAGAACGCGCTCAAGGTCGTCATCGAGAATCCGCTCAAGCAGAACCGCACGCTGAAGGCGGGCGACGTGCTGGAGCTCGGCATCGCCGACGCCCTGTTCCCGTCGGTGAACTACCTCGAGGACTCCATCCGCTGGGCCGACGGCGTGGTCTCCGGCCGCGTGAAGGTCAAGCGCCCGAACGAGCCCGGCAAGGTCGAGCGCCTGGTCAAGTGGGATGCCGCGATCGGCATCGCCCGCAAGATGCTGCAGAGCCGCATCGGCTCGGTGCCCAAGTCGCCCTACGCGGCGCTCGACCTGCTGAAGGCCGCGAAGTCCGGCACGAAGGCCGAGGGCTTCGAGCGCGAGGACGAGGTCCTCGCCGACCTCATCGCCGGCGACCAGCTGCAGGCATCCGTCTACGCCTTCAACCTCGTGCAGAAGCGCGCGAAGAAGCCGGCAGGCGCCCCCGACAAGGCGCTCGCCAAGCCGGTCACCAAGGTGGGCGTCCTCGGCGCCGGCTACATGGCCAGCCAGTTCGCGCTGCTGTTCGTCCGGCGACTCCAGGTGCCGGTCGTGATCACCGACCTCGACCAGGCGCGCGTCGACAAGGGCGTGGCGTACATCACCGGCGAGATCGACACCCTGCGCGACAAGGGCCGCATCTCCCCCGACGAGGCGAACCGCCTGAAGGCGCTCGTGCACGGCACGACCGACAAGTCCGAGTTCGCCGACTGCGACTGGGTCATCGAGGCCGTGTTCGAGGAGCTCGAGATCAAGCAGCAGGTGTTCGCCGAGGTCGAGCAGTTCATCTCGCCCGAGGCGGTCCTCGCGACGAACACCTCGTCGCTCTCCGTGGAGCAGATCGGCGCGAAGCTCCAGCACCCCGAGCGCGTGGTGGGCTTCCACTTCTTCACTCCTGTCGCGGTCATGCCGCTGATCGAGGTCGTGAAGACGAGCAGCACGGATGACGCGACGCTCTCGACCGCGATGGTGACCGCGGCGAAGCTCAAGAAGAACGCGGTGATCACCGCCGACACGCCGGGCTTCGTCGTGAACCGCCTGCTGGCGGTGCTCCTCGGCGAGGCGATGCGCGCGGTCGACGAGGGCACGCCCTTCGAGACCGTCGACGAGGCGATGGCCCCGCTCGGCCTGCCCATGGCTCCGTCGCACCTGCTCGACCTCGTCGGGCTCAAGGTCGGCGCGCATGTGCTCGACACCCACCACGCGGCGTTCCCCGACCGGTTCTACCGTTCCGAGAACCTGCACCGGCTCGCCGACTACGGCAAGCTGCTCGAGAAGGACGACAAGGGCAAGGTCAAGGGCTTCGACAAGGGCGCGATGAAGATCGTCTCCGGCGGCACGAACCCCTCGTCGCCCGATGAGATCCTGACCCGCCTGCAGGACGGCCTGGCGCGTGAGACGAAGCTCATGCTCGACGACGGCGTCGTGAGCGCCGCGGAGGACATCGACCTCTGCATGATCCTCGGGGCGGGTTTCCCGTTCCAGATGGGCGGGCTCACGCCGTACCTCGACCGGGTGGGAGCGTCGGAGCGCGTCTTCGGCGACACGTTCCACCACCCGCCGATCCGCGGCGTCGACGCCTGATCCACGCCTGATCGACCGAACGACCCCCGGCACCTGGTTGTCGGGGGTCGTTCGTATGCTCGGCGGATGACGAAGATCCAGTACTACGTCGCCTCCACCATCGACGGGTTCATCGCCGATGAGCACGACGACCTCGGGTGGCTGCTGCAGTTCGGCATGGAGGACTTCCAGGAGCACTACGACCGGTTCTTCGCCGACGTCGGCGCGCTCGTGCTCGGAGCGACGACCTACGAGTGGGTGCTCCGAGAGGGCGGCGGCTGGCCGTACGGAGCCCTGCCCACCTGGGTGCTCACCCATCGCGACCTGCCGGTGCCCGACGGCGCCGACATCCGATTCGCCGCCGGCGAGGTCGACGCGATCGCCGATGCCGCGGTGGAGGCGGCCGCCGGCCGGAACGTGTGGGTGATCGGCGGCGGTCCGGTGGCCGCGCAGTTCCTCGAGGCGGGCCGGCTCGACGAGCTGCTCATCGGGTACATGCCGGTCGCGCTCGGGAGCGGGCGACCGTTGCTTCCGGTGGGCACCGTGACCCGGCCGATGCGGCTGACCGGCGTCACTCGGATCGGCGACGCCGTCGAGCACGTCTACCGCATCGAGTGAGCGGGACCGCGCCGTTCACACCCGGGGCTGGGGCGCGGTGTCGCTCGGGAGCTCGATGCCCGCGTTGCGCGCGTGCGGGAGCTTGCTGCCGAGCACCATCGCCGTGACATCCCGGGCGATGTGCTGCGGCGTGAGGCCGACGCGCTCCAGGATGTCGCCCCGCGAGCCGTGGTCGAGGAACTCGTCGGGCAGGCCCACCTCGGTCACGGCCGTGTCGACGCCGGCCTCCCGCAGGTCCTGACGGATGCGGGTGCCGATGCCGCCGACCCGGATCCCGTCCTCGATGCTCACGACGATCCGATAGTCGGCGGCGAGCTCGACGACGCTCTGCGGAACCGGCACGACCCAACGCGGATCGACGACCGTGGCCCCGATGCCCTGCGCCTCGAGTCGCTGCGCGACCTCGAGTCCGACCCCGGCCATCGGGCCGACCGTGACGATGAGCACGTCGCGCCGCTCGGACTCGACCAGTACGTCCACGCCGTCGTCGGTGCGGCGGACGGCCTCGTACTCCGTGCCGACCGTGCCCTTGGGGAACCGCAGGACCGTCGGGCCGTCGTCGACCCGCACGGCCTCGCCGAGCTCCTCGGCCAGGCGCACGGAGTCGCGGGGCGCGGCGATGCGGATCCCGGGGACCACCTGGAGGATCGACAGGTCCCACACGCCGTGGTGGCTGGGGCCGTCGGGCCCGGTCACGCCGGCACGGTCGAGCACGAAGGTCACGCCGGCCTTGTGGAGGGCGACATCCATCAGCACCTGGTCGAAGGCGCGGTTGATGAAGGTCGCGTAGACCGCGACGACCGGGTGCAGGCCGCCGAAGGCGAGGCCGGCGGCCGAGGTGGCCGCGTGCTGCTCGGCGATGCCGACATCGAAGACGCGGGCGGGGAAGCGCTCAGCCATCCGGTGGAGTCCGGTCGGACGGAGCATCGCCGCGGTGATGCCGACGAGCCGCTCGTCGCGCTCGGCGAGGCTCACGAGCTCATCCGCGAATACGCCGGTCCACGAGGGCGCCGACGCCTTCTCGATCGACTCGCCCGTCTCGGGGTCGATCTGGCCGACGGCGTGGAACTGGTCGGCGACGTCGCGACGCGCCGGCTCGTAACCGCGGCCCTTGTCGGTGATGGTGTGCACGATCACGGGGGCGCCGTACGACTTCGCCTGCCGGAGCGCCTCCTCCACCGCGCGTTCGTCGTGGCCGTCGATCGGTCCGATGTACTTGATGTCGAGGTTCGAGTAGAGCGCCTCGTTGCCGCTGAACCGGCTGAGGAAGCCGTGGAGTCCACCGCGCACGCCGCGGTAGAACGCGCGGCCGGGCGAGCCGAGCTTGTCGAACGCGCTGCGGCTGCGCAGGTGCAGCGTGCGGTACGACTGCTTGGTGCGCACCGAGTTGAGGAAGCGGGCCATGCCGCCGATGGTCGGCGCGTAGGACCGGCCGTTGTCGTTCACGACGACGACGAGGTTGCGCGTGTTGTCGTCGGAGATGTTGTTCAGCGCCTCCCACGTCATGCCGCCGGTCAGGGCGCCGTCGCCCACGACGGCGACCACGTGCCGGTCGCCCTGGCCGGTCATCTCGAACGCCTTGGAGATGCCGTCGGCCCAGGACAGCGAGCTCGACGCGTGCGAGCTCTCGACCACGTCGTGCTCGGACTCGGAGCGCTGCGGGTAGCCGGCGAGCCCCCCGGTCTGGCGGAGGCTGCTGAAGTCCTGACGGCCGGTGAGCAGCTTGTGCACGTAGGACTGGTGGCCCGTGTCGAAGATGATCGGGTCGCGGGGCGAGTCGAACACGCGATGGATGGCGATGGTGAGCTCGACCACGCCGAGATTGGGTCCGAGGTGACCGCCGGTCTTCGAGACGCTCGCGACGAGCACCTCGCGGATCTCGCGAGCGAGTTCCTCCAGCTGGTCGTGGGAGAGGGCGTCCAGGTCGCGGGGACCGCGGATCGTGTCGAGCAGCCTCATTCGTCGTGCCTCCGAAGACGTGGGCGTCGCCGCCCCGGCGGGGTTCGTAGAAGTCTACGCCGGGCGACCTGAGAGCCCGGGCAGAGAACGAGGGCGGCGAGCCGTGCTCGCCGCCCTCGTGGATCGCCGCGTCAGACGAGGCTGCGCAGCACGTACTGCAGGATGCCGCCGTTGCGGTAGTAGTCGGCCTCGCCCGGGGTGTCGATGCGGACGATCGCGTCGAACTCCACCGTCTGCTTGCCCTCCGGGGAGTGCTCGCTCGGCTCGGCGACGACGTGGACCGTCTTCGGGGTGACGCCCTCGTTCAGCTGCTCGAGCCCGGTGATGGTCACGACCTCGGTGCCGTCGAGTCCGAGGGAGTCGGCCGACTCCCCCGCCGGGAACTGCAGCGGCACGACGCCCATGCCGATGAGATTGGAGCGGTGGATGCGCTCGAAGCTCTCGGTGATGACCGCCTTCACGCCGAGCAGGCTCGTGCCCTTCGCCGCCCAGTCGCGGCTCGAGCCCGATCCGTACTCCTTGCCGCCGAAGATCACGAGCGGCGTGCCCTGCGCCTGGTAGTTCATCGACGCGTCGTAGATGAACGACTGGGGGCCGCCGGGCTGGGTGAAGTCGCGCGTGTAGCCGCCCTCGACGCCGTCGAGGAGCTGGTTCTTCAGGCGGATGTTCGCGAACGTGCCGCGGATCATCACCTCGTGGTTGCCGCGACGCGACCCGTAGGAGTTGAAGTCCTTCCGGTCCACGCCGTGCTCGGTGAGGTAGCGCCCGGCGGGGCTGTCGGCCTTGATCGAGCCGGCCGGCGAGATGTGGTCGGTGGTGACCGAGTCGCCGAGCTTCGCGAGCACGCGCGCGCCGCTGATGTCGGTGACCGGCGTGGTCTCGAGCGTCATGCCCTCGAAGTACGGGGGCTTGCGCACGTAGGTCGACTCCGAGTCCCACTCGAAGGTCGCACCGGTCGGGGTCGGCAGGTTGCGCCACCGCTCGTCGCCCTCGAAGACGCTCGCGTACTGGCGCGTGAACATCTCCTCGTTGATCGACTCGTCGATCGTCTTCTGGACCTCGGCGGCGTCGGGCCAGATGTCCTTCAGGTAGACGTCGTTGCCGTCCGAGTCCTGCCCGAGCGGGTCGGTCTCGAAGTCGAAGTTCATCGACCCGGCGAGCGAGTACGCGATGACGAGCGGCGGGCTCGCGAGGTAGTTCATCTTCACGTCGGGGTTGATGCGACCCTCGAAGTTGCGGTTGCCCGAGAGCACCGCGGTGACCGCGAGGTCGTTCTGCTGCACCGCAGCCGAGACCTCCTCGATCAGCGGGCCGGAGTTGCCGATGCAGGTGGTGCAGCCGTAGCCGACCGTGTAGAAGCCGAGGTCCTCGAGGTCCTTGGTCAGGCCGGCCTTCTCGTAGTACTCGGTGACGACCTTCGAGCCCGGCGCGAGCGTGGTCTTCACCCACGGCTTGGCCTTCAGGCCCTTCTGCACCGCATTGCGCGCGAGCAGGCCCGCGGCGAGCATGACCGAGGGGTTGGACGTGTTGGTGCACGAGGTGATCGCCGCGATCGTCACGGCGCCGTGGTCGAGCGTGTAGCTCGCGCCATCCGGCGTCTGCACCGAGGTCGGCTTGGAGACCGTCTTCGGCGCGTGCGAACGGTGCGTGTGCACGTGCTGGTTGTGCTCGTCCTCCGGGGTGTTGCTCGGCGGGTCGGACGCCGGGAACGACTCGGCGACCTCGAGGTCGACCAGGTCGTGCTCGACGTCGGCGTAGTTCGTGAGGTCCTCCTCGAACTGCGCCTTCGCCGACGAGAGGACGATGCGGTCCTGCGGACGCTTCGGGCCGGCGATCGACGGCACGACCGTGGCCAGGTCGAGCTCGAGGTACTCCGAGAACTCGGGCTCCGTGTCGGCGTCGTGCCAGAGCTTCTGGGCCTTCGCGTACGCCTCGACGAGGGCGATCTGCTCGTCGCTGCGGCCGGTGAGGCGCAGGTAGTCGACGGTGACCTCGTCGATGGGGAACATCGCCGCGGTCGAGCCGAACTCGGGGCTCATGTTGCCGATGGTCGCGCGGTTGGCCAGCGGCACGGATGCCACGCCGGAGCCGTAGAACTCGACGAACTTGCCGACCACGCCGTGCTTGCGCAGCATGTCGGTGATCGTGAGCACGACGTCGGTCGCGGTCACGCCCGTGGGGATCTCACCGGAGAGCTTGAAGCCGACCACCTTGGGGATGAGCATCGACACGGGCTGGCCCAGCATGGCCGCCTCGGCCTCGATGCCGCCGACGCCCCAGCCGAGGACGCCGAGGCCGTTCACCATGGTGGTGTGCGAGTCGGTGCCGACGCAGGTGTCGGGGTAGGCGCGGGTGACGCCGTCGACGTCGCGGTGGTAGATGACCTTCGCGAGGTGCTCGATGTTGACCTGGTGCACGATGCCGGTACCGGGCGGCACGACCTTGAAGTCGTCGAAGGCCGTCTGGCCCCAGCGGAGGAACTGGTACCGCTCGCCGTTGCGCTCGTACTCGATCTCGACGTTGCGCTCGAGGGCGTTCTCGGTGCCGAACAGGTCGGCGATGACCGAGTGGTCGATGACCATCTCGGCCGGCGAGAGCGGGTTGATCTTGTTCGGGTCGCCGCCGAGGGCGACCACGGCCTCGCGCATGGTGGCGAGGTCGACGATGCAGGGCACGCCGGTGAAGTCCTGCATCACCACGCGGGCCGGGGTGAACTGGATCTCGGTGTCGGGCTCGGCGGTCGGGACCCAGGACCCCAGCGCCTGGATCTGCTCCTTGGTGACGTTCGCGCCGTCCTCGGTGCGGAGCAGGTTCTCGAGCAGGACCTTCAGGCTGAAGGGGAGCTTCTCGTGACCGGGGACCGTGTCGATCCGGTAGATCTCGTACGCCTGGTCGCCGACCTGGAGCGTGTCCTTCGCCCCGAAACTGTTCACTGCAGACACGGTGTCCTCTCCTTCGCGGATGCCGCCCGCGCGGCGGCGCATGGCGGTGCTCGTCATGATCCGTTGCCCCGCCCCAAGCAAGGCTAGTGCAGCGCCCCGCCTGCCGACAGGCTCACTCCGGCATCCGGAAATTATCTTGATGTCGAGATAACTCTATCACTCCGCGGGCGCGGTCCGCGCCGGGTACACCGCCCGGACGACCAGCCACGAGAAGACGAGCAGCAGCGCGTACAGCGGCACGCCCATGAGCAGCCGGGTGGCGCCGAGCGCCTCGACGTTGCCGGCGTAGTAGAACGGGACCTGCACCACGAGGCGCGCGACGAACATGCCGAGCCACACGACGGTCAGCAGCTGCATGGCGCGATAGGTCCGCCGCCGCCGGCGCCACGCCGTGCCGTCGCCCATGAGGAAGCCGACCACGAGTCCCACGAGCGGCCAGCGCACGAGCAGCGAGACCAGGATCGCCACCGCGTAGGCGGCGTTCGTGTAGAAGCCGATGACGTAGTTGTCCTCGGCGCGCCCGGTCCAGAGCGCCAGCGCAGCGGATGCCGCGACGCCGATCAGGCCGGCGATGGCCTGCGTGGGCTGCGTCCGGGCCACGAGCCGCGCGACCGTGAAGACGACGGCGAGGCCGAGCGACGCCACGAGCGCCCACACGAGCTCGCGCGTGAAGGTGTAGGTGACGAGGAAGACCAGGCCGGGCAGGATCGCCTCGGCGAGGCCGCGCACGCCGCCGAGCGCGCCGATCAGGTCGGCCGGGGTCAGCTTCTCGTCGCGCGCGATCCGGCCCAGGCCTGATCGTTCGGCCGCGGCCGCGAACTGACGCGCGAGGTCGTCGGCCGGGGCGCCCTCGCGCGCGGCCGGCGCGGGACCGCCCCCGTCGGCGGGAGCGGACTCGCGCTCGGGCGGGTTCGCGTCCGGATCGTGCGAGGTCACGCGCCGGGACCGCCCGACGACGGCGCGGGCATGCGCAGCGGGATGAGGTCGCGCGGGGGCATCGGCGTGTCGCCGCGGACGACGACGATCGAGCGGAAGAGATCCTCGACCTTCGCCGCCGCCGCCGGATCGGTGGCCGCCTCGCCGGCGATCACGCCGCGGAGGAACCAACGCGGGCCGTCGACGCCGATGAAGCGCGCGAGCCGCATCTGGCCGGCCTGTCCGTCGGCCGTCGTGACTGGGATCTGCGCGAGGAGCTCGGGACCGAACGATCCCTCGCGGACCGTGGTCGTGCCGCCCTGCCGGGCGATCTGCTCGGCGATCTGGTCGCGGATCTCATGCCAGAGCCCGCTCGACCGCGGTGCCGCGAACGGCTGGACCTGGAGGGTCGAATTGGCGTAGTCGAGGCCGACCGCGACCACGCGCTTGCTGCCCTCCTCGACCTCGAGCCGGAGGTGCAGGCCCTCGCGGGGCAGCACCTTGACGCCGCCGAGGTCGACGTACGGGCGGACCGGATTGGCCTCCGACTCGTCGAGGGGGCCGTTCGCGGCCCGATCGGCGGGGGCCGACTTGGGCTGGTCGACCGGGAAGTCGTCGATGTTCTCGATGTCGCTCACGCGTGTGCTCCTGACTGGTTCGCCCCGAATCCGGTGGACCCGAATCCCCCCTCGCCGCGGAGGCTGCCGGGCAGCTTCTCGACCTCCACGAACCGCGCCCGGCTGACGGGCATCACCACGAGCTGGGCGATGCGGTCGCCCGGCTCGATGCGGTACGCCTCGCGGGCGTCGGTGTTCAACAGTGCGACCTTGATCTCGCCCCGGTATCCGGCGTCGACGGTCCCGGGCGCGTTCACGATCGTGATGCCGTGCTTGAAGGCCAGGCCCGAACGGGGCACCACGAACGCGACGTAGCCGTCGGGCAGCGCGATCGCCACTCCGGTGCCGACCGTCGCGCGCTCCCCCGGTTCGAGCACCACCGCCTCGGCGGCGTGGAGGTCGGCTCCCGCATCGCCCGGGTGGGCGTAGGCGGGGACGCGGTCGGCCGTGATCAGCACATCGACGGAATCGGTCACCGTTCGAGGGTAGTGCAGAAGTCTGGTCTGATAGATCCATGCCCGAGTACCGCGAACGGCTGTGGCCGACGCCCTGGATCTACCTCATCAGCCTCCTGCTCATCCCCTCGAGCATCCTCGTGCTCGCGCCGGTGTCGGTGCCCGCGGGCGTGGTCACGGGCCTGCTGATGTACGCGGCGGTGGCCGGGTCGCTGACCCTCACGGCGCCGGTGGTCGAGGTGTCCGGCGGCGAGTTCCGCGCCGGTCGTGCGCGCGTCCCGATCGAGGACGTCGGCACCGCGGTCCCGGCGGTCGGCGAGGACGCCCGGGTCGAACGCGGCACCGGCCTCGACGCGCGCGCCCACCTCGTCATCCGCGGTTGGATCCGCGACGTGGTCCGGGTACCGATCACGGATGCCGCGGACCCGGCGCCGTACTGGCTCGTCTCGACGCGGCACCCGAACGAACTGGCCGCCGCGATCAACGGATCGCGGCGGCCAGGAGTCGGTGAGGAGCGGGCCTAGGCGGCGCACTCCTGGCAGATCGGCCCGAGCTTGGTCTCGTGGTCCATCTGCGAGCGGTGCTTGACCAGGAAGCAGTTCACGCACGTGAACTCGTCGGCCTGCGGCGGCAGCACGACCACGTCCAGCTCGACGTCGGACAGGTCGGCGCCCGCGAGGTCGAAGCTGCCGGGGTTGTCGGCGTCCTCGACGTCGACGGCGCTCGACATCTTGTCGGGCACGCGCTCCTTGAGGGCCTCGATCGACTCGGAGTCGTCTTCGGTCTTCCGTGGCGCGTCGTAGTCCGTTGCCATTCCCATCCTTTTTTCCGGTGCCGAGGGTTCGGCCGCCATAGTCTGCATCAATTCGATGCCGTTGGCAAACCCTCCCGGAGTCGCGTTCGCCCCGGTTGCAGGCACAACTCGCGGCGCGCCCGCCGTATTCCCGGGCGCCGGGCCGAGGCGTGGCATCCTTGGGCGGAGACGAAGGCACGGAAAGGCTTCTCGCGATGCAGGAACTGAAGGTGATCGGTGTCGAAGACGGCGCCCTCGTCGCAGCCTCAGAAGACGGGGCGCGATTCCGGATCGAGGTCGACGAGGTGCTCCAGTCGCGCATCCGTCAGGCCATCCCCGAGGCCCACACGGGCCCGAAGCTGTCGCCCCGCGAAGTCCAGGCGCACATCCGCTCGGGCCTCTCCGCCGAGGAGGTCGCGGAACTCACCGGCGCCTCGGTCGACTACATCCGCCGGTTCGAGGGCCCGGTGATCGCCGAGCGCGAGCACATGGTGACCTCCGCGCTGGCCGTCCCGATCCACGTCCCCGGCGAGGCCGAGGCCGATGAGCTGGCATCCTTCGGCAGCATGGTGCGCGAGCGCCTCGCCGGCCTCGGTGCGCACGGCGAGCGCTGGGCGAGCTGGAAGGACGAGGAGCACGGCTGGATGGTGAAGCTCGAGTTCACCGCCGATGGCATCGACCACGACGCCCGCTGGTCGTTCGAGCCGCGAAAGCAGGCACTGCACCCGCAGAACGCGGACGCCGCGACGCTGTCCAAGCATGGCGAGGTCCGTGGCGGGATGATCCCGCGCCTGCGGGCGGTCTCGGCCGACGACGAGTCGTCGCGATTCGACAGCGGCGCGTTCACGTTCGAATCGTCGGACACCGCCGACGACGACACCGCGCCGCAGCCCGAGGTCGCCGTCCAGCGCCAGCCGGCGGGGTCCTCCAGCGCGGTCGCGAGGGCGGCGATCAAGCGCGCCGACGAGCCCGCTCCCCCGACCGGCGAGACCGCGGACCTGCTCGAGGCCCTCCGGCGCCGGCGCGGGGAACGCGAGTCCCTCTCCGGCGCGACCGAGCGGATGCCGCAGCCGGCGCCCTTCGCTCCGACCGTGACGGTCACGGCGCAGCCCGACCCGCCCTCGACCCAGGCACCGATTGCTCCCGAGGTGGCCCCGGCGGAGACGGACGCCTCGCACGACGACGAGAGTCGAGCGGGCGCGGCCGCGCGCGCCCTGTGGGGCGGCAAGGCGTCGTCGGCTCCTCGCGCCAAGAAGGGTCGCGCGTCGATGCCCAGCTGGGATGAGATCGTCTTCGGCGCCCGGACGGACGACGACCTGGCCTGACCGGAACGCCGACCGGTCGACCTCGGTCGACCGGTGCCGTCGTGCCCGAACGCTGCTAGGATTCGAACACAGTTTCGAATGACGGCGGAGGGCGCCATGCGACGCACGGTCGAACCGGCGGAGGTCTGGACGGGGCCATCGGGCGCGCCCGAGCGGCTGGTGTGGCGGGCACGCCGGTACCGCGTGAGCGACACGCCCACCCCCCTGGTGGGTCCGGCCGACTGGTGGCATCCGTTCGACGGCCACGACGTCGCCCCCGGCCGCGCGCCGCTCGCGATCACCGGGTGGCGGTTCCAGGCGAGCGCCGACGACGGCGAGACCCACGTCTTCGACGTCGGCCACGACGGTCGCCACTGGCAGGTGTTCCGCGTCTTCGACTGACGGCGGCCGCCGGTGGCGGCGCGCCGGCTGCCGAGGCTAGGCCGACTTCTCGGCGCGGCGCGGCTTCGAGGGAACGATCGTCGGCGCGGCGTTGTCGATGACCGTCTCCTTCGTGACGACCACTCGCGCGACCCCGGTGGTCGAGGGCACCTCGAACATGATGGGCCCCAGCACCTCCTCCATGATCGCGCGGAGTCCACGGGCGCCGGTCTGGCGGAGCACGGCGAGGTCGGCGATCGCCTCGAGCGCGGCGTGCTCGAACTCGAGCTGGACCCCGTCGAGTTCGAACATGCGCTGGTACTGGCGCACGAGGGCGTTCTTGGGTTCGGTGAGGATCTCCATGAGCGCCGTGCGGTCGAGCGGCGTCACCGTGGCGACCACGGGGAGACGGCCGATGAACTCCGGGATCAGGCCGAACTTGTGCAGGTCCTCCGGGAGCACCTCGCTGAACAGCTCGGCCTCATCCTGCTTGGAGTGCAGCGGGGCGCCGAAGCCGATGCCGCGCTTGCCGGCCCGCGACGAGATGATGTCCTCGAGTCCGGCGAACGCGCCGGCGACGATGAACAGCACGTTCGTCGTGTCGATCTGGATGAACTCCTGGTGCGGGTGCTTGCGCCCGCCCTGCGGCGGCACGGATGCCACGGTGCCCTCGAGGATCTTCAGCAGCGCCTGCTGCACGCCCTCGCCCGACACGTCGCGCGTGATGGACGGGTTCTCGGCCTTCCGCGCGATCTTGTCGACCTCGTCGATGTAGATGATGCCCGTCTCGGCCCGCTTGACGTCGTAGTCCGCGGCCTGGATGAGCTTCAGGAGGATGTTCTCGACGTCTTCGCCGACGTAGCCGGCCTCGGTCAGCGCCGTCGCATCCGCGACCGCGAAGGGGACGTTCAGCTGCTTGGCCAGGGTCTGCGCGAGGTACGTCTTGCCGCAGCCGGTCGGGCCGATGAGCAGGATGTTGGACTTCGCGATCTCGACGTCGTCGTGCGCCCGGTCGGCGGAGGCGATCGCCGCCTTGGCCCGAACGCGCTTGTAGTGGTTGTACACCGCCACCGCGAGCGCACGCTTCGCGGCCTCCTGGCCGATGACGTACTCCTCGAGGAAGGCGAAGATCTCCTTCGGCTTGGGCAGTTCGAACTCGCCCGACTCCGCCTCGCCCGCCTCGGCGAGCCGCTCCTCGATGATCTCGTTGCAGAGCTCGACGCATTCGTCGCAGATGTACACGCCGGGACCGGCGATCAATTGCTGCACCTGCTTCTGGCTCTTTCCGCAGAAGGAGCACTTCAGCAGGTCAGCACTCTCCCCGATCCGTGCCATCGTTTCCTCCCTCGAAACGCGTCTGCTCCGAGCCTAGCCCGACGGAAGCCGGGCGGGGCCGATCCGCCACGGTTTGGCGGAAACGTGACGAACGAGGGGCGGATGCGGCATCCGCACCCGCCCCTCGGACGTCGTCGATCAGCGCGCGAGCGCCGGCAGCGTCTTGCGCGACGTGAGCACCTGGTCGATGAGGCCGTACTCCTGGGCCTCGGCCGCGGACAGGATCTTGTCGCGGTCGATGTCGGCGTTCACCTGCTCCATGGTGCGGTTGGAGTGCTTCGACAGCGTCTCCTCCAGCCAGGTGCGCATGCGCAGGATCTCGGCCGCCTGGATCTCGATGTCGGACGCCTGGCCGTGGCCGGCCTCGCCCATCGCCGGCTGGTGGATCAGGACGCGCGCGTTCGGCAGTGCGAGGCGTCGGCCCGGGGTGCCGGCCGCGGCGATCACGGCCGCGGCCGAGGCGGCCTGGCCGAGCACCACCGTCTGGATCTGCGGACGGATGTACTGCATCGTGTCGTAGATCGCGGTCATCGCCGTGAACGAGCCGCCGGGCGAGTTGATGTACATCATGATGTCGCGGTCCGGGTCCATCGACTCGAGCACGAGCAGCTGCGCCATGATGTCGTCGGCCGACGCGTCGTCGACCTGGACGCCGAGGAAGATGATGCGGTCCTCGAAGAGCTTCGCGTACGGGTCCTGTCGCTTGTAGCCGTAGGCGGTGCGCTCCTCGAAGCTCGGCAGGATGTAGCGCGAGCCGGGGGCCTGGACGCCGCTGAACGCGGTGCCGCCGAAAGCGGGGATGTTCATTCGCTGTTCTCTCTTCCTCAGGCCTTGGTGTCCTCGAAGCCGGGCTGCGTGCCGCCGCCGCCCGAGACGTCGAGCGCGGACTCGCGGATGTGGTCGACGAAGCCGTACTCGAGGGCCTCCTGCGCGTTGAACCACCGGTCCCGGTCGCCGTCGCGGTTGATCTGCTCGACCGACTTGCCGGTCTGCGCGGCGGTGATCTCGGCGAGGCGCTTCTTCATGTCGAGGATGAGCTGCGCCTGCGTCTGGATGTCGCTCGCGGTGCCGCCGAAGCCGCCGTGCGGCTGGTGCAGCAGCACGCGCGCGTTCGGCGTGATGTACCGCTTGCCCTTGGTGCCCGCGGTGAGCAGGAGCTGCCCCATCGAGGCCGCCATGCCGATGCCGACCGTGACGATGTCGTTCGGGACGAACTGCATCGTGTCGTAGATGGCCATGCCCGCCGTGATCGACCCGCCGGGCGAGTTGATGTAGAGGTAGATGTCCTTGTTCGGATCCTCTGCGGCGAGGAGCAGCAGCTTCGCGGCGATCTCGTTCGCGTTGTCGTCGCGCACCTCCGAGCCGAGCCAGATGATGCGGTCCTTCAGCAGTCGATCGAACACACTGGGCTGCAGTGTCGGTTCGGCCATGGATTTCGCTCCGTTTCGTTCGTGCGTTGTCTCGAATCTATCCGGTGCAACACGCGCGAACCGGGCTGTTCGCCGTCGGCGGATGCCGCGTCGCGACGACGGGCATCACGGCGTCGTGGTGTCGTCCTCCGGTGCGGGCGCGAGGAGTTCGCGCGCGTACGCGTCGACCGCGCGGCGGTACTGCGTGAGGTGCGGGGCGAGGGCGATGAGGGCGACGGATGCCGCGGCATCCGTTCGACCCGACGACGCGAGCGCGAGCGCGCGGAACGCCTCGACCGCGTCGGCGAGGTCGCCCGCATCGTCGCGGACGCCGTCGAGGAGCACCAGCGCCTCCTCCGGACGTCCGAGGTTGCGGACGGTCGACGCGAGCTGGATGTGCGCCTCGACGCGAGCCCGACCCGACAGTCCGAGTTCGAGGGCCCGGCGGTAGCGCGGTTCCGCCTCCGCCTCGAGCCTCGCCGAGTCGCGTGCGCCCGCGGCCTCGAAGGGACCGCGGGGGTCGTCCGCCGGGAGTTCGGCCACGAGCAGGTCGATGCGCTCGATCACGGCCCGATCGCCGAGGTCGGACGCCGCCGCCCACACGGCATCGACCCGACGCTGCCAGTCGTCCATGCTCCTCTTCCTCCTCCGGAGACGACGGACGGGGCCGGGCATGGGTGCCCGGCCCCGTCGCGTGCTCGCTCGGGTCGTCGCCGACTACTCGGCGTCGGCCTGCTTCGCAGTGCGCTTGCGCGCCGGCTTCTTCTCGGCGTCGGCCTCCTCGGTGGACGCCTCGTCGGCCTCGGCGGCCTTCTTGCTGGAGCGCTTCTTGGCGGGCTTCGCCTCCTCGGCGGGCGCCTCCTCGGCGGGCGCCTCCTCGGCGGGCGCCTCCGACGCGGCCTCGTCGCCCTCGGCCTCGTTCTCGTCGACCACGGCGGTGAACTCGGAGAGGTCGACCGCGTTGCCGGCGGCATCCTTCACCGTGACCTTGCCGAGCGCGATGGCGAGCGCCTTGTTGCGGGCGACCTCGCCGACCATGGCGGGGATCTGACCGTTCTGGCTGAGGATCTGGACGAACTCGTTCGGGTCCATGCCGTACTGCGCGGCGCCCTGCACGAGGTACTGGGTGAGCTCCTCCTGGCTGACCTGGACCTTCTCCTGCTCGGCGATCGCGTCGAGGACGATCTGGGTCTTGAACGCCTTCGTGCTGGACTCGGTGACCTCGGCGCGGTGCTCGTCGTCCTCGAGGCGACCCTCGGACTCGAGGTGGCGGTGCACCTCGTCCTCGATGACGCTGTCGGCGACGGGCACGTCGACCAGCTCGAGGAGCTTGTCGACGAGGAGGTCGCGGGCCTGGCTGCCCTGCCCGAACGACTTGTTCTTCGCGACCTGCTCCTTGAGGCTCGCGGTGAGCTCGTCGAGCGTGTCGAACTCGCTGGCGATCTGCGCGAAGTCGTCGTCGGCCTCGGGGAGCTCGCGCTCCTTGACGGCCGTGACGCTCACGGTGATCTCGGCGGTCTCGCCCTGGTGGTCGCCGCCGAGCAGCTTCGACTCGAACGTCGTGGTCTCGCCCGCGGTGAGCGAGTCGAGCGCCTCGTCGATGCCCTCGAGCAGCTCGCCCGAGCCGAGCTCGTACGAGACGCCGCTGGCGGTGTCGACCTCGGTGCCGTCGATCGTCGCGACCAGGTCGAGCGTGACGAAGTCGCCGGTCTTCGCCGGGCGGTCGACGGTGATGAGGGTGCCGAAGCGGCTGCGGAGACGCTCGAGCTCCTCGGTGACCTCGTCGTCGCCGACCTCGACCGAGTCGACGGTCAGCTCGAGGCCCTGGTAGTCGGGCAGTTCGATCTCGGGACGGACGTCGACCTCGATCGCGAGCAGCAGGTCGCCGGAGAAGTCCTTCTCGTTCGGCCACTCGACGATGTCGGCCGAGGGGCGGCCGAGGGGGCGGAGCTCGTGCTCGTTCACCGCGGCGCGGTAGAAGCCGTCGAGGCCCTCGTTGACCGCGTGCTCGAGCACGGCGGCCTTGCCGACCCGCTGGTCGATGATGGGCGGCGGCACCTTGCCCTTGCGGAAGCCGGGCACGGCGATCTGCTCGGCGATGTGCTCGTAGGCGTGGGCGATGCTGGGCTTCAGCTCCTCGGGCGTCACCGAGATGGTGAGCTTGGCGCGCGTCGGGCTCAGCTTCTCAACCGAAGTGGTCGGCATGGGGAAGATTCTCCTGTTTGGTGGAAGTTCGTGTCGAGCCGGTGCGACTCGTCGGGGCGACAGGATTCGAACCTGCGACCTCCCGCTCCCAAAGCGGGCGCTCTAGCCAAGCTGAGCTACGCCCCGAGCCGTCGGCTTGACTCGTCGTCCGCCCGGGTCGGCATGCCGGAGCACGTCGAAGTGGGGATGGACGCCGGAAAGTCTACTGCACGAGGCGCCGCCCGCCCTGACGACGACTCCTCCGGCGGCGCCCTGTGGACAACGGACTCGGTGTGGACACCGACGACGGAGGTGGGCCGGCGTGCCAGAGTGAGCGCATGCCCCATCAGACGCATCCCGCGGCGTCCGACGTGCGACGCTGGCCGAGCGCCCCCGCCATGCTCGTCGACACCACCCGCTGCCCCGCCTGCTTCTCGCAGCTGTTCCGGAACGTGTGCGACACGTGCGGCCTGCGGCTCGACGTCCCGCTCGCCGCCGAGGCGCTCGCGGCAGGCGCCCGCGTGCGGGACGCCGAGGCGGAGCGGCAGGTCGTCCTCAGCCGGATGCGCGCGCAGCAGGCCGCCGCCGCCGCGCGGCCCGTGCCGCCTCCCCCGCCCGCCATGGCG
>NZ_LQGY01000024.1 GCF_001620055.1 Agromyces sp. NDB4Y10 | reverse complement strand
CACGCCCGCCCCCGAGGGCGAGCAGGCCGAGGCCGAGCAGGCCGAGAAGGAGCCGCGCCAGGGCCGTGGCCGCAACCGCGGCCGACGCGGCGGCGGCGACCGCGACCGCGGCGAGGGCCAGAAGCCCGAGCAGAAGGGCGACGACCGCCAGAACGGCAAGGGCGGCCAGGAGGCGGGCAAGCAGGCCGACGCCGGCCGCGGCCAGGACCCGCGCAAGGCCGACGAGTCGGGCGACGAGCGCCAGGCCGACTCCGACCGGGGCCCGAAGGAGCAGGGCGGCCGCGGCCAGCAGTCGCGCGGCGACCAGCAGCAGGGCGATGGCGAGGGCGGCCGCCGCAACCGCTACCGCGACCGCAAGCGTCGCGGCCAGGGCGGCGGCGACGAGGTCGAGCCCGAGATCCTCGACGACGACGTGCTCATCCCCATCGCCGGCATCCTCGACGTGCTCGACAACTACGCCTTCGTGCGCACGACGGGCTACCTCCCCGGTCCGAGCGACGTCTACGTCTCGCTCGGCCAGGTGAAGAAGTACCACCTCCGCAAGGGCGACGCGGTCGTCGGCGCGATCAAGCAGCCTCGCGAGGGCGAGGGCAACAGCCGCCAGAAGTACAACGCGCTCGTCAAGGTCGACTCGGTCAACGGCCAGTCCGCCGAGGAGGCCGCCGCGCGGGTCGACTTCCAGAAGCTCACCCCGCTCTACCCGCAGGACCGCCTGCGCCTCGAGACCGAGCCCACCAAGCTCACGCAGCGGATCATCGACCTGGTGGCGCCGATCGGCAAGGGCCAGCGCGGCCTCATCGTCGCGCCGCCCAAGGCCGGCAAGACGATCGTGCTGCAGCAGATCGCGAACGCCATCGCGACGAACAACCCCGAGGTCCACCTCATGGTCGTGCTCGTCGACGAGCGTCCCGAAGAGGTCACCGACATGGAGCGCACGGTCAAGGGCGAGGTCATCGCGTCGACCTTCGACCGCCCGGCCGAGGACCACACCACGGTCGCCGAGCTCGCGATCGAGCGCGCCAAGCGCCTCGTCGAGCTCGGCCACGACGTCGTCGTGCTGCTCGACTCGATCACCCGCCTCGGCCGCGCGTACAACCTCGCGGCACCGGCATCCGGTCGCGTGCTCTCGGGCGGCGTCGACGCCTCGGCGCTCTACCCGCCGAAGCGCTTCTTCGGTGCGGCGCGCAACATCGAGAACGGCGGCTCGCTCACCATCCTCGCCACGGCGCTCGTCGAGACCGGGTCGAAGATGGACGAGGTGATCTTCGAGGAGTTCAAGGGCACCGGCAACTCCGAGCTGCGCCTGTCGCGCCAGCTCGCCGACAAGCGGATCTTCCCCGCCGTCGACGTCAACGCGTCGTCGACGCGTCGCGAGGAGATGCTGCTGTCGCCCGACGAGGTCAAGATCACCTGGAAGCTCCGCCGCGCCCTCGCCGGGCTCGAGCCGCAGCAGGCCCTCGAGGCCGTCCTCGGTCGCCTCCGCGAGACGCAGTCGAACACCGAGTTCCTGCTGCTCATGCAGAAGTCGGCACCGGTCGGCGGCAACGGCAACGGCCACGGGCACGACGCCGACCACCACCGCTGAGCATGTTCGAGTCCGTCCGGGCCCTGATCGCCGAGCACGGCGAGCTCCAGGAGGAGCTCGCCGACCCGGCGCTGCACGCCGACGCCGCGCGCGCCAAGCGCGTGAACCGTCGCTACGCCGAGCTCAGCCGCATCGTCGCCGCGCACGACGCCTGGCAGCAGGCGCAGAACGACCTCGAGGCGGCGCGCGAGCTCGCCAAGGAGGACGCCGCCTTCGCCGAGGAGGTGCCCGCGCTCGAGGAGCAGCTCGCCGAGTCGCAGGAGAAGCTCCGGCGCCTCCTCATCCCGCGCGACCCGGACGACGGTCGCGACGTGATCATGGAGATCAAGGGCGGCGAGGGCGGCGCCGAGAGCGCGCTGTTCGCCGCCGACCTGCTGCGCATGTACATCCAGTACGCGCAGTCGAAGGGCTGGAAGACCGAGCTGCTCGAGTCCGACGAGTCCGATCTCGGCGGGTACAAGAACGTGCAGGTCGCCATCAAGTCGAACGCGAGCGACCCGGCGCAGGGCGTGTGGGCCCACCTGAAGTACGAGGGCGGGGTGCACCGCGTCCAGCGGGTGCCCGTGACCGAGACGCAGGGGCGCATCCACACCTCGACGACGGGGGTGCTCGTCTTCCCCGAGGTCGACGAGCCCGAAGAGGTCGAGATCAACCAGAACGACCTCAAGATCGACGTGTACCGCTCCTCGGGTCCCGGTGGGCAGTCCGTGAACACCACCGACTCCGCCGTGCGCATCACGCACGTGCCCACGGGCATCGTGGTGGCCATGCAGAACGAGAAGTCGCAGCTGCAGAACCGCGAGGCGGCCATGCGCGTGCTGCGAGCCCGCCTGCTGGCGCGCCAGCAGGAGGAGCTCGCCGCGGCCGCGTCGGACGCGCGCAAGTCGCAGATCCGCACCATGGACCGCTCCGAGCGGATCCGCACGTACAACTTCCCTGAGAACCGCATCGCCGATCACCGCACCGGTTACAAGGCATACAACCTCGACCAGGTGATGAACGGCGCGCTGGATCCCATCATCGAGTCGGCCGTGCAGGCCGACGAGGAGGCCCGGCTCGCCGACCTCGGCGACCAGTGAGCGACGTCGTCGTCCGGCCGATCCGCGACGAGGACTGGCCCGCGGTCTTCCGCATCATCGACGAGGTCGTCCGCGACGGCGAGACGTACGCGTACCCCGAGGACCTCACGACGGAGTCCGCACGGGCGTTGTGGATCGAGCCGCCGCCGGGACTCACGGTCGTGGCCGAGCGCGACGGGCGCATCCTCGGGTCGGCCAAGATGGGGCCGAACCGCCCCGGCCGCGGCGACCACATCGGCACGGCCTCGTTCATGGTCGCCGCCGAGGCGCGCGGCGCCGGAGTGGGCCGCCTCCTCGGCGAGTGGGTCGTCGACTGGCATCGTCGGGCGGGCTTCGCCGGCATCCAGTTCAACGCGGTCGTCGAATCGAACGTGGTCGCGGTCGGCCTCTGGCGCTCGCTCGGGTTCGAGGTCGTCGGCACGGTCCCGGGGGCCTTCCGCTCGCGTCGGCACGGCCGGGTGGGCCTCGCGGTGATGTACCTGCCGCTCTGACCGTTCGCGGATCGGAGCGCGTCGGCCCGCCACCGGCACCCGGCGGAAGCTCCCGCACGGTGGGACGGTCGAGGTTCAGATGTGGAAGTCGACGTGCCAGTCGTGGACGCCACGCGCGGCATCCGCCGTCGCGGGCGAGAGCGGCTTCGCGACCGCCGGGATGCCGACGAGCAGCGAGTGCGGCGGCGCGCCGCGGGTCACGACGGCGTTCGCGCCGATCGCGCTCCACGAGCCGATCTCGATGTCTCCGAGCACCTTCGCACCCGCTCCGACGGTGACGCCGTCGCCGAGCGTCGGATGCCGCTTGCTGCCCTTCGGCGCGCCGCGCGGCGCCTTCCCGCCCAGGGTGACGCCGTGGTACAGCATGACGTCGTCGCCGACGACGGCGGTCTCGCCGATGACGACGCCCATCCCGTGGTCGATGAAGAAGCGCCGGCCGATGGTCGCTCCGGGGTGGATCTCGACGCCCGTCAGGAACCTCGTGAACTGCGACAGCAGTCGCGCGGGCAACCGCAGTGCGGGGGTCTGCCACAGGCGGTGCGCGAGCCGGTACGACCAGATGGCGTGCAGGCCGGAGTAGGCGAGCACGATCTCGATGCGGCTGCGGGCCGCGGGGTCGTGGGAGCGCGCGGTCGCGATGTCGTCCCTGAGGGTGCCGAGGATTCCCACCGGCTCAGTCAAGCAGATGCCGTCTGGGGATCAGTCGAGCAGCCCCTCGTAGAGCACCGTCGAGAGGTAGCGCTCGCCGTAGCTCGCGAGGATCACCACGATCGTCTTGCCGGCGTTCTCGGGGCGCTTGGCGAGCTGGGTGGCCGCGTACACGGTGGCGCCCGACGAGATGCCGCCCAGGATGCCCTCCTCGACGCCGAGGCGACGCGCGGTCGCGACGGCCTGGTCGATGTTCACATCGATGATCTCGTCGTAGACGTCGCGGTCGAGGATCGACGGCACGAAGTTCGCTCCGATGCCCTGGATCTTGTGCGGGCCGGGCTGGCCGCCGTTGAGGATGGGCGACTCGAGCGGCTCCACGCCGACGATATGCACCTCGGGCTTGCGCTCCTTGAGCACCTGGCCGACGCCGGACAGGGTGCCGCCGGTGCCGATGCCCGACACGAAGATGTCGATGGCGCCGTCGGTGTCGTTCCAGACCTCCTCGGCGGTGGTGCGACGGTGGATGTCGACGTTGGCCTGGTTGTCGAACTGGCGGGCGAGCACGGCGCCCGGGGTCTCGGCGGCGATCTGCTCGGCGCGCGCGACCGCGCCCTTCATGCCCTCGGAACCGGGGGTGAGCACGAGCTCGGCGCCGTACGCGCGCAGCAGCGCGCGGCGCTCCTTGCTCATGGTCTCGGGCATGGCGATGACCACCCGGTAGCCACGGGCGGCGCCGATCATGGCGAGCGCGATGCCGGTGTTGCCGCTCGTCCCCTCGACGATGGTGCCGCCGGGCTTCAGCTCGCCGGAGGCCTCGGCCGCGTCGACGATGCCGATGCCGAGGCGGTCCTTCACGCTCGCGGAGGGGTTGTAGAACTCGAGCTTGCCGAGCACCGTCGCCTCGGCGCCATCCGTCACGCGGTTCAGCTTCACGAGCGGCGTGCGCCCGAAGACCTCGGTGATGTTCTCGTAGACCTGAGCCATGGTGTTCCCTCTCGTGACGACGGCGGCGTGCCGCGAACCAGCCTACGGCGGCCGGCGGGGCAGGGGGAGTGGGTTACATTCCTTTGCGTGAATGCTTCCGCGACGTCCGGCGCCCGCCCACTGCGCGAGGCGCGCGACGAGGCGGCCGACGCGCTGCGGGCGGCCGGAGTGCCCGACCCAGAGGTCGATGCCGACCTGCTCGTCGGCCACGTGCTCGGCCTGTCGCGCGGCGGGGTGCACGCGAAGCTCGTCGTCGGCGCCGAGCTGACGGCGACGGATGCCGCGGCGCTGGACTCGCTCGTCGCCCGGCGCGCCCGCCGCGAGCCGTTGCAGCACCTGACGGGACGGGCCCCGTTCCGGTCGCTCGAACTCGCCGTCGGCCCGGGGGTGTTCGTCCCGAGGCCCGAGACGGAGCTCCTCGCGCAGTTGGCCATCGACGCACTCCGAGCCGCCGCCGAGCCGGAACCGGTCGCGCTCGACCTCGGCGCGGGCAGTGGTGCGATCGCGCTCGCCATGGCGACGGAGGTGCCGCACGCGCGGGTGTACGCGGTCGAGAACTCGCCGGAGGCGTTCCCCTGGACGAAGCGCAACGTCGAGGAGGTCGGCGCGCCGAACCTGACCCTCGTCTTCGGCGACCTGGCCGACGCGCTCGGCGAGCTTGACGGTCGGGCCGCGGTCGTCGCGTCCAACCCGCCGTACATCCCGCAGGATGCGATCCCGCGCGACCCGGAGGTGCGGCTGCACGATCCGGAGCCGGCGCTCTACGGCGGCCCCGACGGGCTCGACGTGGTCCGGGTCCTGTCTCGCCGCGGCCTCGAGCTGCTGCATCCCGGCGGCGCCCTCCTCATCGAGCACGGCGAGACGCAGTCGGCCGAGATCGCCGGCATCCTCGCAGGCGACGGATGGCACGCCATCGCGCATCACCGCGACCTCACGGGTCGCGACCGCGTCACGACCGCCCGGCGCTAGCGGGAGCGTCCCCGCGGCTCAATCGGGCTGCCGCCCCGCCTTCGCGCGGGCTTCGCGCACCGCCTGCCGCTCGAGCTTCCGGGCGTCGCGCAGGCGCTTCTCGGCCTCCTTGACGGCCTTGCGCGCATCGCGGACGCGCTTGTCGGCCGTGACCCCGTCCGGCTCCGGCGGGATCGGCGGGCCGGCGGCGGGCGCACCGGCGGCGCGTTCGGCGATGTGCACGGCGATGCCGTCGAGCACGCGTTCGAGCCCGAACGCGAACGGGTCCTCCTCGCCCGCGAAGACCCCGGCGTCGACCGCGAGCCGGACCGCCGGGAACTCCTCGGCGGTGACGAAGGCGTCGAGGACCGCCGAGCGGCCGTCGTCGATCGCCTGGGGGTCGATCCCGGCGGCGTCGGCCGCGACCTCGTACGAGCGCTCGATGAGGCTCTGCCAGCGCAGTTGTCCGGTCACGAGGAGGATCACGGCGACGCGTTCGCCCTGGTCGAGCGGGGTACCCGAGAGCGCGTCCAGCATGGCATCCATCCACGCGAGGTTGTTCGGCGTGACGGGCGTGCCCTCGATGGGGATGTCGAGCAGCCACGGGTGGTGGCGGTGGAGCTCGAGCTGCGCGCGCCCGATGGAGCGAAGCCGTCCGCGCCAGTCCGTCGGGTCGAGGTCGGGATCGGGCTCGGGTGGCAGGCCGATGCCCTGCTCCTGCATGAGCACGAGCAGGTCGTCCTTCGCGGTCACGTACCGGTACAGCGACATGGTGGTGTAGCCGAGCGACTGCGCGACGCGGCTCATCGAGACCGCGCCGAGGCCTTCGGCGTCGGCGATCTCGACGGCCGCGTCCACGATGCGCTCGATGCTCATCTCGCGCTTCGGGCCGCGCTGCGGGTTCGCTGCGACGCCCCAGGCGAGCGCGATCCCGCGCGGCAGGTCGGGCTCGGCGGGGGGCTGCGCGGACATCCGGCTCCAATCATCGGCGGAGGCTTGCGGCCAGTCTAGAACTGTGTATTACTTAAACCGTTGTGCATCACGTAAACAGTTTACTCCTTACACAGGAAAGGCGAAGCCATGTCCCTCGCCATCGACGCGCGCGGGATCGCCAAGCGATTCCGCTCGACGGAGGTCCTCCGCGACCTCGACCTCGCGGTCGAAGCCGGCACCGTCTTCGGGCTGCTCGGCCCGAACGGTGCCGGCAAGACCACGACGATCAACATCCTCACCACGCTCGTCCGGCCCGATGCGGGGACGGCCGTCGTCGCCGGCGCCGACGTGCGCACGGATCCCGACGCCGTCCGGGCCCGCATCAGCCTGACCGGCCAGTCCGCGGCGGTCGACGAGGTGCTCACCGCGCGCGAGAACCTGCTCATGCTCGCGCGACTGTCCGGCCTGCGCCGCCGCGCGGCCGCCTCGCGCTGCGACGAACTGCTCGAGCGCTTCGACCTGGCGGATGCCGCCGGCCGACGGGTGGGGACCTACTCCGGCGGCATGCGACGACGCCTCGACCTCGCCCTCAGCCTGGTCGTCCCGACCCCCGTCGTGTTCCTCGACGAACCCACGACGGGACTCGACGCGCGCAGCCGGCAGGAACTGTGGCGCATCATCCGCGAGGTCGCCGACGGCGGCGCGACGGTGTTCCTCACGACGCAGTACCTCGAAGAGGCCGACCGGCTCGCCGACCGCATCGCCGTCCTCGATCGGGGTCGCATCGCCGCGGAGGGCACCCCGTCGGACCTCAAGGCGCAGGTGGGCGGGGCCGTCGTGGAGCTCCGAGGGGCGGACGACGCACTCCTCGCCGAACTGCCCACGGACGGGAGCGTGCACGCGCTCCGCACGGCGGTCGACGAGCTCGACCGGCTCCCCGCTTCGGCGGTGGCCGGAGCGCACGTCGCCATCCGTCGGCCGAGCCTCGACGACGTCTTCCTCGCCATCACCGCGCGCCCGACCGAGCCGAGCGGCGCGCCCCTCATCGGAACGAAGGGCTGACCATGACCACGACCGCCGCCGTCGCCGTGCGGGGCCGCCCCTCCGGCCCGACCGCCGAGATCGTCTTCATCCGCCGGAGCCTCACGCACTCCCTCCGCGACACCGAGGCGCTGCTCATGGCGGTGATCCTCCCGACCATGCTCATGCTGTTGTTCACCTACGTCTTCGGCGGCGCGCTCGACCCGACGGGCGGCTACGTCGACTACGTCGTGCCGGGGATCATCCTCCTCTGCGCGGGGTTCGGCGCGAGCTCGACCGCCCTCTACGTCTCGCGCGACATGACGACGGGCATCATCGACCGGTTCAGGACGATGCCGTTGCGAGCGAGCGCCGTCCTCACCGGTCACGTCGTGGCGAGCGTGCTCCGCAACCTCGTCGCCACGGGGGTCGTGATCGGTGTCGCGATCGCCGTCGGCTTCCGCCCCACCGCGAGCCCGGTCGAATGGCTCGCCGCGGTCGGACTGGTCGCGCTGTACATCCTCGCGATCACGACGCTCTTCGCCGCCATCGGACTCGCGGCCTCGAGCCCCGAGGCCGCGAGCGCCTACGGCTTCATCCTGCTGTTCCTGCCGTACCTCTCCAGCGCGTTCGTGCCCGTCGAGACCCTGCCCGCCTGGCTCGCGTGGTTCGCCGAGCACCAACCCATCACGCCCGTCATCGAGGCCATCCGGAGCCTGCTCATGGACACCCCGGCGGGCGAGGCGTCCTGGTGGGCGATCGGATGGTGCATCCTCGTGATCGCCGTCGCGGCCGTCTGGGGCTCGTGGCTGTTCCGTCACCGGGCCGGCCGGGACTAGATCGACGGCGCGGAACGACCGATGTCGCGGAGGCGCCCTGCCCCGCGGCATCCGTCATGCCCAGCGCCCGCGCGGGCGCGGCCTCTAGAATCGACGGGCCATGACTTCCATCCACGACTGCTCGGTCGAGTCCGAGCTCCTCGCCGGCATGCGCCTGGCCCGCCGCGCCATCGGCAGCGGCGAGCTCGTCGTCATCCCCACCGACACCGTCTACGGCGTGGCCGCCGACGCGTTCAGCGCCGAGGCGGTGCAGCGGCTGCTCGACGCCAAGGGGCGCGAGCGCACCTCGCCGCCGCCGGTGCTGATCCCCGGCATCCCGACGCTCGACGCGCTGGCGGTCGAGATCCCGGAGGCGGTCCGCACGCTCGTCGCCGAGTTCTGGCCGGGCGGCCTCACGGTGATCCTGCGCGCCCAGCCCTCGCTGCAGTGGGACCTGGGCGAGACGCGCGGCACCGTCGCGCTGCGCATGCCCGCCAACCGGATCGCGCTCGAGCTGCTCTCCGAGACCGGCCCGCTCGCGGTGTCGTCGGCGAACCTGTCCGGCATGCCGTCGGCGACGACGGCCGAGGCCGCGCACGAGATGCTCGGCGACCGCGTGGCCGTGTACCTCGACGGCGGCGAGGCCGGAACGGAGTACGAGGCGATCGGCGAACGGCCCGGCGACACGTCGTCGACCATCGTCGACGCGACCGGCATCGGGGCCGACGGCTCGGGCGAGCTGCGCATCGTCCGCGCGGGCGTGATCTCGCGCGAGCGCATCGCCGCGGTCGTGGGGGAGTCGCTGCTCGCCCCCGAGCGCACGGTCATCGGCCCCGATGCGACCGACGGCGCGCCCGAGCTCATCGACGGCGACGCCGATGCCGACGGCGCGGCACCCGCGGCGTCCGCCGCCGACTCGGCATCCGCCGGCGCAGCATCCGCCGGCGCGGCATCCGCCGGCGCGGCATCCGCTGACGCGGCGCCCGACGATCGAACGGATGCCGCCGCCTCATGACCCTGTTCGTCGCCCTCGCGCTCGTCGCGGCGATCGTGACGTTCGCCGGTTCGATCGTGGTCTGGAAGCTGAGCCTGAAGTACCGGCTCTACCCGAAGATCCGCGAGCGCGACGTGCACACCCGCCCGACGCCGCGTCTCGGCGGCATCGCCATGTTCGGCGGCATCCTCGCCGCGATCGGCGCGGCGGCGTGGGTCTCGACGCTCGGGATCGACCGGTTCGCGAACGTGTCGATCATCTTCCAGGACCGCTGGCAGGTGCTCGCGATCCTCGTCGCCGCGGCCCTCATCGTCGCGATGGGCGTGGCCGACGACATCTGGGACCTCGATTGGATGACCAAGCTCGCGGGACAGTTCCTCGCCGCGGGCCTGATCGCCTGGCAGGGCGTGTCGATCGTCTCGCTGCCGATCGGGCTCGGCCCGGACGGCGGGCTCATCGTCGGATCGTCGTGGATGAGCGCCGTCATCACGGTCTTCACGATCGTGCTGGTGATGAACGCCATCAACTTCATCGACGGGCTCGACGGCCTGGTCGCGGGCGTGGCGCTCATCTCGAGCGGCGTCTTCTACCTCTACTCGTACCTGCTCGTCCAGCAGACCTCGCCCACCAACTACTTCAACCTCGCGTCGTTGCTCGCGGTGGTCGTCGTGGGCGCGTGCCTGGGCTTCCTGCCCCTGAACTGGCACCCGGCCAAGCTGTTCATGGGCGACGCCGGAGCGCTCCTCATCGGCCTGCTCATGGCCACGTCGGCGATCGCGGTCACCGGCCAGATCGACCCGGGCACGATCAGCACCCAGGGCGAGCTGCTGTTCCCCGCGTTCATCCCGATCATCATCCCGTTCGCGGTGCTGATCATCCCGCTGCTCGACTTCGGCCTCGCCGTCATCCGCCGACTGCGCGCGGGCAAGTCGCCGTTCGCGGCCGACCGGAAGCACCTGCACCACCGGCTGCTCGACATGGGCCACTCGCACCTGCACGCCGTGCTCATCTTCTACGGCTGGACCGCCGTCGCCTCGCTCGGCTGCCTGCTCGCGTTCGTGCTGCCCGTCTACTTCCGCATCGACCCGATCTGGGCGTTCGCGTTCATCGGGGTGGGCTTCGTGGTGCTCGCCGCGGTCACGCTCGCTCCGCTCGGCCGTCGCAAGCGGCAGACCGTGGCGGCCGAAGCGGATGTCGCGAACGCGCCGTACGCACCCGGACTCGACGAACTCGCAGCCAACGGCAGCCCGCAGGAGCCCGAACTCGCCCCTGCCACGCCCGCCACGCCCGCCACCCCCGACACGTCCGCGTCCGCGGACGAGAACCGCACAGGAGCCCGATGAGCGCCGCACCCCGAGACCCCGCCGACCGCACGCCCACCTCGAACCCCGTGCTGCGGCGCGCGCTCCTGTGGAGCGGCGTGCTGGCCGCTGTGATCGCGGTCGTGGGCGGCGTCGTGGGCTTCGTCGTCGCGGGCACCGAGGGGCTCGTGAGCGCCCTGCTCGGCACGCTCATCGCCGTCGGCTTCATGGGCATCACCGCTGCGAGCATCCTGATCGCCAACCGCTTCGCGGGATCCGACCTGTTCGTCGGGGCGTTCTTCGGCATCGTGCTCGGCGGCTGGCTGCTGAAGTTCATCCTGTTCATCGTGCTCGTGGTGCTGCTCCGCGGCGCGCCCTGGCTGGACCCCATGGTGCTGTTCATCGCCATCGTGGCCGGCGTGCTCGGATCGCTCGTCGTCGACGTCCTCGTCGTGGCGAAGTCGCGGCTGCCCTACGCGAGCGACACCAAGCTGCCCCCGGCGCCCTCCGACGACTAGCATCCGGGCGGCATCGGATGCCTCGCGGAGCATGCTCGCGGCGTCCGGGCCGGTCGCCGCGGACTTCTACGCGATGTAGCGATTCGGCAGGCGCCCGAAGTCTTGCTAGAGTGGGGGCGATCCCCCACGGTCCAGCCCAGCTCAGGCATGGGTTCCGGACCGTGTCCGATGTTCGTCGTCGCGAGAGCCCTGCTCCACGCCCCGAAACAGGAGATAGCGCTGCTAGCTAACGCTGTGAACCTGCTGGTTCTGACTGCAACCGAAGATGGTGGCTTCCATGCGCCCTCGATCTCGGAGTTCTTCCCCGAAGTGGTGCTCTTCGAGGGGACCCCGTTCGCGATCAACCGGATCATGCTGGTCCGCTTCATCGCGGTCGCGGCCCTCCTCCTGGTGTTCTGGCTGGGCACGCGACGCATGCGCGTCATCCCGGGCCGATTCCAGAGCATCGTCGAGATGGGACTGGACTTCGTCCGCGTGAACATCGCCGAGGACCTCCTCGGCAAGAAGGACGGCAAGCGATTCCTGCCGATCCTCACGACGATGTTCTTCATGATCCTGTTCATGAACCTGACGGGTGTCATCCCCGGGCTCAACATCGCGGGAACGTCGGTGATCGGCGTCCCGCTCGTGCTCGCGATCGTCTCCTACGTCACGTTCATCTACGCGGGCATCAAGAAGAGCCCCAAGAACTTCTTCAAGAACTCGCTGTTCCCGTCGGGTGTGCCGATCTTCGTGCTCCCGATCGTCGCCCTCATCGAGCTGATCTCCACGTTCATCCTGCGGCCCGTCACGCTGACGCTCCGACTCCTGATGAACATGATCGTCGGGCACCTCCTGCTCGTGCTCTTCTTCTCGGCGACGCACTTCTTCCTGTTCACCCTGGGCGGCGCGTGGACCGTGCTCGCAGCGGGCAGCCTGGCCTTCGGCTTCGCCTTCACGCTGTTCGAGATCCTCGTCGCGATCCTCCAGGCCTACGTCTTCACACTCCTCACCGCCGTGTACATCCAGCTCGCGGTGGCCGAGGAGCACTGAGCCGGGCAAACGCCCAGAACACCCCCAAGAAAGGAAACACAACGTGGACGCAACCACCGTTCTCGCGGAGATCAGCGGCAGCATCGCGACGGTCGGCTACGGCCTCGCGGCGATCGGCCCGGCCATCGGCGTGGGCATCGTCGTCGGCAAGACCATCGAGGGCGTCGCTCGCCAGCCCGAGCTCGCCGGCCGACTCCAGGTCCTGATGTGGATCGGCATCGCCTTCACCGAGGCGCTCGCGTTCGTCGGTATCGCCACCGGCTTCATCTTCGGCTTCTGATCGGGCCACGCACACCGAGGAGGCAATCGTGCTTCATGCAGTCGTGAGTGCTGCTACCGAGGGGGAGTACAACCCGCTGCTGCCGGCCGACTACGACATCATCTGGTCGGCGGTCATCTTCGCGGTGCTGCTGCTCTTCTTCTGGCGCTATGCGCTGCCCCGACTCCAGAAGCTGCTCGATGAGCGTGCCGAGGCGATCGAGGGCAACATCGCGAAGGCCGACGAGGCCCAGCGCAAGGCCGAGGCGGCGCTCGAGGAGTACACCGCCCAGCTCGCCGACGCGCGTGCCGAGGCCGGCCGGATCCGCGAGACCGCTCGCGAAGACGGCAAGAAGATCGTCGCCGACGCGAAGGAGCAGGCATCGACCGAGGCGGCTCGCATCACCGCGAGCGCGCAGGCGCAGATCGAGGCGGAGCGCCAGACCGCGCTCGTCTCGCTCCGCTCCGAGGTCGGCACCATCGCGATCGACCTCGCCTCCGGCGTGGTGGGGGAGACCCTCACCGACGACCAGAAGGCCAAGGCCGTCGTCGACCGCTTCCTCGCCGACCTCGAGGCGTCCGAGCAGGCCGCCGCAGGAGGGAAGAAGTAGTCCATGGGCAGCGCTACGAGAGGGGCCCTGGCCGGGACGCGAGCGGAGCTCGCGACGCTCGGCCGGGCCGAGCTCCCGGTCGCCGGCGACCTCCTCGCCGCGACCCGGGTCATCGGCGCCACGCCGCAGCTGCGGACGGCCCTCACCGACAACGAGGCCGGTCCTGACCAGAAGCGCGCGCTCGTCGAGCGCGTCTTCGGCGGCCGTCTCCAGCCTGCGGCCGCGGCGCTCCTCGTGAGCGCGGCGTCGCAGCGCTGGTCCTCGGCCGAGGACTTCCTCGGCGGGCTCGAGGACCTCGGGCTCCGCGTCGCCGCCGAGGCGGCGGGCGAGTCGGTCGAGGTCGACGCCGAGCTGTACGCGTTCCAGCGCGCGGTCGCATCCGACGCCGAGCTCGAGCTCGCGCTCGGATCGAAGCTCGGTTCGACCGACGCCAAGGTCCGGCTGGTCGAGCGGCTGCTCGCCCCGCGCGCGTCGGCGGCCACCACGATGATCGTCGGACACCTGGTGCAGCAGCCGCGAGGCCGCCGCATCGGCGAGATGCTGCGGCACGCGGCATCCGTCGTCGCCGACCAGCGCGGCTTCGACGTCGCCACCGTCACGAGCGCGGTTCCGCTCACCGACGACCAGGTCGCCCGGCTCGAGCGCACGCTCGGAAGCCAGGCCGGCCGCCGCATCCGCTTCGACTCGATCGTCGACCCCGAGGTCCTCGGCGGCGTGCGGGTGCAGATCGGCGACGACGTCATCGACGGCAGCGTCGCCAGCCGCCTCAACGACCTGAGGCAGCAGCTCGCCGGCTGACGCCGGCCCCATCCGACCGGCGTCCGCGCCGCGACCCACCAGCAGCTGTACCCCGGTACAGGACAGGGCCTGGCCCTCAGAAAAGGAAATGGCAATGGCAGAACTCTCCATCAGCCCCGACGAGATCCGTTCGGCTCTCTCGGAGTTCGCCCGGGACTACGAGCCGGGCGCGGCGCAGAAGACCGAGGTCGGCTACGTCGTCGACGCCGCCGACGGCATCGCCCACGTCGAGGGCCTGCCCTCGGTCATGGCGAACGAGCTCGTGCGCTTCGCGGACGGCACGCTCGGCCTCGCGCTCAACCTCGACGAGGACGAGATCGGTGTCGTCGTGCTCGGCGAGTTCACCGGCATCGAGGAGGGCATGGAGGTGACCCGCACTGGCGAGGTCCTCTCGGTGCCCGTCGGCGAGGGCTACCTCGGGCGCGTCGTCGACCCGCTCGGCAACCCGATCGACGGCCTCGGCGAGATCGCGAGCGAGGGGCGCCGCGCGCTCGAGCTCCAGGCGCCCGGCGTGATGCAGCGCAAGTCGGTGCACGAGCCGCTGCAGACCGGCATCAAGGCGATCGACGCGATGATCCCCGTCGGCCGCGGCCAGCGCCAGCTCATCATCGGCGACCGCCAGACCGGCAAGACCGCCATCGCCATCGACACCATCATCAACCAGAAGTCGAACTGGGAGTCGGGCGACCCCACCAAGCAGGTGCGCTGCATCTACGTCGCGATCGGCCAGAAGGGCTCGACCATCGCCTCGGTGAAGGGCGCGCTCGAGGACGCCGGTGCGATGGAGTACACCACCATCGTCGCGGCGCCGGCGTCGGACCCCGCGGGCTTCAAGTACCTCGCGCCGTACACCGGCTCGGCCATCGGCCAGCACTGGATGTACGCCGGCAAGCACGTGCTCATCATCTTCGACGACCTGTCCAAGCAGGCCGAGGCCTACCGCGCGGTGTCGCTGCTGCTGCGCCGCCCGCCGGGCCGTGAGGCGTACCCCGGCGACGTCTTCTACCTGCACTCGCGGCTCCTCGAGCGTTGCGCGAAGCTGTCGGACGAGCTCGGCGCGGGTTCGATGACCGGTCTGCCGATCATCGAGACCAAGGCGAACGACGTCTCGGCCTACATCCCGACCAACGTGATCTCGATCACCGACGGACAGATCTTCCTCCAGTCCGACCTGTTCAACTCGAACCAGCGCCCCGCGGTCGACGTCGGCATCTCGGTGTCGCGAGTCGGCGGTGACGCGCAGGTCAAGTCGATCAAGAAGGTCTCCGGCACGCTCAAGCTCGAGCTCGCGCAGTACCGCGCACTCGAGGCCTTCGCGATGTTCGCGTCCGACCTCGACGCGGCCAGCCGCCGCCAGCTCGAGCGCGGCGCGCGCCTCACGGAGCTGCTCAAGCAGCCGCAGTACTCGCCGTACCCCGTCGAGGAGCAGGTCGTCTCGATCTGGGCGGGCACCAACGGCAAGCTCGACGAGGTCCCCGTCGAGGACATCCTGCGCTTCGAGCGCGAGTTCCTCGACTACCTCGGCCGCAACACCTCGGTGCTCTCGGACCTCCGCGAGTCGAACGTGCTCTCCGACGAGACGGTCGCAACCCTCGAGTCCGAGGTCGACAAGTTCAAGCTCGAGTTCCAGACCGGTGAGGGCAAGCCGCTCGCCTCGGTCGGCAGCGAGCAGTTCGAGGCGATCGCCGAGGAAGAGGTCGTCCAGGAGAAGATCGTCAAGGGTCGTCGCTAGTCGATTCCTTCGTCCCCGGGCCCTCGGCGTCGGCCGAGCCGGCGTGAGGGTCCGGGAACAGGAAATCAGGACACAGGAGAAACATGGGAGCGCAGCTTCGGGTCTACCGCCAGAAGATCAAGTCGGCGCAGACGACCAAGAAGATCACGCGAGCGATGGAGCTCATCTCCGCCTCGCGGATCCAGAAGGCGCAGGCGCGCGTCGCCGCGTCGACGCCGTACTCCGACGCGATCACTCGCGCGGTGTCGGCGGTGGCGAGCTACTCGAACGTCTCGCACGTGCTCACGACCGAGCCCGAGCGCGTCGACCGCGCCGCGATCGTGATCTTCACGTCGGACCGCGGCCTCGCGGGCGCCTTCAACTCGCAGGTACTCCGTGAGGCGGAGGAGCTCGCCGAGCTGCTTCGCAGCCAGGGCAAGCAGGTCGTGTACTTCCTCATCGGCCGCAAGTCGGTGGGGTACTTCACGTTCCGACGCCGGGACTACGAGCGCAGCTGGATCGGCGGGACCGACAACCCCGAGTTCGACACCGCCAAGGAGGTCGCCGACGCCGTGCTCGAGGCATTCCTCCGCGACTCCGCCGACGGCGGCGTCGACGAGATCCACATCGTCTACAACCGGTTCGTGAGCCGGATCACGCAGGTGCCGGTCGTCACCCGACTGCTGCCGCTCGAGGTCGTCGAGGCCGAGGAGGAGCAGGCGCCCACCGGCAAGGCGGAGGTGTTCCCGCTCTACGAGTTCGAGCCCGACGCCGAGACCGTCCTCGACGGGCTCCTCCCCGTCTACATCGAGAGCCGCATCTTCAACGCGATGCTGCAGTCCGCGGCGGCGAAGCACGCGGCGACGCAGAAGGCGATGAAGTCGGCCACCGACAACGCCGACAAGCTCATCACGGACTACACGCGACTGGCCAACGAGGCCCGTCAGTCCGAGATCACGCAGCAGATCGCCGAAATCGTGGGTGGAGCCGACGCGCTCTCCTCCTCCAAGTAGCCAAGATTCATCCAGAAGGAAGAGAACATGACTGACACCGCAACCGCGCCGGTCCAGGACCGGACCGGGGCCGTCGGCCGCATCGCCCGCGTCACCGGCCCGGTCGTCGACATCGAGTTCCCGCACGACTCGATCCCCGAGATCTACAACGCCCTGAAGACCACCATCACCATCGAGGGCGAGAGCACCGAGCTCACGCTCGAGGTCGCGCAGCACCTGGGCGACGACCTCGTGCGCGCCATCGCGCTCAAGCCGACCGACGGCCTCGTCCGCGGCCAGGAGGTGCACGACACCCGCGCACCGATCTCGGTTCCCGTCGGCGACGTCACCAAGGGCAAGGTCTTCAACGTCATCGGCGAGGTGCTGAACGGCGAGCCCGGCGAGACCATCGAGATCACCGAGCGCTGGCCGATCCACCGCAAGCCGCCGAAGTTCGACCAGCTCGAGTCGAAGACCCAGCTCTTCGAGACCGGCATCAAGGTCATCGACCTGCTCACCCCGTACGTGCAGGGTGGCAAGATCGGCCTCTTCGGTGGTGCGGGCGTCGGCAAGACGGTCCTCATCCAGGAGATGATCCAGCGCGTCGCCCAGGACCATGGTGGTGTCTCGGTGTTCGCCGGCGTCGGCGAGCGCACGCGTGAGGGCAACGACCTCATCCACGAGATGGAGGAGGCCGGCGTCTTCGACAAGACGGCCCTGGTCTTCGGCCAGATGGACGAGCCGCCCGGGACGCGTCTGCGCGTCGCGCTGTCGGCGCTGACCATGGCGGAGTACTTCCGCGACGTCCAGAAGCAGGACGTGCTGCTGTTCATCGACAACATCTTCCGCTTCACCCAGGCCGGTTCCGAGGTGTCGACGCTGCTCGGCCGCATGCCCTCCGCGGTGGGCTACCAGCCGAACCTCGCCGACGAGATGGGCATCCTGCAGGAGCGCATCACGTCGACGCGTGGCCACTCGATCACCTCGCTGCAGGCGATCTACGTGCCCGCCGACGACTACACCGACCCGGCGCCCGCCACGACGTTCGCGCACCTCGACGCGACCACCGAGCTCTCGCGTGAGATCGCCTCGAAGGGCCTCTACCCCGCGGTCGACCCGCTGACCTCCACGTCGCGCATCCTCGACCCGCGTTACCTGGGCGAGGACCACTACCGCGTGGCCACCACGGTCAAGCAGATCCTCCAGAAGAACAAGGAACTGCAGGAGATCATCGCCATCCTCGGTGTCGACGAGCTCTCCGAAGAGGACAAGATCACGGTGTCGCGTGCGCGCCGCATCCAGCAGTTCCTCTCGCAGAACACCTACATGGCCAAGAAGTTCACGGGTGTCGAGGGTTCGACCGTCCCGCTCAAGGACACGATCGAGTCGTTCGACGCGATCGCCCGCGGCGACTTCGACCACGTCGCCGAGCAGGCGTTCTTCAACGTCGGACCGATCTCCGACGTCGAGGAGAAGTGGGCGAAGATCCAGAAGGAGAACGGCTGATCATGGCCGCCCTCAACGTGAGCGTCGTCTCGGCGGACCAGGAGGTCTGGTCCGGCGAGGCGGCCATGGTGGTGGCGCGCACGGTCGAAGGCGAGATCGGCATCCTGCCGGGTCACGAGCCGATGCTCGCGATCCTCGCCGGCGGCGAGGTGCGCGTCACCCTGCCCGGTGGTGAGAAGATCACCGCCAACGCGGAGGACGGATTCCTGTCCGTGCAGTCCGACGCCGTGCAGGTCGTGGCCTCGCGGGCCGCGCTCGCCTGAGAGGCTGCGGATGCAGGGGGAGCAGCCGTTCGACCGCCAGTTCGGTGACCTGAGCGTCACCCAGCTCATCGTGATGGCCGGGCTGCCGGGCGCGGGCAAGTCGACGATCGGTGAGATCGTCGGCGCCCGCCTCGGCGCCACGGTCGTCTCGGTCGACCCGATCGAGTCCGCGATCCTCCGTGCGGGGATCGACGCCGACCAGCCGACCGGCCTCGCCGCGTACCTCGTGGCCGAGCAGATCGCCGAGAAGGAGCTCGAATCCGGGCGCACGGTGATCGTCGACGCGGTGAACGCCGCGGAGTCCGCCCGACTGCAGTGGCGGGACCTCGCCCAGCGCAACGACGTCCGCCTTCGCGTGATCGAGGTCGTCTGCTCGGACGAAGCGCTGCACCGGCAGCGTCTCGAGAAGCGCGAACGACACCTCCCGCACCTCGACGAGACCACCTGGCGTGCCGTGGAGCAGAGCCTCGAGGGGTACGCACCCTGGACGGGGCCGTCTTCGGCGCTGCCGCGCGTGACGATCGACAGCGCGCAGTCGCTCGGCGCGAACGTCGACGCCGCGCTGGCGTTCATCGGCTCGTAGTGCTGCTCCTGCTGCCGCCGTCCGAGACCAAGCGCGACGGTGGGACCCATGGTCCGTTCGAGCCGTCGCAGCTCTCCTTCCCGACGCTCGCGGAGCCGCGGGCCGAGGTGGTGGCGGCGGTGACGTCGCTCGCCGAGGATCCCGACGCGATGATGCGCGCCCTGAAGCTCGGACCCCGCCAGGCCGGGGAGGTGGAGCGCAACCGCACGCTGCGGGAATCGCCGACCATGGCGGCGATCGATCGCTACACCGGCGTCCTGTTCGACGCCCTCGATGCGCCGACCCTCGGCGAGGAGGCGCGTCGGTACGCCGCGTCGCACCTGGCGGTGCACTCGGCGCTCTTCGGGCTCGTCGGCGCGCTCGACCGCATTCCCGCGTATCGCCTGTCCCACGACTCCCGGCTGCCGGGTCTCCGACTGAAGTCGCTGTGGCGGGAACGCATCGCCGAGGTGCTCTCCGACCACGCGGGACTCGTGGTCGACCTGCGGTCGGAGGGGTACGCCGACCTCGGACCGGCTCCCGCGCGCCGCGACTCCGTCTACCTGCGCGTCGTCTCCGCCGACGCGCAGGGGCGTCGGCGTGCGCTGAACCACTTCAACAAGCGCGCCAAGGGCCTGTTCGTGCGGGCGCTGCTCGGCGACCAGCCGGTCCTCCACGACCGGGACGACCTCATCCAGTGGGCCCGTGCCGCAGGCTTCACCCTCGACGCAGGAGCCGCCCTCGACGGGGCTCGGCCGGACGAGCTCGAACTCGTCGCCTGACCGGGGCCCGTCCGTGCCGCAGCGCCCGAGCCGTCAGCGCCGCGGAGCGTCCTCGGCTCCGGCTCCGGCTCTGAAGCATCCGGCCACGTGGTCGTCGACCATGCCGGTCGCCTGCATGAGCGCGTACATCGTCGTGGGTCCGACGAATCGGAAGCCGTGCGAGCGGAGCGCGCGGCTCATGGCGGTGGATTCCGTCGTCACGGCGGGCACCTCGGCGAAGGAACGAGGCGCGCGCCCGCGTCGCGGAGGCGCGAACCGCCACAGGAAGCGGTCGAGGGGCTCGTCGAGGGCGAGCACGGCACGGGCGTTCGAGATGGTCGCCTCGATCTTGCCGCGGTGTCGGATGATGCGGGCGTCGGCGAGCAGACGCTCGACGTCGGCCTCGTGCATCTCCGCCACTCGCTCGGGAGCGAAGTCGTGGAAGACCTCGCGGAACGCGGGACGTCGCCGGAGGATCGTGATCCAGGACAGCCCGGCCTGGAAGCCCTCGAGGCAGAGCTTCTCGTAGAGGCGCACGGGGTCGTGTTGCGGACGGCCCCATTCCTCGTCGTGGTACCGCCGGTACTCGGGATCCGCCGCCCCCCACGCGCAGCGGGCGAGACCGTCTTCGCCCAGGACCACGTCGACGGAGGTCGTCATGCGGCGAACCCGATGCGTTCGTGAGCGAGCAACCACAGCTTGGTGGGGACGCCCTCCCCGCCCGAGTATCCCGTGATCCGCCCGTCGGAGGCGAGCACGCGGTGGCACCCCACGATGATCGGCACGGGATTCGCCCCGACGGCCCCGCCGATGGCGCGAGCCGAACCCGGGCGGCCGACGGCGGCAGCCAGCGCGCCGTACGACGTGGCCTCGCCCCACCCGAGCCGCCCGAGCTCCGACCAGACCGCCTGCTGGAAGGGCGTACCCACCAGCCGGACCGGGAGGTCGAACTCCGTGCGCGTGCCCGCGAAGTACTCCGTGAGTTGGCGGCGTGCCGACTCCAGCAGGGGATTGGGGCGCTCCGGCTCGTCGTCGTGGGGGAGCGTCCCGTCGCGCTCCATGGTGAGCGAGGTCAGGTGCGTGTCATCGGCCTGCAGCTCGATGCGGCCGACGGGGCTGTCGAAGCGAAGGAGGTACGGGGAGGTCATGCTTCGAGGCTAGCCGCGGCATCCGTCATCGACTGGCGGGAATCGGACACTGCTCGTGCGGCGTCCGAGACCGCGGCCTGTGGAGGAGGGGTCCGACCGGTCCTCCCCAGGCGGCCATGGCGCCGCGCCGCCCACCGGCAGGATGCGCCGCCTCCGAGGCGGTCGCCCGTCGCCGACGCTTGGCGCATGACGACGATCATCCGCGCCGGCTCGGCGCACGACTTCCTCGCCCTCGTCCCCGCCCTCGTGGGCTACCGTCCCGCCCGATCCGTGCTCTGCGTGGCGTTCAGCGGCAACCGCACGGGCGGGGTGCTGCGCCACGACCTTCCCGCAGATCCGGAATCGGCCGACGCGCTCGTCTCGACGATGGTCGGCACGATGTGCCGGCTCGCCGAGGCCGATGCCGTCGTCCCCATCGTGTACACCGACCGGGAATTCGCGGAGGACGGCGGCATGCCGCATCGCGACCTGCTCGAGGCGATCGTCCGACGGGCCGAGGAGGCCGGCTTCCTGGTGCGGGACGCGTTGTGCGTCGCCGCGGACGCCTGGGGTTCGCTGCTCGACGACGACCTGCCGTCCGGAGGGCGCGAGCTCAGCCTCGTCGCCGAGAGCGCGCTCGCCGCACGGGCGGAGGAGCACGGGCCGGTCGCGGACTCGCCGTCGACGCTCGCGCGCCTGCCGGAACCGGACCCGCTGGTGAGCGGCGAGATCGCCCGCCTGCTCGGCGAGCTCGACAGCCCGGTCGACGGCGCGGACGAGGTCGTCGAGTGCGAACGGCGGCGGGCGGCGCTCGACGAACTCGAGCGCGAACTGGGCGACGCGCTCGATCCCGTCGTCGCCGCGGAGCAGCTCGCGCGGGGCGAGATCGCCTCGCCTGCCGGCCTCGCCTGGCTCGTGCACCTGCTCGACCGGCCCATGTTCCGCGACGCAGTGCTCCTGCAGGTGGCCTTCGGTGCGGTGATCGGGGAGCTCGCCCTCGACTCCGCCGAGGACGCCGCGCTCCGCGCACGCGACGCGGATGCCAGCCTCGAGGAGCTCATGCGGCGCGAGTTCGACGAGGCCGATGCCGAGTCGGTCGACGCGTTCCTCACCCGCCTGCTGCTCGGCCAGGCCGCCGCCAGGCCCGAGCGCCGACGCATCGAACGGGCGCTCGAGACGCTCACCGTCGCCACCGCGAACGCTCCGGTATCGCACCGCGCCGGCGCGCTGTGCGTCGCGGCATGGCTGTCGTGGGCGCTCGGCCGCGGCTCGGCTGCGGGCGCGCTCATCGAACTCGCCCTCGAGTCGGACGCCGAACACGGCATGTCCCAGGTGCTCGCCCGCCTCTTCGGATCCGGCACGCTGCCGGAGTGGGCGTTCCAGCCGCCGGCGGATGCCGCATGGGAGCGCCGGACGGGTCAGTGACCGGTGAACGGGCCGATCATCCTCGCCAGCATGGAGGGCCGCCTGGTCGCGCGCTCCTCGGCGTCGGCGATCGCCATGCCGGTGATGCCGAGGTTCGCGAGCACCCAGCGGATGGGCTCCGGCTCCCAGAGCGGCGAGCGATGGTTCGCCCACGGCAGCTCGGTGAGATCGCTGCGACGCCCGAGCACGAGGTCGGCGAGCGTGCGTCCGGCGAGGTTGGTCGTCGAGAGGCCGTCGCCCACGTACCCGCCGGCGAAGCCGACTCCCGTGCGCGGGTTGTAGCTGGCGGTCGCATGCCAGTCGCGCGAGATGCCCAGCGGTCCGCCCCAGCGATGGGTGATCGCGGCATCCCCGACGGCGGGGAACAGGTCTCGGAGCGCGCGGCGGAGATGGGTGAAGACCGCGTCCGAACGCTCGAAGCGTGGGTCCACGGCGCTGCCGAAGTGGTAGTGCGCGCCCCGTCCGCCGAACGCGACGCGATTGTCGGCGGTGCGCTGGCCGTAGACCAAGAGGTGCCGGAAGTCGCTGAACGTCTGGCCGTGCTGGATCCCGATCTCGTCCCAGACGGCGTCGGGGAGCGGCTCGGTGGCGATCATGAGCGAGTAGATCGGCAGGATGCGCCGCCGTACGCGGGGGAGACCGGGCCCGTACCCCTCGGTGGCCACGATCACGTGGCGCGCGGTGAGGGTCCCCTCGGCGTCGCTGCCGTCGAGCGCTCGGAACCGCACGCGCCCGGCCGCGAAGTCGACGACCTCGGTGCGTTCGAAGATCGCGACGCCGCGCGCCTCGAGGACACGGGCGAGTCCGCGCACCAGCTTGGCGGGATGGACCCTGGCGGTGGCCGGGTCGAACACCGCCGCCGGGACTCGCCCGTCGAGTCCGACGGCACCGAACCGGTCGGCGACGGCGTCGGCATCCCAGTACTCGAGCGCGTCGACGCCGAACCGGTCGGCCTCGAGCACCTCCGCCCGCGCCGCACCGCGCTGGACCTCGTCACGGGCGAACAGCACCGTCCCGCCCTGGGCGAAATCGCAGTCGATGCCCTCGACGTCGACCACGCGCCCCACCTCGGCGACGGTGTCGACCATCGCCCGACGCATCGCCACGGCCGCGTCGCGGCCGTGCGAGCGTTCGAGCGAACTCGCCGACCTTGGGAACAGCGCCGAACACCAGCCGCCGTTTCGACCCGACGCGCCGAAGCCGGCGATCTCCCGTTCGAGCACGGCGATCCTCAGGTCCGGATCGGCCGCATTCAGCGCATACGCGGTCCAGAGCGCCGTCAGGCCGCCGCCGATGAGGCACACGTCGAATCGCGCGTCCCGCGTGAGCGCCGCGCGCGGGCGGAGGTCGTCCAGCCCGCGCGCGGCGAGGTCGTCGAGCCAGAAGCTCGCGCGGCGGTACCCCGCCGGAACGGCATCCGTCGCGTCGCCGACCGCCGTCATCAGAGGCGGCTCCACGCCTCGGTGAGGACGCCGCGGAGGATCTGCTCGATCTCGCGGAACTCCGACGGTCCGATCGTCAGGGGCGGTGCCAGCTGGATGACGGGGTCGCCGCGGTCGTCGGCGCGGCAGTACAGGCCCGCGTCGAAGAGCGCCTTCGACAGGAACCCGCGGAGCAGGCGCTCCGACTCGTCGTCGTCGAAGGTCTCCCTGGTGGCCTTGTCCTTCACGAGCTCGATGCCGAAGAAGTAGCCGTCGCCGCGCACGTCGCCGACGATCGGCAGGTCGAGGAGCTTCTCGAGCTCGGCGCGGAACAGCGGCGAGTTCTCGCGGACCCGCTCGTTGAGTCGCTCCTCCTCGAAGATGTCGAGGTTCTCGAGGGCGACGGCCGCCGAGACCGGGTGTCCGCCGAAGGTGTAGCCGTGGTAGAACGACGTCGTGCCGGACTTGAACGGCTCGTAGATCTTCTCGGAGACGATCGTCGCGCCGATGGGCGAGTAGCCGGAGGTCATCGCCTTGGCGCACGTGATCATGTCGGGCACGTAGCCGTAGGCGTCGCACGCGAACATGTGGCCCACGCGACCGAACGCCGCGATGACCTCGTCGGAGACCATCAGCACGTCGTACTTGTCGCAGATCTCGCGCACGCGCTGGAAGTAGCCGGGCGGCGGCGGGAAGCATCCGCCGGAGTTCTGGATCGGCTCGAGGAAGACGGCGGCCACGGTCTCGGGGCCCTCGAAGAGGATCATCTCCTCGATGCGGTCGGCGGCCCAGCGTCCGAAGGTCTCGATGTCGTCGGTGGGGCCGCCCATCTCGGCGGCGCGGTAGAAGTTGGTGTTGGGCACGCGGAACCCGCCGGGGGTGAGCGGTTCGAACATCTGCTTCATCGCGGGGATGCCGGTGATGGCGAGGGCGCCCTGCGGCGTGCCGTGGTACGCCACGGCACGCGAGATGACCTTGTGCTTGGTCGGGATGCCGCGCAGCTTCCAGTAGTACTTCGCGAGCTTGAAGGCGGTCTCGACCGCCTCGCCGCCGCCGGTCGAGAAGAAGACGCGGTTCAGGTCGCCGGGGGCGTAGTCGGCCAGGCGGTCGGCGAGCTCGATGGCCGCGGGGTGCGCGTACGACCAGATGGGGAAGAACGCGAGCTCCTCCGCCTGGCGTGCGGCGACCTCGGCGAGCCGACGGCGGCCGTGGCCGGCGTTCACCACGAAGAGCCCGGAGAGCCCGTCGAAGTACTTGCGGCCGTTGATGTCGAAGACATGGTGCCCGTCACCGCGCGTGATGATCGGGACGCCGTTCTCCTCCATCGTGGACTGGCGGGCGAAGTGCATCCACAGGTGGTCCTTCGCCTTCTGCTGCAGCGCGGCGTCGTCGAAGCCGGCCGAACCCAGGCTCGGGGCTGCATCGAGGGTGGTCATCGGATCTCCTTCCGGGCGGCCCGCGGTCAGCGGGTGCCCCAGTTGTAGAACTGCTTCTGCAGCTTCAGGTAGACGAACGTCTCGGTGGTCTGGACGCCGTCGAGGTTGCGGATCCGCGAGTTCAGCAGGGTGATGAGCTGGTCGTCGTTCTCGCAGACGACCTCGGCCATGAGGTCGAAGCTGCCCGCGGTGAGGACGACGTAGTCGATCTCCGGGATCTCCGCGAGCGCCTCCGCGAGCGCGCGCGTGTCACCGGTCGCACGGATGCCGATCATCGCCTGGCGGGTGAAGCCGAGCTGCATCGGGTCGGTCACCGCGACGATCTGCATCACGCCGGCCTCGGTCAGGCGCTGCACGCGCTGGCGCACGGCGGCCTCCGAGAGGCCGACGGCCTTGCCGATGTCGGCATAGGAGCGGCGACCGTCGGCCTGGAGCTGCTCGATGATCGCCTTCGAGACGTCGTCGAGTTGCACCGGCCGATGGCCGGACGTGCGGTTGCCGTTCGACATGCGTCCGATCATGACAGTCGCTTCGTCCATCCACAAGTGATTCCGTCGAGATGTGCGCGATTCGCAACGGATTCCATCGTCAATGCCCTTCCGATCAACGATTCGCCGTGGCACGATGGTGCGCATCGCGAGCGCCGCGCCGGGCACCCCCACGCCTCCGACCGCGGCATCCGCCCCACCCACCGGAGGACCCCGTGACCGAGACCCTGCGCAACTTCATCGGCAACGAGTACGTCGACGCCCGCGGCGAGGAGGTGCTCGACCTCGTGGATCCCGCGACCGAGGAGGTATACGGACGGGCACCCGTCTCGACGGCAGCCGACATCGACGCCGCCTACGCGGCGGCGTCCGCGGCGTTCGACGCCTGGGGCCGTACCACGCCGGCCGAACGACAGCTCGCACTCACGCGCATCGCCGACGCCATGGAGGCGAGGGCCGACGAGTTCGCCGACCTCGAGTCGCAGGACACCGGCAAGCCCCGTGCCACGCTCGTCGCCGACGAGATCCTCCAATCGGTCGACCAGCTGCGGTTCTTCGCCGGCGCCGCCCGCAACCTCGAGGGACGCTCCGCGGGCGAGTACGTCGCCGACCACACCTCGTTCGTGCGCCGCGAACCCATCGGCGTCATCGGCCAGGTCGCCCCGTGGAACTACCCGCTCAACATGGCGGTGTGGAAGGTGGCCCCGGCGATCGCCGCCGGCAACACCGTCGTTCTCAAGCCGTCCGACACCACGCCGCTGGCCACGCTGAAGCTCGCCGAGGTCGCCGCGGAGTTCCTGCCCGCCGGCGTCCTCAACGTCGTCACCGGCGACCGCGCCACCGGCGCGGCCCTGCTGCAGCACCCCACCCCCGAGATGGTGGCCATCACCGGCTCCGTCCGCGCCGGCATGGAGGTCGCGCGCGCCGCGGCATCCGACCTCAAGCGCGTGCACCTCGAGCTCGGCGGCAAGGCGCCCGCGATCGTCTTCGACGACGTCGACCTCGAGCAGGCGGCCGAGGGCATCGTCGCCGCCGCCTACTTCAACGCCGGCCAGGACTGCACGGCCGCGACCCGCGTGCTCGTGCACGAGTCCGTCCACGACGAGCTCGTCTCGGTGCTCGTCGAACGCGCACGTACCCACGCCCGCACCGGCGGCCCCCGCGAGGACGGGGTCTTCTTCGGTCCGCTCAACAACCCGACCCAACTCGCCAACGTCGCCGGCTTCGTCGACCGGCTGCCCGACCACGCCGACATCGCCACGGGCGGCCGACGGCAGGGCGACCGCGGGTACTTCTGGGAGGCGACCATCGTCACCGGGCTCCGACAGGAGGACGAGGCCGTGCAGCGCGAGATCTTCGGGCCCGTGCTGACCGTCCAGCCGTTCCGCGAGGAACGCGACGCCGTCGCCATGGCCAACGGCGTCGACTACGCGCTCGCCGCCTCCGTCTGGACCCGCGATCACGGCCGCGCCATGCGCTTCGCGCGCGACCTCGACTTCGGATGCGTGTGGATCAACACGCACATCCCGTTCGTCTCCGACATGCCGCACGGCGGGTTCAAGCACTCCGGCTACGGCAAGGACCTCTCCCAGTACGGCTTCGAGGACTACACGCGCATCAAGCACGTCATGAGCTTCATCGGCTGACCGGCGGCGCGGTCGGTGGGACACTGGTTCCCATGGTCGAGGGGGCAGTGCGCAGCAGGATCGACCCCGAGGCGCCCCAGTGGGACGTGGTGGGGGGGGCCCGCTTCATCGTCGCGCTCGCGGCGCCGGCGCCCGACCGGGTGACCAGCGCGATGGCCGCCCTGGCAGGCGACGAGTCGGTCGAGGTCGAGGACCTCGTCGCCCGCATCCCGATGGGACCCGCCGGGATCGAGGACCTCGCCCTCGTGTGGTGGCCGCGGGGCGGCGACCCGCTCACGGCGCTCGTGCGCGGCCGAGCCGTCGTCGACCTCGCCTCGCCCGGCGGTGCCCGCCGGCTCGACGCGCGCGGCATCACGCCCTGGCATCTCGCCGAGTTCTCGGCCGTCACGCGGCTGCGGATCGCGGCCGCCGGCTCGCCCCTCGAGGCCGTCCGGCACGCGGCCGTGGCCGGCGAGGGGGTACCGTCGCAGCGCGCCGCGTTCCGGGCCGCCGCGATCGAGTGGGCGTGGCGGGAACTGCCCGAGCGCGCCGACCCGTACGCGCTCGACGCCGACACGGTGCTGGCCCGCCGTCCGCCCGCGGACGCCGCGCCCGATCCCGACACCGTCCGCTCCCTCCGGCACGCGCCGCCGACCGCGCCGATGCCCATCGTCGAGGACGCCGACACGATCCGCTCGCCCGCGCGAAGCGGCTCGACGAGCACCGTCCGGGTGCCGCGCCCCGAGCTCGTCATCGAGGACGACACGGTCGCCGCCCGGGACGACGACGCCGGCGACACCCTCGAGCTGCCGATCCCCGCGACCGCCTACCGCGTCGTGGGCGGTCCGGCCGGGGTGATCGACGCGCCCGTGATCATCGGGCGCAGCCCGAGCCCGCCGCGGATGCCGCAGGGCGACGTCGTGCTCGTCCGCGTCGAGTCGCCCGCCGAGGTCGTGTCAGCGACCCATCTCGAGCTCCGCCGTGAGGGCGGCCGCGTGGTCGCGACCGACCTCCGGTCGACGAACGGCACCATCGTCAACTCCGCCGCGGGCGTCCGGCGGCTCCGGCCCGGGGAGTCCGTGGTCGTGGCCGCGGGAACGACGCTCCAGCTCGGAGGGGATACGATCGTCGAGATCCTCACGGACCTCGGAGGCATCGACGCATGACCTCCACCGGACAGGGGCGGACCAGGTGACGCAGATCGGCAACGGCAACAGCCGGCACCGCGTCGCGCTGCCGGACGGCACGGAGGTGACCCTCTCGTGGGCGGCGGCGACCGACACGGGACTGCGTCGCGCCGTGAACGAGGACAGCTTCGTCGCGCAGGCCCCGCTGTTCGCGGTGGCCGACGGGATGGGCGGCCACGCGGCCGGCGACTTCGCGAGCGCCGCCGTCGTCACGCGCCTGGCCGAGCACGGCGGCAAGCCCGCCGTCGGCACCTCGGACATCGACGCCGCGCTCCAGCTCGCCGTGCAGGACATGGGGCGCGGCGCGGGCGTGACGGACGAGGGCAGCGGCACCACGGTGACCGGCATCGCGCTCGGCGTGATCGGCGACCAGCCCGCCTGGATCGTGTTCAACATCGGCGACTCGCGCGTCTACCGGCTGGTCGGCGGGGTCCTGGAGCAGCTCACGGTCGACCACTCCATCGTCCAGGAGCTCGTGGACGCGGGTCAGATCTCGCGCGAGGAGGCGGACACGCACCCGCACTCCAACGTGATCACGCGAGCGGTCGGGTTCCACGAGGCACCGATCCCCGACTACCGGGCCATCGCGCTCGAGGAGGGCATGCGTCTGCTGGTGTGCTCCGACGGGCTGACCAAGGAGCTGACCTCCTACGGCATCCGCCACTTCCTCATCTCCGGGCGCCGGCCCGAGCAGGCGGTGCACCAGCTCGTCGAGGCCGCGGTCGGCAACGGCGGGCGCGACAACATCACCGTCGTCGTCGTCGACGTGCTGCGGGTCGAGCGCCCCGGCGCAGGCGAGACCGGGACCGCGTGAAGTCACCGCGCCCCGCGGCATCCGCCGACCTACAATAAGGCGATGCACCGGGCGGGAGCCGCGCGCCGGAGATGCTGCCGGTGCCCGAGCCCGCAGGGAGGAACGTGACGAGGCGACTTCCGTCCACGCCGCCGAACCTCCCCGGGTTCTCGTTCATCCGGGTGCTCGGAGCCGGCGGCTTCGCCGACGTCTTCCTCTACGAGCAGAACATGCCGCGGCGCCTGGTGGCGGTGAAGGTGCTGCTCGCCGAGGTCGTGAACGACGACGTCCGGCGGATGTTCCAGGCCGAGGCGAACCTCATGGCACAGCTGTCGAGCCACCCGTCGATCCTCACCGTGTACCAGGCGAGCGTCGCGGCGGACGGACGCCCCTACCTCGTCATGGAGTACTGCTCGGCCACGCTCGGCCAGCGGTACCGGGCCGTGCAGCTCCCGATCGCCGAGGTGCTCTCGATCGGCGTGCGGATCGCGAGCGCGATCGAGACTGCGCACCGGCAGGGCGTCCTGCATCGCGACATCAAGCCGTCGAACATCCTCACCACCGCATACGGCCACCCCGTCCTCGCCGACTTCGGCATCGCGGCCACGCTCGGCCAGGCCGAGGCGAGCGACGCGGTCGGGCTGTCCATCCCGTGGTCGGCACCGGAGGTGCTGCTCGACGAGGTCTCGGGCACGGTGGCGAGCGAGGTGTGGTCGCTCGGCGCGACCGTGTACTCCCTCCTCGCCGGACGGAGCCCGTTCGAGGTGCCCGGCGGCGACAACGGCACGCGGGCGCTCATCGCCCGGATCGAACGGACCAAGCTCCCGCCGACCGGTCGACCCGACGTTCCCCGCAGCCTCGAAGCGGTCCTCGCTCGGGCGATGTCAAAGCGACCCGCGGACCGCCAGGCGGGCGCCCTCGAGTTCATCCGCGACCTCCAGTCGGTCGAGGAGGAGCTGAACCTGCCGCAGACGCCGCTCGAGGTGGCCATGGACGACTGGGCGCTCGCGACCGCCGTCGACCTCGACGAGCGCACCCGACTGGGCGCCGGCAGTTCGGCGGATGCCGCGGCGTCCCGGTCGCGTCGTCGCCGGTCGTCCGCCACGCGAGCCGGCGCGGCGACCGCCGACTCGCGATCCCGGGGGACCGCCCGCGGCTCCGGGGCGCGGCGCGCGACCGCACCGCCGCCGCCTCGTCGGCTCATGTGGGGCGTCGGCATCGCGGCGGCCGTCTTCGTGGGACTCGTCGCAGCGGGACTGCTCACCGTCGCCCGGGGGGCGGCGTCGATCCCGGTCGTCTCCGACGTGCGCGCCGAGGTCGTGGGCGAGAACGTCGTCTTCTCCTGGGATGACCCCGGACTGCGGCCGGGCGACACGTACATCGTGACCGTCGGCGGGAGCGACCGTCCTCCGCAGCGGGAGACCGTCGCGACGGCGCCGGCCGATGCGGGCGCGTCGGTGTGCGCGACGGTGTCGGTGTCGCGCGACGGCCGCTCCGGTCCGCCGAGCGCCGAGCGATGCGTGGAAGCGGGGGCGCCGTGATCGACGTCGCCGAGATCTGGCGGGCCCGCCGCGGGCCGCTCCTGACCGGCACGGCGGTCGGCGTCGTCGTGGCCGTCGTCGCCGGGGTGGCGGTCGCCTCGGGCGGCTACTCGGCGCAGCGCATCGATCTCGGCGACGCTTCGGTGTGGGTGGCCAACCAGACCTACGAGTCCGTCGGCCGGGCCAACACGGCCGTCGGCGAGCTCAACGCCGTCGTCGAGGCGGGCGGCGCCAGTCCCGAGATCGTGCAGCGCGGCGCGACCGTGCTGGTCCTCGACCGGGACCGCTCGAGCGTCGGCATCGTCGATCCGGCCACTGCCGCCGTCGCCGACACCGTCTCGATGCCGCCCGCCGGCGCCGAGATCGCCCTCGCCGGCGACCGGGTCGTGGTCACGGCCGACGGCGACCTGTGGGTCGAGCCGATCGAGCAGTTCGGCGACTTCAGGAGCGAGGACGAACCCGCGTTCGAGTTCGGCGCCCAGTCCGTGACGTCGGTCGACGAGGCGGGACGCGTGTTCGGCTACACCCCGTCCACGGGCGACCTCCGGCAGGTCGACGCGACGGCGCCCGAGAGCCCGGTCGACACGTGGCAGGTCGGCCCGATCGATCGACCCGAGAACGCGCAGGTGACCTCGGTCGGCGGTCGCTGGGCGGTGTGGGACGCCGGTGCGCGACTGCTGCACCTCGACGGTCGGTCGGTGGACCTCTCCGACGTCGCCGCGAGCGGTGAGCGGACGGTCCTCCAGCGGCCCTCGCTCGACGGCGACGGGGTCCTCCTCGCGACCCGCGAAGGACTCGTCGAGGTGCCCTTCGACGGCGCCGAGCCGATGATCCTGGCCGACAGCATGACCGGGAGCCCGGCGCGCCCCGTCCGCCACGGCGAATGCGTCCACGCCGCCTGGGGCGGCGGCACGGCGTGGCGGGCCTGCGACGGTGCGACCGGCCAGCCCACGCCCCTCGGCCGGCGCATCGCCGCGCCCGGTCCGCGCTTCCTCGCGAACGGCGACGCGCTGGTGCTGAACGACCCGCAGACCGGGGCGACCTGGTCGGCCGCGGGCGACTACGAGCTCATCGACAACTGGGCGAAGCTGATCGAGATCGAGCGGGACGAGCGCCGCGTCGAGCAGAACGATCCCGACTCGCCCGTGGCGACCGAGAAGAGCCAGGTCCCACCCGTCGCCGTCGACGACGAGTTCGGCGCGCGTCCGGGGCGGGCGACGCTGCTGCCCGTGCTGCTGAACGATTACGACGCCAATGGCGATGTCCTCGTCGTGCGCAGCACCTCGGGGAACCTCCCGGCCGGCGCGCGGGTCGACCTCGTCTCGAACGGGCAGCAGCTGCAGCTCACGCTCGACGAGACGGTCACGGGCGTTTTCGACCTCCGCTACGACATCGACGACGGTCGCGGCGGCGTCGCCCAGGCGCTCGCGCGGGTCACCGTGCGGGAGCCGGACGAGAACGGCCCTCCGGCGCAAGTCCGTCCGGTGAGCGCAGTGGTCGAAGCCGGCGGCCGGGTGAACACCCCGGTGCTCGGCGAGTGGGTCGACCCGGACGGCGACCCCATGTTCCTCCGCGCCGCCACGGCGAGCGACCCGGACGACGCGACCTCCACCGCCGACGGCGTGGTGGTCTTCGACGAGCGCGGCGGCGAGGGCGACCGTCGCCGCGTCGGTCTCATCGTGTCGGACGGGCGCGACGAGGGCACGGGCACGCTCGAGGTTCGGGTCCGGGCGCCGGGCGAGGCGCCGCTCATCGCGGAGTCGTTCGTGGCGCTCGCCACGGCGGGCGAGGAGATCCGGCTCGAGCCCCTCCGCCACGTCCGCGGCGGTTCGGGAGAGGCCCGGCTCTCGGCGGTTCCGTCCAAGCCCGAGGCCGACCTGGCACCGGACTTCGACAAGGGCACCTTCCGGTTCTCGAGCGCCGCCGTGCGCACCCATTTCCTCGAGTACACCGTGACCGACGGCGGTCAGACCGCGACGGGCACCGTCCGCGTCGAGGTCGCCGCCCCGCCGGAGCGCGACACCACCCCGATCACCGTGCCGCACACCGCGTTCCTCCGCCAGGACCAGCCCGTGGAGGTCGACGTCCTCGCGGGCGACATCGATCCGACCGGCGGGCTGCTCGTCATCACCGGGCTGGGGGAGGCGCCCGACGACCCCGGCGTGCGCGTCGAGGTGATCGAGCACCGGATCCTGCGCGTCAGCCTCACGAGCCCGCTCGAGCAGGGATCGGCGACCTTCGGCTACCGCGTCAGCAACGGGCTGGCCGATGCCGAGGGCACGGTCACGGTCGTGCAGGTGCCGCCGCCCGGCATGCCGCAGCCCCCCGTCGCCGCGCCCGACACGGCATCGGCGCGCACGGGTGATGTGATCGACATCCCGGTGCTCGACAACGACCAGCACCCCGACGGCGAGGCGCTGGAGCTCGACCCCGAGCTGGTGTCGGCGCCGTCGGCCGGTCTGCTGTTCGCCGCGGGCAACCGGCTCCGATTCCAGGCGCCCGGCGAGCCGGGCGTCTTCGAGGCGTCGTATCGCGTCCTCGGTCCGGACGGGCAGAACGCCACGGCATCCGTCGCGATCACGGTGCGCGAGGCCGACCCGGCGACGAACTCCCCGCCCGTCCCGGCGACCGCAACGGCCCGCGTGCTCGCGGGCGACACGGTCCGCGTCCGGATCCCACTGGCCGGCGTGGACCCCGACGGCGATTCCGTGCAGCTGCTCGGTCAGGAGTCGAATCCCGAGCGGGGTGCCGTCGTCGACCGCGGCACCGACTGGCTCGAGTACGAGGCGGGGGAGTACTCGGCCGGCACGGACACCTTCGAGTACTCGGTCGTCGACGCGCTCGGCGCACGTGCGACCGGCGTCGTCCGCGTCGGCGTGGCGCCGGGTCTCGACGGCGTGCGCGCCCCGGTCGCCCTCGACGATCGCATCACCGTCCGACCCGGTCGCTCGCTCGCCGTGCGCGTGCTCGCGAACGACTCCGACCCGGACGGCGCGTCGCTCTCGATCGTGGGAGTCGAGCCGAACACCGGCAGCGCCACCGCCGAGGTGGACGGCGACGTGATCCGCGTCGACGTGCCCGCCGGCGAGGGCGACCACAGCTTCATCTACACCGTCGAGAACGAGCGTCTCGGGGCGACCACGGCCTTCCTCCGCGTCGACGCGCGCGACGATGCGCCCCTGATCAGGCCCGAAGCCGCCGACGTGGTGCTGAGCCTCAGCGACGTGCTCGACGAGGAGCGCGTCGACGTCGACATCCTGGGCGAGGTGTTCATCGCGGATGCCGACCAGCGCGACGCCCCGGTCTCGCTGGTCGAGGGGTACGACGGCGGCGCACGGGTGACCTCGGACGGCTCGATCGAGGTCGAGGTGCAGGACCGGCGCCGCATCATCCCCTACTCGGTCGGCCACCCGGACGACCCCGACCTGCGCGCGTTCGCCTTCATCTGGGTTCCCGGCCGCGACGATGCCCTCCCGCAGTTGCGGCGCGACGCCCCGCAGGTGCGCGTCACCACCGGCGAGGAGGTCGTGCTGGAGCTCGAGGACCACGTCGTCGCGGCGTCCGGGCGGCCGGTCCGGTTGACGGATGCCGCGACCGTGCGGGCCTCGCACTCGGACGGCAGCGACCTGGTCGTCGACGCCGACACCCTCCGCTTCCGCAGCGAGGCGGGCTACTTCGGCCCCGCGTCGATCTCGTTCACGGTCACGGACGGGGCGTCGGCCGACGACCCGGACGGGCGCACCGGCACGATCGTCATTCCGATCGACGTGCGCCCGAACGAGGACCAGCCACCGACGTTCGTCGGCGGCATGATCGACTTCGAACCCGGCCAGTCGCGGACCATCGCCCTGGAACGGCTGACCAACCGACCCGACGACGAGGGCGGCGCCGAGCTGGCGTACCGCGTCGTCGGCGACGTGCCCGAGGGGTTCGAGGCCTCGGTCGACGGCGGAGAGCTCCGCCTGCGCGCCGCTGAGGCGACGCCCCACGGCACGCGCGGCGCCATCACGATCGCGGTCGTCGACGGTGACGTGGAGGGCACGCCCGGGCGGATCGAGCTGCGGGTCGTCCCCTCCACCCGCCCCCTCGCGCAGCCGGCTCCCGACACCGCCGTCGCGCCGCGCGGCCGCAGCACCACGGTCGACGTGCTCGCGAACGACGCCGCCGGCAACCCGTTCCCGGACACGCCGCTGCGGGTGATCGCGGTGCGCGGCCTGGATTCGGGGGACCTCCCGGCCGGGGTGTCCATCACGCCGAACGCGGACCGCTCGCGGCTGTCGATCACCGTCTCCGCCAACGCGGCGCCCGTGAACACCGTCGTCCAGTACCAGGTGGCCGACGCCACCGGCGACCGCAGCCGGTACGCCTGGGGCACCGTGACGGTCTCGGTGCAGGACCGCCCCGACCCGGTCAGCGACGCGCGCCTGACGGGCTTCGGCGACGGCGCGCTCGACGTCGCGTTCGGCGCCGGCGCCTTCAACAACTCGCCGATCCAGGGCTACCGCATCTCGCTCGCCGACCCCCGGGACGGCCGCGAGGTCGCGGCGACCGAGTGCGGCGCGACGACGTGCACGGTCGCCACGCCGGGCAACGGACCCGAATCGGCCGTCCGCGTGCGCATCCAGGCGCGCAACGGCATCGGCCTGTCCGACCCGGTCGAGCTGCCGAGTCCGGTCTGGTCGGACGTGGTGCCCGGGCCGGCGTCCGGCCTGCGCGCCATGCCGCTCGACGGACGGCTCCGCATCGAGTGGGCGCCGGTGTCGACCGGTTCCGGCAGCCCCGTCAGCACCTACGTGGTCACCGTCGCGGGCTCGCCGGTGGAGGTCTCCGCGTCGCGCGTCTGCACCGCCACCCGGTGCGCGACCGAATCGCAGCAGCTCGCGAACGGCAGCAGCGCGGCCGTGTCCGTGAGCGCGCGCAACGGCGCGTTCCCGGCGCTCGCCCAGTGGACCGAGGCGACCACCACCGGGACGCCCTTCGGCGCGCCGATCCCGGGTGACATCGCCGTGGCCGCGGATCCCGCCGCCGGGGCCGTCGTGGTGTCGTGGACGCCGTTCGCCGGCAACGGCGACGCCATCGGCGGCTACTACGTCGAGCGCCTCGTCGAGGGCGAGTCCGGCGTGCCCACCGGCGCGCAGGCGTGCTCGGTCACGCGGCCGGCTCCGGGTACGGTCGTCGCACCCACGGCGGGCGGCACTGTGGCCGAGGTCGTCAGGGTGGGCCCGGATGTCTCGAGCGTGTCGTTCACGGGAACGTCGACCGAGTCCGCGCGGTACTCGTTCATCGTGTGGGGTCACAACCGGGCCGGCTGCGTGCACACCGCCGTCGCCGGGACGGTGGTCCGGCCCGCCCCCGGGGCCGTCTCGGGCGTGGACAGCGCGATGGACTGGCTGAACGCCGAGACGTGGGACCGCTACGTGTCGAACGTCGACGCCGGCACCCGGCGCCTGCAGATCATCGCGGTCGACGCCAACGGCGTGCGCATCGGGACGCCGCGCGACTTCTCCGGCTCGGGGTGGCTTCGCGCCCTGCTGAACCGGCCGTTCGGCGAGACCGCGCGGTTCCAGGTCCGTGCCTGCTCGGTGTGGGGCTCGTGCGGGCCCTGGTCCGAGACGCAGCCGTCCGGCGAGACGCCGTCGCTCACCTTCGCCCTGCCGGGGCGCGCGTACGATCCGGCGAGCGTGACGTGGACGTGGACCGCCGATCCCGCGAACGGCGGGCTGCCGGCCGCGTACCGGTGCGGTGTCGTGGGCGGTTCCGAGAGCCGGGCGGCGCAGTCGCCGACCTCGTGCCAGGTCCCCGGCGCCGCCCCGGGCGACCGCGTCTGGTTGGATGTTGAGGTCGCGGGCGTCACCGCGAGATTCGAGGCCCGATGAACTCGCAGGGAGCAGGAGCACGCATGACCATGACCCCTGAGGACGCGACGCGGTTCGCCGCGGACCTGGACCGACTGGTGGGGGCGGTCGAGGAGGTCCTGCTCGGCAAGAACCGCGTCATCCGCCTCGCCTTCACCGCGCTGCTCAGCGAGGGGCACCTGCTCCTCGAGGACGTGCCGGGGACCGGCAAGACCTCACTGGCCCGCGCGATGGCGCAGTCCGTCGCGGGGTCGAGCAACCGGGTCCAGTTCACTCCCGACCTCCTGCCGGGCGACATCACGGGCGTGTCCGTGTACGACCAGCGCACCGGCGCGTTCGAGTTCCATCCGGGTCCGATCTTCGCGAACATCGTGCTCGCCGACGAGATCAACCGCGCGAGCCCGAAGACCCAGTCCGCACTGCTCGAGGTCATGGAGGAGGGCCAGGTCACCGTCGACGGGCAGACCCACCCGGCCGGCCGGCCGTTCATGGTGATCGCCACGCAGAACCCCGTCGAGCAGGCCGGAACGTACCGGCTGCCCGAGGCGCAGCTCGACCGCTTCCTGATGCGGACCTCGATCGGCTACCCCGATCACGCCTCGACCATCCGGATCCTCGAGGGAACCGACCAGCGCGCCCACGACCACCGCGTCGAACCGCGGCTGGGCGCGGCGGACATCGTTCGGATGGCGGCGCTCGCGCGGACCGTGTACGTCGATCCGACCATCCACGACTACGTGTCCCGACTGGTCGAGTCCACGCGGACCGCGAAGGAGGTGCGGCTCGGCGTCAGCGTCCGCGGCGCACTCGCGCTCGTGCGGGCGGCGAAGACCCATGCGGCCGGTCGAGGCCGGCACTACGTCGTGCCCGACGACGTGAAGGCGCTGGCCGAGCCCGTGCTCGCCCATCGCCTCATCCTCGACCCCGAGGCCGAGTTCGACGGGGTGACCGCGTCGAACATGATCGCGCAGGTGCTCATCGAGACCCCTCCGCCGTCGGCGAGGCAGGCCGGGTGACGTTCCAGACCCGCTCCACGATCCCCGAGGAGGCGGCCACCGAGGGCCTGCTCGCGGTCGTGATCGGGCGCGCGGTCGCGGCCGTGCAGGCTGCGGCATCCGTCGTCGGACGATGGTGGGCGACGGCCCGCGGCGTCGTCACCCCCCTCGGCTGGGGCGTGGTCGCGGCCGCAGCGGCGGCGCTCGTCATCGGCTACGGCTGGGGATGGGCGGAACTGGTCGTCATCGGCTGGGGATTCGGCCTGCTCGTCGCGCTCGCCTCGGCGTATCTCGCCGGCCGCGGCGCGGGCAGCATCGACCTCTCGCTGCCCGTCGCGCGCGTCGCCGTCGGCGAGGAGGCGGAGGCGCGGCTCGTCGTGCGCAACCCCGGCCGCCGGCGGTTCGCGGCGGCCCGCCTCGAGCTCCCGGTCGGGGACCGCGTCGTCGCGAAGGTCCTGCCGCCGCTCGCGCACGGCGCGGTGTTCGACGAGCGCGTCGCGATTCCGACCCGCCGTCGCGGCATCGTCGAGGTGGGCCCGGTGCAGACCGTCCGCGCCGATCCGATCGGCCTGATGCGTCGCGAGATCGAGTGGTCGGGCGTGCGAATGCTGCACGTCCACCCCCGCACGATCGCGGTCTCGCCGCTCAGCACGGGCTACCTCCGCGACCTGGAGGGCACGGCGACCCGCGACCTCACGATCAGCGACATCTCGTTCCACGCGCTGCGCGAGTACCAACCCGGGGACGACCGGCGCTTCATCCACTGGCGCAGCTCGGCGAAGACCGGAACGTTCATGGTGCGGCAGTTCGAGGAGACCCGTCGCAGCCGCATGATGGTCGTGCTCGACCTCGCGGCCGACGCCTACGACGAGGAGGACGACTTCGAACTCGCCGTCAGCGCGGCCGCTTCCCTCGGGGCCCGCGCCATCCGCGACGCCCGGAGCATCAGCTTCGTCGTGTCGGGTCGTGCTCGGAGCGCCCGCCGCGCCTCGGACGACGGGGACCGGCGCCGCGGCCCCGCCATGCGGGAACTGGCGACCGCCTCGCGCGACCGGCTGCTCGACGGGCTCTGCGTCGTGGAGACCGACGCGCGCGCCGCCGGACTCGCCGAGACCGTCCGATCCGCATCCGAGTCGGTGACGGGGGTCTCGCTCGCCTTCCTCGTCACGGGAGCCGCCCGTCCGGTCGCCGAACTCCGTCACGCCGCCTCCCGCCTGCACCCCGGCGTCGAGGGCGTCGTCGTGCGGTGCAGCGCCGAGGGCGAGGCGGCGGCGCGTTCGATCGGCGCCCTCACGGTGCTCGATCTCGGCTACCTCGACGACCTGCGCGCGATGATCGCGAGATCGGCGTCGGTGGCATGAGCGAGCGGATCATCGGCCCGGAGCGGTTCGGCGGCGCCGAACCGGTCCGGCGCACCGGGCGTCGGCGGGAGCGGTGGGCGGTCGGGCGTGCGTCATCGCCGCGCTCGGCCCTGGTCTCGGTCGTGATGGTCGCGGCGATGACCGCCGCCGCGATGGTGCCGTGGTGGCCGGTGTACGAAAGCCGTTCGTTCGTGGTGGCCGCGGCCGTGGCGATCCTCGTGGGCTCGGCGATCGGCGTGATCGGCGCCGTACGGCGGTGGCCGTCGTGGGCGGTGGTCGCCGCCGTGGCCGGCGCCTACCTGGTGCTCGGCGTGCCGGTCGCGGTGCCGGGCCGGGCGTTCGGGACCGTGCTCCCGACCTCGGAGGGCCTCGTCGAGCTCGTCGCCGGCACGGCGCTGTCGTGGAAGCAGCTCGTCACCATCGCCGTCCCGGTCGGCAGCTACCAGGCCCTGCTCGTCCCGCCATTCATCCTCGGACTGATCGCGACCACCGCGGCAGTGTCGATCGCCCTGCGCACCGCGCGGCCCGCGGCCGCTGCACTCCCTCCGGCACTCCTGCTCGTCGCGGGCATCGCGCTCGGCGTGATCCACGATGAGCTCGCCGTCCAGTCCGGGCTCGCGTTCCTCGTGGCGTGCGTGGCCTGGCTCGTCCGGGTCGGACTCGCGTCGCACCGGGCGATCATCGGCGAGCGGCCTTCGGAGGCCGCGCTCGCGGGGGTCCGCCGCATCGTCGGAGCGAGCGCCCTCGTCGCAGTCGCACTCGTGGGGGCCACCGCCGCCGCCTTCGTCATCCCGCCCGGCCCCCGCGAGGTCGTGCGCGCGCAGCTCCAGCCGCCGTTCGAACCCGACGACTTCGACAGCCCCCTTGCCGGCTTCCGCCGCGCCTTCGATCCGGATGTCGCAGCCACCCCGATGCTCGCCGTCAGCGGCCTTCCCGACGGGGCCGGGCTGCGCGTGGCGACGCTTGACACGTACGACGGCATCGTCTACTCCGTCGGCGGAGCCGACCGCTCGGCGGCATCCGGCCAGTTCACCCGCCTGCCGTTCCGGCTCGACCAGACCGGGACGCCCGGGCAGTCGGTCGAGATCGCGGTCGAGGTGCTCGGCTACGACGACGTGTGGGTGCCGGGGATCGGGCGGCTCGAGCGCATCCGCTTCCGGTCGCCGAGCGATCGCGCCCCGGCCCTCACCGAGGAGTTCCACTACAACGACGTGACCGGCACGGGCGGCGTCCGGACCGGCCTACGTGAAGGCGACCGGTACGAGGCACGGTCCGTCGCCTCGATCGACGACGTCGATCTCGCCGAGCTGCGGCCGGGCGGCGCGGTGCTGCCGGAGGCGCCCGACCCGCCCGAGGAGCTGCTGCAGCTCCTCGACTCGTGGGCGCCGGCCTCCGATCCGCCGGGCGTCCGACTCGCGAAGGTCATCGACGGGTTCCACGGCCAGGGCTACGTCAGCCACGGCGTCGGCGACGACAAGCCGAGCCGATCCGGTCATTCCCTCGACCGCATCGCGGAGCTCGCGACCGTCAAGCCGATGCTCGGCGATGGCGAACAGTACGCGGTGGCCGCCGCCCTCATGGCGCGCGCGATCGGGTTCCCGGCCCGGGTCGTGGTGGGCTACCTCCCCGGCGAGGACCCGAGCGAGGACGACGCGGGCAGGCGCGTGTTCCGCAGCGACGAGCTGCAGGCGTGGATCGAGGTGCAGGCCAGCACGGGAGCCTGGATCCAGGTCGACCCGAATCCCGAGCGTCGCCCGGTTCCCGAACGGCAGCCGGACGAGCCCACCATCGTCTCCCGGCCGCAGTCCGCCCTCCCACCGCCCGAGGAGCGGACCCCGATCGACGACCTCGTCGTCGAGCCGGATACGGGGGCCGACGACCGAGACGACGATCGCGCCGCGTGGCTCGAGGCCCTGCTCGCCGTCGCCCGCGTCGTCGGCATCGGGCTGGCCGCCCTCCTCCTGACCCTCAGCCCGTTCCTCGCGATCGTGCTCGCCAAGGCGCGCCGACGCCGCATCCGGCGGCGGGCGCCGACTCCCGTCGAGCGCATCGAGGGCGGCTGGCACGAGTTCACCGACACCGCCGCCGACTACGGCTACCCCATCTCTGCGGGCGCGACCCGCGCCGAGCAGGCGGCCACCGTCGGCGGGTTGGAGCCGCTCGTGCTCGCCGCGGTCATCGACCGAGCCGTCTACGCGCCGGACGGCCCGGACGAGGGCGACGACGAACGCATCTGGTCGGCGGTCGACGAGCTGCAGCAGCGCATCGCCGCCCCACGATCGTGGCGAGAGCGCCTGCGCGCGGCCGTCTCCCTCGCCTCGTTCGGCCGCTACGCTGGCAATCGAAGGGAGGCGGCTCGTGACCTGCCGGATCTGCGGCGCTGACCTGCCCGAGGGCGCGATGTTCTGCGGCGAGTGCGGCAGCTCGACGTCGGCCACGCCCGAGTCGCGTCGACCGGTCGACCCACGGCCGGGCGACACCTCCGTCCTGCACCGCTCGGAGAGCGGCGTGATCAGCATCCCCGTCGTCGGGGGACCCGTCGGTGCCGAGCGCCGGGCCGAGCCGGAGGTCTCCCCACCCGGTCCGGACGCGACGCCGTCCGGACTCGCGGGCGGCGTGACCTGGCCCGCCGAGCCCCCGGTTCCGGCGGGGCCTGCCGAGCCCGCCGAGCCCGCGGGGGACCCCGACGCCGGGTCCGCCGTCTGGGTACTGCGCTTCACGACCGGCGAGGTCGTCAGCGTCTCCGGCTCGGGGCTCGTCGGGCGGCGGCCGATGCCGCAGCCGGGGGAGCGGTTCGCGCACCTCGTGCAGATCGTCGATCGGGGACTGTCGGTGTCGAAGACGCACCTCGAGTTCGGCGAGCATGACGGCGACCTCTGGGTCGCCGACCGGTTCTCATCCAACGGCACGGTCGTCCGTCGGCCGGGCGAGGGCGGGGTGCGCTGCGAACCCGGGCGGCGGGTGCTCGTCCCGCGCGGCAGTCGCGTCGAGATCGGCGAGCAGGCCTTCACCGTCGCCTGACCCGTCCTCCCCAGCGCCGCAGGATGTCGCCGACGCACCACTGGGCCCCGATCCGCGTGACGACGGGTGACCGGGGTGCTGGGCTGGACCGGTGTCCGATCCGAGCCACTGGTCCCCGCCCGGCCTCATCCCGCTCGCCCTCCCGCCGCGGCCCCCGGAACCGACTCGGCCCGGGTTCCCCTGGATCGCGTCGGCTGCGCCCGTCGTCGGTGCGACGGCGATCTGGGCGGTCACCGGATCGACGTTCGCGCTGCTGTTCGCCGTGCTCGGTCCACTGGTCGCGGTCGCCTCGATGCTCGACGGGCGCCGCCAGTCCCGTCGCGAACGCCGGCGGTCGGCAGGCGAGCGCCGAGCTGCCCTCGAACGGCTCCGACAGGAGATCGCGCTCCGACACGACCTCGAGCGCGAGGCGGCCTGGCGCCTGGCGCCCGGCGCCCGTCGCGTGATGGAGCGAGGCATCCCGGCGTGGCGGGCCACCGAGCCGGGGCCCGTGGTCCTCGGCGCCGCGACGCTGCCCAGTCGGGTGCGAATCGACGGCATGCCGTCCGATGACGACGACGCCGACCTGCTGCGGTCGGCGGGTCGGCTCGCCGAGGCGCCGCTGACCGCGGAGGTGGACGGCGGACTCGGCTTCACCGGTCCCCGGAGTCTCGCGCTCGCCGCGGCGCGGGCGGCGCTCGTGCAGTGCGCGGACGCCGTGCCCCCGGGCACGATCGCGATCGAGGCGCCCGGCACCGAGCCCTGGCAGTGGATCGCAGGCCTCCCGCACGTGACGGTGCCGGCTCGAGCTCGACTGCGGGTCATCGACGGCGCCGCTGCCGCCGTCAGTCGCGAGGCGGACGGCGACCGGGTGCACCTCATCGCGGTCGGCGCCACCCCCGATGAGCTTCCCCCGGGTCTCGCCACGGTCGTCGAGCTGAGGCACCGCGGACTCGCCGTGGTCGGACGCGGAGCGGCCATCCCCGTCGTCCCGGAACTCGCCGGCACCGTCGAAGCGCGAGCCTGGGTGGGACGAGCCGCCATCGCAGGTCGCCGGGCGGGCATGGACGGTGCGGCGGCGCTGCCGGCCCGGGTCGCGCTGTCCGAGCTCGACCTGGCTCCGGCAGCCGGTGATCGGTCGAGCCTGCGGGTTCCGGTCGGTGCGAGCGAGTCCGGCCCGCTCCACCTCGACCTCGCCACTGGACCGCACGCGCTCGTGGCCGGGACCTCGGGCAGTGGCAAGAGCGAGTTCCTGGTCACCTGGGTGGCGGCCCTCGCGGCCATCCACCCGCCCGACCGCGTGGCCTTCCTCCTCGTCGACTTCAAGGGCGGGGCGGCGTTCGACCCGGTCGCCGCGCTTCCGCACGTGACGGGTGTCGTGACCGACCTCGCCGAGTCGGAGGCCGGGCGGGCGGTGGCGAGCATCCGCGCCGAACTCCGGCATCGCGAGCACGTCCTGGCCTCCGTGGGTGCGCGCGACCTCGCGAGCCTGGGGCCCGACACAGTGCTCCCTCGCCTGGTCGTCGTCATCGACGAGTTCCAGGCCATGGTCGAGCGGTTCCCGGAGCTGGGGGCCGTGATCGCCGACGTCGCCGCGCGCGGCCGATCGCTCGGGGTGCACCTGATCCTCGCCTCGCAGCGCCCGAACGGCGTCGTGCGGGAGAACGTGACCGCCAACTGCGGGATCCGGGTCTCGCTGCGCGTGCTCCAGCGAGCCGACAGCACCGCGGTGGTGGGAACCGAGGCGGCCGCGTCGATCGAGGCGAGCACGCCGGGGCGAGGGATCGCGGATGCCGGTGACGGGCGCGTCGTCCGGTTCCAATCGGCGCTCGCCGATGACGCCGCGATCCGATCGGCCGCCGATCGCCACGCCGCGGTCGCCCTGCCGCGCCGCCCGTGGCTCGATCCGCTCCCACGCTCGCTCACGCTCGGCAGCGTCGGTGCCGTCCTCGGTCCGGAGCGTCCGGATCCCGATGCGATCCTGCTCGGCGTGGCCGACGAACCGGATCGTCAGCGCCGGGTTCCGATCGAGTGGCGTCCCGCGAGCGACGGACCGCTGGCCGTGCTCGGGGCGCCGGGCTCCGGTCGGACCGCACTGCTCGCAGCGATCGCCAACCAGGTCGCCGAACGGCGCGGTCCCGACGGGGTGCTCCGGATCGAGGGTCCCCGGAGCGCCGTGTGGGACGCGCTCGACGAGCTCGATCGTGCGCTCGCCGACGGTCGGCGCCTTCCCGCGCTCGTCGTGCTCGACGGCCTGGACTCGTGTTTCGCCGCGTGGCCCGACGAGGCGCGCTTCACCGGGATCGCCCGGGTCGAATCGATCCTGCGGGGCGTCCGCGACCTCCGGTCGGCCGTCGTCGTGTCGGCGGCCCGGCTCACGGGGCTCGGTGCCGGCGTGCGCGACGCCCTGGGATCGACCGTGCTCCTGCGGCACCCGACGCGTGCCGACCTCGTGCAGGCGGGCGGGGACGGGGCCCCCTGGGAACCCGACGCGGTGCCGGGCTCCGGGCAGTGGCACGGTCTCCGAGCCCAGTTCCTCGCCGCACCGCGGCCGCCGGCGGGGACGCCGCGCCCGCCGCTGCCCTACGAGCCGGCGCGGCATCCGTTGACGGCCGTCTGCTCGCGCACGCCGAGAGCGGACGCCGCCGCGATCGCCGCCGCATGTCCGGAGGCGGAGGTGGTGCTGCTGGGCGACGGTCCCGAGGCAGCCGCTCGTGCGACGGCCGTGCTGCAGCACGGGCCCGAGCCCGGATCGACGCGGATCGTGGTGGGCGACGCCGAGTCGTGGACGACGAACTGGGCCCTCGCGGCGCATGCGCGCGGTCGCGCCGCGATCGTCGTGCACGGCGGGACGGGGGAGTACCGCGCACTCGCCCGGGACGCCGCTCCGCCGCCGCTCCTCGACGACCACCGTCGGCAGTGCTGGGTGGTCCCGCCGGAGGCCCCGCCGGAGCGCCGATCTTGGATTCCGCGGCACGACTGATTCCGACGCTCTCGGCGCGATCGGGCACTGATTCCGTGCGTGACGACGCGAGAAATTAACGATTCGGACATCAACTCGTGATTTCCGCCACGCAGTGTGGCATCATCTTCGCACCCCTGCACGAACATCGAAGCCGATGAGGAGCCCCCGCGTGACCAGCCGACCCCTTCCCCAGGACCCAGTCGTCCGCGCTCTGATCGCCCAGGCCCGGCAGGCGCAGCTCACCCGTCGCACGCTGCTCGCGGGCGGCGCCGCCGGCGCGTCCGCGCTCGCGCTCGCCGCGTGCTCCACGGGCGGCGGCCAGGCTCGCCCCACCGCGGCCGCCGACCGCTCCGACAGCGACAAGACGCTCAACTGGGCCAACTGGGCCGCCTACATCGACGAGGACGATGCGGGCAACTACCCGACCCTCGACCGCTTCGAGGAGGAGACGGGGATCTCCGTCAACTACGAGGTCGCGGTCGACGACAACAACACGTACTACGGCAAGGTCAAGGACCAGCTCGCGCTCGGCCAGGACATCGGCGCCGACACCGTCTGCCTCACCGACTGGATGGTCTCGCGCTGGATCCGCCTCGGCTACACGCAGGAGCTCGACCACGACAACATCCCGAACATCGCGAACCTGACTCCGGCGCTGCAGAACCCCGACTTCGACGAGGGCCGGAAGCACTCGCTGCCGTGGCAGGGCGGGTTCGCGGGCATCTGCTGGAACACCGAGAAGGTGCCGGGCGGGCTCCGCGAGGTCCAGGACCTCTGGAGCGCCGACCTGAAGGGGCGCGTCGGCGTCCTCTCCGAGATGCGCGACACCATGGGCCTGATCATGCTGCAGAACGGCGTGGACATCTCGGGCGACTGGGGCGACGCCGAGTTCGAGGCGGCCATCGAGACCCTCGACGAGCAGGTCGCCAACGGGCAGATCCGCAACATCAAGGGCAACTCCTACCTGGAGGACCTGAAGAGCGAGGACACGCTCGCGGCGATCTGCTGGTCGGGCGACATCACCGTCCTGAACGCCGAGGCGGGCGACAAGTGGCAGTTCGCCATCCCCGATGCGGGCGGCACCCTCTGGAACGACAACTTCCTCATCCCCGTCGGCTCGCCCCGCAAGACGAACGCCGAGACGCTCATCAACTACTACTACGACCCCGCGGTCGCCGCCGAGGTCGCGGCATGGGTGAACTACATCACGCCCGTCGTGGGCGCGCAGGAGGCCGCAGCGGCCATCGACCCCGAACTCGCCGAGAACCAGCTCATCTTCCCGAACGAGGAGACCCTCTCCAACGCGTACATCTTCCGTGCGCTGTCGGGCGCCGAGGAGCAGAAGTACCAGGCGCAGTTCCAGCAGATCCTGCTGGGGTCGTGATGTCCGGTCGCGAGTTCGCCGAGCGCGGCGCCGACCTCGAGCTGGTCGGCATCCAGAAGCGCTTCCCGGGATTCACCGCCATCGAGGAGCTCGACCTCACGATCCCCGCCGGGTCCTTCTTCGCCCTGCTCGGTCCGTCCGGCTGCGGCAAGACGACGACCCTGCGGCTCGTCGCCGGGCTCGAGGAGCCCACGCAGGGCCGCATCCTGATCGGCGGCAGGGACGTCACCGACACCAAGGCGCACCAGCGCCCGGTGAACACGGTGTTCCAGAGCTACGCCCTGTTCCCGCACATGTCGATCATCGAGAACGTCGCGTTCGGGCTGAAGCGTCGCCGCATGGACGACCCGATGGGCAAGGCGCACGAGGCGCTGAAGCTGGTCGAGCTCGACCACCTCGCGCAGCGGCGTCCCGCCCAGCTCTCCGGCGGCCAGCAGCAGCGCGTCGCCCTCGCCCGTGCGATCGTCAACCGTCCCGCCCTGCTGCTGCTCGATGAGCCGCTCGGCGCGCTCGACCTGAAGCTGCGCCGGCAGATGCAGCTCGAGCTCAAGACGATCCAGGAGGAGGTCGGCCTGACCTTCCTCCACGTCACGCACGACCAGGAGGAGGCCATGACCATGGCCGACACCGTGGCCGTGATGAACAAGGGCGCGATCGAGCAGATGGGCGCGCCCGAGGAGCTCTACGAGCTGCCGCGCACCGCCTTCGTCGCGAACTTCCTCGGCAAGTCGAACCTCTTCACCGGCGACGTCGTGGGCACCACGAGCGAGGCGCTCTCGGTCGACGTCGCGGGGCACCGCATCACGGTGCCGGTCGCCCGGGCCCAACGCCACCAGGGTCTCGTGACCGTCGGCGTGCGACCCGAGAAGGTCGCGCTCCATCTCGAGGCGCCGGATGCCGCATCCACCCGGAACGTGCTCGGCCCGGGCCGGGTCATCGACGTCTCCTTCGCGGGCGTCAGCACGGAGTACATCGTCGCCGTCCCCGGCGCCGGCACGCTGTCGGTCTTCGCGCAGAACGTCGGGTTCGGTCCCGTCGCGCACGAGGGCGACGAGGTGTGGGTCAGCTGGCAGGTCGAGCACGGCTTCGGCCTCGCCGACGAGCCGGAGGAGTCCGACCGGTTCCCGGCCGACGACGACACCCGGTCGATCGCGGTGCAGCGGCGCGAGGCGCTCATCTCGGAGCTCGAGGGCAGCTGATCCATGGCCTTCGCAGCATTCGCGACGACGGAGGCGCAGCCGCAGGCACCCCGCAAGCGGAGCCGCATCGCGCTGCTCCTGCTCCTGCCCGGCATCCTCTACCTCGTCCTGTTCTTCCTCACGCCGCTGATCTCGCTACTGCTGACGTCGCTGCAGGCGCCGTCGGAGTTCGGCGACATCGGGATGTACGACTACGCGTTCAACTGGCAGAACTACGTCGACGTCGTCAACGCCTACTGGCCGCACATCCTGCGTTCGTTCGGCTACGCCCTCGCGGCGACGGTGCTCGCCCTGGTGATCAGCTACCCGATCGCCTACTTCATCGGCGTCAAGGCGCGGCGCCGCCCTCTGCTGCAGAGCCTGCTGCTCGTGCTCGTGATCGCTCCGTTCTTCATCAGCTTCCTGCTCCGCACGCTCGCGTGGAAGCAGATCCTGTCCGACGAGTCGATCATCATCACGTCGCTGAAGGCCCTCTCCCTGCTGGCGCCCGACGCGTACTTCACCGGCACGCCGTTCGCGGTCATCTTCGGCCTGACCTACAACTTCATCCCGTTCATGACGCTGCCGCTGTACACCACGCTCGAGCGACTCGACACCCGGTACCTCGAGGCGGGCAGCGACCTGTACGCGAACCCGGTCACCGTCTTCCGCAAGGTGACCATCCCGCTGTCGATGCCCGGCATCGTGGCCGGCACGCTGCTCACCTTCATCCCCGCAGCGGGCGACTACGTGAACGCCAGCCGCGACTTCCTCGGCGGGCCCGACACGCAGATGATGGGCAACGTCATCGAGGCGAACTTCCTCGTGCTGCTCAACTACCCGGCGGCCGCAGCGCTGTCGATCATCCTGATGGCGGCGATCCTCGTGCTCGTCGGCGTCTACGTGAAGCGATCCGGAACGGAGGACCTGCTGTGAGCGGCGAAGCACAGGCCGGGGCGGTCCTCGGCGGACTGGCCGGCAGCGAGGAACTCGAGCAGCGGCGACCGCCGCAGGCGCCGCGCCGCCGGCGCGTCGGACTCGGCGACTGGCTGCTGCCCGTCTACGTGACCATCGCGTTCGTGTTCCTGCTCATCCCGATCGCGTACACGTTCGTCTTCTCGTTCAACGACTCGATCAAGTCGAACATCTCGTGGCGCGGGTTCACCTTCGACAAGTGGCTGAACGTCTGCAACGTCGAGGGCGGGGCGGTCTGCGAGGCCTTCGGCAACAGCATCGTGATCGCGCTCGTCTCGACGGTCGCCGCGACGACGCTCGGCACGATGATCGCGATCGCGCTGGTCCGCTACCGGTTCCGGGCGCGCTCGGCCATCAGCCTCCTGCTGTTCCTGCCGATGGCGACGCCCGAGGTCGTGCTCGGCGCGGGGCTCGCCGCGCAGTTCCTCGCGGTCGGCGTGCCCAAGGACATGCTGACGATCATCCTGGCCCACACGATGTTCTGCATCAGCTTCGTGGTCGTGACGGTGAAGGCGCGCGTGGCGAGCCTCGACCCGGCGCTCGAGGAGGCGGGCCGCGACCTCTACGGCTCGCCGCGCGCGGTGTTCTGGCGCGTGACGTTCCCGCTGCTCGTGCCGGGGATCATGGCGGCGGCGCTGCTCGCGTTCGCCCTGAGCTTCGACGACTTCATCATCACGAACTTCAACTCGGGTTCGGTGACGACGTTCCCGAAGTACGTGTACATCTCCGCTTCGCGCGGGATCCCCGCCGAGGCGAACGTCATCGCGTCGGCGGTGTTCATCCTCGCGCTGGCGATCGTGGTCATCGCGCAGGTCTCCCGCGCCGCACGCGCCAAGCGATTGGCGAACGCCGCGGGCTGACCCGCCCCGACGCAGCGACGAGCGGATGCCGCGACCCGAGCAGGGCGCGGCATCCGCTCGGTCGTCCAGGCGTCGGCTGCGTGCGCGGGGTCCGGTTCGCCGGCGCCGACTCAGACCGTCGCGCGGATCCGGCCGACCACGGCGCCGCCGCCGAGGACCTCGAGGCCGAGGGCGGGCTCGGCCGCGTCGACGGCCGACGCCTCGAGCGCTCCCGCGGCGGCGAGCAGGCGCGCGGCGACGATCGCGAGGGCGCGCGGGGAGCCGTCGAGGATCTTGAGCGCGACCGTGGTGCCGTCGGGGGCGGTCATGACCTGGACGCCCTCGGCGCCGAACTTGGCGAAGACGCCGAGCCGCTCGATCGCGACGGTGTCGGTGCGGCCCGGGCCGGCGACGGCCCAGCCGTTGGCGCGCACCGCCTCGGTGAGCGCCGCCGCCTCGCGGAACAGCGCGAACGGCGAGGAGGTCGACGACGTGGTGATCTTCTGGATCCCACGGGCGAGGGCGGTGAGGCTGAGGGCGTGCACGGGCGCGCCGCAGCCGTCGATCACCGTGGCGGCGGGACGCTCGCCGGTGAGCCGCTCGACCACGTCGAGCACCCGCTTCTGCAGGGGGTGGTCGAGGTCGAGGTACCCGTCGAGGGGCCACTCGTTGGCGTGGCAGGCGAGCAGCATCGCGGCGTGCTTGCCCGAGCAGTTCATCGTGATCGACTCGGGCCGCAGCCCCTGCCGCACGAGCTCGTCGCGCGCCTCGCGGTCGGTGGGGTACTCGGCGGGGCAGCGGAGCGCGGACGCGGGCAGGGCGGCCCGCGCGAGCAGCGCGCGGACGAGCGCGACGTGGCGCGCGGTGCCGGTATGGCTCGCGGTCGCGATGGCCGCATCCTCACCGCGGAGGCTCACGCCCGAGGTCATCGCGGCGACGGCCTGGAACGGCTTCATGCTCGAGCGGGGGAGGATCGGCGTCCGCACATCGCCGAGCGTGCGGACCACCTCGCCGTCGGGCGCGAGCACGATCGCCGAGCCGACGTGGCGGGACTCGGCGAAGCCGCCCCGCTCGACCACGGCGAGCTCGACGGCATCGGAGGCGCGGAAGGTGCCCTCCACGTTCAGGCGAGGGTCGCGAACGCGTCGTCGAGCACGCCGAGCGCGTCGGCGATGAGCTCGTCGGTCATGCGCAGGCTCGGGAGGAAGCGGAGGACGTTGCCCCACGTGCCGGCGCTGAGGAACAGCACGCCCTGCTGGGCGGCGTGCGCGACGAGCGCCGACACCGCCCCGGGGTTCGGCTCCTTCGTCGTCTCGGCGGTGCCCGGCTTCACGAGCTCGATCGCGATCATCGCGCCGCGGCCGCGGATGTCGCCGATCACGTCGTACTTCTCGCGGAGCCGATCGAGCCCGGCGGTCAGGGTCGCCTCGATGCGGCGGCCCTCGGCGAGCAGGTCCTCCTGCTCGATCGCCTCGAAGACGGCGACCGCGGCGGCGCACGCCACCGGGTTGCCGCCGAAGGTGCCACCGAGCCCGCCGGGCTGCGACGCATCCATGATCTCGGCGCGACCGGTGACGGCGGCGAGCGGCATGCCCGCGGCGATGCCCTTCGCGGTGAGCACCAGGTCGGGCACCCAGCCGAAGTGCTCGGCGGCGTAGTAGCGGCCCGTCCGGGCCATGCCCGACTGGATCTCGTCGGCGATCATCACGACGCCGTTCGCCGTGCACCACTCCTGCAGCGCCGGGAGGAACCCGTCGGCGTAGACCATGAAGCCGCCCTCGCCCTGGATCGGCTCGACGACGAGGCAGGCCAGGTCGGTGGCGCCGACGACCTTCTCGAGGTAGCCGATGGTGCGCTCGGCCGCCTCCTCGCCCGAGAGCCCGTCGCGGAAGGGGTAGGAGCTCGGCGCGTGGTAGACGTCCCCCGCGAGCGGACCGAAGCCGGTCGCGTACGGCATGGCCTTGTAGTTCATGGCCATCGTGAGGTTCGTGCGGCCGTGGTAGGCGTGGTCGAGCACGGCCACGGCACGGCGGCCGGTGTGCTTGCGGGCGATCTTCACGCCGTTCTCGACCGCCTCGGCACCGGAGTTCACGAGCACCGTCTTCTTCGGGAAGTCGCCGGGGGTGTGCTCGGCGAGCAGCTCGGCGACGCGCACGTACTCCTCGTACGGCGTGATGGTGAAGAGCGTGTGCAGTACGTCGCGCGCCTGCCCGGTGATCGCCTCGACCACGTTGGCGGGCGTGTGGCCGGCGGTGGTCACGCCGATGCCGGCGCCGAAGTCGAGGAATCGGTTGCCGTCGACGTCGACGAGGATCGCGCCGTTCGCGCGCTCGATGTAGACGGGCAGCACGCTCGAGACGCCCGAGGACACGACCGCGGTGCGCCGGGCGTGGAGTTCCTGCGACTTCGGGCCGGGGATGGCGGTGACGACCCGTCGCTCCTGCGGCACGGCGGCGGCCTGCGCGCTCGACTCGGCGGGGAGGGACTCGACGGGGATCTGGGTGTCAGTCATGGTCGGACCAGCTTATCGCCGCGGACCCGACGGGCCGTCGGCGGGCTCGTGCAGAATCGACGACGAGGCGGCATCCGCTGCCGGGAGGAGGCCCCATGCTCGGCGAGCACCGGTACGCGATCGAACTCGAGTGGCAGGGCGACCGAGGCGAGGGCACGGCGTCGTATCGCGCCTACGGGCGGCAGCACGTGGTGCGCGCCGAGGGCAAGTTGCACGAGATCGCCGGCTCGAGCGACCGGGCGTTCCACGGCGACCGCGACCGCTGGAACCCCGAGGAGCTCGTGCTGGCGGCGCTCAGCCAGTGCCACATGCTCTCGTACCTCCACGTCGCGACCAATCATGGCGTGGTCGTCGTCGGGTACTCGGATGCCGCGACGGCGACGATGCAGGAGGACGGTCGGGGCGGCGGGCGCCTCGTCGAGGCCGTGCTGCGCCCCCGCGTCACCGTGGCGGATCCGTCCATGCGCGAGCTCGCCGACGCGCTGCACCACGAGGCGTCCGAGAAGTGCTTCATCGCCGCGTCGGTGAACTTCCCGGTCCGCCACGAGCCCGTCGCCGTCGTGCGCGGGGTCGACGACTGACCCGGCGGGTCAGCCGGCCGCGCGCGGATCGGCGTCCGGCACCGGGGGCACCGCCGGCGGGCAGGTGTAGCCGCCGACCAGCCGCGAGCAGGGCGGGAAGTACGCCGGGAGCCGCTCGGCCTGCGGGTCGCCGAACCAGCGGTGCCAGAGCCGCCAGAAGTTGAGGTTCCCGTACGCCGAGCAGTCGTCGCCGCCCGACGGGTCGGCGAGCACCGCCTCGTTCGGCTGGTACGGCGTGTAGTTGTAGAGGTTCGCGGTGGCCTGGTTGCGGATGCGGACGGTGCTCGACCCGCACGCGGCATCCGGGTGGTACCCGACCTCGACCGAACCCACCCGGTACTGCCGGTCGGGCTCGGCGGTGTACTGCCGGAACTGCCAGCCCGCCCGGTAGACCTGGTTGAAGAAGCCGAAGTAGCGGGCATCGCAGTCGGCGTCGTCGGGGCACGCGTAGCCGGTCGCGCGCTCGTAGCCGAACACGCTGGGACGGGTGAGCAGCGACTGCTCCTTCTGCAGGAGCACGAGCAGCACGCGCGGGCTCACGCCGCAGGCCTCCGCGACCGCGGCGATGATCCGGCTCGCGGGCACCGCGTCGCCGCCCTCGACGGCATCGCAGTGGCGGGGCCCGACGGCCGGCACCGGCGCGACCGGTTCGACGTGGTCGGCCAGGCACGGCACGTCGTCGACGGGGCGGCAGTCACGCGCCTCGAGGAACTCCTGGATCTCGCGCTCGTCCATCGCCCGGCCGTCGAAGAACGCGTCGTCGCTCACGATGAAGCCCGGGTCGAACGCGTCGGTCGAGGGGATGCGGCGCTCGGACGGCTCGTCGCCGCGGTCGAACCCGGGCTGCGGCGCGCACCCGGCGAGCACGAGGGCGACGGATGCCGCGATCGCGGCGATCCACGTGCGCACCCTCGTCCTCATCGGCACGACCCTAGCGAAGGGCGCTTCCCGAAGGCTGAACGCGCGATCAGACCCGCTCGCGCGGTGCGACGCGGTCGGCGAGGCGCGCGAGCGTGCCCTGCGGCGGGGCCTCGTTGTAGGCCTCGGCGAGATCCTGTCCGGTCAGGGCGTGGATGGCGGCCATGATCTCGTCCGTCGCGGCGCGGCGTGCGCGACCCGAGGTCGCCGCGCCGTGGCGGCTGACGTCGATCGGCGCGCCGAAGTGCACCTGCACCGGCCGCACGCGCGGCATCCGGGAACCCACGGGCTGGATCTCCTGCGTGCCGACGAGTCCCACCGGGACCACGCGGGCACCCGTGGTCAGGGCCAGCCAGGCCACCCCCGTCCGGCCGCGGTAGAGGCGCCCGTCGAGCGAGCGCGTGCCCTCCGGGTACAGCGCGAACGCGCTGCCGGACTCGAGGATCCGCCGCCCCTGGTCGAGCGCCGCCTGCGCCTGCGCGCCCGCGCCGCGCTCGACGCTCACGGCGCCGATCGCCGTGAAGAAGGTGCGAGACAGCCAGCCCTTCACGCCCGTGCCGGTGAAGTAGTGCGACTTGGCGAGGAACTGCACGGGGCGGGGTGCGGCGAGCGGGATCACCACGCTGTCGACGAAGGACAGGTGGTTGGAGGCGAGGATGACCGGTCCGGACTTCGGCACGAGCTCGGCGCCCGTGATGCGCGGCCGGTAGATGAGGCGGACGAGCGGGCGGAGGACGCCTCGGACGATGCCGTAGACGGGGCCCGGCTTCGACCGCGGGGCGGGAACGGCGTCGGCCTCGATCTCACTCACGGTCCGACGGTACGCCACGGCCCATGCGCGCAGCGGAATATCCCGCGGGCTCGGACGCATGCCGCAGGTGCGCCATCATTGGCGCATGGACCTCACCGAGCACGACGTCGTCGCCCTGGGCGACACGGGCGCCAGCGCCGTGGTCGTCGTCGGCGGTCGACGGGCTCCCGCCGTCGAGGCCGTGCTCCGCGCCCACCTGGCCGACTCGGCCGACGTGCCCGCGGACGACATCGAACTCGACCACGGCTGCGCGGAGTGCGGCGCACGGCACGGCAGCCCGACGGTGGTCTACCCCACGACCGCGGCCGGCGGGCGCTGGTACGCCGATGCCGGGATCGCCGGCAGCGTCGTGGTCGCGGCCGTCGGCACGCGGCATCCGCTCGGGGTGGGCCTCGAACCGGCGACCATCGCGTCGGCGCCGCTCGTCGACGAGGCCGCGCTGCACCCGGAGGAACGGGAGCGCCTCGCCGACCTCGATCCCGTGGCGCGCCCGCTCGTCCGCGCGCAGCTGTGGGCGCGGAAGTCGGCGCTGCTCCGGGCGGTCGGCCACGTGGGCGTCATCGAACCCGCGCTCCTCGCGGTCTCCGACCCGGTGCACGACGACGGGATCGGACGGATCACGCGCACCCTGCCGGAGTTCGGGTCGCGGTGGGATCGGGTGCGGTTGCACGACGTCGCCGTGCCGGGACGGGTCGCGGCATCCGTCGCCGTGCTGCCGCGCGACTGAGCGCACCCCCGGCCTAGAGTGGTCGCGTGCGCAGCGTCATCATCCTCGGGTCCACGGGTTCCATCGGCACGCAGGCGCTCGACGTCATCCGCGCGAACCCCAACCGCTTCGACGTGGTGGGGCTCGCCGTCGGCTCCAACCGCGCCGAGCTCGAGCGCCAGGCCGAGGAGTTCGGCGTGGAGCACACCGCGGTCGGCGTCGAGGAGGCCGTGCAGCTCGTGCGCAGCGTCGACGCCGACGTCGTGCTGAACGGCATCACCGGATCGGTGGGCCTCGGCCCGACGATCGCGACCCTCGAGCGCGGTATGACGCTCGCCCTGGCGAACAAGGAGTCGCTCATCGTCGGCGGCGACCTGGTGACGCGGCTCGCCGCGCCCGGGCAGATCGTGCCCGTGGACTCGGAGCACTCCGCCATCGCGCAGGCGCTGCGCTCGGGCACCGACCACGAGGTGCGCCGGCTCGTGCTCACGGCGTCGGGTGGACCCTTCCGCGGGAGGACGCGGGACGAGCTCGGCGACGTGACGCCCGCCGACGCGCTCGCGCACCCCACGTGGGACATGGGGCTCGTCGTGACGACCAACTCGGCCACGCTCGTGAACAAGGGCCTCGAGGTCATCGAGGCGCACCTGCTCTTCGACGTCGACTACGATCGCATCGACGTGGTCGTGCACCCGCAGTCGATCGTGCACTCGATGGTCGAGTTCATCGACGGCTCGACGATCGCGCAGGCGTCGCCGCCCGACATGCGGCTGCCGATCTCCCTCGGCCTCGACTGGCCGCACCGCGTCGCGGCCGCCGGGCGTCCGCTCGACTGGACCACGGCGCAGCAGTGGACGTTCGAGCCGCTCGACGAGGCGGCGTTCCCGGCCGTGCGGCTCGCCAAGCAGGTGGGCCGGGCGGGAGGCGAGTACCCGGCCGTCTTCAACGCCGCCAACGAGCAGGCCGTCGCGGCCTTCCACGACGGGCGCATCGGCTTCACCGACATCGTCGACACCGTCGGCGACGTGGTCGAGTCGCACGAGGCGTCCTCGGGCGAGCTCAGCGTCGACGCGCTCGCCGAGGCCGAGCGCACCGCGCGACGGCAGGCCGACCTGCGCATCGCGCGGCGCTGATCGCGTCCCGTCGCGGGTCGTCGGCGCGACCACGCGACCGGTGCCCGCCCGAGGCATCCGCTCACAGCGCACGGACAGCGCGCACCGAGCCGCCGGCCCTACGATGACGGGGTGGAAACCGTGCTCGCCTTCGTCGTCGGCGTCCTGATCATCGTCGTCGGCCTCGCCGTCTCCATCGGCCTGCACGAGATCGGACACCTCGTGCCCGCCAAGCTCTTCGGCGTCAAGGTGACGCAGTACATGATCGGCTTCGGCCCGACGATCTGGTCGAAGCGGCGCGGCGAGACCGAGTACGGCATCAAGGCGATCCCGCTCGGCGGCTACATCGCGATGATCGGCATGTTCCCGCCGGGCAAGGGCGAGCAGGCCGGCGAGGGGAGTACGAGCTTCCTCCGCGGCATGGTGCAGGATGCGCGCGCCTCGAGCGCCGAGTCGATCACCCCGGGCGACGAGCACCGCGCGTTCTACCTGCTGCCGGTGTGGAAGCGCGTCATCGTGATGTTCGGCGGCCCGCTGATGAACCTCCTGCTCGCGATCGTGCTGTTCGCGATCCTGCTCATGGGGTTCGGCGTCGCACAGCCGTCCACGACCATCGGCTCGGTCTCCGAGTGCGCGCTCCCGGCCACGAGCGAGCGGCAGACCTGCGAACCCGGTGATCCCGAGGCGCCCGGCGCCGAAGCCGGCCTGCAGCCCGGCGACGAGCTCCTCTCGGTCGATGGCACCGCCATCGCCTCGTGGACGGAGTCGACCGCGATCATCCGCGACCACCCCGGTCAGCCCATCGACGTGGTCGTGCTGCGCGACGGCGAGGAGGTGACCCTCGAGGTCACGCCGCTGCTCAGCGAACGGTACGTCACCGACGAGCGCGGTCGGGTCGTGACGGATGACGCGGGGGAGCCGGTCACGGTCGAGGTCGGCTTCATCGGCATCGGGCCGGCGTCGGAGACGGTGCGGCAACCCGCGACGGCGATCCTGCCCACGGTCGGCGAGAACATCACGGGCGTGGCGAACATCATCCTGAACCTGCCCCAGCGCATGGTGGACGTCGCCGAGGCCGCGTTCGGACCCGAGGAGCGCGACGCGAACGGCCCGATCAGCGTCGTCGGCGTGGGCCGCGTCGCCGGCGAGGTCGCGAGCCTCGATGAGGTGCCCGTGGCCTCGCGCGCGGCCTTCCTCGTGGGCCTGCTCGCCTCGCTCAACGTGGCGCTGTTCGTGTTCAACCTGATCCCGCTGCTGCCGCTCGACGGCGGGCACATCGCGGGCGCGCTGTGGGAGGCGATCCGCCGCGGATGGGCCAAGCTGCGCCGGCGACCCGATCCGGGTCCCGTCGACCTCGCACGCCTCATGCCGCTGACCTTCGCGGTGGTGATCGTGCTCGGCGGCATGAGCGCGCTGCTCATCTACGCCGACATCGTCAAGCCCATCAGCGTGCTCTGATCAGGCCAGCGAGCGTCGGAGGGCGTCCGCCTGGTGGCGGTGCCCGACCGTCTCGTAGCCGACGATGACGACCACCGGCGAGAGCGCCGCGAGCACGATGCCCGTGCCCATGCTCGCCCCGGCGGCGACGGCCCAGACCGCGCCGGCGAGCGGGGCGAGGCTCGCGACGAACAGGCCGATGTGGAAGGGGTCGAACTCCCGGAGCAGCAGGCTGTAGAGCGTGAAGAGCGCGACCGAGAACACGGCCACCGGGACGACGACCGTGAGCAGCGCGGCGGTGTCGTCGATGTGCGCCACGCCCTCGATGACGTAGGCGGCGACGTGGAGCCCGGCCCCGGTGGCCGCGATCGAGGCGAAGATCACGATGTGCCCGTATCCCCAGACGAAGCCGCGTTCGCGGTGGCGTGCGAGCACGCTGCCCGACGGCATGATGAAGTACACCCACCACAGGCCGAACGCGAGCATCGTGCCGCCCACGGTGACGAGGACCGCCTCGAGGTCCCATCCCTGTTCCTCCACCACGGCGCTGATGGCGAGGATGGTGCCGAGGACGACCTCGCCGAGCGTGATGATCACGAGCAGGCCGTACCGCTCGGCGATGTGGTGCGCGTGCCACGGGGTGCCGGTGCCGGCGTGCTCGGCGATGATCGGCCCGGCCATCTCGAAGGCGACGAGCAGGACCCAGGCGACGATGGCGCCCTCGAGCGGCGGGTCGACGATGAGCAGTGCGATCCAGCCGGCCTGCGCGATGGCGATGAGCACCGCGTACCGGATCGCGGTGCGCCGATGCGCCGGGTCGTGGCGGGCCGCCCGGAGCCAGAGCGCGAGCACGGCCACGCGCATGATCACGTAGCCGATGACGACCACCGTGTTCTCGAGTTCGCCGCCCGCGTCGATCGAGTCGAAGGTGGCGGGAATGCCGAGCGCGAGCAGGATCACGCCGATCATCACGACCATGGTGGCGACGCGGAAGAAGACGTCGTCGTTGTCGTACGCCGAGGCGAGCCACGCGTAGTTGATCCACGCCCACGAGATCGCGAACACTGCGAACACGAACCCGAACACGGCGGGCACGACGTGGCCGAGCTCGAGGAGGTGGGCGGTCTCGGTTCCGGCCTGGGCGAACGCGACGACGAAGACCAGGTCGAAGAACAGCTCGAGCGGCGTGGCCGAGCGGTGCGGCTCGTCCGGGTCGCGCCCGGTCATGCGACGGATGCGGTGATCGAGCCGTGCCGGCACGGATGCCGCGTGCCCGGCGTCGTCGGTGGTGGTCTCGCTCATACGACCCCTCTCGGGGCGGGCGCGCGCCCGCGTCGTGCTGACATCATGCCTCAGCGACGACGCGGACGCGTCACCCGGTCGGAACGGACCTAGCGGGACAGCAGCAGCGCCTCGCCCTGGCCGCCGCCTCCGCAGAGCGCCACGGCGGCCCGGCCGTCGCCGCGGCGGGCCAGTTCGAGCGCCGCGTGGAGCGCGAGGCGGGCCCCGGACGCGCCGATGGGGTGCCCCAGGGCGATCGCGCCGCCGTGGACGTTGACCTTCTCGTGGTCGAGCGAGAGGTCCTTCATCGACTGCAGCGACACCGCCGCGAACGCCTCGTTGATCTCGACGAGGTCGAGGTCGCCGGCCGACCATCCGGCACGGTCGAGCGCAGCGGCGATCGCGTTGGACGGCTGCGAGTGCAGGGAGTTGTCGGGACCGGCGACCTGACCGGAGGCCCCCACGACGGCGAGCCAGGGCAGGCCGCGCTCCTCGGCCCACGCGCGGCTCGCGACGACCACGGCCGCCGCGCCGTCGGAGATGGGCGAGGAGTTGCCGGCGGTGATGGCGCCGCCCTCGGCGAACGCCGGGCGGAGCCTGGCGAGCGTCTCGGGCGTGGAGTCGGGGCGGACGCCCTCGTCGGTCGTGACGACCACGGGGTCGCCCTTGCGCTGCGGGATCTCGACGGGCACGATCTCGTCGTCGAAGAGGCCGTCGGCCTGGGCGCGGCCCGCGCGCACGTGGGAGGCCGCGGCGATCTCGTCCTGTTCGGCGCGCCCGAGTCCGTAGCGTTCGTTGAAGCGCTCGGTCGAGGAGCCCATCGACTCGTGGTCGAAGGCATCGGTCAGCCCGTCGTGCGCGGTGGTGTCGAGCAGTTCGATCGATCCGTAGAGGTGGCCCTTCCGGGAGCCGGGCAGCACGTGGGGCGCGTTGGTCATCGACTCCTGGCCGCCGGCGACGACGACGTCGGCCTCGCCGAGTCGGATCATGCGCGCGGCATCCGTCACCGCGACGAGACCGGAGAGGCAGACCTTGTTGATGGTCATCGCGGGCACGCGCCACGGGATGCCCGCGGCGACCGCTGACTGCTTCGCGGGATTCTGCCCGGCCCCCGCCTGGAGCACCTGGCCCATGATGACGGCGTCGACGTCGTCGGGGGAGACGCCGGCCTTCTCGAGGGCGCCGCGGATGGCGACGGTGCCGAGTTCGACGGCGGTGCGGGTGCCGAGGCTGCCGGCGATGCGGCCGAACGGGGTGCGGGCGCCGGCGACGATGACGACGTCGGGGAAGCTCATGTCGGGTGGACTCCTTCGTCTCGGGATGCTTCGAGTCTATGCCCGCGGAGGGTCGCCGCCGCCGCCGTGCGGCCGCCGAGGCCCCCGATCGACGATGCACAGGACTGCACATCCGTACTGCGAATCTCCGCCTTGACTCTGCGTGGACGCACATCGGTACGGTGGCGGAAGTCGCACTGGAGCGGCGGCTGCCGCGGCGGTTGCCCCGAGGAACGGAAGACGCATGACCTCACTGACCGGACGGCGCGCGCTCGTGACCGGCGGGGCGAGCGGCATCGGGCTCGCCTGCGCCGAGACCCTCGCCGATGCCGGCGCCCACGTCATCATCGCCGACCTCGACGGCGAGGCCGCGGCGGCCGTCGCAACGCGGCTCGGCGGCGAGGCCTGGACCGTCGACCTCGGCGACACCGCCGCGCTCGCGGACCTCTCCCTCGACGTCGACATCCTCGTGAACAACGCGGGGCTGCAGCACGTTCGCCCCATCGAGCAGTTCGAGCCGGAGCGGTTCTCGCTGCTCCTGCGGGTCATGCTCGAGGCGCCGTTCCTGCTCATCCGCGCCGCGCTGCCGGCCATGTACGAGCGGGGGTTCGGGCGGATCGTCAACGTCTCGAGCGTGCACGGGCTCCGCGCGTCGCCGTACAAGTCCGCGTACGTGTCGGCCAAGCACGGCCTCGAGGGCCTGTCGAAGGCGACCGCGCTCGAGGCCGGACGCCACGGCGTCACCTCGAACTGCGTGAATCCGGGGTACGTGCGGACCCCGCTCGTCGAGCGGCAGATCGCCGACCAGGCGGCGGTGCACGGCATCCCCGAGGAGGACGTCGTCGAGCGGGTCATGCTCACCGAATCGGCGATCAAGCAGCTCGTCGAGCCCGGCGAGGTGGCGAGCCTCGTGCGCTGGCTCGCGAGCGACGACGCCCGCATGGTCACGGGCGCGAGCTACACGATGGACGGCGGTTGGAGCGCCCGGTGAGCCGCGGCGGCTGCCCGACCGGCCCGCGGCCCTGTACCCTCGCGATCGGGTCGCGGCGTTCGCAGAACGGATGCCGGCGCCCCGCGGTCGCGAATCGCTGACAAGGAGGTCACACGATGACACTGGACAAGACCGTCGGATCGGCCGAGGAGGCCGTCGCCGACATCCCGCACGGCGCGTCGCTCGCCGTCGGCGGGTTCGGGCTCTGCGGCATCCCCATGGTGCTGATCCAGGCCCTCCTCGAGCGGAAGGTCGGCGACCTGTCGGTCGTCTCGAACAACTGCGGCGTCGACGACTGGGGTCTCGGCGTGCTCCTCGGCGCCGGACTCATCCGGAAGATGACCTCGTCGTACGTCGGCGAGAACAAGGAGTTCGAGCGGCAGTACCTCTCGGGCGAACTCGAGCTCGAACTCACCCCGCAGGGCACGCTCGCCGAGAAGCTCCGCGCGGGCGGCGCGGGCATCGCCGCGTTCTACACGCAGACCGGCGTCGGCACGCAGGTCGCCGAGGGCGGACTCCCGCAGAAGTACGGGGCCGACGGTTCGATCGCGGTCGCGTCGAAGCCGAAGCCCGTGCAGACGTTCACGGTGCGCGGCGAGGAGCACGAGTTCGTGCTCGAGGAGGCCATCACCACCGACTTCGCGCTCGTGCACGCGCTGAAGGGCGACCGGCACGGCAACCTCGTGTTCGACAAGTCGGCGCGGAACTTCTCGCCGCTGGCCGCGATGGCCGGCCGGATCTGCATCGCCCAGGTCGAGGAACTCGTCGAGCCCGGCGAGATCGACCCCGACGCCGTGCACCTGCCGGGCATCTTCGTCGACCGCGTCGTCGAGGTCGGCGCCGACATCGAGAAGCGCATCGAACGCCGCACCGTGCGAGAGGGGAACTGACCATGGCGCTCACCCGCCTCGAGATGGCCGCGCGTGCGGCGAAGGAGCTCGGCGACGGCTCGTACGTCAACCTCGGCATCGGCCTGCCCACGCTCGTGCCGAACTACGTGCCCGACGGCGTCACCGTGGTGCTGCAATCCGAGAACGGCATCCTCGGCGTCGGTCCGTACCCGACCGAGGACCAGGTCGACCCCGATCTGATCAACGCCGGCAAGGAGACCGTCACCGTGCTGCCCGGCGCGGCCTACTTCGACTCGGCCACGAGCTTCGGCATGATCCGCGGCGGCAAGGTCGACGCGGCGATCCTCGGCGCGATGCAGGTGTCGAAGGACGGCGACCTCGCCAACTGGATGATCCCGGGGAAGATGGTCAAGGGCCCGGGCGGCGCGATGGACCTCGTGCACGGTGCACGACGCCGCATCGTACTCATGGAGCACGTCGCGAAGGACGGCTCGCCGAAGATCGTCGACTCCTGCTCGCTGCCGCTCACCGGCAGGGGCGTCGTCGACCGCATCATCACCGACCTCGCCGTGATCGACGTGACGCCCGACGGGCTCAAACTCGTCGAGCTCGCGCCCGGCGTGACCGTCGACGAGGTCGTCGAGAAGACCCAGCCGCCGCTCGACACGTCCGCGGTGGCCGCGCTCGCGTGAAGCGGGGAAGCGATACCGATCCGTGACGCGGGGGTGCGCCGGCCGGCGCACCCCCGCTGCCATGCTGGCGTCGACGGTTCCCCACCGCCCTTCCGAACAGGAGCTCCGTTGACCCGACCCGCGCGCCGCACCGCTCTGGCCACCCTCGTGCTGATCGCGGGCCTCGCGCTCGTCGGGTGCACGGCCGAGCCCGCAACAGCCCCCGCCACCACGCCGACGCCGACGCCGGCCGAGACGCCGGTCACCGAGACGCCGACGCCCGACGCCGACGGCGGGGAGGTCGCCGCCATCCTCGTCCGCGCGGACGCGGTCGAGTACCTCGACGCCTCCGGCGCACCGGTGCGGGACACGCGGGATGCCTACGCCGACCCGGTCGACGCCGCGCTCGCCCGGCTCACCGAGCTGCTCGGGGACCCCGTCGTCGAGACCTACGAGTCCCGGTACACCGAGGGCATGGGCACGCTGCACCGCTGGGACGGCCTCGCCATCGAGGAGTTCCCCGCCGGTATGGTGGCCGACGTCCCCGATGCGCCGACCTGGGGCGTCCGGCTCGAGTCCGCGTCGGCGGGCGGAATCGACCTCCTCGCGATCGACGGCATCCGGGTCGGCGATCCCGTCCCGGCCGGCCTCGAGAGGTCGGCCTGCAACTCGGCGATGGCCGAGACGGTCGGCACGCAGGGCGTCGAGGTCGACGGCAGCTCCACGGTCGTCGTCGTCCGCGCGCCCGTCTACACCGACGTCTGCGAGTGAATCGGCGGGGCCGTCCGCGCGCAGGATAGATGCCCCGTGCCGTGTCCGCCAGTCCCTCGCGGGCGCCGAGGTGCGGTGCGCACGATGGTGGGATGACCGACGCACAAGCCGTCCACGACGATCGCATCGCTCCCGACCCCGAGGACGCGCGGAAGCCCGACTCCCCGCCCGAGGTCTCGAAGCGGTCGTGGAAGTACGTGATCCGGAAGACGTTCCGGGAGTTCGTCGACGACCAGTGCCAGGACAGTGCTGCCGCGCTCACGTACTACGGTGTGCTCGCGCTGTTCCCGGGGCTGCTGGCGCTCACGTCGCTGCTCGCGCTCGTCGGCCAGGGCGGCAGCGCGATCGACGAGCTGCTGCGGGTGCTCGAGGGCGTGGCGCCGCCCGAGGTGCTCCAGGTGCTCAGCGAACCGCTGCGGAACTTCGCCGACTCGCCGGCGGCCGGACTCGGCTTCGTCACGGGTCTCGTGATCGCGCTGTGGTCCGCGTCCGGCTACGTGGGCGCGTTCGGCCGCGCCATGAACCGCATCTACGAGATCGAGGAGGGGCGGCCGTTCTGGAAGCTCCGCCCGATCCAGCTCGGCGTGACCGTCGCGGCCGTCGTGCTGGTGGCCGTGGTCGCCGTGATCCTCGTCGTCTCCGGACCCGTGACCGAGGCCATCGGGTCGGCGCTCGGGCTGGGCGAGTCCGTCCGGATCGTCTGGGAGATCGCGAAGTGGCCGTTGCTCGCGGTCATCGTCGTCGTCATCGTCGCGCTGCTCTACCACGCGACCCCCAACGCCAAGCAGCCGAAGTTCCGCTGGATCAGCCTCGGCGCGCTGCTGGCGATCATCGTGCTGGTCATCGCGTCCGCGGGCTTCGCGCTCTACGTCGCCAACTTCTCGAACTACGACCGCACCTACGGGTCGCTCGCGGGCGCCATCGTGTTCCTGCTGTGGCTCTGGATCGCGAACAACGCCCTCCTGTTCGGCGCGGAGTTCGACGCCGAGCTCGAGCGCGGACGCGAACTGCAGGCGGGGATCCCCGCCGAGGAGCGGATCCAGCTCCCGCCGCGGGACACCCGGAAGATGGACAAGGCGGAGGAGAAGCGCAAGGAGGACGTCCGCATCGGCCGTCGCCTCCGCGAGGCGAACACCGCGGCGAAGCAGCGCGCCGAGGCGCGCGGCGACGGCGACGGGGAGGATTCCGGGCGGTAGGACGCCGGCCGCGAAGCATCCGTTCGATTGAGGTGCCGCCCAGCGGGGCCGCCCTAAACTGACACCGTGCCTGCTGTGAATATCGGAATGCCGAAGGTCCCCGAAGTCCTGGCCCCCCGACGCAAGTCGCGCCAGATCAAGGTGGGCAAGGTGCTCGTCGGCGGTGACGCGCCCGTGAGCGTGCAGTCGATGACCACCACGCCGACGCCGAACATCAATGCGACCCTCCAGCAGATCGCCGAGCTCACCGCCTCCGGCTGCGACATCGTCCGCGTCGCCGTGCCGAGCCGCGACGACGCCGAGGCGCTCCCGATCATCGCGAAGAAGAGCCAGATCCCGGTCATCGCCGACATCCACTTCCAGCCGAACTACGTGTACGCCGCCATCGACGCCGGCTGCGCCGCGGTGCGCGTGAACCCGGGCAACATCCGCAAGTTCGACGACCAGGTCGGCGAGATCGCTCGGCGCGCCAAGGAGGCGGGCGTCTCGATCCGCATCGGCGTGAACGCCGGCTCGCTCGACCCGCGCCTGCTGCAGAAGTACGGCAAGGCGACCGCCGAGGCGCTCGTCGAGTCGGCCGTGTGGGAGGCGAGTCTGTTCGAGGAGCACGACTTCCACGACTTCAAGATCTCGGTCAAGCACAACGACCCGATCGTCATGGTGAAGGCGTACCGGATGCTGGCGGAGCGGGGCGACTGGCCGCTGCACCTCGGCGTGACCGAGGCCGGCCCGGCGTTCCAGGGCACCATCAAGTCGGCGACCGCGTTCGGGATCCTGCTCGGCGAGGGCATCGGCGACACCATCCGCGTGTCCCTGTCGGCGCCGCCCGTCGAGGAGGTGAAGGTCGGCCTGCAGATCCTGCAGTCCCTGAACCTCCGCGAGCGCAAGCTCGAGATCGTGTCGTGCCCGTCGTGCGGCCGCGCCCAGGTCGACGTGTACAAGCTCGCCAACGACGTGACCGACGGCCTCGAGGGCATGAGCGTGCCGCTGCGCGTCGCGGTCATGGGCTGCGTCGTCAACGGCCCGGGCGAGGCCCGCGAAGCCGACCTCGGCGTCGCATCCGGCAACGGCAAGGGCCAGATCTTCGTCAAGGGCGAGGTCATCAAGACCGTCCCCGAGTCCGAGATCGTCCAGACCCTCATCGCCGAGGCGAACCGCATCGCCGACGAGATGGGCGCCGACGCGCCCGTCGGCACCCCGCAGGTCGTCACGTCCTGATCGGTCCGGGCGCGGCATCCGCCGTCGGTAGAATTCCCGGGTGCCCACACGCCTGACGAACTTCTTCCTCCGCACGCTCCGCGAAGACCCCGCCGACGCGGAGGTCACGAGCCATAAGCTGCTCGTCCGCGCCGGCTACATCCGCCGGCAGGCGCCCGGCGTGTTCGCCTGGCTGCCGCTCGGCCTGCGGGTGAAGGCGAAGATCGAGCGCGTCATCCGCGAGGAGATGGAGCGGGCGGGCGCGCACGAGGTGCACTTCCCGGCGCTGCTCCCGCGTGAGCCGTACGAGCAGACCGGCCGGTGGACCGAGTACGGCGACGCGCTGTTCCGGTTGAAGGACCGCAAGGACGCCGACTACCTCCTGGCGCCCACGCACGAGGAGGTCTTCACGCTGCTCGTGAAGGACCTCTACTCCTCGTACAAGGAACTGCCGCTCACGATCTACCAGATCCAGGACAAGTACCGCGACGAGGCGCGTCCGCGCGCGGGCCTCCTCCGGGGCCGTGAGTTCACGATGAAGGACGCGTACTCGTTCGACGTGAGCGATGCGGGCCTCGACGCGTCGTACCAGGCGCAGCGCGACGCCTACGAGCGCATCTTCCAGCGCCTCGGCCTCGACTACGTGATCGTGCAGGCCGACGCCGGCGCCATGGGCGGGTCCAAGAGCGAGGAGTTCCTCCACCCCACTCCCGTCGGCGAGGACACCTTCGTCCGCTCGGCCGGCGGCTACGCCGCCAACGTCGAGGCGTTCACGACCGTCGCGCCCGAGCCGATCCCGTTCGACGACCTGCCGCCCGCGGTGATCCTCGACTCGCCGAACACGCCGACGATCCAGACGCTCGTCGACCTCGCCAACGACCGCTACCCGCGCCCCGACGGGCGCCCGTGGACGGCGGCCGACACGCTGAAGAACGTGGTGCTCGCCCTCACCCACCCGGATGGCACGCGCGAGCTCGTCGTCGTCGGCATCCCGGGCGACCGCGAGGTCGACGCCAAGCGCGTCGAGGTGGCCTTCGCGCCGGCCGAGGTCGAGGCCGCGACCGAGGAGGACTTCGCGCGCAATCCCGGGCTGGTCAAGGGCTACATCGGGCCGTGGTCGCCCGACGGAGCCGTGCTCGGGGCCGAGTCCGTCACCGGCATCCGCTACCTCGTCGACCCGCGCGTCGTCGACGGCACCGAGTGGATCACCGGGGCCAACCTCGACGAGAAGCACGTGTTCGGCCTCGTCGCGGGACGCGACTTCGTCGCCGACGGCACCGTCGAGGCGGCGAACGTGCGCGCCGGCGACCCGGCCCCCGACGGCTCGGGACCGGTGGAGCTCGCCCGCGGCATGGAGATCGGCCACGTGTTCCAGCTGGGCCGCAAGTACGCCGACGCGCTCGGCCTCAAGGTGCTCGACGAGAACGGCAAGCTCGCCACCGTGACCATGGGCTCGTACGGGATCGGCGTGACCCGCATCCTGGCGATCATCGCCGAGCTGCACAACGACGACAAGGGCCTCATCTGGCCCGCCGCCGTCGCCCCCTTCGACGTGCACGTGCTCGCGACCGGCAAGGACGCCGCGGCGTTCGAGGCGGCCGAGCGCATCGTCGCCGACCTCGAGGCGGCCCGGTTCGAGGTCCTCTTCGACGACCGTCCGAAGCTCTCGCCGGGCGTGAAGTTCGCCGACGCCGAGCTCATCGGCGTTCCGAAGATCGTCATCGCCGGCCGCGGGGTCGCCGACGGCGTCGTCGAGGTGTGGGACCGGGCGACCGGGGAACGCACGAGCGTGCCGATCGACGGCGTGGTCGCGGCCCTCGGGTCCTGACCCGCACCGCGCTCCGCGAACGCGAACGCCCCCGAGCCCTCACGGGCCGGGGGCGTTCGCGCATCGTGGTCGGTGCGCCTCACATCTTGGCGTAGCGGGCCCGGGCGAAGCAGAAGATGCCGTAGACCACGAGCCCGGCCCCGACGAGCCAGAGGATGACCACGCCGAACGGCAGGTCGGACAGGCTCTTCAGCGCCGCATCCAGACCTCCCGCGGCCTCTGCGTCCGCGGTGACGGCCGCGACGACGAACAGCACGCCGACGATGCCGACCGCGATGCCCTTGGCGATGTACCCGACGGTGCCGAAGACGAGGATGCCGCGCCGGGCGGCGCCGCTGCCCGGCAGCTCCAGGTGCTCCTCGAACTTGCGCGTCGCACCGCGGTAGACGAAGGCGACGCCGACGCCCGCGACGACGAGGCCCACGAGCACCAGGAGGAACACGCCGCCCGGCGTGGCGAGCAGCTGCGCGCTGAGCGTCTGGGTGGACTGGTCGCCGTCCGACCGCCCGCCGAGCGCGTAGACGAGGGCGGTGACGCCGATCGTGACGTAGGCGATCGCCGTGCCGACGTACTTGACCCGGTAGCCCCACTTCTTCTTCGAATCGGGGTCGCGCACGAGGAAGGCCTCGGCCACCTGCCAGAGCCCGAGCGCGAACAGGCCGAGCGCGATGAGCCACAGCAGCACGAGCCCGAACGGCCAGCTGGCGACCTGCTGCATGGCCCCGCCCTGGTCGGCCTCCCCGCCGGCGCCCTGCGCGACCGAGATGGCGATCGTCCCGATGACGATGTGGACGATCCCGAGGACCACGTATCCGATGCGGGCGAGGGACTTGAGGATGCGGGAGTTCTGCGCCGCGTTGGCGGCCGACTTGCCGGTAGCCGAGCTCATGCGCTCAGCGTAGTGAGGGGAGGCCCTCGAACGGCAGTGGCCGCCGAGTGCTTGCCCGCGCGGTTCGCGCAGTGCTAGGGCGAGCGGTCGCCGGTCCGCCGTTCCCGCGCCGGTCGGGCGGCGTTCACCCCGGCGTCGACGTGCGGACGCCGGACCGTCACCGCGCCCCGCGAGGCTCGGCGCGTCCCCGCGACCCGAACCGCGCCCGACCTGCGCGCCTGAACGAGGAGCTGCCATGGCCCTGCCCGACCTCCGACTGTCCGTCGTGGACCACGCACGCGGCAAGCGATCGCCCGTGACGTGCCGACTGAAGTGCGCCGACGCGTGCCTCGGCCCCGAGTGCAACACGTCCGCGAACCCCGAGTTCCGCTCGCTCGCCTCGGCCGCGCTGTCGCGGCGCGCCCTGCTCGGCATGGGGGCGGCCGGGGCGGTCGCGATCGCCGTGGGCGACGCGTTCGGCGCGGCGCCGGCGCAGGCGGCCCCGGGCAGGGGTGCCGTCGCGGCATCCGGACTGCCCTTCGAGCCGATCGCCCCCGTCGCGTCGACCGTCGACGAGTTCACCGTGCCCGCCGGATACCGGTGGTCGGCGCTCGTGCGGTGGGGCGACCCGATCTTCCCGGACGCACCCGGCTTCGACCTCGCGAACCAGACCCCGGCCGCGCAGGCGCGCCAGTTCGGCTACAACGTCGACTACATCGACGTCATCGCCGACGAGGGCGGGCTCACGGGCGTGCTCGTCGCGAACCACGAGTACGTGAATCCCGCGATCATGTTCCCGCCGTCGAGCGATCCGGCCGAGCTCCGCATGCGCAGCGAGATCTACAAGGCGGCGCAGGGCATGGCCGTCGTCGAGGTCGAGCGCGATGCGATCGGCGCGCCTTGGCGCATCGTCGTCGGGGGTCGCCGGAACCGCCGGCTCACGGTCGACAGCGAGTTCGCGCTCACGGGTCCGGCCGCGGGCTCCGACCTCGTGCGCACGGCGGCCGACCCGTCGGGCCGGACGGTGCTCGGCACGCTGGGCAACTGCGCGGGCGGCACGACGCCGTGGGGCACGGTGCTCTCGGGCGAGGAGAACTTCAACGGCTACTTCTCCGCACCGGCCGACACGCCCTCGCGGGCGCGATACGGGTTCCGTCAGGCACCGACCTCCACCGGGTGGGAGACGTGGGACCGTCGCTTCGACGGCACCGCGCCGGGGTACGAGAACGAGGCGAACCGGTTCGGCTACATCGTCGAGATCGACCCGCAGGACCCGACGTCCACGCCCGTGAAGCACACCGCGATGGGGCGTTTCAAGCACGAGGGCGCCAACGTCCGCATCGCCGAGGACGGCCGCGTGGTCGCGTACATGGGCGACGACGAGCGCGGCGACTACCTCTACAAGTTCGTCTCGAAGCACCGCTACAACCCGAATCGAGCGGATGCCGCGGCCCGGAAGCAGAACCTGCGACTGCTCGCCGAGGGCGACCTGTTCGTCGCCCGGTTCTCGGGCGACTCGCCGGCCTCCGAGATCACCGGAACGGGCGCCCTGCCCTCCGACGGGGCCTTCGACGGCACGGGGGAGTGGATCGCGCTGACGCGGAAGGGGCGCAGCGCCGTCCCCGGCATGAGCGTCGAGGAGGTGCTCGTGCACACGCGCCTCGCCGCCGACCGGGTCGGGGCGACGAAGATGGACCGCTGCGAGGACGTCGAGCCGCACCCGACGACCGGGCGGGTGTACGTGGCCTGCACGAACAACACGCGTCGCGGGCTCGACTACGCGGTCGACGAGGCGAACCCACGCGCCGCGAACCGCGACGGCCACGTCATCGAGCTGACCGAGCTCGACGGGCAGGGCGGCACCCGGTTCTCGTGGAGCATCCTGCTGCTCTGCGGCGACCCCGCGGGCATCTCGCAGACCTACTTCGCCGGCTACCCGAAGGAGCTCGTCTCGCCCATCTCGTGCCCCGACAACGTCGCGTTCGACGGCGAGGGCAACCTCTGGATCTCCACCGATGGCGCGCCGTCGACGATCCGGAAGAACGACGGGCTGTTCAAGGTGCCGCTGGAGGGACCCGAGCGGGGGCGCGTGCAGCAGTTCCTCTCGGTGCCGCGCGACGCCGAGACGTGCGGGCCGATCATCCGCGACGACGAGGGCATGGTGTTCGTGGCTGTGCAGCACCCGGGCGAGGACGGCACGTTCGCGGCGCCGACCTCCCGGTTCCCCGACTACGGCTCGACGGCACCGGGCGCGGCCGCTGCGCCGCGTCCGTCGGTGGTGCAGGTCTGGCGCGGCTGACGCCGAGCAGGGGGCGACGGATGCCGCGGCGGCATCCGTCGCCTCTCGTGCTCAGTCCTCGTGGTGCAGGTGGTCGCGGTGCTTCGTCGCCTGCCGGCGCGCGGTCGCCACGTCGATGGGGCCGGTGACCGAGCGCTCGTCGGTCCAGCACTCGATGCCCGTGACGTCGGGCATGAGGTCGCGCGTGAACACCGGGTCGCGGCCCTGCCGTCGCTGGTGGGTGTAGTCGCGCATCAACCGGAACGCCAGGCCCGACAGCAGGCCGATCGCGATGAGGTTCACGAGCGCCATCAGCCCCATGATGCCGTCGGCGGTGTTCCAGATGAGGTCGCTGCCCGCGATCGAGCCCACGAAGATGGCCACCACGACGAGCGAACGGTACGTCGTGAGCACCCACGGCCGCGTGGTGATGAACTCGATGTTGGACTCGCCGTAGTAGTAGTTGCCGAGGATCGACGAGAAGGCGAGGAGGAACACGACGACCGTGAGCAGGATGCTCGCCCAGCCGCCGAGGTTCGCCACCATCGCGTCCTGCGTGAGCCCGATGCCGCGCTCGGCGTTCGCGAGGTCGGGGTTCGAGACGAGGATGATGAACGCCGTGATGGAGCACACGAGGAAGGTGTCGAAGTAGACCCCGAGGGTCTGCACGAGGCCCTGCTTGACCGGGTGGGTGACCGCGGCGCTCGCGCCCGCGTTCGGCGCCGAACCGAGGCCGGCCTCGTTCGAGAACATGCCCCGCTTGACGCCGGTCATGATGATCGTGCCGAGGGCGGCGCCGAGGAGTTCGTTGTAGCCGAAGGCCTGCGTGAAGATCGACGCGAACACCTCGGGCAGGCGCGTGATGTTCATGGCGACGATCACGAGTCCGACGAGCAGGTAGATGAGGGCCATGAGCGGCACGACGGCCTGCGTCACGTGCGCGATGCGCCGCACGCCGCCGAAGACGACGAGTCCGGTCAGCGTCGCGAGGACCGCCCCGACGGCCCAGGCGACCCAGCCCGCAGCCCCGTCGGGCGCGACCGTCGAGGTGAAGCTCGCGCTGATGGTGTTCGCCTGCAGCGACGAGAAGGCGAAGGGGAAGCAGAGGATGAGGATGACCGCGAAGAGGATGCCGGCCCAGCGCGCCTTGAGGCCGCGCTCGATGTAGTACGCCGGGCCGCCGCGGAAGCCGTCCTTGTCGCGCACCTTGAACAGCTGGCCGAGGGAGGACTCGACGAACGCCGACGCCCCGCCGATGAAGGCCATGAGCCACATCCAGAAGATCGCGCCGGCACCGCCCACCGCGATGGCCGTGCCGACGCCCGCGATGTTGCCCACGCCCACGCGGGACGCCGCCGAGATCGTGAAGGCCTGGAACGCCGAGACGGACTGCGGGCGGCCCGTCTCGTCGCGGGGCGTCTTGTCGGTGAGCGTGCGGAACATCTCCGGGATGAGCCGGAACTGCACGACGCCCGAGCGCACCGTGAAGTAGATCCCGAGGATCGCCACCACGGGCAGCACGATCCAGGTCCAGAGGGTGTCGCCCGCGGCGAGCACGAGGTCGTTCAGCGCATCCATGCGCCCAGCATGCCAGTCGGGCGGCCGATCGCCCGCGCATCACGGGCGGGTGCGTGCCGGGCGGCCGAGGTCAGCGCGGTGGTGCCGTGCGCCGGAGGCGCTCGTGCGCCAAACGCTCGACGGCGTCGGCGGCCGCCCCGGCGGCATCCGCCTCCCGCAGTCTGCGGCCGAGTCGGGCGGCCCCGGCCCGCGCCCCGTCGTCGGCGAGCATGGCCGTCACCACTCGGGCGATCCGCTCGGAGGGTGCCGATTTCGGGAGCACGATCCCGGCCCCGACGCGTTGGACGGAGCGGCCGATCAGGGGCTGGTCGAGCAGGGGGTGCATCGGCATGGTGATCACGGGCAGGCCGTGCGCGAGGGCGCGGAAGGTCGTGGAGTGACCGCCGTGCCCGATGAGGAGCGACGCCCGCGGGAACAGCTCGCCGTGGTCGACTCGCTCGAGCACGCGCACGTTCCGCGGCACCCGCAGCGGTCGGTCCGGCGGCAGGCCCCCGAGCGTGAGCACGCCGCGGACCGGCAGCGAGCCGAGCGCGTTCGCGATGCGCTGGTAGGCCTCCGTCTGGCCGGGGAACCACGTGGTCGAGAGGCTCACGACCACGAGCGGGGGAGCGGCGAGCTGCGGTTCGACCGCCGCGCCGGCCTCGATCGGGCCGACCCACTCCGACGCCTGCGCGAGCGGCGTCCGCCGCGCCGACGCGGGGTCGAGCGCAACGTCCGAGGTCACGATGCGTCCTGCCGCGCGCGACCACGCGGTCAGCGGGTCGGTGCCCCGCAGCCGGGCCGCGACGCCGACGGGGCCGCGTCGGTACGACCGCTGCCAGAACTCCAGGTAGGTGTGGAAGAGCACGGCCGTCGGGACCGAGACGGCTCCCGCGCCGCGCACCGACGAGGACATGAGGCAGTCCACGATCGCGGCGTCCGAACCGGCGGTCGCCCGGCGGACCTCGTCCTCGAGGGCCCGGTCGGCGGCCAGCCGGGTGGTCTCGGCGATCGCGGCGGGCACGGAGCGGCGCACGCCGGAGTCCCAGAAGTCCAGCGACGCGAGCGGGCGGAATCCGTGCCCCGCGCGTGCGACCGAGGCGGCCTGGCGCCGGTGGCCCAGCACCTCGACGCGATGGCCCCGGCCTGCGAGCTCGTCGGCGATGCGGAGCGCCGGCGGGACGTTGCCGCCCGCGTCGACGGTGACGATGGCGATGGCGATGGCGGACATGGCGATCTCCCTCAGTGCGCGGTGTCCGGGTCGAGTCGGCGGGTGACGGATGCCACGAGCGCGAGCATGCGCTCGAGCGTCTCGTCGCGAGTGCGGCCGGCGTCGCGCCGCCACAGCTTCCACACCGAGAGGTCGGTGGCGGCCACGAGCAGGTCCACCGCCCGTTCACGACGGTCGACGGGCAGCCGGCCGAGGGTGTGCGCGAACGTGCGTGCGACCCATTCGCGGTGCAGTCGGCGCCCGCCCGCCGTGATCTCGGCGGCCAGCGGTTCCCACCGTTCCTGGCCCACGAGCAGCAGGACGCCGTCGCCCCGGGCCTCGTAGTGGTCGACGAGGGCGGCGACGGTCGCGGGCACGTCGTCGGGATCGATCCTCCGCTCGGCGAGGACGTGCGCGGTGGCCCGCTCGCGGGCCGCGGCGAACAGGTCGTCGCGCGTGCCGTAGGCGCGGAGGACCGTCTGCACCGAGACCCCCGCGCGCTCGGCGATCGCCGGCAGCGTGCATCGGGCGAGCGGCCGGTCTCCGGCGAGTGAGACGACCGCGTCGAGGATGCGCTCGCGGGTCTGCTGCACTCGGTCGGCCCGGACGCGCATGGTGTACGCGCGAGTGGATTTCATGTCAGTCCCCATTAACGCTGAACTCTGTTTCGGTGTCAATACCCGTACACACGGAATCTCCCGTCCTGCGGATGAGGTCGTCCACGGCATCCGCTACGCTTGAGTGTTCCGCCCGGTGGGGGAGCGGACCCGAGAGTTGAATAGAGGAGGCCGGAATGGACATCGACCTCAGCGTGCTCCGCATGATGGAGCGCGAGAAGGAGATCCCGTTCGACGAACTGGTGCAGATCATCGAGCAGGCGATCCTGATGGCCTACCTCAAGCACACCAACCCCGCGCAGCACGGGCACGCCAACCCGCGCGGCGCCCGCGCCCACCTCGACCGCAAGACGGGTCACGTCTCGATCTACGTGCCCGAGCTCGACGACGAGGGCAACGTCATCGGCGAGGCCGAGGACTCGCCGAGCGACTTCGGCCGCATCGCCGCGTTCGCCGCGAAGCAGGTCATCAACCAGCGCCTTCGCGACCTCGCCGACGACGCCGTGCTCGGTGAGTTCCGCGGGCGCGAGGGCGACATCGTCGCGGGCGTCATCCAGCAGGGCCCCAATCCGCGGATGGTGCACATCGACCTCGGCACCGTCGAGGCGATCCTGCCCCCCGAGGAGCAGGTGCCCGGCGAGGAGTACCCGCACGGCCAGCGCATCCGCGTGTACGTCACGAGCGTCGCGAAGGGCGCCAAGGGGCCGTCGATCACGGTCTCGCGCACGCACCCCGCACTCGTGCGCAAGCTCTTCGCGCTCGAGGTCCCCGAGATCGCCTCGGGCGTCGTCGAGATCGTCTCCCTCGCCCGCGAGGCCGGACACCGCACCAAGATCGCCGTCCGCGCGAACCAGCCCGGCGTGAACGCCAAGGGCGCGTGCATCGGCGAGCTCGGCCAGCGCGTCCGTGCGGTCACCGCCGAGCTCGGCAACGAGAAGATCGACATCGTCGACTGGAACGAGGACCTGGCGACGTTCGTCGCGTCGGCGCTGTCGCCGGCCAAGGTCACGAGCGCCTTCGTGATCGACGAGGGCACGCGTGCCGTGCGCGCGCTCGTGCCCGACTACCAGCTGTCGCTCGCGATCGGCAAGGAGGGCCAGAACGCCCGCCTGGCCGCCAAGCTGACCGGCGCGAAGATCGACATCCAGCCGGACTCGGTCCTCGACCAGGCGTGACTCGGCCGCGCTCCGGGCGTTGTCCGGAGACGCACAGGCCGGAGGTGTAGGATGGATCCCGTCAGAACGTGCATCGGATGCCGTTCGCGCGCTCCGCGGTCCTCACTTCTGAGGGTCGTCGCCCAGCAATCCCGAGTCCTCGCCGATACGTCGGCGGTGCTCCCCGGGCGGGGTGCGTGGCTCCATCCGACGCTCGAGTGCCTCCGACTCGCCCAGCGACGCCGCGCCTTCGGGCGCGCGCTCCGCGTGACCGGCGAGCTGGACACATCCGATCTGGAGAACAGGCTGAACGGCTAATGGACAACTCATGAGCGGCTCGAAATGAGACCCGTCCGTCATTGATGGTCCCCCTGTTTCGGGGTGGACCCGGAACAGGAGAGAAGTGGCTGCCAAACCACGCGTACACGAGATCGCCAGCGAACTCGGCGTCGACAGCAAGGTCGCGCTCGAGAAGCTGAAGGAGATGGGCGAATACGTCAAGGGCCCGTCGTCCTCGATCGAACCCCCCGTCGCCCGTCGCCTGCGGGCCGCCCTCGAGGCGGTCGGCGGCGCGAGCAAGCCCGCCGAGGCGCCCAAGGCCTCGTCGGCGAAGCCGGGCCCCAAGCCCGGTCCGAAGCCCCCCGCAGCGCCCGAG
>NZ_LQGY01000023.1 GCF_001620055.1 Agromyces sp. NDB4Y10 | reverse complement strand
AAGGGTCGGCTTCCGCGCCGGGGAGGCGTGGCCCGACCCGGCCGCCCGGGCGGCATCCGTCGTCGACGCCGCGGCGCCCGGCGGGGCCGGCCGGTGAGGCGCGCCCCGCGGCAGATCCCCACCGCGGCCGAGTGGGCGCGCACGCTCCCGCGCGGGGCGCGCGTGCCGTGGTCGGAGCTCGAGGCGCACGTGCTGCGCGAGCACCCGGCCGTGCTCCGCCTGATGGGGCCTGCGGCAGCCGGCGTGCGCGCTTCGCGACCCGGGTTCCGCGCGATGCTCGGCGTCGGCATCGTCCTCGGCGGGGTCGTCCTGCTCGCGATCGTCTGGGCGCCGATCTGGGGGCTCGCGACGCTGTCGGGCGACGCGTTCGGCGTGCGCGACGTCGACGGCGCCGTTGCCGTCCCCGTCGCGGGCGTCTCGCTCCTCGTCGCGGCGGTGCTCCAGCTCGGGCTCCTGGTCCGCGCCCTGCGCGGGCGACCGGATGCCGCGGGCATCGGGGGCGGCACCGCCGTGCTCGCCGTCCTCATCGGGATCGGCACGGCGCTCGTGGGCGCTCGCCAGGACGTGCCCGCCTGGACCGCGTGGGTCGGCCTCGCGGCGGCCGTCGCCGCGCTGGGCCTGGCGAACGTCGTCCTCGCCCGTGTGCTCCCCCACCGGACCGCCCCGCCGCGGCCGCGTGATGCCGCATCCCCCGGCGACCGTCTCGACCGCGACCGCGCCCTCGACGAGGCGATCGCGGCGCTCCCCGAGGCGGAGCGCACGCGACTCCTCGACGACCGTCGGCGTGCGATCGAGTGGTTGCGCCTCCAGGGCACGGTGAGCCCCGACGAGGCCGCGCGCGCGATGCGCGCCCCGCTCGGCCGACTCGGGGCCTCGACCTGACCGGCGGGCCGTGCCACGATGCAGGCGTGGCATCCCGCATCGAGTTCGAACGCGACGTGTTCTCGCCGACCGGGCTGACCCTGCTCGTCGACGGGGCCGCGCAGTCGCACGTCGACGCGGCCGACCCGACGCGCCTCTTCTTCGAGTACGTGCGACGCATCGGCCACGTCGTCGACGCGATCGCCGACCCGGGGGCGCCCATCGCGGTGCTCCACCTCGGTGGCGGCGCGATGAGCCTCGCCCGGTACGTCGAGGCGACGCGACCCGATTCGACGCAGGTCGTCGTCGAGGCCGACCCGCGCGTCGTCGAGCTCGTCGCCGAGCGGATGCCGCTGCCCGGGCAGGCGCGCATCGACGTGGTCGTCGCCGACGCGCGCGACGCCGTCGCACGGCTCGCCGCCGACGGCGCCCGCTTCGACCTCGTCATCGTCGACCTCTACACGAGGCTGGACGCGCCCGCCTTCGTCGACGGTCCGGAGTTCCTCGGGGCGTGCCTCGAGCGGCTCGCACCCGGTGGCGTGCTCGTCGTGAACGTCGCCGACGCCGCGGGCGGGACGCGCCTGGCCGCGCAGGCGCGGGCCCTCGCCCGGGCCGACCCCGCCGCCGCGCTGCTCGTCGCGGGCGATCCGGCGGTGCTGTCCGGCGCCGAGGAGGGGAACGCGGTGCTCGTCGCGGGCCCGTCCATGCCCGAGCGGGTCCGGGAGCGGCTCCGCGACGCCGGTCCGTTCCCGGCCGAGCTGCTCGAGGGGGCGCGCCTCGACGTCGTGCTGTGGGGCGCGTGCTGAGCGAGCGGCGGTAGCGTGGCATCCGTGCCGGAACTGGAACGACGCCTCGCCGTGAGCGGCCACGTCGCGCGCCTCGAGGAGTCGCGCACGCGCCCCGGCGCGTGGACGCTCTACGTCGACGGCACCCCGCAGTCGCACGTCGACCTCGAGGACCCCGAGTGGCTCGGGTTCGAGTACGTGCGGCGGATCGGCCACGCGATCGACCTCGTGCGCCCGGCGGGCGAGCCCATCACGGCCGTGCACCTGGGCGGCGGGGCGTTCACCCTGCCGCGGTACGTCATCGCGACGCGCCCCGGTTCGCGCCAGCAGGTCATCGAGCTCGAGTCCGACCTCGTCGACCTCGTGCGCGAGCGGCTGCCGCTGCCGCGCGGGGCGCAGCTGCGCGTTCGGCACGGCGATGCGCGCGAGGTGCTCGCGAAGCTGCCCGCGGGACTCACCGGCACGGTCGACGTCGTCGTGGTCGACATCTTCTCGGGCGCGCGGACGCCCGCGCACGTGACGAGCGCCGAGTTCCACTCGCTCATCGCCCCGCGGCTCGCCCCGGGCGGCATCGTGGTCGTGAACGTCGCCGACGGCGCCGGGCTCGCGTTCGCCCGGTCCCAGGCGGCGACCCTGGCCCACGTCCACGAGCACGTCGCGATCGCCGCCGACACCGGCATGCTGAAGGGCCGGCGCTTCGGCAACGTCGTCATGTACGCCTCGGCCGACCCGCTGCCGTTCGACGCGTTGCCCCGTCGCCTCGCGAGCGACCCGGCCCCTGCGAAGCTCGTCGAGGGCGAGGAGCTCACGCGCTTCATCGCGGGCGCGCCGGTGGTGACGGATGCCACGGCGATCCCGTCCCCGCCGCCGTCCCGCTCGGTCTTCGTCTCGAAGCGGTAGAGCGGGGCGGCCCCCAGCGGCCGCCCCGCCCGGGCGGACGAGGGGGCTCGAGTCCCCTCGTCCGCCGCAGCGGCCCGGTCGATCGACGTCCCCCGATCCGACCCCGGGCCGCGGTCTCAGCGCACGGTGCGCACGGCGCTCGGTGCCGACTCGTTCCACACCCGGTCGAGCGCGGTGACCGCGTACGAGTAGGTGCGCCCCGGCTCGGCCGCGGCGTCCGTCCACGTCTGGCGCACCCCGTCGACCGCGCGCAGGGTGGCGACGAGCGCGGTCGCGTCCTCGACGTCGACCGGACCGTCGCCCGCCACGCGGTACACCGCGAAGGAGGTCGCGCGCACGGAGCCCGGGGCGGCGTCGTTCCACGCGAGGCGCACGCCCCCGTCGGTGCGCGAGACGTTCGCGAGCACGGGCGGTCGCACGGCCGTCGCGGGCAGCCACTCCATGGCGGGCACGATCGCGGGGTGCGCGTAGTGCCGTTCGCGGACGAGGCTCATCGAGCCCTTGGGGTCGGCCGGGATGTGGTTGGCCGAGAAGTACACGTTGCCGTGCACGGGCGTGCCGGCCGCGTCGATCTCGCGATCGAAGTCGAGGTGGTTCGCGAGCTCGGCGGGGTCGGTGAAGACGCCCGAGGTGACCTTGTAGAGCGCCTCGCCGATGTACAGGTGCGTGCCGGACTCCGCCGCGAGGTCGGCCCACCAGGGCACGAGCTTCAGGTAGTCGGCGACGGCGAGCCCGAACTGCCAGTAGATCTGCGGGTTGATGTAGTCGAGCCAGCCCTCGAGCACCCATCGGCGGGTGTCGGCGTACTGGTTGTCGTACGACTGCGAGCCCGCGGTCTCCGAGCCCGCCGGGTCGGTGGCGCGGTTGCGCCAGATGCCGAAGGGGCTGATCCCGAACTTCACCCAGGGCTTGGCCTGCTTGATGCGCTCGGAGATCGTCCGCACGAACGCGTCGACGTTGTGGCGACGCCAGTCGGCGATGTCGGTGAAGCCGCCGCCGTGGGTGGCGAAGGTCGCGGCATCCGGGATCGTCTGCCCGGCCACGGGGTACGGGTAGAAGTAGTCGTCGAAGTGCACGCCGTCGAGGTCGTAGTGCTCGACCGAGTGCAGGATGGCGCGCTGGATGTGCTCCTGCGCCTCCGGCAGGCCCGGGTCGAAGTAGAGCTTGCCGCCGTAGGCCCAGACCCATTCGGGGTGCTGCCTGGCCGGGTGCTCGGGGACGAGCTTGGCGGGGTCGGCCTGCATCGAGACGCGGTACGGGTTGTACCAGGCGTGGAACTCGAGGTTGCGCGCGTGCGCCTCGTCGATCATGAAGGCGAGCGGGTCGTAGCCGGGGTCCTGTCCCTGGACGCCCGTGAGGTACTGCGACCACGGCTCGAGCGGGCTCGGCCAGAAGGCGTCGGCGGTCGGTCGCACCTGCACGAAGACCGCGTTGAGCCGGAACTGCTCGGCGACGTCGAGCCAGCGCAGGAACTCGGCGCGCTGCTGGTCGGCGGAGAGGCCGGTGCGCGAGGGCCAGTCGATGTTCACGACCGACGAGATCCACATCGCGCGGAGCTCGCGCTTGCGCGGGGCGAAGGCGGCGCCCTCGGCGGCGTGCGCCGTCGAGGTCGGCGCGGCCATGGTGCCGATGGTGACGGTGAAGGCCGAGGCGGCCGCGCCCGCGACGGCGAGCGTGAGGAAGCCGCGCCGGTCGACGCCGACGGCGGGCTCGGCGGGCTTGGCGGGTTCGGGAGTGCGGAAGGGCGTCATCGATCCTCCGGGTAGGGACGGAAATTACTTCCAGTCACTATGCCCGAGTTGACGAACAATTTCCAGACTCATCTCGCGTGACGGAACCGCAGCTCCTGACCCGGCCGCGCCTGGGCGAGCCGATCGAGCGAGGCGGGCTCCACGATCGCGACCACCGGGTACCCGCCCGTGACCGGGCGGTCGGCGAGCAGCACCGTCGGCACGCCCGCCCCCGTCACCTGGATGCCGCCGGCGACCGTCGGCTCGCTCGGCAGCTCGTCGACGACGGCGCGCGCGAGCGCGGGCCCCTCCAGTCGCGCTCCGATCCGGTCGGCCGACGCCGACAGCCGCCACGGGGATTCGTAGAGCGCGGCGAGCGCGACGTCCGTCACCCAGTCGGCCCGCGGCCCGGGCAGCAGGCCCAGGGTCACGGGGCCCGCCGGCGGCGGGTAGGCGGCGTCCTCGTCGAGCAGGGGCACGGATGCCGCAGGCTCGGCGCCCACGCGCAACACGCGCCCGGCGCGCACGGGCTCGGGCCCCAGCCCGGCCAGCGTGTCGCGGCTCCGGGAGCCGAGCACGGGCGGCTCGTCGATGCCGCCTCGCACCGCGAGCAGGTACCGGAGGCCCCGCTCGGCGGTTCCCAGCTCGAGCACCTCCCCCGCGCGGACTCGATGCGCGCGGTACGGCCACGCCGGCCGGCCGCCCACGTGCATCGGCCCCCAGGCGCCCGCCACCGCGACCCACGCATCGGCGTCGAGCACCGCACGGAACCCGCCGAGCACCACCTCGAGCCCCGCCGCGTCGTCCGGGTTGCCGACGAGCCGGTTCGCGAGCGCGAGCGCGCCGCGATCGAGAGCCCCCGACCCGGCCACGCCGAGGTGCGCCAGCCCGGGCCTGCCCAGGTCCTGGACGAGCACCGACCCCGCCGCCTCGACGCGGAGCGCGGTCACGGTCCGACCGCCCGGAATCGCACGGTGCGGCCGGGTGCGAGGAGCGCCGGCGGGTCGGCGCGCGGGTCCCACAGCGTGGCATCCGTTCGCCCCACCAGGCGCCAGCCGCCCGGGCTCTCGCGGGGGTAGGCGCCCGAGAAGCCCGCGGCGAGCCCCACCGCACCCGCCGGAACGCGCGTGCGGGCCACGTCGAGGCGCGGCACGTCGAAGGGCCAGTCGTCGGCCATGAGGTACGCGAAGCCCGGAGCGAAGCCGATGAACGCGACCCGCCACTCGGTCGCCACGTGCCGACCCACGAGCGCCTCGGGCGAGAGTCCGAGGAGGTCGGCGGTGTCGGCGAGGTCGTCGCCGCGGTAGTCCACCTCGACCACCACGGCCGGTCCGTGCGAGCCGGAGGCGGCCGCGGCCCGCGCGTCGTCGGGCGACTCGGCGACGCGGCGCACCCAGTTCGCCGCGGTGTCGACGGGCAGGCTCGCGGGATCGACGACGACGAGCAGGGTGCGCGCCGCCGGCACGAGTTCCACGACTCCGTCGGGAGCCGATGCGGCGAGCGCCTCGCGCAGCGCGATCACGTCGGCCGCCGACGGCACCTCGACGAGCAGCGCCCCCGGTCCGGAGGGCAGGAGGCGCACCCGGCCGGTCATGCGAACGGACGCAGCTCGTGACCCGCGGCGTCGAGCGCGGCCCGGACGGCGCGCGCCAGGCCGACCGCCCCGGGGGTGTCGCCGTGCAGGCACAGCGAGTCCGGCTCGAGTTCGACCCGGCTCCCGTCGTGGGCCGCGACCCCGCCCGTCTCGACGAGCTCGAGTGCGCGGTCGACGGCGGCGGACGGATCGTGCACGAGCGCACCGGGATGCGTGCGCGGCACGAGCCGGCCGTCGGCGAGGTAGCCGCGGTCGATGAACGCCTCGCGGGCGTAGCGGATGCCGGTCTCCCCCGCCGCGCGCTCGAGTTCGCCCGCGGGCGGCCCCAGCACCACGATCGCCGGATCGAACGCGGCGAGCGCCTCGAGGACCGCGACGGCGGCGGCCCGGTCGGCGTCGAGCCGGTGGTAGAGCGCGCCGTGCGCCTTGACGTACCGCACCGCGGTGCCGGCGGTGCGCGCGACCGCCGCGAGCGCCCCGAGTTGGTAGACGACCTCGGCGGCCGCCTCCTCGGGGGTCACCGCGAGCTCGCGCCGCCCGAACCCGGCGCGGTCGCGGTAGCCGGGGTGGGCTCCGAGGGCGACGCCGTGCTCGACGGCGAGGCGGGCGCTCCGCGCCATCGTCAGCGGGTCGCCCGCGTGGAATCCGCAGGCGACGTTGGCGCTCGTGACGAGGGCGAACATCGCGTCGTCGTCGCCCATGCGCCACGCGCCGTACCCCTCGCCGAGGTCGGCGTTCAGGTCGATGGCCCGCTCCATGCTCCCATTCTGCCGTCGCGTCGCGCAGACTGGACCGGGGAGGTGGCATGCGCGCACGGGTTCTCGCGGCGGCGACGTCGGTCGTGCTGCTCGCGGGGTGCGCGCCGGGCCCCGGCTCGGGGCCGGTGGTCAATTCGCCCTCGGCGACCTCGGTCCCCTCGCCCACCGAACCGGCGCCCACCAGCCCGCCGGCGGTGGCCCCGACGGGCGCGCCCGAGGTGATCGCGGAGGGGCTCGAGGCGCCGTGGTCGGTGGTGCGCCTGCCCGACGGCGGCGTGCTCGTCAGCGAGCGCGACTCGGGCCGCATCGTCGAGGTGCTCGAGGACGGCACGCTCCGCGAGGCGGGCGTGGTCGAGGGCGTCGCGGTCGGCGGCGAGGGCGGCCTGCTCGGCCTCGCGCACCGGCCGGGCGACGCCGACGACGCCGCATCGCTGTACGCCTACTTCACGTCCGATTCCGACAACCGGGTGGTGCGGATGCCGCTCACCGGCGTCACCGGCGAACTCGGCCTCGGCCGGGCCGAGCCGGTGCTCACGGGCATCCCCCGGGCAGGCAACCACAACGGCGGCCGGCTCGCGTTCGGCCCGGACGGCCTGCTGTACGTCACGACGGGCGACGCAGGCGACCGGGACTCCTCGCAGGACCTCGAGTCGCTCGGCGGCAAGATCCTCCGCATGACGCCCGAGGGCGAGCCGGCGCCGGACAACCCGTTCGACTCGCTCGTCTGGTCGTTCGGCCACCGCAACGTCCAGGGCATCGCGTGGGATGCCGCCGGCGGCATGTGGGCGGCGGAGTTCGGCCAGAACACGTGGGACGAGCTGAACCGGATCGTGCCGGGCGGGAACTACGGCTGGCCGGAGGTCGAGGGCCGCGCCGACGAGGCCCGGTTCACCGACCCGGCCGTCCAATGGCCCACGGGCGAGGCCAGCCCGAGCGGCATCGCGGTCGTGGGCGACACGGTCGTGGTCGCCGCGCTCCGGGGCGAACGGCTCTGGTGGGCCTCCCCCGCGATCACGTCGCCGACCGACGTCGTCGACACGTACGCCGGCGAGTACGGACGGTTCCGCGACGTCATCGCCGGACCCGACGGCGAGCTCTGGGCCCTCACCAACAACACCGACGGACGCGGCTCGCCGCGCGAGGGCGACGACCGGCTGCTGCGCATCCGGGTGTCCGATACGGACTGAACGCCCCCGCACGCGGCGCCGCCGAAATCGGTGGCGATCGCGGAGGTCGGCGCTATTGTCGTTCGCATGGCGGATCTCCGACGCGTTCGGGTCTGGGCAGAGGCGCTCATCGCCCTGCACCTCGACCCGTCCGTGTGGTCGTTCGAGTTCGACAACGCGAAGAAGCGCGCCGGGCTGTGCAACTACTCCGAGAAGCGCATCTCGGTCTCCCGCTACCTGGCCGCGCGGTACGACGACGACGAGATCCACCAGATCCTGCTCCACGAGGTCGCGCACGCGATCGCCGGGCCGCGCGCCGGGCACGGTCCGAAGTGGGCGCGCACCGCCGCCTCCCTCGGCTACGTCGGGCGCCGCACCCACGACGGCGCGGTCGCCGACGAGCTCGCCCCGTGGGTCGGCCACTGCCCGTCCGGCCACGAGCACTACCGGTACCGGGCTCCGTCCCGGCCGCTCAGCTGCGGGCTGTGCCGACGCGGCTTCGACCGCGCCAACCTCATCGTGTGGCGCCGCCGCGAGATCACGGGTGCGATGCGGCGCGCGGCGGCGAGTGCCGCCGCCGAGTAGCCCGGGGCGCGGAGCGGATCGTCGGCCGACGCATGCGCGGCGCGGCATCCGTCACCGCCTCGGGGAGCAACGGGCCCGGCCGAACGGGTAGGTTGGTGCGGTGCCAGTCTCGACCGTCTCGATCCCAGTCGGCCAGTGGTTCACCGACGACAGCGGCCGGTGGTGGTTCGACTCCGGCTCGTTCGCGCTCGACTTCGCCTACACCGGCAGCCTGCCCGTCGCCGTCGCACCCGAGCGCCTCCACGCGCCCGACGACCTCAGCGCGTGGATGCGAGAGCGGTTCCCGATGGCCGTCGGCACCGCGCGGTCGCGCGACCTGTTCGACGCGGTCGCGCTGCGCGACGCGATCGCCCGCCTCGCCCTCGCGGCCGGGCGCGGCGAGCAGCTCCGCCCGGCCGACGTCGACGTCGTGAACCTCTACGCGGCCACGCCCGACATCCCGCCGACGCTCGACGGCGGCTCGCGCCAGGCCGGTCGCTCCGTGCAGACGGTCGCCCAGGCGCTCTCGACGATCGCGCGCGACGCGGTCGACTGCTTCGGCGCGGCGAACGACGGCCGGGTCCGCGTGTGCGCGGGCGACTGCGGCATCGTCTACCTCGACACCTCGCGCGCGGCGAGCCGCCGCTGGTGCTCCATGCAGCGGTGCGGCAACCGGGCGAAGGTGCGCGCGCACCGCGCCCGCAAGTCGGGCAAGGTGCAGCTGACGGCGGCCTAGGCCGGCGCGCCCGCGCGGGCGACGCGCACGCTCGCCGACGCATCGCGAGCGGCCTCGCGTCGCAGCGACGCCGGGTCGACGCCCTCCTCGATCGCGTGGCGCCCCTCGGCCGACGCGGTCGCGAGGTGCGCCACGGCCCGGCGCAGCCCGGCGTACGCGGCGGAGGCCACGGCGGCCTCGGGCGACGTGTCGTCGATGCCGAGCTCGATGAGCGCGTCGATGACGGCGCCGGCGGCGAGCACGTCGTCGGCGGCGAACCCGCCGTCGGCTCGGCCCGCCGCGACGATCGCGAGGTACGCCCGGCGTCCCAGGCGCTCCTGCTCGGCGAGGATCCACGCGGCGGCGGCCGCCGCATCGCGGAGGTTCGCGGCGAGTACCGCGGCGTGGTCGGGGGCCGCGTCGAGCACCGCCCGCGGCACGATCGGCGCGTCGGCCGGCGAGTCGGCTGCGGCATCCGTCGTCTGGTCGACCCAGACGACCACGTGCACGCCGTCGGCGATGCGGTGCACGGCGTCGGGGCCCTGGTCGAACCGCACCTGGTACTTCGCCTGCGCTGCGGGCGCGGCCGGGGTCGTCTCGCTCACCGCGACAGGCTACGCGACGGCGGCGCTCGTAGGGTGGGTGCATGACCTCGCATGTCGACGCCCGACCCGTCACGATCATCACCGGCGGCGGCCGCGGCATCGGCGCCGCGATCGCCGAGCGCCTGGCCGCCGAGGGCCACGACCTCGTCCTCACGTACCGCGAGCGCCGCGACGACGCCGAACGCGTGGCCGACGGATGCCGCGCCGCGGGCGCGCGCGTCGAGGTGCTGCCACTCGACCAGGCCGACCTCGACGCGTGCGCCGAGCTCGTGCCCGAGGCCGTCCGCCGCTTCGGCCGGGTCACCGGGCTGGTCAACAACGCCGGGATCACCGGTCGCATCGGGCCGTTCCTCGACGGGTCGATCGAGGAGGCCGAGCTGGTGCTCCGCATCAACGTGCTCGCGCCGATGGCGCTGTGCCGGTCGGCGATCGCGCACATGTCGACCGAGCGCGGGGGCGCGGGCGGGTCGATCGTGAACATCTCGTCGGGCGCAGCCACGCACGGCGCACCCGACACCTACATCCCCTACGCGGCGAGCAAGGCCGCCCTGAACACGATGACGCTCGGCCTCGGCAAGGAGTTCGCCCGCTCGGGCGTGCGCGTGAACACCGTTTCGCCGGGCACGACGCGCACCGAGATCCACGCGGCGGCCGGCCGGCCGAACGCACCCGACGAGCGCGCGGGCGGCATCCCGATGGGCCGCCCGGGCGAGCCGCACGAGATCGCGGGCGCGGTCGCCTACCTGCTGTCGGATGACGCGTCGTACGTCACCGCGACCGACATCCGCATCTCGGGCGGGAAGTAGTCGCTCGCGACGGATGCCGCGGCGGCACCTCAGCGGTGCAGGGCGGCGTAGTGCGCGAGCGCCTCGGCGTCGCTCGCCCGGGCGGCCGCACGCCGGGCGGCGTCGAGCGCCTCGACCGGATCGGCCTCGCGCCGGGCGATCCCGAGCTGGCGCTCGGCCTCCGCGAGGCGCGTGCGGGCATCGGCGCCGGCGAAGGCGCGGGCGCGCTCCATGGCGGCGCGGGCGACCGCGATCTGGCTCTCGGCGATGGCGATCGCGCCCGGCAGCGCTCCGCGCGCGCCC
>NZ_LQGY01000022.1 GCF_001620055.1 Agromyces sp. NDB4Y10 | reverse complement strand
CTGCTCGACGGGCGATGCGGTGGGCGCCTCGGCGGGCTGCGCCTCGGCGGCCGGCGCCTCCGCCTGGGGGGTCTCGGCGGGCTGCGCCTCACCGGACTCCGCGGGCTGCGCCTCACCGGACTCCGCGCCGGAGCCGTCACCGATCGTGACGAGGGCGGTGCCCACCTCGACGGTCTCGTCCTCCTGGACGAGGATCGCCTCGATGACGCCCGCGACGGGCGACGGGATCTCGGTGTCGACCTTGTCGGTCGAGACCTCGAGCAGCGGCTCGTCGACCTCGACACGGTCTCCCACGTTCTTCAGCCAGCGGGTGACCGTGCCCTCCGTGACACTCTCACCGAGTGCCGGGAGGCTGACGGATTCGCTCATGCGCTTGTCTCCTTCACAGCGTGTGACGCGTTCTAGCTTATTGCAGTCGTGTTTCGGCGGCCCGGGATCAGAGCGCGTGGAGCGGCTTGCCCGCGAGCTTCAGGAACGCCTCGCCGAGCGCCTCGTTCTGCGTCGGGTGCGCGTGCACCAGCGGGGCGATGTCCTCGGGGTACGCCTCCCAGTTGACGGCGAGCTGGGCCTCGCCGATGAGCTCGCCCACGCGGGCGCCGATCATGTGGACGCCGACGACGGGGCCGTCGTTCACGCGCACGACCTTGATCGACCCGCTCGTCTCGAGGATGTGGCTCTTGCCGTTGCCCGCGAGGTTGTACTCGTAGGAGGAGACCTGGTCGGCGCCGAACTTCTCGGCGGCCTTCGCCTCGGTGTAGCCGATCGAGGCGACCTCGGGCTCGCAGTAGGTCACCTTGGGGATGTTGACGTCCTCGACGACGATCGGGTTCAGGCCCGCGATCTCCTCGGCGACGAAGATGCCCTGCTGGAAGCCGCGGTGGGCCAGCTGCAGGCCGGGGACGATGTCGCCGACGGCGTACACGCCGGGCGCGCTCGTGCGGAGGCGCTCGTCGGTGATGACGAAGCCGCGGTCGATCGTGACGCCGGCCTCCTCGTAGCCGAGGTTGGCGGTGACGGGACCGCGTCCGACCGCGACGAGCAGGAGCTCGGCCTCGATGGTGTCGCCGTTCTCGAGCGTGATGACGACGCCGTCGTCGTGCTGCGTGACGCCCTGGAAGCGGACGCCGAGCTTGTAGTCGATGCCGCGCTTGCGGAACGCGCGCTCGAGCTGCTTGGAGATCGACTCCTCCTCGTTGGGGACGAGGTGGGGGAGCGCCTCGATAATCGTCACGTCGGAGCCGAAGGACTTCCACACGCTCGCGAACTCGACGCCGATCACGCCGCCGCCGAGGATCGCGACCTTCTGCGGGACGAAGTCGAGCTCGAGCGCCTGCTCGCTCGTGATCACGCGGCCGCCGATCTCGAGGCCGGGGAGCGAGCGGGAGTAGGAGCCGGTGGCGAGCACCACGTTCTTGCCGACGAGGCGCTGGTCGCCGACCTGCACCGCGTTCGGGGCGACGAGGCGGCCCTCGCCCTCGACGACGGTGATGCCGCGCGCCTTGATGAGGCCCTGGAGGCCCTTGAACTTGCTGGCGACGATGCCCTCGCGGTACTTCGTCACGGCGGGCACGTCGATGCCCTCGAACGTCGAGCGGACGCCGAACTTCGACGACTCGCGGGAGTTGTCGGCGACCTCGGCGGCGTGGAGCAGCGCCTTGGTCGGGATGCACCCGCGGTGGAGGCACGTGCCGCCGAGCTTGTCCTTCTCGACGAGGGCCACCGTGAGGCCCAGCTGCACGGCGCGCAGCGCGGCCGCGTAGCCGCCGCTGCCGCCTCCGAGGATGACGAGGTCAAAGTTCTGCTCGGACAAACCGGAATCTCCCTTGCGCGTCGGATCTGCGGCGAGAACTGCCCCGGCTCATGGCCGGGCAGGCTGCAGGGCGGTGATCGCCCCTACGACCTTACTACCTGGCGGCGAGCTGCTCGCCCAGCGCGACGAGGGTGCGGACGGCGGCGCCGGTGGCGCCCGGGCCGGTGTGCCCCCAGGCGGATCCGGTGTTGAACGAGGGGCCCGCGATGTCGAGGTGCGCCCACGGGATGCGCGGTCCGTCGTCGCCGTCGCGGCGACCCACGAACTCCTGGAGGAACACGCCCGCGAGCAGCATCCCCGGCACCACCGTGCCGAGCTTCGTGTTGGCCAGGTCGGCCACGTCCGACTTCAGCAGCGCCCGCAGGTCGGACGGCAGCGGCATGGGCCACACGGCCTCGCCCGCGGCATCCGCTGCCCGTCGCACCTCGGCGACGAGGTCGTCGTCGCCCATGAGGCCGGCGATGCGGTTGCCGAGCGCGACGACCTGCGCGCCGGTGAGGGTCGCCACGTCGACGATCGCGTCCGGGCGTTCCTCGCTGGCCGCGGCGAGCGCGTCGGCCATGACGAGCCGGCCCTCGGCGTCGGTGTTCAGGACCTCGACCGTGGTGCCGCCCTTCATCCGGATCACGTCGTTGGGGCGCGCGGCGTGGCCCGACGGCATGTTCTCGGCGAGGCAGAGCCATCCGGTCACGCGGACGGGCACGCCGAGCTCGGCGATCGCGACCATCGCCGCGAGCACCGCGGCGGCGCCCGCCATGTCCGACTTCATGCCGACCATCGACGCTCCGGGCTTCAGCGAGAGCCCGCCGGAATCGAACGTAATGCCCTTGCCGACCAGGGCGAGGTGAACGGATGCCGCGTCCGGCGCGTACTCGAGGCGCACGAGCCGCGGCGGGCGCGACGACCCTGCGCCGACGGCGGCGATGCCGGCGAAGCCCTCCGCGACGAGCGCCTCTTCGTCGAGCACGCGGACGTCGATGCCCACGGCGGATGCCGCCTCGGCGGCGGCGTCGGCGAGGACCGCGGGCGGCAGGTCGTTGGGCGCCGCGTTCACGAGGTCCTTGGCCCGGGCGACGGCCGCCGCGGTCGCCCGGATGCGGTCGAGCCGGACGGCGTCGCCGTCGTGCTCCGTGAGGAGCACCACGCGCTCGGTGCCGGCCGGCGCTTCGCGGTAGCGCGAGTAGCCGTAGGCGCCGAGTGCGGCGCCCTCGAGGGCCGCTTCCGCGACGTCCGCCGCGGTGCCCTCCGGCAGCGCGACCGCCACGGTCGCCGCCGCACTCAGCGCGCGCGAACCCGCGCCGGCTGCGAGGCGGAAGGCTGCGGCATCCGTCGCCTCGCCGAGGCCGCACACCGCCACCACGCGGGTCCGCTCGCCCGGTGCGACGAGCCGGGTGACCTCGTCGGCCCCGGCCTTCGCACCCAGGGCCGCGAGTGCGCCCGGCACCCACTCGAATCCGACCGGAGCGAGCACCTCCGGTCCGTCGGTGCCGCGACGGGCGAAGACGAGGAGGGCATCGGCGTCGGAGTCGGAGGGGAGGGCGGTGCTGAGCTCGAGGCTGGGAACGGGCATGGAACCGATCGTAGGTGTTCGCTGTGGGCATCATCGCCCGCGTCCCGCATCCGGACGGGGGCGGGCGCGGCGTCAGTAGCCTTGGAGCATGCGCGATCCCCGCTCCCTCTACGAGTTCGACCCGACCGTCGAGGTGCCGCCCGGCCTGCCGCTCGTGGCGGGCCTGACCGGATTCGCGGACGCGGGCGGCGCGGTCGCGCAGACGACGGAGTACCTGCGCTCGACCCTCGAGACGAGGACCGTCGCCACCTTCGACGCCGACGAGCTGCTCGACTACCGCGCGCGACGGCCGATCATCCTGTTCCAGGAGGACCACCTCACCGACTACCGGCCGCCGCGCCTCGCGCTCGACCTCGCCCGCGACGAGCTCGGCCAGCCGTTCCTCCTCATGACCGGCTTCGAGCCCGACTTCCAGTGGGAGCGCTTCAGCCGCGCCGTGCTCGACCTCATCGATCGACTCGAGGTCGGTTCGACCACCTGGATCAACTCGATCCCCATGCCCGTGCCGCACACCCGCCCCATCGGCGTGACCGTCAGCGGGAACCGGGCGGACCTCGTCGAATCGATGTCGGTGTGGCGACCGACCACGCAGGTGCCCTCGAACGCCCTGCACCTGGTCGAGTTCCGTCTCCAGGAGCGCGGCCACCCCACCAGCGGCTTCGTGCTGCTCGTGCCGCACTACCTCGCCGATGCCGAGTACCCGACCTCGGCCGTCGCGGCCCTCGAGGCGATCACCGCATCGACCGGGCGGATCTTCCCGACCGACGCGCTCCGCGAGCAGGGTCGCGAGTTCACTGCTCGGATCGACGAGCAGGTCGCGGAGAACGGCGAGCTCGCCAAGCTCGTGCACGCGCTCGAGGAACGGCACGACGCCTACATGGAGGGCACCACGCTGCGGTCGCCGCTGACCGATGAGGACGGCGAGCCGCCGTCGGCCGACGAGATCGCGGCCGAGCTGGAGAAGTTCCTCGCGTTCCGGCGCAATCGCGACGATGAGCGGAATTGACCGGCGGGAGGGGAATGCCGCGCAGGCGCCACGCGTTGCACCAGAACGATGGGTGAAGTGCGCCCGATCCCGGCGGTGTCGCGGGACGGACGACGCACGTCGCCCTGTATAATGGGGGGAAGGACCCGTTCTGGTCCGCCGTGCGGCTCGCGCCGCCGACGACGCGGACTTGACATGGGTCCTCATCGTGTCCGAAATCGCCGGATCGCGACGTTCTCCCGCGTGTCCGAGCTCGGGCACCGCGCGCGACGGTGAGGAAGAGGTTCAAACGCATGGCAACCAAGGCCACCACGGCGGCGACCGACGAGGCCGAGGCGACGACCGCCGCCGGCTCCACGTCGAAGCGCTCCACCGCGACGAAGAAGACCACCGCCGCCAAGGGCGGCAAGCGCGCCACGACCGCGTCGAAGACTCCGCGCACCTCCACCGCGAAGGGCGCCAAGGCGAAGTCCGCGAAGGCGGCCGGCGCCGACGTCGTCGACGAGGAGGTGGAGGTCGAGCCCGAGGAGCTCGACGACACCGAGGTCGACGCGACCGAGGTCGTCGACAGCGCCGACGCGACCGAGGAGGCACCGGCCGACGAGGCCGCCCCCGCTCCGGCGGAGGAGGAAGAGGAGGCCAAGCCCATCCCGGCTGAGCCGCATCCCACGGGCGCGCTCGTCCTGCGGGCCTCCGACGACGAGGACGAGATCCCGGTCTACTCCACGACGATCACCGGCGCGACCGCCGACCCGGTGAAGGACTACCTCAAGCAGATCGGCAAGGTCGCGCTCCTGAACGCGGCCGAAGAGGTCGAGCTGGCGATGCGCATCGAGGCGGGCCTCTTCGCCGAAGAGAAGCTGTCGCACATGTCCGACGCCGAGAAGAAGTCCCAGCTCGGCCGCGAGCTCCAGTGGGTCGCCCGCGACGGCCAGCGCGCCAAGAGCCACCTGCTCGGTGCGAACCTGCGCCTCGTGGTGTCGCTCGCCAAGCGCTACACCGGTCGCGGCATGCAGTTCCTCGACCTGATCCAGGAGGGCAACCTGGGTCTCATCCGCGCGGTCGAGAAGTTCGACTACACCAAGGGCTTCAAGTTCTCCACGTACGCGACCTGGTGGATCCGCCAGGCCATCACGCGTGCGATGGCCGACCAGGCCCGCACCATCCGCATCCCGGTGCACATGGTCGAGGTCATCAACAAGCTCGCCCGCGTCCAGCGGCAGATGCTGCAGGACCTGGGCCGCGAGCCCACGCCCGAGGAGCTGTCGAAGGAACTCGACATGACTCCCGAGAAGGTCATCGAGGTGCAGAAGTACGGGCGCGAGCCCATCTCGCTGCACACCCCGCTCGGCGAGGACGGCGACAGCGAGTTCGGCGACCTGATCGAGGACACCGAGGCGGTCGTCCCGGCCGACGCGGTGGGCTTCACGATGCTGCAGAAGCAGCTCGAGTCGCTCCTCGACTCCCTGAGCGAGCGCGAGGCCGGCGTCATCCGAATGCGGTTCGGGCTCGGGGACGGCATGCCGAAGACCCTCGACCAGATCGGCGACACGTTCGGCGTGACGCGTGAGCGCATCCGCCAGATCGAGTCGAAGACGATGGCGAAGCTCCGTCACCCGTCGCGTTCGCAGTCGCTCCGCGACTACCTCGAGTAGGCCCGCGGTGAAGTACGCGCCGGCGATCCTCGTCGGCCGGCTCGTCAGGTTCGCCGCTCGGCTGCGCAAGCCGGGCGGCGGATCGGCGGTTCCCGGCCTGATCGTCAACCGCATCGCGCCGGGCTACCTGAAGTCCACGCTGTCCGGGTTCCCGCAGGGGCTCGTCGTGGTCTCGGGGTCGAGCGGCAAGTCCACGACCACGAAGATGCTCGTGGCGATCCTGCGTGCCCACGGCGAGGGCGTGTTCACGAACCCCTCGACGGCGAACATCAGCCAGGGCCTCACCTCGGCGCTCCTCGAGCAGGCCGACTGGCGCGGCCGCGTGCCCGGGGATGTCGCGGTCCTCGAGATGGACGAGGGCCACGGCGCGCTCGTCATGCAGGGCGTCGACGCTCGGATCGTGACGCTGACCAACGTCATGGTCGACCAGATCGATCGATTCCACGACTCCGAGATGGTCGCCGGGATGCTCGCGCGCATCGCCGACCGCGCCCACGAGGCCGTCGTGGCGAACGCCGACGACGCGTACCTGATGCGACTGGCCGCGGCCCTGCGACCCGAGGTGGCGGTGCGCCGCTTCGGCGTCTCCGCCGACGTCCTCGCGGCGGCGCCCCGCGGGCTCGGCCACACGGAGACCAGCCCGACGCGGCTCGACCCCGCCGACGGGGTCGTCGTGGCATCCGTCGACGGCGCCTCGACCGTGCTCGCCGACGGCGCGGCATCCGTGCCCGTCGGCCTGCCGGCCCGCGGCACGCACTACGCGGTCGATGCCGCGGCCGCCTACGCCACGGCGAAGCAGGTGCTGGGGGAGCGGTTCTCGTCCGAGACCGCGGCGGCCGCGCTGAGCGCGATTCCCGCCGTGTTCGGCCGGGGCGAGCGCGTGACGGTGCGGGGCCAGGAGGTCGACTTCGTCCTCGTCCAGAACCCCGCGAGCTACCAGCTCAACGTCGACAGCATCGCACCGGGCACCGAGCAGGTCCTCTTCGCCATCGGCTCCGACGTCCGCGACCCCTCGTACTTCTGGCCCGCCGACGCCTCCTCGCTCGGCCGCGTGTCCATCGTGAGCGGCTCGAAGGCCGCGGAGGCGGCGCTGATGCTCGCCTACGACGGCGTCGAGATCGACCGGGTCGAGCCCGACCTCGGTCGCGCGCTCGACGACTTCCTCGCGGCACCGGCGCCCGCATCCGGCATCAAGACGATCGTCTTCTCGGCCGATTCGATGCGCCGCACCCGCGCCCACCTCGGACTCACGGGAGCGGAATGACCCTCACGATCGCCTCGCTGCTGCCCTCGCTGCAGAACACGAACGGCGACGCCGAGAACGCGGCGGTGCTCGCCGCCCGGGCGCGCTGGGCGGGCCTCGACGCGCGCGTCGTCGCCGTCGAGCAGGCGGCCGACCTTCCGGAGCGGGTCGACGCGGTCGTGCTCGGCTCCGGAAGCGACGCCTCCCTCGACGTCGCGCGCGAGCGGCTGCTCGCGCTCGTCGACGAACTGCGGCGGTGGGGTACCGAAGGCGTGCCCATCCTCGCGGTCGGGACCGGCTGGGAGCTGCTGAGCTGGGGGATCGAGCGGGCCGACGGATCGACCGTCGAGGGCCTCGGCATCGTCGCCGGTCGCGGCGTGCCTCGTGAGCACCGCATCGCCGGCGACCTCGTCGTGCAGGTGCCGCGCATCGGGCTCCTCGTGGGCTTCGAGAACCACGCGCGCGACTACGTGGGCGCCGAGGCGTCGCCGCTCGGGCGGGTGCGCGCCGGCACCGGCAACGGCCGGAGGTCGGGTCAGGAGGGCGTCCGCATGGGCGACGTCATCGGAACCCACCTGCACGGCCCCGTCCTGGCGAAGAACCCCGTGCTGGCCGACGCGATCCTGCGGAGGATGTGCGAGCGTGCCGGGCTCGAGTACGCTCCCGGAGCGCGCACCGCGGAGGTCGACGGCTACGCCGAGACGGCTCGGCAGGCGCAGCTGCGCGCGGCCGGGGTGAACGCCGCCGTCTGACCGGGGTTCCGGCCGCGGCATCCGTTCGGCTCGCAACACGACGAACGCCCCGGATCGCTCCGGGGCGTTCGTGTCGTCTGGGACGCGCTCAGTCGCGCGTGTCGGTGAGGAGCCGGCTCGACTCGTCGTGCCAGCTGTGGGCGATCTGCGACAGCTTCTCTTCGTGCTTGCGGCCGTGGTGGGCGCAGAAGAGCAGCTCGCCGCTGGAGACGACCACGCGGATGTAGGCCTGCGCGCCGCAGGCGTCGCACCGGTCGAGCGCCGTGAGCTCGTGGGGGGTGTCGAGTTCGTCGACCGCACCGGCGGTGTCGGTGTACTGGGTCATGGCGCCTCCTCCATTGCTCACGATCCGATCATTCCGTTCACCAATGAAAACACGCGCGGTGCTGCGAACCTTCCGTGCGGACCCGCATTTCGCTGACCGCGAAGCGCCTGGCCTGCATCGGGGGTGGCCCTCAGTAGGCTTGTGCGACGTGAGCTCCGACTATTCCGCCCGCCATCTCTCCGTGCTCGAGGGCCTCGAGGCCGTCCGCAAGCGACCGGGCATGTACATCGGCTCGACCGACTCCCGGGGCCTCATGCACTGCCTCTGGGAGATCATCGACAACTCGGTCGACGAGGCGCTCGGCGGCCACGGCAGCGAGATCGACGTGGTGCTCCACGCCGACGGCAGCGTCGAGGTACGCGACCGCGCGCGCGGCATCCCGGTCGACGTCGAGCCGAAGACCGGGCTCTCGGGCGTCGAGGTGGTCTTCACCAAGCTGCACGCGGGCGGCAAGTTCGGCTCGGGCTCCTACTCCGCGTCGGGCGGCCTGCACGGCGTCGGCGCCTCGGTCGTCAACGCGCTGTCCGAGCGACTCGACGTCGAGGTCGATCGGGGCGGCGCGACGTGGGCGATGTCATTCCACCGCGGCGAGCCCGGCGTCTTCGCCGATCGCGGCGCGCCCTCGCCGCAGTCGCCGTTCACGCCGTTCGAGCAATCGAGCGAACTGCGCAAGGTCGGGCGTGTCGCGAAGGCCGTGACGGGCACGAGGGTCCGCTACTGGGCCGATCCGCAGATCTTCACCAAGGGCGCCGCCTTCCAGCTCGACGAGCTGCTGAACCGCGCCCGGCAGACCGCGTTCCTCGTCCCGGGCCTCGCCATCTCGGTCATCGACGAGCGGGGCGAGGAGCCGGAGACGCACCGGTTCCGCTTCGAGGGCGGCATCTCCGAGTTCGTGGAGCACCTCGCCGTCGACGGTCCGGTCACCGACGTCTGGCGCCTCACGGGCGACGGCCGCTTCACCGAGACCGTGCCGGTGCTGAACGAGCACGGCGCGATGATCCCCACCGACGTCGAACGGCACTGCCACGTCGACGTCGCGCTCCGCTGGGGCACCGGCTACGACACGGTGACCCGCAGCTTCGTCAACATCATCGCCACGCCGAAGGGCGGAACCCACCAGGCGGGGTTCGAGCAGGGGCTCCTGAAGTTCCTCCGGCAGCAGGTCGAGCAGAACGCGCGCCGCCTCAAGGTCGGCAACGACAAGATCGAGAAGGACGACGTGCTCGCCGGCCTCACCATGGTGCTCACCGTGCGACTGCCCGAGCCGCAGTTCGAGGGTCAGACCAAGGAGGTGCTCGGCACCCCCGCCGTCCGCTCGATCGTGGCATCCGTCGTGCAGAAGGCGCTGGGGGAGCGGTTCGCCTCGACCAAGCGCGACGACAAGGCGCAGACGGCGATGGTGCTCGAGAAGATCGTCTCCGAGATGAAGGCGCGCATCTCGGCACGCACCCACAAGGAGACCCAGCGCCGCAAGAACGCCCTCGAGACCTCCTCGCTGCCCGCGAAGCTCGTCGACTGCCGTTCGTCGGATGTCGCGCAGAGCGAGCTGTTCATCGTCGAGGGCGACTCGGCCCTCGGCACCGCCAAGCTCGCCCGCGACAGCGAGCACCAGGCGCTCCTGCCGATCCGCGGCAAGATCCTCAACGTGCAGAAGGCCAGCATCGCCGACATGCTGAGCAACGCCGAGTGCGCCTCGATCATCCAGGTCATCGGCGCCGGCTCCGGTCGCACGTTCGACCTGTCGGCGGCGCGGTACGGCAAGGTCATCATCATGAGCGACGCCGACGTCGACGGCGCGCACATCCGCACCCTGCTCCTCACGCTCTTCTTCCGCTACATGCGGCCGATGATCGAGGACGGTCGCGTGTTCGCAGCCGTGCCGCCGCTGCACCGGGTCGTCGTGATGAATCCCGGCTCGAAGCCGAACGACGTGATCTACACGTACTCCGAAGCGGAGCTGAACGGCGTGCTCGCCACGCTGCGCAAGCAGGGCAGGAAGTACCAGGACCCGATCCAGCGGTACAAGGGGCTCGGCGAGATGGATGCCGACCAGCTCGCGACCACGACCATGGACCGGCAGCACCGCACGCTCCGGCGGGTCGGCGTGGCCGACGCCGAGAACGCAGGTCGCGTCTTCGAGCTGCTCATGGGCAACGAGGTGGCGCCGCGCAAGGAGTTCATCGTCGACAGCGCCGCCGCGCTGACGCGGGACCGCATCGACGCCTGACTCGGCCTTGCGGGCAGCAGACGGCTCCGTGGCGTTCGGCCACGTCCAGGCCGGGCGCGCATCGGAGCCGATCGCGCCGTCGGCCGGCCAGGTCAGCGGATGGCGCGCCCGACGACCTGCACGACCGCCTCGAGCGGCTGGCCCGAGCCGTCGCGCTTGGCGCCGCCCTCGGGCAGGGCCCGCACCGTGCCGTCCGCGGCGAGGGCGTGCGCCGGGCCGGGTCCGACCCACGCGACCGACAGGGCGTCCTGGCCCTTGAGGAACCGGTGCGCGCGGACTCCGCCGGTCGCCCGGCCCTTGCCCGGGTACTCGGCGAAGTCGGAGACCTTGGCCGCACCGGGGTCGGCGCCGAGCAGCGTGTCGCTGGCTGCCGCGACGGTGACGACGACCGCTCCGTCGATGTCGTCGCGAGCGAGCGCCTCGAAGTCGATGACCCGCGCGCCGGAGGCGAGCTTGATGCCGGCCATGCCGCCCGCCGGGCAGCCCTGGGGGCGAACCGCGGAGGCGGGGAAGTGCAGCAGCTGGGCGTCGCTGGTGACGAAGACGAGCTCATCGTCGTCGCCGCCCTGGGACGCCCCGATCACGCGATCGCCCGGCTTCAGGGCGATGATCTCGAAGTCCGGTCGAGCCGGGTAGGTGCCGGGCGCGACGCGCTTGACGACGCCCTGCTCGGTGCCGAGCACGATGGGCTTGGGCGAATCCACGGAGACCACGGCGACGACGCGCTCGTCGCGGTCGGTGAGCGCGAGGTACTCGGCGGCCTTGACGCCGGCCGCCAGGTGCACCGAGTTGGCCGGCAGGACGGGCAGTTCGAGCGGCGAGAACCGGATGAGGCGTCCCTTGGAGGTCACCGCCCCGATCTCGGTGCGGCTCGTGGTGTCGAGCTCGGAGCGGACGGCGTCGTGCTTGGCCCGTCGCGCCGGGGGTGCGAGCTGCACGGCGTCGGTGCCCTCGGCCGCGTCGATGCGGGCGATCCGCCCGGTGGCGCTCAGGATGACCCGGCAGGGCACGTCGGCGTGCTGCAGGTCGGCCGGGTCGACCGCCTTGCGCGTCTTCGGCTGGAGCTTCGCCTCGGTCAGCATGGTCCGCCGCGGGGTGCCGTAGAGATCGGCCGCCCGGCTGAGTTCCTCGCCGACCTGGGCGCGGATGCGCGCGTCGCTGCCGAGGAGTTCCTCGAGGTCGGCGATCTCCGCGAGGAGCTGGTCTCGCTCGGCCTCGAGCTCGATGCGCGAGAACTTCGTGAGCCTGCGGAGGCGGAGCTCGAGGATGTACTCGGCCTGCAGCCGGCTGAGGTCGAACACGTCGATGAGGCGCGAGCGTGCGGCATCCGCGTCGTCGCTCGTGCGGATGACCTGGATGACCTCGTCGATGTCGAGGATCGCGATGAGCAGGCCCTCGACGAGGTGCAGGCGCTCGCGTCGCCGCGCGAGGCGGAACTCCGAGCGCCGGGTCACGACCCGGATGCGGTGCGCCAGGTACACCTCGAGCAGCTCGCGAAGGCCGAGCGTCTGCGGCTGGCCGTCGACGAGGGCGACGTTGTTGATGTTGAAGCCGTCCTCGAGCGGTGTGAGCCGGTAGAGCTGCTCGAGAACCGCCTGCGGGTTGAAGCCGGTCTTGACGCCGATCACGAGGCGCAGGCCGCGGTTGCGGTCGGTGAGGTCGGTGACATCCGCGATGCCCGTGATCTTCTTGGCGTTGACGCCGTCCTTGATCTTCTCGATGACCTTCTCGGGGCCGACGAGGTAGGGCAGCTCGGTGACGACGAGGCCGGTCTTGCGTGCGGTGAGCTGCTCGATGCTCACCTTCGCGCGGGTCTTGAACGAGCCGCGCCCGGTCGCGTAGGCGTCGCGGATGCCCGCGAGGCCGACGATCGTGCCACCGGAGGGGAAGTCCGGGCCCGGCACGTACTCCATGAGCTCGTCGAGCGTCGCCTGCGGGTGCTCGAGCAGATGGCGCGCGGCCGCGACGACCTCGATGAGGTTGTGCGGCGCCATGTTCGTGGCCATGCCCACCGCGATGCCGCTCGCCCCGTTCACGAGCAGGTTCGGGATGGCGGCCGGCAGCACCTCCGGCTGCTGGTGCGAGTTGTCGTAGTTGGGGACGAAGTCGACGACGTCCTCGTCGAGGTCGTCGGTCATCGACATGGCGGGCGGCGCCATCCGCGCCTCGGTGTAGCGGGCGGCGGCCGGGCCGTCGTCGAGCGACCCGAAGTTGCCGTGGCCGTCGACGAGCGGCACGCGGAGCGTGAAGGGCTGCGCGAGCCGGACGAGCGCGTCGTAGATCGCCGAATCGCCGTGCGGGTGCAGCTTGCCCATGACCTCGCCCACGACGCGGGCGGACTTCACGTGGCCGCGATCGGGCCGGAGGCCCATGTCGCTCATCATGTAGAGGATGCGGCGCTGCACCGGCTTCAGGCCGTCGCGCGCATCCGGCAGCGCGCGCGAGTAGATGACCGAGTAGGCGTACTCGAGGAACGAGCCCTGCATCTCCTCGGCGACGTCGACGTCGTCGATCCGCTCGGCGATCTGGGAGGCGGGGGACTCGTTCTTGCCTGGGGTCATTCGTCGTCTCTGGGCAGGGCGCGATGCGCGCACGGGGGAACGGGGACCGCGCCCGGCCTGTGCCAGACTGGGCGCGATGCCTGCCATGCTACCGGTGCCCGCCGACGGAGCCCCGCGGCTCACCGCAGTCCTGGGCGCCGCCCTCGCATCCGTGGCCGGTGGCCCGAACCCGCTCGGCCTGCCGTCCGCGACCTCGGCCGTCGTGGTGCTCGTCGACGGCCTCGGCGCGGCCAATCTCGCGGCCCGTTCCGGCCACGCCCGCGCGCTGGCCGGCCGCATGTCCAGGCGGGACGTGATCCGCACGGTGTTCCCGTCGACGACGGCGGCGGCGATCGCGAGCTTCGCCACCGGGCTCATGCCCGGCGTCCACGGCCTGATGGGCTACCGCGTGCCGGACCGCCGCCACGACCGCGTCGTGAACCAGCTGAGCGGCTGGGACGACCGCATGGTGCCGGAGGCGTGGCAGCGGCACGCGACCGTGTTCGACCAGGCGCTCGAGCGCGGCATCCGCGCCGTCGCCGTCGGCGGCACGCGCTACGCGACCTCGGGCTTCACCCGCGCGGTCCTGCGCGGCGCCGAGTACCGGGCCGGCGCGACGATCGCCGACCGCTTCGCCGAGGCCGCGCGCGTCGTGCAGGAGGGGCCGGCGCTCGTGTACGTCTACGTCTCTGAGCTCGACCAGATCGCGCACGCGCACGGCTGGGAGTCCGACCGGTGGATCTCCGCGCTCGAGTCGCTCGACGCCGAGGTCGCCGCATTCGAACGGCGGATGCCGCGTGGCGTCGGGCTGCTCGTCACGGCCGACCACGGCATGGTCGACGTGCCGGCGCACCGCCACGTGTTCGTCGATGCGAGGCCCGACCTGCTCGAGGGGATCCGGCACGTGGCGGGGGAGCCGCGATGCCTCGGGCTCGTCTTCGAGCCCGACCTCCCGGCGACCGACCGGGCCGCACTCCTCGACGGATGGCGCGAGGCCGAGGGCGCACGGGCGTGGGTGCTCTCCGGCGACGAGGCGGTGGCCGCCGGGCTCTACGGCGACGTCGACCCCGCCAACCGGGACCGCATCGCCGACATCCTCATCTCGGCCCGCGCGGGCGTCGCGTACTACGACCGGCGGGAAGCGGATCGCCGGGGCGAGTCGATGGTCGGCCAGCACGGCTCGATGACCGACGACGAGACGCGGATCCCATTGATCCGTGCGGGCGTCTTCACGCGCTCCTGAGGCTCCCTCGGAGCACCGGGCAGCCTCAGGCCGGGTACTGGCCCCGCTTGACCTGGGGCTTGGGCAGGCGCAGCGGCCGGAGCTGCAGCGCGCGCATCGCGGCGTACCAGCGGACCCGCTCGACCTTGTCGGCGCCGAACCGGGCCGCGAGCTTCCGCTGCAGCACGAAGCCGAGGATGATGACGTCGACCACCGAGACGAGGAAGAACGCCCAGAGGGCGAAGATGCCGATCGTCTGCACCTCGTAGCTCGGCACGAACGTGAGCACGATCACGACGAACATGACGGGGATGAGGATCTCGCCGATGCTGAATCGCGCATCGACGTAGTCGCGCACGTACTTCTTCTGCGGACCCCGATCGCGAGCCGGAAGGTACTTCTCGTCGCCGGCCGCGAGGCCGAGCCGGGCCCGCTCCCGTGCCTCCGCGGCCTTCGCGCGGGCCTGGCGCGCCGCTTCCTTGCGGTCGTTCGGCACGAGCGGACGCTTCCGAGCGGCCTCGCGCTCGGCGCGGGTCGGGGTGGGGGCGCCCTTGCCGACCTTGGGTGCGGCGTGGTCGCCGTCGCCGGTCTGCGGAGCGGGGAGGTCGGTACTGGGGTGCTTTGCCACGGGAGTCCTCGTCGATTCGGTTCGCCTTAAGATTACCCGCATGACCGACCTGCGACCCGACGTCCAGCCTGCCCGCGACTCCGCCGATCCGACCGTCGAACGGCTGCGTGAGGCGGTCGAGGCCGGCTTCCCGCGCACCGTCGCCGATCTCACTCGTCTCGTCCGCATCCCTTCGGTCTCGTGGGCCGCCTTCGATCCCGCGCACGTCGCCGCGAGCGCGGACGCGGTCGCCGAGCTCGTGCGCGACCTCGGCGTCTTCGACGTCGTCGACATCCGTCGCGCGCCGATCGGCGAGGGCGACGGGGCCGCACTCGGCCAGCCTGCCGTGGTCGCGCGGCGCGCCGCCCGCAACGGACGGCCGACCGTTCTGCTGTACGCGCACCACGACGTGCAGCCGCCCGGGCGCGACGAGGACTGGGACTCCGCCCCGTTCGAGCCGACGCTCCGCGGCGACCGGCTGTACGGCCGGGGCGCGGCCGACGACAAGGCCGGCGTCATGGCGCACGTGGCCGCCATCCGTGCGCTCATCGACGTCGTCGGCGAGGACCTCGACCTCGGCATCGCGCTCTTCATCGAGGGCGAGGAGGAGTTCGGTTCCCGCTCGTTCGCGGCCTTCCTGCGGGAGAACCGCGACCTGCTCGAGGCCGACGCGATCGTGGTGGCCGACTCCAACAACTGGGACGTCGACACCCCGGCGCTCACCGTGGCGCTCCGCGGGAACGTGACCTTCCGCCTCACGGTCTCGACGCTCGACCACGCCTCGCACTCGGGCATGTTCGGCGGCGCGGTGCCCGATGCGATGCTCGCGGCGGTGCGCCTGCTGGACTCCCTGTGGGACGCCGACGGAGCCGTCGCCGTCGAAGGGCTGCGGTCCGCGGACCTCGCGACGCCGGACTACCCGGAGGCGCAGCTGCGGGCCGAGACGGGGCTGCTCGACGGCGTGGAGCCCATCGGCCGCGGCAGCATCCTCTCGCGCATCTGGGCACAGCCCTCGATCACGGTGACGGGGATCGACGCCCCCTCCGTCGCGAACGCGTCGAACACCCTTCTCCCGAGCGTGTCCGTCCGGCTGAGCGCGCGCATCGCGCCCGGCCAGGACGCCGGCGAGGCGCTGGCGGCGTTGCAGGCGCACCTGCGCGAGCGCGCCCCCTTCGGCGCCCACCTGGCGATCGACGACGTCGACACGGGCCAGCCGTTCCTCGTCGACACGAGCGGTTGGGCGGTCGCCGAGGCGCGCGCGGCCATGGCCGAGGCATGGGGGAGGGAGCCCGTGGACATCGGCGTGGGCGGTTCCATCCCGTTCATCTCCGAGCTCGTCGAGGAGTTCCCCGCCGCGCAGATCCTCGTGACGGGCGTCGAGGACCCCGACTCCCGCGCGCACAGCCCGAACGAGTCCCTCCACCTCGGGGTGTTCCGGAGGGCGGTGCTGACCGAGGCGGCGCTGCTCGCCCGGCTCCAGGCGCGCTCCTCCGCCTGAGGCACGTCGCCCGAACGATCACGGATGCCGCACCCGGGCAACGCCGGCGGGGGAGCTGCCCAGCCTGCGCGGGTACAATCGAGGCACCGAAGACTTCCGAGGAGTGACATGAGCGACACGATCACCGACGCCGCCCACGGCGTGAAGCTGAGCGAGCCCGCCGCCGCCAAGGTGCGCAGCCTCCTCGAGCAGGAGGGGCGCGACGACCTCCGTCTCCGCGTCGCCGTCCAGCCCGGCGGATGCTCCGGCCTCATCTACCAGCTCTACTTCGACGAGCGGATGCTCGACGGCGATGCCGTCGTCGACTTCTCCGGCGTCGAGGTCGTGGTCGACAAGATGAGCGTGCCGTACCTCGACGGTTCGACCATCGACTTCGAGGACTCGATCCAGAAGCAGGGCTTCACGATCGACAACCCGAACGCGCAGGGCAGCTGCGCGTGCGGCGACTCGTTCCACTGAGACCCACGTCGCTTCCGGAAGGGAGATCCGCCACGGCGGGTCTCCCTTCCGCATTTTCCGCAGGTGGTCCGCCTTTTCGCCGCACATCTCGCTGAATGGACGCCGAGCGTGCACGACCGGGGTGCCGGTACGGAGTAGGCTAGGACCGATCAATGCGCTTCGCTGAGAAGCGCCTTCGAGTCTCCCGAAAGGTCACCGGTGCGCCACAATCGCCGTCTCCGATGGGCTGCTGTTCCGATCGCAGCGACGCTCAGCCTCGTCCTCGCCGGATGCACGCAGGCACAGCTGAACGGATTCCTCCCCGGGTTCGTCGAGGGCGAGCCGCCCACGACCAACCACGCCGAGCGCATCTCCGGCCTGTGGGTCACCTCGTGGATCGTGCTGCTCATCGTGGGCGTCGTCACGTGGGGCCTGACGATCTGGGCGGTGATCGCCTACCGGCGTCGCAAGGGCCAGACGGGCCTGCCGGTGCAGCTGCGCTACAACATGCCGATCGAGGTGTTCTACACCGTCGTGCCGCTCATCCTGGTGCTCGGCTTCTTCGCCTTCACCGCGCGTGACCAGGCGGCGATCGAGGAGCGGTTCGCCGAGGACGACGTCGACGTCAAGATCGAGGCGATCGCGAAGCAGTGGGCGTGGGACTTCAACTACGTGAACGAGGACGTCTACTCGGCCGGCATCCAGGCACAGCTCGACGAGGAGGGCCCCGCCGGCTCCGTCAAGCAGGAGGAGCTGCCGACCCTGGTGCTGCCGGTCGGCGCGAACGTCGAGATCGCCCTCGAGGCCCGCGACGTCATCCACTCGTTCTGGGTCGTGGACTTCCTCTACAAGAAGGACATGTTCCCGGGCAAGACCAACTACATGTCGTTCGTCCCGGAGCGCGAGGGCACGTACGCCGGCAAGTGCGCGGAACTCTGCGGTGAGTACCACTCGCTCATGCTCTTCAACGTCGAGGTCGTCTCCGAGGCCGAGTACGAGGACTACATCGAGTCGCTGCGCGACGCCGGCCAGGAGGGCCAGCTGTCGAGCGAGTACGACCGCAACCAGAACCTGCCCGGCACGGGCGCGCCCGAACTGAAAGAGGAAGAGTAAGCCGCGATGAGCACCACCACAGCACCGGCTCGCCCCACGGCGACGTCGCAGCCGTTCGGCGCCTCGAAGGTCGAGCGCAAGGGCAACATCATGGTCAAGTGGATCACCTCCACCGACCACAAGGTCATCGGGTACCTCTACCTGATCACCTCGTTCATCTACTTCCTCATCGGCGGCGTGATGGCGCTGATCATCCGCGCGCAGCTGTTCGAGCCCGGCCTCGAGATCGTCCAGACGCGTGAGCAGTACAACCAGCTGTTCACGATGCACGGCACGATCATGCTGCTCATGTTCGCGACGCCGCTGTTCGCCGGGTTCGCCAACGTGCTGATGCCGCTCCAGATCGGAGCCCCGGACGTCGCGTTCCCGCGCCTGAACGCCTTCGCGTACTGGCTGTTCAACTTCGGTTCGCTGATCGCCGTCGCGGGCTTCTTCACGCCGCAGGGCGCGGCATCCTTCGGCTGGTTCGCCTATCAACCGCTCGCATCGACGACCTTCTCACCAGGTATCGGCGGCAACCTCTGGATGCTCGGGCTCGGCATGTCCGGTTTCGGCACGATCCTCGGTGCCGTGAACTTCATCACGACGATCATCACGATGCGCGCGCCCGGCATGACGATGTTCCGCATGCCGATCTTCACCTGGAACACGCTCGTCACGTCGATCCTCGTCCTGATGGCGTTCCCGGTGCTCGCCGCCGCGATCCTGGCCGCGTCGGCCGACCGCATCTTCGGTGCGCACATCTACGACCCCGCGAACGGCGGCGTCATCCTGTGGCAGCACCTGTTCTGGTTCTTCGGACACCCCGAGGTGTACATCATCGCGCTGCCGTTCTTCGGCATCGTCTCGGAGATCTTCCCGGTGTTCAGCCGGAAGCCGATCTTCGGATACAAGACGCTGATCTACGCGACGATCGCCATCGCAGCGCTGTCGGTGTCCGTCTGGGCCCACCACATGTACGTGACCGGCTCCGTCCTGCTGCCGTTCTTCGCCCTCATGACGATGCTCATCGCCGTTCCGACCGGTGTGAAGATCTTCAACTGGATCGGAACCATGTGGCGCGGGTCGATCACCTTCGAGACGCCGCTGATCTGGTCGCTCGGCTTCCTGATCACGTTCGTCTTCGGTGGTCTCACCGGCGTCATCCTCGCCTCGCCGCCGCTCGACTTCCACGTGTCGGACACCTACTTCGTGGTGGCGCACTTCCACTACGTGGTCTTCGGCACCGTCGTGTTCGCCATGTTCGCCGGCTTCTACTTCTGGTGGCCCAAGTGGACCGGCAAGATGCTCAACGAGACGCTCGGCAAGTGGCACTTCTGGCTGCTGTTCATCGGCTTCCACACGACGTTCCTCATCCAGCACTGGCTGGGCGTCGTGGCCATGCCGCGCCGGTACTACTCGTACCTGCCCGAGGACAACATCACCTGGATGAACCAGCTCTCCACGATCGGTGCGTTCATCCTCGCGGTCTCGATGATCCCGTTCTTCCTGAACGTCTACGTGACGGCCCGTCGCGCGCCCAAGGTGACGGTCAACGACCCGTGGGGCTACGGCGGATCGCTGGAGTGGGCGACGAGCTGCCCCCCGCCCCGGCACAACTTCACGTCGATCCCGCGGATCCGCTCCGAGCGCCCCGCGTTCGACCTCAACCACCCGGAGGCGGGCATCCCCGTGGGCATCGGTCCGGCCAAGGACGCGCCCGAGGCACCCGTGTACGACGCCGACACCAAGGAAGTCAAGTAGATGCGCACCAACGTCATCCTCTTCTGGGTCCTCACCGGCTTCTTCGCCCTCGCGACCGCGGTCTACGCGTTCTGGAGCTCGATCGACGGCGCCTCCCGGATCGCGAACTCGTTCAGCGCGGGTCCGGAGTGGGCCGGCACCATCGCCCTCGCCCTCACGTCCATCCTGAGCGCCTTCATCGCGTTCTACCTGGGGCGCGTGCACAAGGAGCAGGGCGGTGAGCTCCCCGAGGACCGGCTCGACGCGAACATCGACGACGGCGACGCCGAGCTGGGCTTCTTCAGCCCGTGGAGCTGGTGGCCCATCGTCCTCGCCGGTGGCGCGGCGCTCGCGTTCCTCGGCCTCGCGGTCGGATTCTGGATCACCTTCATCGCGGTGCCCCTGGCACTGATCGGCCTGGTCGGTTGGGTCTTCGAGTACTACCGGGGTAACTTCGCCCGCTGATCGCACCGTCACGACGCCCCGGCCCCATACGGCCGGGGCGTCGTGCGTTGCAGCCGGCCTTCAGAGGGCTCGCACGGCCCCGACCGTGCACCATGCCAGCCCGGACCGCTCGTCCCGGATCTCGAAGCCCGCACGACGCACCGCCTCGCGCATGGCCTGCGGCCGGTGGACGTACGATCGGAAGTCCACCTGGGCGCGGCGATGCATCCGGTTCTCGATCGCGACGCGCGAGCGGATCACCCAATTCCGCCTCGGGTGACTGAACACGAGCGCGCGTCTCGCCCGGCTCGCGGCCGCCGTGAGGAGCCGTTCCGCTTCCGGGTAACAGCACACGACCCGGTTGAGCACCACGAGATCGGCCGGCTCGATCGCCTCGGGGTCGACGGCGACATCCAGGCCCACCAGACGGGTCACCCGATCGGCGACGCCCGCCTCACTGAGCAACCGTTCGGCGTCGCGCTCGTAGCCGTTCGAGAGCTCGACGTTCACCGTCCGCGTCGCGCCACGCGCCAGCAACTCGAGTTGCATCTCGCCGACGCCACCTCCGATCTCGAGCACGGTGGCCCCGCGGACTCCGGCTTCCTCGAGGAATTCGACGAGACGGCGCTCGATGCGCGACAGCCCCCTCGCGCCGTAGCGCCGCGCGACGCGCTGGGCGAACCGGCCGTCGAACACCTCGTCGTAGCCGTCCGGATGCGAGGGCCCGCAGCACTCGTCCATGCGGACAGTATGGGCCAGGCTCAGCGGCGACGGAAGAGGAGCACGTCCACCGACACCGTGACTGCCGTGATCCCCGCACCGGGACCGACTCCCGGGCTGGGCGCGGCCGCCAGATCGCTCGGTCGGACGTGGTGTGCCGCCGGTCCCATTCCGACGAGCGCGGCGCACTGGGCTTCATCCAGCTCCGCGACGTAGTCGAGCGTCGTGCTGGTCACCGGATCGAATCCTGCGCTCGACAACTGGGTCGTGACCTGCTCGGCCTTGCCGCTCGGAATGTCCAGCATGGCGCCGGAGGAGCGGAGCTCCGCCAGGTGCCGGTCGGTCGGCACCACCACCGCGAGCAACCCGCCCTCACGCGTGATCCGCGCGAACTCGTCGGGGTTCCGAGGGGCGAAGACGTTGATCGACAGATCGGCGACGGCGTCCCGGATGGGCAATGGGCGCCAGAGGTCGAGGACGACACCGGTCGCGTGCGGGTTCCCGCGTCGCGCCATCCGAACCGCGGTGGGCGAGCGGTCGACGAGCAGCAGGTTCGCCCCGTCGAAGCGCGCCGACAGCCGTCCCGAGTAGTAGCCGGTGCCGCACGCGAGATCCACGATCCGCGGCGCCGAGCCCTCGAGGTGCAGGTTCGCCGCCGCGCCGTCCTCGAGCGCGCGGGCGATCGGTTCGTACACGCCGGATTGGAGAAGCTCAGCACGAGCCTCCAGCATCTCGCGCGAATCTCCGGTGAGGCTCGGCGCGCGGGGCGGGAGCAGCGTGACCGTCCCGTGCTTCGTCAGGTCGAATCGGTGACCCGTATCGCATCCGAGGACGCGTTCGTCGACGGACTCCAGCGGCTGGAAGCAGTTCGGGCACCGAAGCCAGGTCGAATCGATCGACATGGCCCGGTGCCCGATTGCGATGGGGGAGCGGATCAGTGGTGCGAGGTGTGGTGCGACGCCTCGAGCTCGCCCTTCGTGACCGGCGTGATGCGGTCCTCGAAGAACCACCGCGACATGCCCGCGCGAAGGCGCTGACCGACGGTGATCTTGCCGCGGTCGTTCGGGCGCAGCATGAGCGGCTGGTACGACTCGTAGCTCACGAGCCTCCAGCGCTCGTACTCGTCGAGCGGCTGGTGCACCTCGATGAACTCGCCGCCGGGCAGCTTCACGATGCGACCGGACTCGTACCCGTGCAGGACGATCTCGCGGTCCTTCTTCTGCAGCGCGATGCAGACGCGCTTGGTGACGAAGTAGGCGACGATCGGGCCGAGGATGAGCAGGGCCTGCAGCGTGTGGATCACGCCCTCCATCGTCAACATGAAGTGCGTCGCGATGAGGTCGGACGAGGCCGCCGCCCACAGGACCGCGTAGAACGTCACGCCGGCCGCGCCGATGGCGGTGCGGGTGGGCGCGTTGCGCGGGCGGTCCGCGATGTGGTGCTCGCGCTTGTCGCCGGTCACCCACGCCTCGATGAACGGGTAGATCAGCACGGTGAGGATGAACAGCCCGAGCACGACCACCGGCACGAGGATGTTGAGCGACCAGGTGCGCTCGAACAGCACGAACTCCCAGCCGGGCGGCACGAGGCGGAGCGCGCCGTCGGCGAATCCGATGTACCAGTCGGGCTGCGTGCCGGCGGAGACCGGCGACGGGTCGTACGGACCGTAGTTCCAGATCGGGTTGATCGTGAACAGCGATGCGATCAGCGCGAGGACGCCGAAGACGATGAAGAAGAAGCCACCGGCCTTCGCGGCGTACACGGGGAGGATGGGCGGGCCCACGGCGTTCTGCTGGGTGCGACCCGGCGCGGCGTAGTGGGTGTGCTTGTGCACGACCACGAACAGCAGGTGGATCGCGATGAGCGCGAGCAGGATCACCGGCAGGATCAGGATGTGGAGCGTGTACAGGCGCCCGACGATCGCCGTGCCCGGGAACTCGCCGCCGAAGAGGAGGAACGAGGTCCAGGTGCCGATCAGCGGGAAGCCCTTGATCATGCCGTCGATGATCCGGAGGCCGTTGCCCGAGAGGAGGTCGTCCGGAAGCGAGTACCCCGTGAAGCCCTCGCCCATGGCGAGGATGAACATCACGAAGCCGATCACCCAGTTGAGCTCGCGCGGCTTGCGGAACGCCCCCGTGAAGAACACGCGCAGCATGTGCAGGCCGATCGCGGCGACGAACAGGAGCGCCGCCCAGTGGTGCATCTGGCGGACGAAGAGACCGCCGCGGATGTCGAACGAGATGTCGAGCGTCGAGGCCATGGCGACCGACATCTCGACGCCCTTCAGCGGCACGTACGAGCCCTCGTACTCGACCTCGGCCATGGAGGCCTGGAAGAAGAACGTCAGGAACGTGCCCGTGATCAGGATGACCACGAAGCTGAAGAGTGCGATCTCACCGAGCAGGAAGGACCAGTGGTCGGGGAACGCCTTGCGGCCGAGCGCGTGGACGAACGTCGAGAGGCTGGTGCGCTGGTCGATGTAGTTCGACGCGGCGCCGGTGACGGAGCGACGCTGCGGCGCTTGGGTGGTTGCGGTGCTCAATTGCGCTCCCAGAAACTCGGGCCGACGGGTTCGGTGAAGTCGCTCTGCGCCACGAGGTAGCCCTCGTCGTCGACCGCGATCGGCAGCTGCGGCAGGGGCCGCGCCGCCGGTCCGAAGATGACCTCGCAGTGGTTCGCCACGTCGAACTGCGACTGGTGGCACGGGCAGAGCAGGTGGTGCGTGTGCTGCTCGTACAGTGCGACAGGGCAGCCGACGTGGGTGCAGATCTTGGAGTACGCGACGATCCCGTCATAGGACCACGAGGCACGCTCCTCGGTCTCGTTGAGCTCCTCGGGGTTCAGGCGCATGAGGAGGACGGCCGCCTTGGCCTTCTCCTCGAGACGACCGTGGTGCATCTCGGCGAGACCCTCGGGGATGACGTGGAACGCGCTGCCGATGGTGACGTCGGACGCCTTGATCGGCACACCGGAGGGGTCGAGCGTGAGGCGGGTGCCCTGCTTCCACATGGTGTGGCTGAGCAGCTCGACCGGGTTCTCATCCTGCGGCGCGAGTCCGCGGAAGAGGACGACGGCCGGCAGCGGGAAGACGAGCAGCGCGCCGATGAGGCTGTTGCGGATGACGGAGCGGCGCGAGAAGCCGGACTCGCGGTCGGCATCCTGGAACACCTGGATGGCGCCCTCCCGTGCAACGGGGTTGCCGCCGATCGGGTGGCGCTCGTCGGCGAGCTCGACGTCGGCCATGAGCGACTTGGCCCAGTGGACGGCGCCGAAGCCGATGCCGAGGAGCGCGAGCGTCGCGCCGAGGCCGACGAACATGTTGTTCAGGCGGACGTCGCCGACGTTGTTGCCCTCCATCGGGAAGAGCATGTACGCGGCGATCGCCCAGACGCTGCCGAGGATCGACAGGTAGAAGAGCGTGTAGACGGTGCGCTGCGCGCGCTTCTCCTTCGCCGGGTCCTCGTCGGTCACGCGCGGGCGGTGCGGCGGGAAGCCGGGGTTCTCGAACGCGTCCGTGGGGATGAGTGCGGTGCCCGTCTTCACGGCGGGGACGTTCGCGGCGTGCGACGAGTCGGCAGCGGCGATCTCAGAACCGCTGTGGTCGTCCTGTGCCATGGTTCTCCTTCTTCGCTTCTTCGGTCGGCCCTAGTTGGACTTCGCCGTGATCCACACGGTGATCGCGACGATGGCGCCGAGACCGAAGATCCAGATGAACAGGCCCTCCGCGACCGGACCGAGCGAGCCGAGCTCGAACCCGCCGGGCGAACGGTTGTCCTGCACGTACTGCAGGTAGGTGATGATGTCGCGCTTGTCTTCGGGCGTGATGTTGAGGTCGTTGAAGACCGGCATGTTCTGCGGGCCCGTGACCATGGCCTCGTAGATGTGGACGCCCGAGACATCCGTGAGCGGGGGAGCGTACTTGCCCTCGGTCAGCGCACCGCCGGCACCCGCGACGTTGTGGCACATCGCGCAGTTGATGCGGAAGAGCTCGGCGCCGTTGGCGGCGTCGCCGCCGCCGTTGACGAGGCTGTCGGCGGGGATGTCGGGACCGGGTCCGAGCGAGCCCACGTAGTACGCCAGCTGCTTGACCTGCTCATCGGTGAACTGCGGCGGCTTCACCTGCGCCTGCGGGCCCTGCATCTGCATGGGCATGCGGCCGGTGCCGACCTGGAAGTCGACCGAGGCCGCGCCGACGCCGATGAGGCTCGGACCCTCGGAGGTCCCCTGCGCGTCGAGGCCGTGGCAGGTGGCGCAGTTGGCCTGGAAGAGCTTCTTGCCCTCCTCGATCGTCTCCTGCGACGTGGGGGAGGGCTCGGCCTGCGCCGTCGTCGTGCTGAAGGCGGCGTAGGCGCCGCCGGTGAACACGAGGCCGAGCGCGAGCAGCGCGGCCGTGGCGAGCGGATGCCGGCGACCTGTGCGTCGCTTCGAGCGGGTCATTGATCTCTTCCTGTTCGCGGGCATTGCGGGGTGGCGCTTCCGGGTCTCGGCGCTATCTGAGGACGTAGATGACGAGGAACAGGCCGATCCAGACCACGTCGACGAAGTGCCAGTAGTACGACACGACGATCGCGCTGGTGGCCTCGCGGTGGCCGAAGTTCTTCACGGCGAAGGTGCGGCCGATCACGAAGAGGAAGGCGATCAGGCCACCCGTGACATGGAGGCCGTGGAAGCCGGTCGTCAGGTAGAACGCCGAGCCGTAGGCGTTGGAGTCGAGGGCGATGCCCTCGGAGACGAGCTGCGCGTACTCCCACACCTGGCCGGCGACGAAGATCGCGCCCATGGCATACGTGAGGAAGAACCACTCGACCATGCCCCACTGCGTCGGCTTCCAGCCCGTGCGATAGGGCTGGCTGCGCTCCGCCGCGAACACGCCGAACTGGCAGGTGAACGACGACGCCACGAGGATGATCGTGTTCGTCAGGGCGAACGGGAAGTTCAGGCGACCCGCCTCGAACTCCCACAGTTCCGGGGAGGTCGAACGAAGGGTGAAGTAGATCGCGAACAGCCCCGCGAAGAACATCACCTCGCTTCCGAGCCACACGATCGTGCCGACCGCAACGGTGTTCGGACGCTTGATCACGGGCGCGCTCGCCTGATACGTCAATGAGGTGCTCGTCACCCTCCCATTATGGCTGATTCGGCGGGGCAATTTTCGACGTGGCGTCGAATCTCAGGTTGGGGGAGCGCCACCGGGCCTGTGACGAGCCCGACTCGGGCCCGTGAATCCGCCTTGAATCCCCGTCGATAGGATCGGTCCATGTCCGCGATGCAGAATTGGCCGGCCGTCCTGAACGCCCTCCTCCAGGGCGAAGACCTCAGCGTGTCGGATGCGGCGTGGTGCATGGAGCAGGTCATGACCGGCGCCGCGACGGAGGCGCAGCTGGCCGCGTTCCTCGTCGCGCTCCGCCTCAAGGGCGAGACGGTCGACGAGATCGTCGGCTTCCGCGATGCGATCCTCGAGCACGCGGTCCAGCTGCCGGCCGACTCCATGGCTCTCGACATCGTCGGCACGGGCGGCGACCGGTTCGGCACCGTCAACGTCTCGACCATGGCCTCGATCGTGTGCGCCGCCGCCGGCGTGCCGGTCATCAAGCACGGCAACAAGGCCGCGAGCTCCGCGTCGGGATCCTCCGACGTCCTCGGCGCCCTCGGCATCGACCTGTCGCTCTCCGCCCAGCGCGTCGCGGAGGTGCTCGATCGGGCCGGCATCACGTTCGCGTTCGCCGCGGCCTTCCACCCGGGCTTCCGTCACGCCGGCCCCGTCCGATCGCAGCTCGGCATCCCGACGGTCTTCAACTTCCTCGGCCCGCTCTGCAACCCCGCCCGGCCCGAGGCATCCGCCGTGGGCGTGGCCCAGCTCGACCGGGTTCCGCTCATCGTCGGCGTGTTCCAGACGCGCGGCGCGACCGCGCTGGTGTTCCGCGGCGACGACGGGCTGGACGAACTGACCACGACCGGGCACAGCCACATCTGGGAGGTCTCCCGCGGAACGGTCAAGGAGCACGACCTCGATCCGCGCGACCTCGGCATCCCCCGAACCGAGATCGAGCAGCTGAAGGGCGGCGACGCCCAGCACAACGCGGCGGTGGTCCACGAGGTGTTCGGCGGAGCGCGCGGGCCGGTGCGCGACATCGTCGTGCTCAACGCGGCCGCCGGCCTCGTCTCGTACGAGCTGGCGAACGATCCCACGCAGGTGCAGCGGACCATCCTGGAGCGCTTCCACGAGAAGATGGCCGTCGCCGAGGGCGCCATCGACAGCGGTGCGGCCGCGCGGAAGCTCGAGGACTGGATCGCCGCGACCCGGGCCTGAGTCGCGCGACGACGCACGACGGGGCCCCGCCGAAGCGGGACCCCGTCGTCGACCCCGGACGATCAGTTCACGTCGTCGTCGACCCAGTCGAAGGTCTTCGTGACGGCCTTCTTCCACAGCCGGAGCTGGCGTTCGCGTTCCTCGGAGTCCATCTTCGGCTCCCAGCGTCGGTCCTCCTGCCAGTTGGCGCGGAGTTCGTCGAGGTCCGACCAGAACCCGACCGCGAGCCCCGCCGCGTAGGCGGCGCCGAGCGCCGTGGTCTCCGCGACGACCGGGCGAACGACCGGCACACCGAGGATGTCCGCCTGGAACTGCATCAGGGTGTCGTTGGCGATCATGCCGCCGTCGACCTTGAGATCCGTGAGGTCGACCCCCGAGTCGGCGTTGATCGCGTCGATGACCTCGCGGGTCTGGAACGCCGTCGCCTCGAGTGCCGCCCGGGCGATGTGGCCCTTGTTGACGTAGCGCGTGAGGCCCACGAGGGCACCGCGCGCGTCCGGACGCCAGTACGGCGCGAACAGCCCGGAGAACGCGGGCACGAAGTACGCCCCGCCGTTGTCCTCCACCGACTTCGCGAGCTCCTCGACCTCCGGAGCGCTCGAGATGATGCCGAGGTTGTCGCGCAGCCACTGCACGAGCGAACCCGTCACGGCGATCGCGCCCTCCAGCGCGTAGTGCGCCGGCTGGTCGCCCAGCTTGTACCCGAGCGTGGTGAGGAGCCCGTTCTTCGAGTGGACGATCTCGGTGTCGGTGTTGAAGATGAGGAAGTTCCCCGTGCCGTAGGTGTTCTTCGACTCGCCCTTGTCGAACGCGGCCTGGCCGAACGTCGCCGCCTGCTGGTCGCCGAGGATGCCGGCCACGGGAACCTCCCGGAGCAGGCTCGACGACTCGACGGTGCCGTACACCTCGGAGGAGGAGCGGATCTCCGGCATCATCGAGCGCGGCACGCCGAACACGTCGAGGATGTCATCGCGCCACTGCAGCGTCTCGAGGTCCATGAACATCGTGCGGCTCGCGTTGGTGACATCCGTCGCGTGCACGCCGCCGTCGGTGCCACCGGTGAGGTTCCAGAGGACCCAGCAGTCGGTCGTGCCGAAGAGGAGGTCGCCGGCCTCGGCCTTCTCGCGCGCGCCCTCGACGTTCTCGAGGATCCACACGATCTTCGTGCCCGAGAAGTACGTCGCGAGCGGGAGCCCGACGTCCTGCTTGAAGCGCTCGACGCCGCCGTCGGCCGCGAGGCGGTCGACGATGGGCTGGGTGCGCGTGTCCTGCCAGACGATCGCGTTGTACACCGGCTCGCCGGTGTTCTTGTCCCAGACGACGGCGGTCTCGCGCTGGTTGGTGATGCCCACCGCGGCGATGTCGTGGCGGGTCAGGTCGGCCTTGCCGAGCGCCTGCCCGATGACCTCGCGGGTGTTCCGCCAGATCTCCATCGGGTCGTGCTCGACCCAGCCGGCCTTGGGGAAGATCTGCTCGTGCTCGAGCTGGCCCGTGGCCACGATCGAACCCTTCTTGTCGAAGATGATCGCGCGCGAGCTGGTGGTGCCCTGGTCGATCGCCAGGATGTAGTCGGCCATGTCGGATTCGTACCTCTCTGTACCGTTGCGGAGTCGTTCGGCGAAGCGGATGTCGCGCCGGTTCGGCGGACGGGGAAGCGCCGAGGGGCCGGTCGCCGACCGGCCCCTCGACGAACTCAGAACTCGATCGGGAGCAGCGGGATCGCCGCCCAGCCGGCCAGGACGCCGCCGATGATGGGGCCGACGATCGGCACCCACGAGTAGGCCCAGTCGGAGCCGCCCTTGCCCCTGATCGGGAGGATCGCGTGGGCGATGCGCGGGCCGAGGTCGCGAGCCGGGTTGATCGCGTACCCGGTCGGACCACCGAGCGAGGCGCCGATGCCGACGACCAGCAGCGCGACGGGCAGGGCGCCGAGGGCCGCGAGACCGGAGGCGTCGCCATTACGGCCGAACCCGATCACGACGAACACGAGCACGAACGTGCCGATGATCTCCGTGACGAGGTTCCAGCCGTACGAGCGGATCGCCGGGCCGGTCGAGAATACGCCGAGCTTGGCGGCGGGCTCCGGCTCGTCGTCGAAGTGCTGCTTGTAGGCGACCCAGCAGAACACGGCGCCGAGGATCGCACCGACGAGCTGGCCGGCGATGTAGGTGAGCACGCTGATCGGCCCGACCTCGACCGTGGTGCCGACCGCAGCGTTGCCGAACTCCGTCACGCCGTTCGCGACGAGGCCGAGCGTCACCGCCGGGTTGATGTGCGCGCCCGAGGCGAAGGCGACGATCACACCAGCGAAGACCGCGAAGCCCCAGCCGAAGTTCACCAGCAGGAAGCCGCCGCCGAAGCCCTTCGTCTTCGCCAGGGCGACGTTGGCGACCACACCGCAACCGAGGAGCACGAGCATGGCCGTGCCGACCAGTTCGGCGAGGAACAACACACCGAGATTGTCCACGTTGACCTTCCATCCTTTCGCCGTGCCCCGATGGGCCGCGCCCAGGGGCGGATCTGCGCCCACCCTACCCGCGCGCCGGACAAGCGGGGAAGGGCTTCCGGCTTTTCCGCCGAAGCCCTTTCACCCGTGGTGTCGGCAGGGGTAGCTTGACGGGGGAGTGCTGCGTCGGCGCCGACGGGCGAGGGGCCCCGGCGTGCGCAGCCGAGGGGAAAGGGACGCTTCGTGAAGAAGATCATCAACGACCCGAAGCGCGTCGTCGACGAGTCCGTCGCCGGATTCGCGCTCGCGCACGCCGACCTGGTCACGGTCGCGACCGACCCGATCCACGTGGTGCGCGCCGACGCACCCGTGCAGGGCAAGGTCGGCATCGTCTCGGGCGGAGGCAGCGGCCACGAGCCGCTCCACGCGGGATATGTCGGCCACGGCATGCTCGACGCCGCGGTGCCGGGCGCGGTGTTCACCTCGCCGACGCCCGACCCGATCCTCAACGCGACCAAGGCGGTCGACGGCGGCAAGGGCGTCCTCCACATCGTGAAGAACTACACGGGCGACGTCCTGAACTTCGAGACGGCCGCCGACCTCGCGGCCGCCGACGGCATCGAGGTCCGCGCCGTGGTGACCAACGACGACGTCGCGGTGAAGGACTCGCTCTACACCGCCGGTCGGCGCGGCGTCGCCGGCACCGTGCTCGTCGAGAAGATCGCCGGCGCGGCCGCGGAGCGCGGGGACTCGCTCGACCAGGTCGCCGAGATCGCCGAGCGCGTGAACGCGAACGCCCGCTCGATGGGCATGGCGCTCACGCCCTGCACGGTGCCGCACGCCGGCGAGCCCAGCTTCACCCTCGCCGAGGACGAGGTGGAGATCGGCATCGGCATCCACGGCGAGCCGGGACGCGAGCGCATCAAGATCGAGCCGGCCGACTCGCTCGTCGACCGCCTCATCACGCCCGTGATCGAGGACCTGCCCTTCTCCTCGGGCGACCGGGTCCTCCTCTTCGTCAACGGCATGGGCGGGACGCCGCAGGTCGAGCTCTATCTCGCGTACCGCCGCGCGGCCGAGGTGCTCGAGGAACGAGGCATCCGCATCGAGCGTTCGCTGGTCGGCAACTACATCACCTCACTGGAGATGCAGGGGTTCTCGATCACGCTGCTGAAGCTCGACGACGAGATGATCGAACTCTGGGACGCGCCCGTGCACACCGCCGCACTGCGGTGGGGCCGCTAGGAGGCGCGGGGTGGGACTGGACATCACCTGGGCGGTCGACTGGGTCCGACGCAGCGCCGAGTCCATGTCGGAGCACCGAGTGGAGCTCATCAACCTCGACCGCGAGATCGGCGACGGCGACCACGGTGAGAACATGGACCGGGGGTTCCAGGCCGTGCTGCCGAAGCTCGACGACCTCCCGGCCGGCTCGACGCCGTCCGACGTCCTCAAGCTCCTCGCAACGACGCTGATCTCCACGGTGGGCGGCGCCGCGGGCCCGCTCTACGGCACCGCCTACCTCAAGGCGTCGGGCGCGGTCGGCGGCGAGGTCTCGCTCGATGCGGACGCGGTCGTCCGCATGCTCGAGGCGGGGCGCGACGGCATCGTGCTCCGGGGCAAGGCCGAGCCCGGCGACAAGACCATGGTCGACGCCTGGTCGCCCGCGGTCGAGGCGGCGCGCGGTGCCGCCGAATCGGGTGCGAGCGCCGCGACGACCCTGCAGGCGGCAGCGGATGCCGCAGCGGAGGGCGCCGTCGCCACGGAACCCCTCGTGGCGCGCAAGGGCCGGGCCAGCTACCTCGGCGAACGTTCGGCGGGGCACCGGGATCCCGGTGCGCAGTCGACGGCCTACCTCCTCGCCGCCGGTGCGGCGGCGGCCTCGAACGGGACCAGTGCCTGAGCCCGCGGCCGGCCGCGTCGGCGTGGTCTTCGTCTCGCACTCGGAGCGCCTCGCCGAGGGACTCGTCGAGCTCGCGCGCCAGATGGCGCCCACGGTGCGGCTCGAGGCGGCGGGCGGCACCGACGACGGACGGATCGGCACGAGCTTCGACAAGGTGACGGCGGCCATCTCGGCCGCGGACGCCGGCGCCGGCGCCGTGGTGCTCTGCGACCTCGGCTCGGCCATCATGACCGCCGAGACGGCACTGGAGTTCCTCGACGACGACCAGCGGGCGCGGGTCCGGATCGCCTCCGCGCCGCTCGTCGAGGGTGGCGTCGCGGCATCCGTCGCCGCCGAGTCGGGCGACGCGCTCGATGCGGTGGTCCGAGCCGCCGAGTCCGCCGGCGGCCCGGGAGGGACCGGCGCCGAAGCCGGTGCGACCGCGGGGGAGGAGCCCGCTGCCGACCGGGGCGAGGCGACCCGCATCAGCCGGCGGGTGACGCTGACCAACGCCGACGGGCTCCACGCCCGTCCCGCGGCGGAACTCGTCAAGCTCGCGAGCTCGTTCCCGCAGCGCGTGACCGTCAACGGCATCGACGCGAAGAGCCTGCTCTCGATCATGGGTCTCGGCCTGACCAAGGGCGCCGAGGTCGAGATCGCCTCCGACGACCCGGAGGGCGCCGCAGCGGTGGACGCGATCGTCGCCCTCGCCGAGTCGGGCTTCGGCGAGCATTGAGACGGATGCCGCGACCGGCCCGGTCGCGGCATCCGTTCGCCTCACTCGTCGACGGCAGCGCTCAGGCCTCGGCGACGGATGCCGCGCAGGACCACCAGGGTCGCCGCGACGGCGGCGCCGGACCACAGGACGGCCGTCGTGCCCGCGATCGCGGCGCTCGGCGCGACGATCGACTCGCCCATGAGGGCCTGCACCGTGACGATCGCCGTGGTCGCCGCCGCGAGGACCGTGGCGATGGCGACGAGGCCGAACCGCACGCGCACGTCGGCGAGCACCGCGACACGCCTCGCCGCCCACTCGAGCGCCATCACGAAGAGCACCAGCGCCTGCAGCGCATGCATGCCGACGAAGTGCGGGATGCGGAGGTCGCCGGCCACCGTGCTCCATCCGAGCACCGGGATACCGGGCCCGCCGTCGGCGACGCCCACCGAGTGCGCCCCGGCGATGCCGCGGAAATCCGCGAGCTGGGCTGCCGTCGGGCTCGTCATGAGGAACGCGAGGGCCATGCCGGCGAGGGCCAGGATCGACCCGGCGCGGATGGCGAGGCTGCGTGCCGGATCGCCGAGCGGCGCGCGGAACAGTGCGAACGCGACGACGAGGGTAGCGATCCAGACAACCACGATGGAGACCGCCATCACCGACCAGAGCACGGACGCCAGCGGCGTCGACACGTTGAAGTGACTGGTGGTGCCCGCGACGACGGCGCCGACGATGACGACCATCTCGATGACGAGCGCGACCGCGCTCACGGTCCCCGCCCACCAGGACACGCGTCGCAACCGGCCACGGGTCAGGGTGATGAGCCAGGCGAGCGTGACCGCGTAGATGGCGATGGACAGGGCGAACTTCAGGGGCTTCGCCCAGATCGGCTGGCCGAGCAACGTCCGTTCGTCGACCAGGAGCCCGACGACGCTCGCGACGGCGAGCGCGACCATGGCGGCGGTCAGGACGAGCAGCGGACGATGCCAGGTCCGGGCGCCCGTCGCGCCGCCGGGTGCCGGCCGGTCCGGCGTGGGGGTCGGGGCTTCCGTGGAGATGGTCCGGATGGTCATGGCGTGCTCCTCGCGCGTCGGATCTCGTCGGCACGCTCGGGCTCGTACCTGGTGGTGGAGACGTGCTCCTGGGCCGCACGGCGGAACGCCGCGAACAGCGCGTCGCCGAGCGCCGTGCCCACGACGACGGTCTCGGCCTTCTCGTCGCGCGTGACGCGCCGCTCGACCGTGTCGAGGTCGGCCTCCGCGACGATGAGCGCGGCCTCGACGTAGCGCCGCGACCAGTCGTCGGCGTTCCGCTGGTCGACCGCGTCGAAGGCTTCGAGCACGGCGGCCGCGGCGATGCGTCCGGGGTTCTCGGGGTGGATCGCGAAGCCGTCGAGCAGGGCGTCGACCCGCTCGAGCGCCGCGGCGTCGACCGCCCGATCGTCGACGCGAACGGATGCCGCGCGCTGGGCCACGCCGAAGACGTGGGGGAGCGGCAGGTCGGAGTCGATCGCGGCGATCACCTCGCGCGCGGTGGCGACGTCGAGCCCGCCGGGTCCGAGCAGCGCTCGGATCAGACGGATGCGACGGACGTGCTCATCGTCGTACTGCGCCTGGTTGGGGCTCGTACGCCGGCCGGGCGGCAGGAGCCCCTCGCGCAGGTAGTACTTGACCGTGGGGACGGGGGTCTCGGTGATCCGGCTGAGCTCCGACATCCGCATATGGATACTCTAACTATCGATAGTTGTACTGTCTATAGTGGATCTCGCCGCGACGCCGATTGCGGGAGTACCATCACGGCATGGCACGCGACGAAGCGGGCCCAGACACTCGCAACGCCTTCACGAGGTTCTTCGACCGGGTGGACCGGATCATGAGCCCGGCGTTCGAGTCGCCCAAGGTGGCCCAGGAAGAGCCCGCGGACAGCGGTCCGTCGGGGGAGAAGCCGTGTCCGATCTGCGGACACCCGATGTTCGAGCACTACATCGACGAGTCCACGTCGAACGTGCTGCTCGAATGCCCGACCGACGAACGCCTGCCCGAGCCGGCGGCCAGCGGTCCACTCAACGAATTCGGCATGCCGGCGAGTGACGAGCGCCTGGCGAGGATGCGACGGCGCGCGGAGAAGCGCGGATAGCACTGCATCGTGCACCCGCTCCATCGTGAAGCGGCTTCAGCGGTTCCGGCCGTGGTCACGATGGGGCGGGGAGTCGTGTGCCATTCGATCGGACATAATGCACATTATCGGCGACACGGACTCAGTTGTGATGGGGCGGCACGACGTCGCAACGCCGTGCCGCCGTCGGGGCGTGTCCGACCTCAGCGGACCGCCTTCTTCACGAGTTCGACGATCGTCTGTTCGCCGCGCGGCGTGAGCTCCGTCAACGCGAACGTCGTCGGCCACATCTCGCCGTCGTCGAGGTTCGCGATGTCGTTGAATCCGAACGTCGCGTATCGCGAGTCGAACTTGCCGGCCGCCTGGAAGAAGCAGAGCACCTTGCCGTCCTTCGCGTAGGCCGGCATGCCGTACCACGTCTTCGGCGCGAGCTCGGGCGCCGCCTCGGTGATGAGCGCGTGCAGCCGCTCGGCGATCGCTCGGTCGGCGTCGCCCATCTCGGAGATCTTCTCGAGCAGGTCCGCCGTGCCGTCCTTCTTCTTCCCGCGGACCTCTCGCGCTCGCTCCTTCATCGCGGCGCGCTCCTCGGCGGTGAAGCCCTCGACCTCCTCGTCGCGGGCGGCCTTCTTCGTCGCAGCCATGGCGGCTCCTTTCGGTTCGTGGTTCGGATCAGGGCGTGGGAACGCCGGTCAGGCGCCGACGTAGTCGGCCAGGTGCTGGCCGGTCAGGGTCGAACGGGCGGCGACGAGGTCGGCCGGGGTGCCCTCGAAGACGACCCGACCGCCGTCGTGTCCGGCGCCGGGCCCGAGGTCGATGATCCAGTCGGCATGGGCCATGACCGCCTGGTGGTGCTCGATGACGATCACCGACCGGCCGGAGTCGACCAGTCGATCGAGGAGCCCGAGCAACTGCTCCACATCGGCGAGGTGCAGCCCCGTGGTGGGCTCGTCGAGCGCGTATACCTGGCCCTGCTCCCCCATGTGCGACGCGAGCTTGAGGCGCTGCCGCTCGCCGCCCGAGAGCGTCGTGAGGGGTTGGCCCACGGCGACGTAGCCGAGGCCCACGTCCACCAGCCGCTGCAGGATCGCGTGCGCGGCCGGGAGGCGCGCCGCGCCGGCCCCGAAGAATGCCTCGGCCTCGGCGACGGGCATCTCGAGCACCTGGCTGATGTCGCGTCCGCCGAGCCGGTAGTCGAGGACCGACGCGTCGAAGCGGCGTCCCTCGCAGACCTCGCACGTGCTCGCCACGCTCGCCATCGGACCGAGGTCGGTGTACACCACGCCGGCGCCGTTGCAGTTCGGGCATGCGCCCTCGGAGTTCGCGCTGAACAGCGCCGGCTTCACGCCGTTCGCCTTCGCGAACGCCTTGCGGATCGGCTCGAGGAGGCCGGTGTAGGTCGCCGGGTTGCTCCTGCGCGAGCCCCGGATCGCACCCTGGTCGATCGAGACCACGCCCTCGCGCCCGGCGACGGAACCGTGGATGAGCGAGCTCTTGCCCGAACCGGCCACGCCCGTGACCACCGTCAGCACGCCCAGCGGGATGTCGACGTCCACGTCGCGCAGGTTGTTCTCGCTCGCACCGCGGACCTCGAGCGCGCCGGTCGCGGTCCGCGTGGAGGTCTTCAGCCGCGCCCGGTCGTCGAGGTGGCGACCGGTGAGGGTGCCACTCCCCCGCAGCCCGTCCACGGTGCCCTCGAAGACGACCTCGCCGCCGGCCGACCCCGCGCCCGGCCCGAGGTCGACGACGTGGTCGGCGATGGCGATCGCCTCCGGCTTGTGCTCGACGACGAGTACCGTGTTCCCCTTGTCGCGCAGTTGCACGAGCAGGCGGTTCATGCGCTGGATGTCGTGCGGGTGCAGGCCCACCGTGGGCTCGTCGAACACGTACGTGACATCCGTCAACGACGAGCCGAGGTGCCGGATCATCTTCGTGCGCTGCGCCTCGCCACCGGAGAGCGTGCCCGACGGGCGCTCCAGCGCGAGGTAGCCCAGGCCGATCTCGACGAACGAGTCGAGGATCTGGCCCAGGCTCGCCAGCAACGGGGCCACGGACGGCTCGTCGATGGCGCGGACCCACTCGGCGAGGTCGCTGATCTGCATGGCGCAGGCGTCGGCGATGCTCAGGCCGCGGATCTTCGAGGACCGAGCGCCTTCGTTCAGGCGCGTTCCGCCGCACCCCGGGCACGGCGTGAAGGTGACGGCGCGCTCGACGAACGCGCGGATGTGCGGCTGCATCGCATCGCGATCCTTCGACAGGAAGGACTTCTGGATCTTCGGGATCAGTCCCTCGTACGTCATGTTCATCGACTGCAGGCGGACCTTGGTCGGCTCCTTGTGGAGGAAATCGTGGAGCTCGGTCTCGGTGTAGTCGCGGATCGGCTTGTCGGGGTCGAGGAAGCCGGACTCGCTGAAGATCCGCACCATCCAGCCGTCGACGTTGTAGCCCGGCACGGTCAGGGCACCTTCGGCAAGCGATTTCCGGTCGTCGTACAGCTGCGTCACGTCGATGTCGGACACCGTGCCCATCCCCTCGCACCGCGGGCACATGCCGCCGAGCTGGCTGAACTCGGCGGTCACCGACTTCCCGTCGCCGCGGTCGACGCTGATGGAGCCGCTCCCCCGCACCGTCGGGATGTTGAACGAGAACGCCTGCGGCGACCCGAGGTGCGGCCGCCCGAGCCGGCTGAACAGGATCCGCAGCATCGCGTTCGCATCGGTGACGGTGCCGACGGTGGAGCGGGCGTTCGCCCCCATTCGCTCCTGATCGACGAGGATCGCCGTGGTGAGGCCGTCGAGCACGTCGACGTCGGGGCGGGCCAGGCTGGGCATGAACCCCTGCACGAACGCGCTGTACGTCTCGTTGATCATGCGCTGCGACTCGGCCGCGATGGTGTCGAAGACCAGCGAGCTCTTGCCCGACCCGGACACGCCCGTGAAGACCGTGAGCCGGCGCTTCGGGATCTCGACGTCGACGTCCTTCAGGTTGTTCTCCCGCGCCCCCCTGACGCGGATCAGGTCGTGCCGGTCGGCAGGGTGCATGGCGGATGCCGCGCGGTCGGTCGACGCCGTGGTCATGTTCAGCTGGGCTCCTGGATGCGGACCATGTTGCCGGCGGGGTCGCGGAACGCGCAGTCGCGCACCCCGTACGGCTGGTCGATGGGTTCCTGCGCGACCTCGGCGCCGCTGGCCTGGACCTGCTCGAACACGCCGTCGACGTCGGTCGTCGCCAGGACGATGCTCGCGTAGGTGCCCTTGGCCATCATCTCGGCGATCGTCCGGCGCTCGTCCTCGGTGACTCCGGGGTCGGCGGCCGGCGGGTGCAGCACGACCGACGTGCCCGGCTGCCCGGCGGGCCCGACGGTGATCCACCGCATGCCGTCGTAGCCGACGTCGTTGCGCACCTCGAAGCCGAGGACGTCGCGATAGAACGCCAGTGAGGCGTCCGGGTCGCTGTGCGGGAGGAAGGTGTACTGAATCGTGATGTCCATGCGGGCCACGCTACTTCCGTGCCGCTCGCGCGGCTTCTCGATTCCTGACCGGTCTCACGACGCGCTTGGCCACCACGCTCGGTACGCCCTCCAGCGGATGCTCGGCGGTGCGCCGGTAGGTGCTCGGCGGCACCCCGACGAGCTCCGTGAAGCGCGTGCTGAACGTGCCCAGCGACGAGCACCCGACGGCGAAGCAGACGTCGGTCACGCTGAGGTCGCCGCGCTGCAGGAGCGCCATCGCGCGCTCGATCCGCCGGGTCATGAGGTAGGAGTACGGCGACTCGCCGTACGCGCGCCGGAATTCCCGGCTCAGGTGCCCGGCCGACATCCCCACCGATCGCGCCAGGGCGTCGACGTCGAGCGGCTGCGCGTAGTCGCGGTCCATCCGGTCGCGCACGCGCCGGAGTCGTGCGAGGTCTCGCAGGCGCTGCTCCTCGGTCGGACTGGTGGTCACGAGCGCGATGCTGCCACCTCGCCCCGGACCGTGTCCAGCAGCACGCTCGGATCCCCGATCAGGACGCGGTGAGCAGGTCCCCCTCGCGCACGGCCTCGAGCGAGAGCACGCGGTAGCCCTCCTCCTCGAAGAACACGGTGAGGCGGTCCGACTCGACGCTCATGACACGGCCGTCGCCCCACTCCCGGTGCCGGACGGACTGGTCGAGCCGGTACTCCCCCGCGACCTCCGGCTCGGCCTCCTCGAAGGCGGACCCGCGATCGCAGGTGTCGCAGTTCCCGCACGGTTCCGGCACCTCGGCGCCGAAGTACTCGACGACGAACGCCCGCCGGCACCGGCTGGTCTCCGCGTAGCGGCGGACCATCGCGCGGCGCGATTCGTCCACGCGCCGGCGGCGATCGACGGCCTCGTCGACGACGTCGACCGCGTGGCCCGGGTCGACGGGTCCGCGCAGGGTGAAGCCCTGATCGTCCGAGGTCGCGGCATCCGCTTCGACGAGGAGATTCAGGATCATCGTGACCGACCGGGTGGGCAGGTCCAGCTCGTCCGCGAGCGTCCTCGCCGTGCGCCGGCCGTCGGCCGCGGCCAAGGCCGCCGCCACCGCGCGGACGCGCTCGGCCTTCGGTCGACCCGAGGCGAAGAAGGCCCGCAGGCCCAGGTCCTCGGCGCGGTAGTGCAGGGTCGCCGACGCTGGCCGGCCGTCACGACCGCTCCGGCCGACCTCCTGGACGTAGGCGTCGAGCGACTCGGTGATGTCGCCGTGGACGACGAACCGGACGTCGGGCTTGTCGACGCCCATGCCGAACGCGCTCGTCGCCACGACGACGTCCAGCTCGCCGGCGAGGAAGGCCTCGTGCACGTCGCGCCTCGCGCGCGCCCCGAGGCCGCCGTGGTACGCCGCCGCCCGGAGCCCCGACTGCAGCAGCTCCTCGGCGAATCGCTCGGTGTCCGCCCGCGTGGCCACGTACACGAGCCCGGGCTTCGCCGCGTCGAGGGTGGTCTCGACGACCGCGCGTCGCTTCGCGTCCGCATCCTCGTGTCGCACGACGGAGAGGCGGATGTTCGGCCGATCGAACCCGCCGACCAGCACCCGGGGAGCACGCAGGCCCAGGCGCTCGACGATCTCATCGCGGACCGGCGCCGAGCCCGTCGCGGTCAGGGCGACCACGGGGGGCCGCCCCAGCGCGTCGATCGCGGCACCGAGCCGGAGGTAGTCCGGCCGGAAGTCGTGGCCCCAGGAGGACACGCAATGGGCCTCGTCCACCACGACGAGCCCGACGTCGAGCGCGGCGAGCTCGTCGACGACCTCCTGCCGGGCGAGCTGCTCCGGCGCGAGGAAGACGAACTCGGCGTCGCCGGCCGCGACGGATTCCCAGGCGCGCGCATTCGCCCCGTCGCTGTGCGCCGAGTTCACGGCGACCGCGGTGCCTTCGCCGCCGGCGCGATCGAGGTGCCGCACCTGGTCGGCCTGCAACGCGATGAGCGGGGAGATCACCACGGTGGGCCCGTCGAGCAGGTGGGCGGCGACCTGGTAGACCGCCGACTTGCCGTAGCCGGTCGGCATCACGACCAGCACGTCGCGGCCGCCGACGAGCTCCTCGATCGCCTCCTCCTGCCCCGGCTTCAGCGTCGTCCAGCCGAACCGCTCCTCGGCGATCCGACGCATCCTGTCCCTCGTCCGGCCCACGCGACCCCTTCCTCACGAGCGTTCCAGTCTGGTCGAGGCGGCGAGTCCGCGCCGGGGGCTTGCGCCGACGGGCCGAGTGCGAGAATGCTGCCATGACCGCGAAGGTGGCGTTCGTGCTCGGCGGTGGCGGCGTCCTGGGCGCCGTGCAGGTGGGCATGCTCCGCGCGGTGCTCGAGCGCGGCATCCGGCCCGACCTCGTCGTGGGGACGTCGATCGGCGCGATCAACGGCGCGATCGTCGCCGCCGACCCCGACCGGTGCATCGACCGACTGGACCACGCCTGGACGTCGCGGGACGCCCGAGTCCTCACGACCGGGCTCGGGGTGCGGCCCGGCCGGGCGCACGTGATGTCGCGCGGACCGCTCGTGCGGCTCCTCGAGGGCGCTCTCCCCCGCGTCCGCACGTTCGCCGACCTCGAGGTCGAATTCCGGTGCTGCGCGGCGAGCATCGAGCGGGCGGCCGAGCACTGGTTCGCCGAAGGGCCGCTCGTGCCCGCGGTCCTCGCCTCCGCGGCGCTGCCCGGGGTGTTCCCGGCCGTGCGCATCGGCGACGAGCACTTCGTCGACGGCGGCATCGTGAACTCGATCCCGATCAGCGAAGCCGCGGCCGCGGGAGCCACCGACATCTACGTGATGCAGGTGGGGCGGATCGAGCACCCGCTCTCGGCGCCCCGGAACCAATTCGACAACGCCCGCGTCGCCTTCGAGATCTCCCGCCGCCATCGGTTCGCGCGCGACCGGGCGGCGCTGCCGCCCACGACGCGCCTGCACCTGCTTCCCACGGGCACCGCGAGCGAACGCGACAACCGCATCGCCCGCAACCTCTCCCCCGTCGCCGTGCGCCGACGGATGGAGCGGGCCCATCAGGCCGCGTCCGACCACCTCGACACGGAGGCCGCGGCGCCCCACGCGAGCCGCCGGTCGTCCTCCTGACATGCGCGTCCCGCCGAGATGGGTCCGGCGCCTCGTCCTGGCGCCGGCGGTGGTCGTCGCCGCGATCGCGGTCACGGCGCTGCTGCCCCTCTGGCTCGTGGTCGCCGTCGCCGTCTCGCTGCTCCTCGAGACCCGATTGCGGACGCCGCGGCTGCTGTGGATGGGCAACCTCTACCTGCTGTGGGATGCCGCGGCCCTGATCGGGCTGTTCGCACTCTGGGTCGCGTCCGGGTTCGGGCTTCGCATCCACTCACCCACCTTCCGGAGAGCGCAATATCGTTTCGTGGCTCGCATGCTCGAGTTCCTGTTCTGGAACGGACGATGGGTCCTCCGCCTGGACATCGACGTGCGCGTGCCGGCAGGGTTCCACGACGACGACGGGCCGAGGGTCATCGCCAGCCGCCACGCCGGCCCGGGCGACTCGTTCATCCTCGTGCACGCGGTGTTCGACTGGTTCGAGCGATCGCCGCGGATCGTCCTGAAGGACACGATGCAGTGGGACCCGGCGATCGACGTCGTCCTCAATCGCCTGCCGAACCGGTTCCTGGCGCCGGAACCGGCCCCGGATGCGCACCGCCCCGTCGACCACCTCCTCCTCGACCGGATCCGCGACCTCGCCACCGACATGGGGCCGCGCGACGCGCTCGTCATCTTCCCGGAGGGCGGGAACTTCACCGAACGACGGCGCACCCGTGCGATCGAGCGGCTGCGCGCCGCGGGGCTCCACGCAGCCGCAGACCGGGCTGCGCGCTTGCAGAACGTCATGGCCCCGCGACCCGGCGGCTTCTTCGCCGCGCTGGACGCCGCGCCCGATGCCGACGTCTACTTCGTGGCCCACACCGGACTCGAACGGATCCGGACCATCACGGACGTCTGGCGCGAGCTCCCGACCGACAAGACCATCGTCATGCGGTTCTGGCGAGTGCCGCGGAACGAGATCCCGACCGCCCGCGAGGAACGGTTCGACTGGCTCCTCCAGGAGTGGGAGGACATCGACGACTGGATCGGCCAGCACCGGCGACAGGACCGCGACACGCCGGGAAGCACGCGGTTTCCTCCGCGCTCCGAAGGACCCGCGGGCATACGCTGAGCGCGAGCACGCAACCCCGCGCGTGCCGGAAGGAGTCGTCGTCATGTCGTCCCCGCAGTCCAGCAGCGGCTTCGCCGCATTCGCGTTCGATTCCGCCGACCTCACGAGATCGGCCGTCAGCACCATCCGCGTCGCCCTCGGCATCACCGGCGTCCTCGCGTTGATCGCCGGGATCTTCATCACGTTCTGGCCGAAGAACTCCGCGATCGTGCTCACGGTCCTCATCGGGATCTACTTCCTCATCGCCGGCCTCGCCTACGTCGGACTCGGCATCTTCTCGAAGGGTCTCTCCGGCGGCGCGAGGGCGCTCGACATCATCCTCGGCGTGCTCTTCGTGATCGGCGGCATCCTCATGCTCACGAGCCCCAGCGAGAGCGCCGTGGTGCTGGGGATCTTCCTCGGCGTGCTCGTCGGCATCCTCTGGATCGTCGAAGGTGCGGTCGCCCTCGCCCAGGCCGGCAACTCGGCGTCCAAGGGCTGGTCGATCTTCTTCGGCCTGCTCAGCGTCATCGCCGGCATCGTGCTGCTCTTCTCGCCGCTGTGGGGCGCCGTCATCCTCTTCTGGGTGACCGGCATCTCGCTGATCATCCTCGGCATCATGCAGATCGTCCGGGCGTTCACGTTCGGTCGTGATCTCCAAGTGTCCGCCTGAGTCGGGGGGCTGCAGGGCGGACTGCGGGGCCGGTCGTCTCGGATTCGACCGGCCCCGCCTCTCGCGCTAGCGCTCGGGCGAGAAGCCGGAGACGTCGCCGACGTAGCGCGTGTGGTCGTCCGGGACCGGGTCGACGGCGGCGGCCGCGACCTCGGCGGCGAACTCCGCGACGTTGTACAGCTTGCCCGCGTCCTCCTTGCGCGCGGCGATGGCACCCGGGTTGGCGCGCTCGAGCAGCGTCGCGGTGATGGTGCCCTCGATCATGTCGCCGGAGACGACGACGAACTCGACGCCCTTCGCGTCGAGTTCGGGCAGCTTCGCCCGGAGTGCGTCCTCACCGGCTCGCTTCGAGAGCGCGACCGGCTCGTACTCCGGCATCGTCGGCGTCGTACGGATGAAGTGCGCCTGGTGGCTGGTGACGAACACGATCCGCGAGTGCTCGGCGAGGTGGGGCAGCGCGTTCTCGACGACGTTGACCTGCGCGTCGCGGTTCAGGCGCATCGCGTAGTCCTCCCCCATGCCGGACTCCATGCCGCCCGAGGCATTGAGCACGAGGAGGTCGATCGGCCCGAACTCGTCGACGGCGCGCTCGAACATCGCCCGGACCGACGCGGCATCCGTCAGGTCGGCGCCGACCGCGATCGCCCGACCGCCCGCGGCGGTGATCTCGCCGACGATCTTCTCGGCTCGCGGCGCCTTGCTGCGGTAGTTGATCACGACGGCGGCGCCCGCTTCGGCGAGATACCGTGCGGTGTCGGCGCCGATGCCGCGGGACGAGCCCGTGACGACGGCGACGCGACCGTCGAGCGATCCGGGGGCGAGCGGGTTGGTCACGATGGGCTCCTCGATGCGGTGCGGGGATGGCTGGGCGCCACGCGGAGCGCCGCCCCCGAGACTACCAACTCCCCCACCGGCGTCCCGCGCGCTGATAGGTTCGAGGTAGCCCGAAGGAGTCGAAGTGGATGTGCTGACGCAGTACGCGTGGATCGCCTGGCTGGTGCTGATCCTCGTGTTCGCGACCATCGAGGTGTTCACCCTCGAGATGACGTTCCTCATGCTCGCGCTCGGCAGCGTCGCGGGACTGCTCTCCGGCCTCACCGGCATCCCCTGGTGGGCGCAGTTCATCGTGGCCGCCGTCGTCGCGGTCGCACTGCTGCTGACGCTTCGACCATCGCTGCTGCGGCTGCTGCGCCGCGGTGCGGATCCGGCGCGCAGCAACGTCGATGCGCTGATCGGCGCCGAGGGCAGCGTGGTGCGCACGGTCACCGCCGCCGGCGGCCAGGTCAAGCTGCACAACGGCGACGTCTGGACGGCGCGGCTCTCGCCCATCACCGAGCAGGCGGACGTCGCCGCGGGCGAGCGCGTGCTCGTCACCGGCATCGACGGCGCGACGGCGGTCGTCGTGCCCATTGAGAGGAGCGCCCAGGCGTGAACGACATCGGCCCCATCATCACCCTGGTCGTCGTCGCGGCGATCGCGATCTTCGCGATCGTGGTCATCGCGCGATCCATCCGGATCGTCCCCCAGGCGTACTCGGGCGTCGTCGAACGGCTCGGCCGGTACCACAAGACCCTCTCCCCCGGCCTGAACCTCCTCGTGCCCTTCATCGACCGGCTGCTGCCGCTCGTCGACATGCGCGAGCAGGTCGTCTCGTTCCCTCCGCAGCCGGTGATCACCGAGGACAACCTCGTCGTGTCGATCGACACGGTCGTCTACTTCCAAGTCACCGACGCCCGCGCGGCGACCTACGAGATCAACAACTACCTCGGCGCGGTCGAGCAGCTCACCACGACCACCCTCCGCAACGTGGTCGGCGGCCTGAACCTCGAAGAGGCACTCACGAGCCGCGACAACATCAACGGCCAGCTCCGCATCGTGCTCGACGAGGCGACCGGCAAGTGGGGCATCCGCGTCTCCCGCGTCGAGCTCAAGGCGATCGATCCGCCCCTGTCCATCCAGGACTCGATGGAGAAGCAGATGCGCGCGGAGCGCGACCGCCGCGCCGCGATCCTCACCGCCGAGGGCACGAAGCAGTCCGCCATCCTCGAGGCCGAGGGTGCCCGGCAGGCCTCGATCCTCAAGGCCGAGGGCGACGCCAAGGCCGCCGTGCTCCGTGCACAGGGTGAGGCCGAGGCGATCCTCACGGTCTTCGACGCCATCCACAAGGGCGACCCCGACCCCAAGCTGCTCGGCTACCAGTACCTGCAGATGCTCCCCCAGCTCGCCGAGGGCGCGTCGAACAAGCTCTGGATCATCCCGAGCGAGCTCACCGAGGCCCTGAAGGGGATCGGCGGCGCCTTCACGCCGAAGGACGGCGCGACCGGCGCACCGGGTACCCGCACGGACCTGCCCGGCTGACCCTCCCGTGGGCTCGCCCTGGTTCGAACCGGCGGCGCCCCGCGTGCTCGCGCACCGCGGGCTGGCGCTCGACGCACCCGAGAACACCCTGCTCGCCTTCGAGCACGCCGTGCGCGCGGGTGCCGGTTACCTCGAGACCGACGTGCACCTCAGTGCCGACGGCGAGGCCGTGATCGCCCACGACCCCGAGCTCGGGCGCGTCGCACCCGGTCGGACCGAGCGGGTCGCCGACCTCACTGCGGATGCGCTGCGCCGGGTCGACCTCGGACACGGCCAGGGCTTCCCGACCCTGATCGAAGCACTGCATGCGTTCCCCGCGGCGCGATTCAACATCGACGTCAAGACGGATCCGGCGGTCGCCGCGACGGTGGAGGCCATCCGGGCTGCCGACGCCCGGGATCGGGTACTGCTCACGGCGTTCTCCGACGCGCGGCGCCGCCGGCTCGCGGCGATGCTTCCGGGGGTCGTGACCTCGGCGGGGCGCGCTTCCGTGCTGCGGGCGCGGGCGGCATCCGTCGTCGGGAGCCCGGCCCTGCTGCGTCGGGCGGTGGCAGGTGCCCAGGTGCTCCAGATCCCCGAGCGCGTGGGGCGGGTCCCGCTGCTGACGCCACGCCTGCTCGAACGCGCGCACGCCGCCGGCCTCGAAGTGCACGTGTGGACGGTCAACGCCGAGGCGGACATGCGACGGCTGCTGCGACTCGGCGTCGACGGCATCGTCACCGACCGGGCCGACGTCGCGCTGCGGGTCGTCTCGGGAAGCTGAGAGTTCCCCGGCAAAACCCCAGCCCCCGGGAAGAATACGCCCAGCTTGATCGTCTATACCTGATTGACGATCGAGAGGAGTACGCCATGGCGGACCGGAGCCTTCGGGGCATGCGAATCGGCGCCCAGAGCCTGCAGAGCGAGGACGGCGTCGTGTTCGCCGACCGTGCCGACTACACCTACCAGTGCGAGGCGTGCGGGCGCGACACGGTCATGACCTTCTCGACGGAGGCCGAGATCCCCGAGATGTGGGAATGCCGCCACTGCGGCAGCTCCGCGGTCCTCCTCGTGGACTCGAAGCCGGTCGAGATCGACCGGTCGGGCGAGAAGGTCGCCCGTACCCACTGGGAGATGCTGCTCGAGCGCCGCACGCGCGCCGAGCTCGAGGAACTCCTTCAGGAGCGCCTCAACTACCTGCGGGCCCGACGCGGCCAGCAGAAGATCGGCGCCTAGACCGCCGATTCCCCGCCGTCGCCCCGCCCGGATCCCGTCCGGCGCGGGGCGTTCTGCGTCCGCCCACGCACCCCGACCGCGATGAGACCGCCGATCGCCGCGATCACCGTGAGCGTCGGCACGAATCCGCCCAGCACGACCGCCGGCGTGAGTCCCTCGCGCAGCTCGACGTCGGTCACCATGGCCCCGGCCTCGTACGCCGGGAGTTCGTCGACGGTGCGACCGGTGGGGTCGATGACCTGGCTGGTGCCGACCGTGGAGATGTTCACCACGGAGCGGCCGGTCTCGATCGCGCGCAGCCGCGCGATCGCGAGCTGCTGCTGGTTCTCGTCGGTGCCGCGGAAGTCGGCGTTGTTGGTCTGCAGGAGGTAGAGCTCCGCGCCGTCGCGCGCGCCCTCCCAGATGAGGCCGTCGTAGATGACGTCGAAGCAGATCGCGAGCCCGGCGACCGCGCCGCCCACGTCGAAGACGGGTGGTTCCGTGCCCGGCGAGTAGCCGCGCTGGATGAGGCCCGTGAGCTCGGGGACGAGGGCGTCGTAGAACCAGCGGTCGGGGATGTACTCGCCGAAGGGCACCGGGTTCCGCTTCGAGAACCGGTCGACCGCGCCGGCGCCGGACTCCCAGAGCAGCGAGGTGTTGTAGAACCGCTCCTCGTCGTCGACCGTCACCGTGTTCAGCACGACGGGCGCGCCGATGCGTTCGCTCAGGTCGTCGAAGGTGCGCGCGGCCCCGGCGCTGCGGGTCGGGTCGACGTCCGAGCCGCCCTCGGGCCAGAGCAGCACGTCGATGCCGGGTTCGTCGAGCACCGGCTCGGTCGCGTCGAGCTGCGCTGCGAGGATGTCGCCGGGTTCGCGCTCGTCGAAGTAGCCCGACGGCCCGTTGCCCTGCACGCTCGCCACGCGGAGCTCCCCCGTCGGTGTCGTCGGCCAGGCGGGCACCGCCACGGCGACCACGAGGAGCGCGACGACCGGGACCGCGCGGCGAACGTCGCGCCACCCGCGCAACCGCACCCACTCGATGACACCGGCGACGAGCGCGACCATGACGAGGCCCAGGCCGCTCGAGCCGACCCACGACACGACCTGCGCGAACGGGCTCTCGGACTGGCTGAGGGCAGCGCGCCCCCATGGGAATCCGCCGTAGGGGATGCTGCCCGTCGCGGTCTCGCGCACGATCCACAATCCGGCGACGAGGAGCGGCAGCAGCACGAGGCGAGCCCAGCGGGACGACGTCGCGCGCGGCAGCCACCGGTACGCCAGGGCGATGAGGACGGCTCCGCCCGCCACGAACAACGACTGGAGGATCGAGAGGGCGAGCCACGGCACGGGCCCGAGGTACAACGAGGTCCACGACACGTGCGTGAGGTAGAAGCCGAGCCCGAAGACGAGTCCGATGTGGAAGGCCGCCCAGGAGGAACGCCCGATCAGGGAGACGAGCGCCATGCCGATGCCGACGAACGCCAGCGGCCAGACGCTCGCTCCGGGAAACCCGAGGTCGTACACGACGCCGCCGAGCGCGGACACGAGCAGCGCGGCCCACAGCGGCATGACGGGCCGGGTGCGGTCAGCGGATGCCTCGGCTGCGGCATCCGTTCGCATCGGAGTGGTACTCATGCGGCGGCACCGTACGCGACCACGCCGCGCCGGACGGCGTCGATCGCGGCGCGCGCGGTGGCGCCCAGCTCGGCGTCGGCCACGATCGAGATCTGGTCGAGGAGGTCGATGACCTGCTTGGACAGGCGCACGAAGTCGCCCGCGGCGAGCTCGGTCTCCGACAGGACGCTGCCGAGCGCCGCGCCGCGGGCCCAGGCGTGCATGGCCGCCGAGAGCGCCGGAGACGGCTGCTCGGTCCCCGGCAGGCGGTGGTCGCGCTCGACGTCGTCGAGTTCGCTCCACGCATCGGTCGTGCGATCGAACGCCGCGCGGAACGGTCCCTTCGGGAGCCGGAACTGCAGGCCGCGCTCGTCCCGACGCGGCTCGTACACGAGCGCGGCCGCCATCGCGGCGATGCCCGCGACGTCGAGGCCGGCCCACAGGTCGCGCCGGAGGGATTCGGCCACGAGCAGGTCGCGTTCGCCGTAGATGCGCTTCAGGGTGCGACCCGCCGCCGTGGAGACGAGCCCGCCCTGCCCGTCCGACTCGAGGTAGCCGAGCTGCACGAGCACCTCGGCGACCCGGTCGAACCGCTTGGCGACCTGGCCGGTGCGGGTCCGGATCTGGCGGCTGAGGTCGTCGTGGTCTCGCTTCAGGCGCCACCACCGCTCGGCCCAGCGGGCGTGCTGCTCGCGCTCGGCGCAACCGTGGCACGGATGCGCCCGGAGGCGCTTGCGCTCGGAGGCCAGCTCCCGCTGCATCCGCTCGCGTTGGGCGTGGGTCGGGTTGCCCTTCGCCTGCTGCCGCTCGAGGTCGGCGATGCGCCGACGGATCCCCGCGTACTCGCCGAAGTCGCCCAGGTGGCACTGCATCGCGCGCTCGAAGCCGGCCATCGACTCCTCCTGCTTGCGCAGGGTTCGGGCGAGGTCGACGACCGCGCGGTCGGCCTGGAACTGCGCGAACGACAGCTCGAGCACCTGACGGGTCCGCTCGCGGCCGAACTGGTCGACGAGGTTCACGGCCATGTTGTAGGTCGGCGAGAAGCTGGAGTTCAGCGGATAGCTGCGCCGGGACGCCAGCGAGGCCACCGCCTCGGGATCGAGCCCGTCGACCCACTGGATCACGGAATGGCCCTCGACGTCGATGCCACGTCGCCCCGCTCGACCGGTGAGCTGGGTGTACTCCCCCGGCGTGATGGGCACGCGCGCCTCGCCGTTGAACTTCTCCAGCTTCTCGAGCACGACCGAGCGCGCGGGCATGTTGACGCCGAGCGCCAGGGTCTCGGTGGCGAACACGACCTTCAGGAGCTTGCGCTGGAAGAGGTCCTCGACGATCTCCTTGAAGGTCGGCAGCATGCCCGCGTGGTGCGCCGCCACGCCTCGCTGCAGGCCCTCGAGCCACTCCCAGTAGCCGAGCACGGCCAGGTCGTCGTCGCGCAGCATCCGGGCGCGCTCCTCGACGATGGATCGGATCTCATCTCGTTCGGCCGTGTCGGTGAGGCGGATGCCGCTGCGGAGCACCTGGCGGACCGCCTGGTCGCAGCCGGCGCGGGAGAAGATGAACACGATCGCGGGCAGCAGGTGCTTGGAGTGCAGCAGGGCGACCACATCCGGCCGGTCGATGCGCGAGGCACCGTGCCCGCCCTGGTGGAACCGGCCGCGGTCGCTTCCGCGCCGCCCGCGTTCCGAACGGCCCCGGATCGACCGCCCGCCCGCGCGGGCGAGGCGCTGGAGCTCGGGATTCACCCGATGGGTGGCCGCCTGCCCCGATGAGTCGAAGAGGTCCACGAGCTTCCCGCCCGCGAGCACGTGCTGCTCGAGGGGTACCGGCCGCTGCTCGGAGACGATCACGTCCGTGTCGCCGCGCACGGCCTGCAGCCAGTCGCCGAACTCCTCGGCGTTGGACACCGTGGCGCTCAGGGAGACCAGGCGCACCACCTCCGGGAGGTGGATGATGACCTCCTCCCACACCGCGCCGCGGAATCGGTCGGCGAGGTAGTGCACCTCGTCCATGACGACGTACGCGAGCCGGTCGAGCAGCGGCGAGTCGGCGTAGAGCATGTTGCGGAGGACCTCGGTGGTCATCACCACGATGCGAGCGCCGGAGTTGATGTTCGTGTCGCCGGTGAGCAGGCCGACGTTGCGGGCCCCCCAGGTGTCGACGAACTCCTGGTACTTCTGGTTCGAGAGCGCCTTGATGGGCGTCGTGTAGAACACCTTCTCGTCGCCCGACTCCATCGCGAGGTAGACCGCGTACTCCGCGACCACCGTCTTGCCCGCGCCGGTGGGTGCGGCGACCAGCACGCTCCGCCCTTCGTCGAGGGCGCCGCACGCGGCGCGCTGGAACGGGTCGAGGTCGAAGGACAGGTTCGCCGCGAACTCCTGCAGCCTCGGCTGGCGCCGTTGCTGCCGGGACAATGCGTAGCGTTCCGCCGGCGAGAGGCTCATCCCCCCAGCCTAGACAGGACTGCCGAACTCCAGCTGATTGCGCTTGGCGACGCGCTTGTCGTGCAGATGCGCGATGCCCCACGCCGCGAAGTAGAGCCCGATCATCGGGATCGCGAGCATGAACATCGAGACGACGTCGGCCGACGGGGTGGCGATCGCGGTGAACAGCGTGATGACGAGGATGGCGACCCGCCAGCTCTTGATGATCGACGCCGCGCTGAGCACCCCGGCGAGGTTCAGCAGCACGATGAACACCGGCACGACGAACGCGATGCCGATCGCCAGGACCAGCTTCAGCACGAAGTCGTAGTACTCCTTCGCGAGGAGCAGCGACTCGCTGCCCTCCGGGACGAACCCGGTCATGAGCTTCACGATGTTCGGCAGCACGAACCACCCGGCGGCGCACCCGGCGAGGAAGAGCGGGATGGCGGAGGCCAGGAAGATGTAGGTGAAGCGGCGTTCGCGAGCGTTCAGCCCGGGGACCAGGAACGCGAAGATCTGGTACAGCCAGACCGGGCTCGAGATGACGATGCCCACCGTGAACGCGACCTGCAGCCGCAGGTCGAACGCGCTCGAGATGGTCGGGAAGATGATGCCCGACCCGTCGCCGCCGTGCGCCTCGGCGACGGCCTGGACCGGCGCCTGCAGGGCGTTCCACACGAACAGGTCGGTGAGGATCCACCCGGCGACCGCACCGACGACGATGGCGATCGCCGACGTGAAGAGGCGCTTGCGCAACTCGAGGAGGTGCGCGCCGAGCGACATCCGCTTCTCGCGGTTCGCGGTGCCGCGATCCTTCACGGCCGACACGGGCTAGGCGTTCGGGCCGGCGTCCGTGCGCTTCGCCGGATCACCGGTCGTCGACGACGCGGGCGGCGTGGTGGTCGATGCGTTCGACGCGGTCGACGTGCCCGTGACGGGCGCGTCGGTGGTCGTCGTGCCGTCGGACGCGTCGGTGCGCTCGTCGGAGTCCGACCGGACCTCGTTCTTCAGGATCTTCATCGACTGGCCCAGGCTCCGCGCGAGGGCGGGAAGCTTCGGCGCACCGAACAGCAGCAGGATCACCAGCAGGATGATCAGCGCGTGCCAACCGGTGAAGGCGTTTCCAAACATAGGTGCTCGTCCAATTCTGGCGGGATGGTCCGCTCAGTCTAACCGGTCGCCGGCGGCGTTCGCCTCACCCGTCGGCCGGCGCGGACGACGCACCGGGGTCGTCATCCGGGTAGCCGGCCAGGCCCGCCTCGGCCCACTCCGCGACCACCGCACGCGCCTCCTCCGGGGCGACGACCGTCACCAGTCCGGGCAGACCCGCGACCAGGCGCTTGAGGCCGTGCACGTGGGCGAGGCGAAGGGTCACGCGGAGCCGCCCGTCGACCTCGGTCGTGGTCGAGTCGGCGAGGTAGTCCGCCAGGAGTGGCAGCGTCGCCGGCGCCACGTCGACGACGACCTCGAGATCGGTGTCGGACGCCTGGAAGAGCGTCTCGGGGATCGGCCGGTCGGAGTGGTCGGCGATCGGCTCGTCGGCGACCTCGAGCCCGCTCATCCGGTCGATGCGGAAGTTCCGGACCTCCTCGCGGAGGTGGTCGAACGCCTGCAGGTACCAGTCGGCGCCGAGCGAGGCGATGCGCAGGGGATCCACGCGCCGGCGTCGGCGCTCCCCTCGCGCGTTGAGGTAGTCGAACTCGAGCTGACGACCGGATGCCACGGCCCGCCGAACCACGGCGAGCGATGCATCGGCGGCCTCCTCGGCGACGGCGAGCCGGCTGGGAGCGGCGGACGCGCCCGCGCGGAGCTTCTCGGTGAGCGCGGCGAGCGAGGCGCTCCCGGCGTTCTCGGGCGACGCCGAGAGGTACTGGAGTCCGGCGATGAGCGCCGCCGCCTCGCGCGCCGACAGCCGGGGGGCGTCGTCGATCGCCACGTGGTGGACGATCACGATGACGTCGTCCTCCTCGAAGGAGTCCCAGTCGATGTCGAACAGGTCGTTCGGCTGGTAGGTCCCGGTCGCGCCCGGCAGGCCCGACGTGGCGATCAGCCGGACCGCGTCGCGGATCTCCTCCTCGCCCACCCCGAAGTGCGCAGCGGCCTCGGAGACGTCGACCACGCGCTGCTCGAGCAGGTACGGGACGAGGGCGAGCAGGAACACGAGCTTGTCGGGCCCGCGCATCCCGGCGGGCCGACGCGGCGACGCGCTCATCGATCGGCTCCCGGGCGGTGGGTGGCCGCGACCGCGGCGAGCCGCTCGCGGACGGCGTCACGCAGCGTCGAGGGTGAGAGCACACGGACCTCCGGGCCGTACGAGGCCAGTTCGTCGGCGAAGACGGCGGCATCCGTGTAGTGCAGCCGGATGACGCCCGCGTCGTCGTCGGCCTCCACCGCCCGCTTGCCGAGGCGCACCTCGGCGTCGGAGCCCGCGGTCACCGCGAGGTCGGCGATGTTGGCCTGCCGCAGCGCCCGCAGGTCGGCGAGCGCCCGGTCCTGCACGTCGGCGGGCGGCGGATCGAAGGGCCTGCCGGCCAGCGACTGCACGTCGCCGACGATGCGCGAGAGGAGGAACGTGCGCGGGGCGCCCGCGTCGACGTCACGGCCGTGCAGGTGCCAGCGACCCTCGTGGAGCACGACCGCGTGCGGCTCGACGGTGCGCAGCCTCGGCTCGCGCTCCCCCGGCTTGAGGTAGCGGAACCGGACGCGCTGCCGCTTGTCGAGCGCCTGCCGGATCGGCTCGAACGCGGCCTCTCGCACCCGGAGCCGCGGCGCGTAGCCGATCACGGGCTCACGCGGCTCGATGCCGAGCGATCGGAGCTTCGTGAGCGCACGCTGCGAGTCGGAGGACAGCGAGGCCTCGCGCCAGACCTCGGCGGCGAGGCCGAGCAGGGCGAGCTCGTCGGGCGTGAACCGGACGTCGACCGGGAGGTCGTAGTCGCCCTTCGGGATCCGGTAGCGCAGCGCCTGGTTGTCGCCCGGTCGGTCGGGCGACTCGATCGTCTCGAGCGGGATGCCGAGGTCGCGGATCTCGTCCTTGTCGCGCTCGAACTGGCGCTCGAGGTTGGCGTTGCCGCCGCGATCGTCGTAGCGCTCGGCGTAGCCGCGCACCGTCGAGAGGATCTCGGACTTCAGCAGCCCGGTCTCGGTCGCGAGCAGCGCGAGGACGAGGCTGAAGAGCCGGTCCTCGACCGGGATCCTCGGCTCCCCCGAGCGCTTGGATGACGCCACGTCAGCGATCATACTGACCGGCGTGCGACGGGCGGACGACGCGCCCGCCGGTCACACCACGCCGAGGATGTCGATGACGAAGAACAGCGTCGAGCCGGCCGGGATGCCCGCCTGCTCGGCGTCGCCGTAGCCGTCCTCCGGTGCGATGACCACTCCGACCTGCGAGCCGACCTTCTGGCCGATGAGCGCCTCGGCGAACCCGGGCACGACCTGCGAGCCCTCGCCCTCGGCGACGACGAACGCCGTCGGGCCGTTGCGCTCCCAAGTGGAGTCGAAGACGGAGTTGTCGTCCCACAGCACGCCCGTGTAGTGCACGACGACCTGGTCGCCGTCCTCGACTACCGCGCCGGAGCCGGCCTTCAGCACCTCGACCTCGGTCGACTCGAAGGGCTCGGTGTCGGGCACGGTGATGCCCGGACGCCCGTCGGGAGCCGTCACCACGGCGGGGAACCCGTCGCGGGCGATCTGCGGCGCGCCGTTCGCCTTGAGCAGGAACGCGCGGTGCACGTCGAACACCATGACGAGGCTGTCGTCCGGCTCGATGCCGAGCTGGGCGTTGCCCTCCTCGCCGAAGGCGTCGGCGGGCGGGGCGACGATCACGACGCGCGAGCCCTCGCTGGCGCACGAGAGGCCCTTCCGGATGCCGGGGAGCCCGCCCTCGCTGAGGAGGATCGGCACGGGCTCCTGGTCGCCGAACCCGTTGACGTCGATCTCCTCGCCGGTCGTCCCGTTGTACACCGCGAGGCCGACGAGCGCCTGCTGGCCGGCCACGAGCCGGTCGCCTTCGCCCTCGATGATCTCGGTGCACTGCGTCTCGGCCGGGGAGACGGGCGTCGGGAAGTCGACCCGGGGCTCCTGGCCGAAGTCGCCCTCGACCTCGACGAGGTCGGACGACGCGCCGGCGGTCGCCTCGGGTTCGGGTGCCGCGGTGCAGCCGGTGAGCGTGACCGCGACGGCGGTCGCGGTGGCCAGAAGCGCGAGCGGGAGTCGCACGGGTCCTCGTTTCGTCTGGGTGGAACGGGCGCAGACAGCCTAGTCGGCGTCGGGCGCCTCGGTGTCGGGTCGGGAGTCGTCGTCGCCGCGCGAGCGGCGGGCCGCGGCATCCGCTGCGCGTGCGCGCTTGCGCAGCACCTTGTCGCTGACGTTGCGTTCGCCGAGCGCACCGGGCGTCCACGCCTCGACGTCCTCGTCGCTGAACTCCGTCTTCGAGGGGCGGCGCTTGAGCTCGGGCAGCACGGTGCCGGGGGCGAGCCGGCGTGCGGTGAGCAGGAAGCCGGTGTGCGCGATCATGCGGTGGTCGGGCCGGACCGCGAGGCCCTGCACGTGCCATCCGCGGACCATCGTCTCGCTCGCCTGCGGCTCGGTGTACCGGCCGGTCGCACGGATCGCCTCGGCGACGCGCGAGAGCTGGGTGACCGTCGCGATGTAGCAGAGCAGCACGCCGCCGGGCTTGAGCGCGGTCGACACGGCGTCGATGCACTCCCACGGCGCGAGCATGTCGAGCACGACGCGGTCGACGGATGCCTCGGGCGCCTGCTCCGGCAGGGCCTCGGCGAGATCGCCGAGGGTGATGGTCCAGTTCTCGGGGTCCTCGCCGTGGAAGGTGGCCACGTTGCCGCGGGCGACGTCGGCGAACTCCTCGCGACGCTCGAACGACATCAGTCGGCCGTGCGCGCCGATCGCGCGGAGGAGCCACAGCGACAGCGCGCCGGAGCCGACGCCGGCCTCGACGACGGTCGCGCCCGGGAAGACGTCGGCCTGCGCGAGGATCTGCGCCGCGTCCTTCGGGTACACGATCGCTGCGCCGCGCGGCATCGACATCACGAAGTCGCTGAGCAGCGGCCGGAGGGCCAGGTACTCGACACCGACCTGGTTGGCCACGACCGAGCCGTCGGGCAGGCCGATGAGGTCGTCGTGCGCGATCGCGCCCTTGTGCGAGTGGAACAGCTTGCCCGGCTCGAGGGTGATCGTGTGCAGGCGTCCCTTGGGGCCGGTCAGCTGCACGCGGTCGCCGGCGCGGAAGGGTCCGCTCGCCTCCCCGCGGCTCATGCGGTCTCCCTCGCGGATGCCACGACGCGGGCGATGTCGTCGACGGTCCGCCCGTCGAGCGAGTCCCAGATGACCTGCGCGGCGGCCGGGTCGAGGGGCACCATGTGCGGCACGCCGATCGCGACGGTGCCGGCGGATGCCGCGGAACGGAGCCCGGGCACCGAGTCCTCGATCGCGACGCAGTCGCCGATGGCCACGCCGAGCCGCTCGGCGGCCGTCAGGTACGGCTCGGGGTGGGGCTTCGGCTCGGCGACCTCGTCACCCGTGACGAGCAGGTCGAACGCCTCGAACGGGATCGCCGCGACGATGTCCTCGGCCATCGAGCGCACCGACATGGTGACGAGCGCCGTCGGGATGCCCGCGTCGCGAACGGACTTCAGCAGCGCCTGCGCGCCCGGCTGCCACGGCACGCCGTGCTCGGCGAGCTGCTCGCGGACGCGCGCGGTCAGGCGCGCGACGATCGTGTCGGCGTCGAGGTCGACCCCCGCGCGCTGGAACACGGCGGCGGCCTCCCAGAGGCCGGCGCCGACGACCTGCAGGGCGTCCTCGTCGGTCCAGCTGCCGCCGAACTCGCGGACGAGCTCGCCTTCGGCTCGCATCCAGTAGGGCTCGGTGTCGACGAGGGTGCCGTCCATGTCCCACAGGACGGCGGCGGGGAGGGCTGGGGTCACAACCGGCGATTCTATCCGCACGGCCTATTGTGGAGGTGAGCCCGGAGGTCCCGGGTTCGGGAAGCGGGGCGAACCGAGTGCAGCAGCCGACCGGGTTCCAGGGCGGACGACTCCTCATCGTCGCATTCGAGGGGTGGAACGACGCGGGCGAGGCGGCCACCGGCGCCGCCCGGCTCCTCGCCGAGCGACTCCGCCTCGTCGAGGTCGCGGCCGTCGATCCCGAGCTCTACTTCGACTACCAGTTCACGCGCCCGACGATCCAGTCCGAGCCGGACGGCTCGCGGCGGCTCTCCTGGCCCGGCGCGGCGATCCTCGGCCCGAGCGGCATCCCCGCCGAGCCCGACGAGGAGGGCGTCACCGGACCCGGTGCCGACGCGCTCCACGTGCTCCTCGGCGCCGAGCCCGCGCGCACGTGGAAGGGCTTCGCCGCCGAGCTCGTCGACGCCGCGCTGTCGGCCGACATCGAGGGCATCGTGCTGCTCGGCGCGATGCTCGCCGACGCGCCCCACACGCGCCCGCTCGCCGTCTTCGCCTCGAGCGAGAACCCCGAGGTGCGCGCCGCGCTCGGCGTCGAGCGATCGACCTACGAGGGTCCCGTCGGGATCCTCAGCGTGATCGCCGACCAGGCCGAGCGGGTCGGGATCCCGACCGTCTCGCTCTGGGCGTCCGTGCCCCACTACGTGCACAACGCGCCGTCCCCCAAGGCCGTGCTCGCGCTGCTCGGCAAGGTCGAGGAGCTCACCGGCCTCAGCATCCCGCGCGGCTCCCTCGAGGACGAGGCGCAGGCCTGGGAGGCGAGCGTGGACGCCCTCGCCTCCGACGACGACGAGATGGCCGGCTACATCCAGCAGCTCGAGCAGGCCCGCGACGCCGCCGACGCCCCCGAGGCCTCCGGCGAGGCGATCGCGCAGGAGTTCGAGCGGTACCTGCGCCGCCGCGGCGACCAGCCCGGCGGGAGCGGCCCCTGGCGCCCTCGCGACGGGGCCTGAGCCGCGGACCCGACCGGCCGGGGCGGAAGCCGTTATGCCGCGCGCACGCCCGCGGCGCGGCATCCGCTCGCCTAGGGCTGCAGCACCCCCGTGCCGAGCAGGACGAAGATCGTGAGCCCGAGCGCGATGCGGTAGATCACGAACGGCAGGAAGCTGCGCTTCGAGATGTAGCTCATGAAGAACGCGATCACGAGGATGGCGACGACGAACGCGACCGCGGTCGCCACGGCTGTCTCGAGCGGCCCGTAGACGGCCGGTTCGCCCCAGCTCTTGAACAGCTGGTAGAAGCCCGAGCCGAACACCGCGGGGATCGCCAGCAGGAACGCGTACCGCGCCGCCGCGGCCCGCTCGTAGCCGAGCAGAAGTCCCATCGTGATCGTGCCGCCCGAGCGCGAGACGCCGGGGATCAGCGCCAGCGACTGCGCCAGCCCGAAGTAGAGGCCGTGCGGCACGGTGAGGTCGTCGAGCTTGCGGCGCTTGGCGCCCGCCCAGTCGGCGAGGCCGAGCACGATGCCGAACACGATGAGCATCGTCGCCACCACGTAGAGCGAGCGGAACACCGTCTCGATCTGGTCCTGGAACAGCAGGCCGAGCACCACGATCGGGATCGAGCCGACGATGATCAGCCAGCCCATGCGCGCGTCCGGGTCGTTCCGCGGCACGCGGCCGGCGAGCGAGGCGAACCAGTTGCGCACGATGCGGACGATGTCGCGCCAGAAGAAGACGACGACCGCGGCCTCGGTGCCGAGCTGCGTGATCGCGGTGAAGGCCGCGCCGGGGTCGGCCGCGTTCGGCAGGAACTCGCCGAGGATCCGCAGGTGCGCGCTCGAGGAGATCGGCAGGAACTCGGTCAGGCCCTGCACGAGGCCGAGGATGATCGCTTCGATCAACTGGATATCGCCCTTCCGCCCTCCGGACGGCGGAGGGCACGGGACCGTCGTGGTCGGAGTGTGTCGGAGCGCGCTTCGGTACGAGGACGTCAGTACGCGAGGAGCAGGTCGCGCAGGACCCGCCTACCGAAGACTAGTGCGTCGAGCGGCACGCGCTCGTCGACGCCGTGGAACATCGCCGGGAAGTCGAGTCCGTCGGGCAGGCGGAGCGGCGCGAACCCGTAGCCGGCGATGCCGAGTCGCGACAGCGACTTGTTGTCGGTGCCGCCGCTCAGCAGGTACGGGAACACGGTCGCCTCCGGATCGTGCGCGTGCAGGGCGCTGGTGACCGCATCGACGAGCGGTCCGTGCGTGGGCGCCTCGAGTCCGACGTCGCGGTGCACGGTCTGGATCTCGATGTCGGGGCCGATGAGCTCGCGGATCTCCGCGAGGACCGCCTCCTCCTCGCCCGGCAGCGTCCGGATGTCGACGAGGGCCTCGGCGCGGTCGGGGATGACGTTGTGCTTGTACCCGGCGTCGAGCAGCGTCGGGTTCGACGTCGTGCGGAGCGTCGCGGTGATGAAGCCGGAGGCGGATCCGGTGGCGAGCGCCAGCTCGTCGGGCGAGACCTGCTCGGGGTCGGCGCCGATGGCCGCCGCGATCGCCGCGAGCAGTTCGCGCGTCGTGTCGGTGAGTCGCAGGGGCCATTCGCGGCGGCCGATGCGGGCGATCGCCTCGGCGAGCTTCGTGACGGCGTTGTCGCCCACCAGGCGCGAGCCGTGCGCGGCCGTGCCGTGCGCGACGAGGCGCACCCAGACGAGCGACTTCTCCCCCGTCTGGAGCAGGTAGGCGCGCTGCCCGCCGACCGTGATCGAGTAGCCGCCGACCTCGCTGATGGCCTCGGTGGCGCCGGCGAACAGCTCGGGGTGCTCGTCGACGAGCCAGCTCGCGCCGTAGAGGCCGCCGGCCTCCTCGTCGGCGAAGAACCCGAGCACGAGCTCGCGCTCGGGCAGTCGGCCCTCGGCGAGGATGTCGCCGACCGCCGTGAGGATCATCGCGTCCATGTCCTTCATGTCGACCGCGCCGCGGCCCCAGAGCATGCCGTCGCGGATCTCGCCCGCGAACGGGTCCACGCTCCAGTTCCGCGGGTCGGCCGGCACCACGTCGAGGTGGCCGTGGAGCACCAGGGCGGGCTTGTCCGGGTTCGCGCCCGGAACCCGCGCCACGACGCTCGCGCGGCCGGGCGCGGACTCGTACACGGCCGGCTCGAGGCCCATGGCCCGCAACCGCGCCTCGACGTACTCGGCGGCCTCGCGCTCGCCGTTCGACCGGCCCTCGCCGTGGTTGGTCGTGTCGAACCGGATGAGGTCGCGGGCGATCAGCGCGGTCTCGTCGAGTCCGTCCGGAAGGCCAGCTGCGGCGCCTCCGGTGGTCGGGCGGGCGTCGGTCGGGGTGGTCTCGGCCATGCGGTCCACGCTAGCGCCGGGCCGTGTTCAGTGGGCCTCGAAAACCGTGCTAATGTCTTCTACGGCCGCTGAGCGATCAGGGCCGAGACAACGCGCGGGTGGCGGAATTGGCAGACGCGCTAGCTTGAGGTGCTAGTGCCCGTATAGGGCGTGGGGGTTCAAGTCCCCCCTCGCGCACGCGTTGTCGAGAAGGCCGGATCTTCGGATCCGGCCTTCTCGCGTTTCCGGGGTTTCGAACCCGTTTTCAGGAGTCCCCCCGGCGGGTCGCCGTCCGGCACGGCGTGTCGTCCTGAGGAACGTGCGATCCGGCCGAGATCTCCTGAGAACGGCATCCCCACGTCGAGGCAGCACGGTGTCGCGGCATCCAGGCGTCGAGACATCCCGGCATCGAGGCACCCCGGTGTCGCGCGTCGCGCGCCGCGGTCGGCGGGTGCGAGCGGATGCCGCGGGGTGCCGCCGCGGTCGGCGACCCCTGCCCGGGGGCGCGGACGCGTGGCATCCGGGACTTGCCGTATTCGAACATGTGTTCGAACATTGAGTGGTGACGATGACCGCTCCCCGATCCGTGCCGACCGCCTCCGTCGCGGCCGCGGGCCGGGTCGAGCGGGTGGAGGAGCTCCAGGCGCGCATCCGGGGCATGCAGGCCACGCGGCTCGACTCGCGGGCGGTGCCGACGCATCCGGCGCTCGCCGCGGTGCTGCCCGGCGGCGCCCTGCGCGAGGGCGCGGTGGTGCAGGTCGAGGGGTCGATCACGCTGCTCATGGCGGCGCTCGCTGGTCCGTCGCGGAGCGGTCGCTGGGTCGCGGTCTCGGGCATTCCCGAGTTCGGCGTCGAGGCGGCCTCGCGGTTCGGCATCGATCTCGAGCGGCTCGTGCTCGTGCCCGATCCCGGCCGGCAGTGGCTCACGGTCGCGGCGGCGCTCGCCGACGTCATCCCCGTGGTGGCCGTGCGCCCGGCGGGGCGCCTGGCGCCCGCCGAGGCGTCGCGGTTCGCGGCGCGGCTCCGCCAGCGCGGCGCCCTGCTGCTGGTCGACGGCGACTGGCCCGGCAGCGATGCGCGCCTCGAGCTCGAGCAGAGCGACTGGACCGGGCTCGACCGCGGTCACGGGCACCTCGCCGAGCGCGAGGTCGTGGTCCGGGTGACGGGTCGCGGCGAGGTCGGCCGGGGCAGCCGACGGCGCCTGCGGTTGCCCGCGGGCGACCTCGGATTCGCGGCGGTCGACGCGACGCCCGACGCGGTCGGCCCGGGTGCGGCATCCGTCGTGCATCGCCCCGACTTCGGCGCGAGGGCGTCATGAGCGCGGCGGTGCGCACCATCGTGCTGTGGTGTCCCGACTGGCCCGTGCTCGCTGCGTGCCGCGAGCACGGCGTCGACCCCGCCCTCCCGGTGGCGCTCACCGAGAAGGGGCTCGTGCACTCGTGCTCGGCGGCCGCCCGGCGCGACGGCGTGACGCGCGGGCTGAAGCTCCGCGAGGCGCAGTACCGCTCGACCGCCCTCACGGTGCTCGAGTACGACGCCGCGCTCGACCATCGCGCGTTCGAGCCGGTGGTGCGCGGCATCGAGGCCATCGTGCCGGGCGTGCAGGTGCTGCGACCGGGCACGCTCGCGATGCGCGCCCGCGGCCCGGCACGGTACTACGGCGGCGAGGAGGCGGCGGCTCGGGCGCTGCTCGACGCGGCCGCCGGGCTCGGCGTGGTCGGCGCCCGGGTCGGGGTCGCCGACGGACCGTTCGCGGCCGAGCAGGCGGCGCGTGCGGCCTCCCGTGCCGGTTCGCGGTCGCCCGTGCACCTGGTGGCGACGGGCGGGGCGGCCGCCTTCCTCGCCCCGTTGTCCGTGTCGCTCGTCGTCGACGCGCGCACGGCGACGCTGCTGCACCGGCTCGGCGTGCGCACGCTCGGCGAGTTCGCCGCGCTGCCCGACGACGACGTGCGACGGCGCTTCGGCGCGGCCGGTGCGTTCGCCCACGACCGCGCCGCAGGCCGTGAGCAGTCGCGGGTGGCTCCCCGCACTCCCCCGCCCGACTTCGAGATCGAGCAGCACTTCGAGCCGCCGCTCGACCGCATCGACCAGCTCGCGTTCGCGTTCCGCGTGCGGGCCGACGAGTTCATCGAGCGCATGCGGGCGGTCCGGCTCGTGTGCACGGGCATCCGCGTCGAGCTCGACGACGAGCGCGGCGGGCACTCGAGCCGAAGCTGGCTGCATCCGCACTGGTTCACGCCCGCCGACGTGGTCGACCGGGTGCGGTGGCAGTTGCAGGGCGCGGGCACCGCCGACGCCGGGCTCGATTCCCCGATCGTGCGGCTGCGCGTCGTACCCGAGCGCGTCGACTCGACGGGCAACCACGAGGCCGGCCTGTGGGGCGGCGGGCCCGACGAGCGCGTGCACCACGGGCTCACCCGCGTGCAGAGCATGCTCGGGCACGAGGGCGTCGTGACGGCGGCGGTCGGCGGCGGCCGCATGCTCGCCGACCGGCAGGTGCTCGTACCGTGGGGCGACCGCGCACCGGAGCGCGCGACGGCCGCGGCGCCGTGGCCCGGCAGCCTCCCGGCGCTCGCCCCCGCGAGCGTGTTCCGCGAACGGATGCCGGTGACGCTCGTCGACGACGGCGGCTCGCCCGTCGCCGTCGACGCCCGCGGGGCGATCTCGGCGGCACCCGTGTCGTTCGCGGCGGGCGCCGCACGGCCCGCGCCGGTCCGGGCGTGGGCGGGGCCGTGGCCGGTCGTCGAGCGCTGGTGGGATGCGGAGCGCGCGCGGCGCGTCCACCGCTTCCAGGTCGTCGACCACGACGGCTGCGCGTGGCTGCTCGTCCGCGACGCCGAGGGCTGGTGGGCCGAGGCGAGGTACGACTGATGGGCTGGAACAACCCCGAGATCCCATGGTCCGAGCTCGAACGCCGGCTCTCCGACCGGCAGCGGCCGAGCGGTTCCAAGGTCGTCGCCGACGGCGGCGACAGCCCGGGATGGAGCCGGAAGCGGCATCCGTACCGCCCCTCGGGCGACGTCGAGGAACGACCGGCCGGCCCCATCGTGCCGTACGCCGAGCTGCACGCGCATTCGACGTTCAGCTTCCTCGACGGCGCGTCGGGGCCGGAACGGCTGGTCGAGGAGGCGCACCGGCTCGGCCTCAGCGGCATCGCCATCACCGACCACGACGGCTTCTACGGCGTCGTGCGCTTCGCCGAGGCCGCCGAGGCGTACCCCGATCTCGACACGGTCTTCGGCGCCGAGCTGTCGTTCGGCCTCACCGAACCGCAGATGGGCGCCGCCGACCCCGAGGGCGACCACCTGCTCGTGCTCGCCGGGCGCGAGGAGGGCTACCACCGGCTGGCGTCGGCGATCACCGCGGGCCAGCTCGCGGGCGGCGAGAAGGGCCGCCCGGTGTACGACCTCGACGACCTGGCCGAACGCAGCGGCGGGCACTGGGTCGTCTCCACGGGGTGCCGCAAGGGCGCGGTGCGACGTGCGCTCGCGGGCGAGGGCGGGGCGGATGCCGCGTGGCGCGAACTCGACCGGCTCGTCGCCCTGTTCGGCCGCGACCACGTCGTCGTCGAGCTCACCGACCACGGCGACCCGCTCGACCAGGTCCGCAACGACGCGCTCGCCGGGCTCGCCGCCCGGGCGCACCTGCCCGTGCTCGCGACGAACGCCGTGCACTACGCGACCCCCGGCGAGCACCGGCTGGCGTCGGCGCTCGCGGCGGTGCGGGCGCGGCGCAGCCTCGACGAGCTCGACGGGTGGCTCCCGGCGACCGACGGACTCCACCTGCGCTCCGGCGCCGAGATGCTCGCGCGGTTCGACCGCTACCCGGGTGCCGTCGCCCACTCGGCGACCCTCGCGCGCGACCTGTCGTTCCGGCTGCGCAGCGCCCGGCCGAAGCTGCCCCGACAGGAGGTGCCCGAGGGGCACACGCCCATGTCGTGGCTCCGCGAACTCGTGTGGCGCGGCGCCGAGCGACGCTATCCGGGACTCCCGGACCACGTGCGCGACCGGCTCGCGAAGGAGCTCGACGTGATCGAGCAGAAGGACTTCCCCGGCTACTTCCTGATCGTGCACGATCTCGTGCAGGAGGCTCGACGCCGCGGCATCCTGTGCCAGGGTCGCGGTTCGGCGGCGAACTCGGCGGTCTGCTACGTGCTCGACATCACCGGGGTCGACTCGATCTTCTACGAACTGCCGTTCGAGCGCTTCCTGTCGTCGCTGCGCGACGAGGAGCCCGACATCGACGTCGACTTCGACTCCGACCGACGGGAGGAGATCATCCAGTACGTCTACGGCAAGTACGGCCGGCAGAACGCCGCGCAGGTGGCGAACGTGATCAGCTACCGCCCGAAGGGCGCGGTACGCGACATGGCGAAGGCGCTCGGCTACTCCACGGGCCAGCAGGATGCGTGGTCGCGCCAGGTGGAGCGGTGGGGCGCCGTGGTCGAGACGGAGGACCACGACATCCCCGACGCGGTCGTCGAGCTCGCCGAGCAGTTGCTCACCTTCCCGCGGCACCTCGGCATCCACTCGGGCGGCATGGTGCTCACCGACCGGCCCGTGGGCGAGGTGTGCCCCATCGAGCACGCCCGCATGGAGAACCGCACGGTGCTGCAATGGGACAAGGACGACTGCGCGTGGATGGGCCTCGTGAAGTTCGACCTGCTCGGCCTCGGCATGCTCGCGGCGCTGCAGTACACGTTCGACCTCGTGCGCGAGTGCACCGGCGAGGAGTGGGAGCTCGCGACGATCCCGAAGGAGGAGCCGGCCGTCTACGACATGCTGTGCCGGGCCGACTCGATCGGGGTGTTCCAGGTCGAGTCGCGTGCGCAGATGGGCACCCTCCCCCGCCTGAAGCCCCGCTGCTTCTACGATCTCGTCGTCGAGATCGCGCTCATCCGCCCCGGACCGGTGCAGGGCGGCGCGGTGCACCCGTACATCCGCCGGCGCACGGGCGAGGAGCCGATCAGCTACCTGCACCCGAAGCTCGTGCCCGTGCTGCGGCGCACCCTCGGGGTGCCGCTGTTCCAGGAGCAGCTCATGCAGATGGCCGTCGCGGTGGGCGACTGCGATGCTGCCGACGCCGACCTGCTGCGGCGTGCCATGGGTTCCAAGCGCGGCGTCGAGAAGATCGAGCGGCTGCGCGCGAAGCTCTACGACGGCATGGCCCGCAACGGCGTCGAGCCCGATGTGGCCGACTCCATCTACGAGAAGATCGAGGCGTTCGCGAACTTCGGCTTCGCCGAGAGCCACGCCATCAGCTTCGGGCTGCTGGTCTATGCGAGCTCGTGGCTGAAGCTGCACTACCCGGCGGCGTTCCTCGCCGCCCTGCTCCGCGCCCAGCCGATGGGCTTCTACTCGCCGCACACGCTCACGTCCGACGCGCGCCGGCACGGCGTCGAGCTGCGGCGGCCCGATCTCGCGCGCTCGGGCGTGCACGCGGGGCTCGAGCCGGTCGACGGCGACGGCCGCGATGAGCCGGCGACGGATGCCGCGGCGGGGGCACGCGGCATCCGTCGCCCCACGGGCATGCCCGAGTGCGCCCACCCGACCCAGCCGCCCGTCGGCGACTTCGACCGGGCGGCGCCCGACCGCTCGGCGGAGCACCGCCGCGACGGCGCGTTCGCCGTGCGGCTGGGCCTCGCCGACGTCACCTCGATCGGCGAGAAGGTCGCCGAGCGCATCGTCGCCGAGCGCGAGCAGCACGGGCCGTACCGCGACATGGCCGACCTCTCCCGGCGCGCCGGCCTCGACGCGACGCAGCTCGAGGCGCTCGCCGCGGCCGGCGCGTTCGAGTGCTTCGACCTGCAGCCGCGCCAGGCGCTGTGGCTCGCCGGCGAAGCGGCGCAGGACCGCGCCGACTACCTGCCCGGCGCGGTCGTCGTGGTGCAGCCGCCGCTGCTGCCGATGCTGAACGACGCCGAGCAGGTGGTGTACGACCTGTGGGCGACCGGCATCTCCCCCGACGACCACCCGATCCGCCACGTGCGCGACCGGCTCGACGAGCGCGGCGTGGTCCGCATCGACCGCCTGCAGCGGGCCGAGTCGGGGCGCCGAATCGAGGTCGGCGGCGTGGTCACGCACCGGCAGCGGCCGGCGACCGCGAGCGGCATCACGTTCATGAACCTGGAGGACGAGTCCGGCACGCTCAACGTGATCGCGAGCGTCGGGGTCTGGAGCCGGTACCGGCGGATCGCCCGGGAGGCGCCCGCGATGGTGGTTCGCGGCATCCTGGAGCGCTCGCCCGAGGGGGTCGTGAACCTCGTCGCCGACCGGTTCGAGCCGCTCACCGTGTCGACCACGAACCGGTCGCGCGACTTCCGATGATCCGTTCGCATGTCGGCGGTACGCTGGAGCATGGCCGCGCGCCCCGGGCGCGACGGACGCCGCTCGAACATCGGGAATCCAGTGGCGCCGCGATCGCGGGCACCACTCTTCACGAGGTCGTTCATCGCCCTCGCGATCGCCGATCTCGCCTACTTCACCGCGGCCGGCGCGGCGATCTTCGCACTTCCGCTGTTCGTGGTCGGCCCCGTCGGCGGCGACGAGGCCTCGGCGGGTATCGCCTTCGGCGCATTCGCGGTCTCCGCCCTCGTCCTGCGCCCCATCGCCGGACGGTTCGCCGACCGGTTCGGTCGACGGCCGCTGCTCGTGGGCGGTGCTCTGCTCGCCAGCACGGCCCTCGCCCTGACCGGCATCGCCGATTCCCTCATCGCCGTCGTCGCGCTCCGGCTGGTGGCCGGCGTGGGCGAGGCGGCCTTCTTCGTGGCGAGCTTCGCCGCTCTGGCCGACATCGCGCCTGCCGAACGGATGGGCGAAGCGCTGTCGTACAACTCGCTCGGGCTCTACCTCGGGCTGGCGCTCGGACCGCCGTTCGGCGAACTGCTCCTCGAGACGGGCGCGTTCGGAGCTGTCTGGGTCGGCGCGGCGCTCCTGGCGGCGGTGGCCGCCGTCGTCGTGTTGATCGTCGGGGAGACGCGCGTGGCCCGACCAGCCGTCGGCGAACCGCTGCGCATCATCCACCGGCCGGCGATCCCGGCAGCGCTCGGATTCCTGACCTCGCTCATCGCGATGGGAGGTCTGCTCGCGTTCGCCTCGCTGCACGCGACTCGACTCGGCTTCCCGAACCCGAGCGTGGTGCTCTTCGTCTACGGCGGAACCGTCGTGGTGTGCCGAGTCGCATTCGCCCGGGTCCCGGATCGCGTCCCTCCACTCGTGCTGGGCAGTGCTGCGCTCTGCGCGATCGGGTTCGGGGCGGCCCTCGCGACCGTCTGGCAGCAGCCGACCGGCTTCCTGGTCGCGACCGTCATCATGGCGGTCGGCGTCTCGTTCAGCACGCCGGCGTTCTTCTCGGCGATCTTCGCGACGGCGACGCCGAGCGAGCGAGGCATCGCGGCGGGGACGGGAAGCGCGGCCATCGATCTGGGACTCGGCATCGGGCCGATCCTGCTGGGGCTGGTCGCGGCGCCGTTCGGCATCCCGTGGGCGTTCGCGGTCGCCGCGGCGATCGCCGGCGGCGGAGCAGCGTGGACGGCCGGTCTCGCATATCGGCGGCGCCCTCGTCCGGACTGAGCGTCTCACGGCCGTGTCACCGATCCTGCGGCGGGCCATCGGGCTAATCTCGTGCGGTGCCTCCCTTCGACGCATCCGGACCCGACCGATACGGCACCGACGTGCTCGCCGGCGACTGGCGTGCCACCGGCCGCCGCACCATCCGCGAGGTGGCCGCGGAGCGGGACCTCGTCGTCGAACTCGCCGCCGACGGATACTGCGGTGCCGTGGTGCGGGTCGAGAAGCAGACGGTGACGCTCGAGGACCGCCACGGGCGGACCCGCATGTTCCCCCTCGGGCACGGCTTCCTCGTCGACGGCGAGCCCGTGAAGCTCGTCGCCCCGACGCCGTCCGCGCCCCGGGGTCGACTCCGAACGGCGTCGGGTTCGTTCGCGGCCGAGTCGGGGCCGGCGAAGGTGGCGCTGCCGAGCCGGATCTTCGTCGAGGGCCGCCACGACGCCGAGCTCGTGGAGAAGATCTGGGGCGCCGACCTCCGGGTCGAGGGTGTCGTGGTCGAGTACCTCGAGGGCGTCGACGTCCTCGACGACGTGCTCGACGAGTTCCGGCCGGGCCCCGGCCGCCGCGTGGGCGTACTGGTCGACCATCTCGTGCCCGGCTCGAAGGAGCAGCGCATCGCCGACGCGGTGATGCGCGGCCGGCACCGGGGTGACGTGCTCGTCGTCGGCCACCCCTACGTCGACATCTGGCAGGCCGTGAAGCCCGCCCGCCTCGGGAAGGACGCCTGGCCGACGATCCCCCGCGGCACGTCGTGGAAGCACGGCGTGTGCGCGGCCTTCGGCTGGCCGCACGCCGACCAGGCCGACATCGCCCGTGCCTGGCAGCACATCCTCGGCCGCGTCCGCGGGTACGGCGACCTCGAGCCGGCCCTGCTCGGCCGCGTGGAGGAGCTCATCGACTTCGTCACCGCACCCGGGTGATCCTCAGGCGGGCGGCCGCGACCGGGCGGCGCCGGCGCCTCAGATGGAGAAGCCGCCGTCGCTGGTGATCAGCTGGCCCGTCACCCAGCCAGCGTCGGGCGAGACCAGGAAGCGGACGAGGCGGGCGACGTCGTGCGGCGTACCGAGGCGTCCCGTCGGCTGTCGCGCGACCAGCGCGGCGCGGGTGGCGTCGTCCATCCACCCGGTGTCCACGGGGCCCGGGTTCACCGAGTTCGCGGTGATGCCCCGAGCCGCGAGCTCGCCGGCGGCGGCCAGGACGACGCGGTCGAGTGCCCCCTTGCTCACGCCGTAGGCGAGGTTGCCCACGACGTGGTCGCTCGTGAGCGCCACGATCCGGGCGCCGTCGGCGGGCACGTGCTCGGCAAGGGAGCGGATCAGCAGCCAGGCGGCTCGTGCGTTCACGGCGAGGTGCCGGTCGAAGGCGTCGACGGAGGTGTCGAGGATGCCGCTGTCGACGCTCTCCGAATGCGCGAGCACGAGTGCGCGCACCGGGCCGAGCTCGTCGCGCACCGCGCGGACGATCCGGTCCGGGGTCTCGGGGTCGGCGAGGTCCGCCTCGATCGCGAGCGCGCGGGCCCCGGCGGCCTCGAGCTCGCGGGTGAGGCTCGCCGGGTCCGCCTCCGGGTCGCCGCCGAGGGACATCCGGTGCTCGTAGGCGCGCCAGTAGGTGAACGCGACGTCCCAGCCGTCGGCGGCGAGGTCCGACGCGATGGCGTAGGCGATCCCGTTGCGTCGACCGGCTCCGGTGACGAGGGCGACGGGTCGGGCCATGGGCGCTCCTAACCGAGGGTGGTGCCGAATGCGAGGCCGAGCAGGTAGGTGACCGCGGCGGCGCCGAGGCCGATGGCGAGCTGCCGGAGCGCGCGCTTCAGCGGCGACGCCCCGGAGAGCAGGCCCACGGTGGCGCCCGTGAGGAGCAGTGCGAGGCTGACGAGCACCGTCGCGGTGACGATCGCCGCCGTGCCGGACATGCCGAAGATCCACGGCAGCACCGGGATCAGCGCGCCCGACGCGAAGAAGAGGAAGCTCGAGACGGCCGCGCTCATCCCCGTCCCGACGGCCTCGTCGTCGTGCTCGACGACGCCGATCGCGTCGGTCGGGGCGGGCGTGCGACCGGCCGCCTGGACGCGTGCGACGACGAGGGCCGCCTGCTCGACGGCGTCCTGCTCGGCCATGCCTCGCGCGCGGTAGACGAGCGCGAGCTCGTTGGCGTCGATGTCGAGGTCGACGAGGGCCTCGCGCGCGCCGGGGTCGGGGGCGGATGCCTCGAGCAGCTCACGCTGCGACCGGACCGACACGTACTCGCCGGCGCCCATCGAGAGGGCTCCCGCGAGAAGGCCGGCGATGCCGGTGAACAGCACGACGGGCGCGGGGACGCCGGTGGCGCCGATGCCGAGGACGAGCGCGAGGTTGGAGACGAGCCCGTCGTTCGCGCCGAAGACCGCGGCGCGGAACGTGCCCGCGAGCCGGCGGCGCCCCCGCGCGGCGAGCCCGCGGACGACCTCGCCGTGGATGCGCTCATCGGCGGCCATCGCGGCGGTCGCGTGCGGGTCGGTCGAGTACGGCGACCGCGCCTCGGCGCGCTGTGCGAGCGCGAGGACGAAGATGGAGCCGAATCGGCGGGCGAGCCCTGCGAGCAGGCGGGTTCGCAGATCGGCGCGCGGGATCCCCCCGTCGTCGCCGTCGAGCAGCGCGAGCCAGTGCGCCTCGTGGCGTCCTTCGGCGGCAGCCAGGGCGAGGAGGATCTCGCGCTCCTCGCCGTCGCGGCGAGCCGCGAGCTCGCGGTAGACGGCGGCCTCGGCGCGCTCGTCGGCGAGGTAGCGCTTCCAGCGCGCGCGGTCGGCGGGCGTCCCCTGCGGTTCGTGGGCGGTCATCGTGCTCCATCCGGTCGCGGGCGACGGTCGCGACCTGGGCGGTCCGGCGCCCGCCTCGTCGCGTGTCGGCCCCGCGGGGCCTCCGAAAGGCTAGCGGGGCGGATGGCGTCCGAGCGGCCTGGCGTGAGGAATTGGCAGCATTTCGGATCGCCGAACCGGGGGCCCGCCCTGCAGGCCCTCGTGAGCGGATGCCGCGGGCTCAGCCGACGAGCGACTGCCAGCCGTCGCCGTCGGCGTACTCGAAGATGAGGTTCGTCTCGGTGTGCGCGACGGCCGGATGACCGGTGAGGTGTGCGAGCACGAACTGGCGGAGCTCCTCGGCGTCGCGCGCGGCGACGTGCAGCAGGTAGTCTTCGGCGCCGGCGACGTGGAAGACGCCGAGCACGCCGGGCAGGTGCGGAACGGCGTTGCGGAAGGCGTCGATCTCGCTGCGGTCGTGCTTGACGAGGCGGATCGCGATGAGGGCCTGGAGCGAGACGCCGAGCGAGGCGAGGTCGACGTCGACGCGGTATCCCTTCACCGTGCCGAGGCTCTGCAGACGGCGGAGCCGGAGCGACACCGTGGACTCGGCGACGCCCACCTCGGCCGCGAGCGCCGCACCGGAGGCGCGGGCGTTCTTCGACAGCGCCGCCAGCAGCGCTCGGTCGACCCGATCCAGTTCGGCTTTCTGCGGCATGATGCGGATCCTCTCAGCTCAACTCAGAAGATTCTGCGCCAAATCCAACCGATCCGCAAGCATCTTCGGACAGACCTTCGCCCAGCCACAGATTCTGTAGCCTGCTGTCATGTTGACACCGTCGTCGAACCTCGAGACCCGCGCCGTCCACGCCGGCATGGAGGGCGTCCGCGAGCAGGGCTCGCACGTTCCCACGATCGATCTTTCCACGACCAACCCGCTCGGCGACGTCGAGACCGGCGGACTGTCCTACGAGGAGCTCGCCACGGGCGGCAGCCTCACCGAGGGCCGGTCCGCCGTCTACCAGCGGCTGTGGCATCCGGGTGTCGCCCGATTCGAGACGGCGCTCGCCGACCTCGAGGGCGCCGAGGGCTCGGTCGCGTTCGGCACCGGCATGGCCGCGCTCGCCGCGACGCTCATCGCCACCGTCTCCGACGGTCGCCCGCACGTCGTGGCCGTGCGTCCGCTCTACGGCGGCTCGGACCACGTCCTGGAGAGCGGCCTGCTCGGCACCCGGGTGGCCTGGACGGACGTCGACGGCATCGCCGACGCGGTCCGCCCCGACACCGGACTGGTCATCGTCGAGACGCCCGCGAACCCCACCCTCGAACTCATCGACCTGCGACGTGCCGCGGATGCCGCAGGCGACCTGCCGCTCCTCGTCGACAACACCTTCGCCACCCCCGTGCTGCAGCGCCCCATCGAGCACGGCGCGACCCTCGTGCTGCACAGCGCGACGAAGTATCTCGGCGGCCACGGTGACGCGATGGGCGGCGTGGTCGCCGGCCCCATCGAGTGGGTCGAGAAGCTCCGGCGCGTCCGTGCGCTCACCGGCGGGCTCCTGCACCCGATGGGCGCGTACCTCCTGCACCGCGGCATCCGGACCCTCCCGGTGCGCGTCCGCGCGCAGCAGGAGACGGCCGCCGAGCTGGCGCGCCGCCTCGAGACGCACCCGGCCGTCGCGAGCGTGCGGTACCCGGGTCTTCCGGGCCAGGACCCGCAGGGGCTCGTCGGCCGCCAGATGGCCGGTCCCGGTTCGATCATCGCGATCGAACTCGCCGGCGGCTACGACGCCGCCTGCCGGTTCACCGAGGCGTGCGAGCTGGTGACGCACGCCGTCTCGCTCGGCGGCGTCGATTCGCTCGTGCAGCACCCCGCCTCGCTCACGCACCGTCCCGTCGCCGCGCACGCCAAGCCGAACGCCGGCGTCGTGCGACTCTCGATCGGCCTCGAGCACGTCGACGACCTGACCGCCGACCTCATGGCCGCACTGGATGCGGCGGCCGTGCCTCAGGACCTGGGGCGCTCGTCGGCTCCCGCCGTCCCGGAGGCCGGCGTCGCCGGCTGATCGCCCTCGTCCGCGGGCGGGGCGGGGTTGCGGATGCCGATCCACGACACCGCCCCGCCGACGACCAGCAGCAGGGCGGTCGCAATCGCGACCCGGTGGTAGCCGTCGACGTCGAGCCGCCCGGCCACGATGACGCCGATCGAGGCGATCGCGACGAGTCCGGCGATGCGGGCGACGGCGTTGTTCACGGCCGACCCGATCCCGGCGCGCGCCGGGTCGACTGCGCCGAGGATCGCCGCCGTGAGCGGCGCCACGGTCATCGCCATGCCGAGCCCGGCGACGACCATGCCGGGGAACACCTGCCACCAGTAGTCCACCGGCAGGTCGAGGGCGAGGGTCAGCAGCCAGCCGATCGCGACGATCATCGGCCCCAGCGCCATGAACAGCCGCGGCCCGTACCGACCGCCCAGTCCGCCGAACCACGATCCGAGCAGGACCAGCATCACGGTCGGCGGCAGGGTCGCGAGTCCCGCGAGGGTCGCCGGGAATCCGCCGGACTCCTGCAGGAAGATCGGCAGCGCGAACAGTCCGAGCGAGAACGCGGCGTAGATGAACAGGGTGGCGAGGTTGCCCGCGGCGAAATTCCGGGCGCGGAACAGCGTGAGCGGCAGCATGGGAGCCGGCGCCCGGCGCTCCCAGGCCACGAACGCGACGAGCGACACGAGTCCGACCGTCACGAGCACGAACACGAGCGGGTCGGCCCAGCCGAGTCGCCCCTGCTCGATCAGGGCGAAGACGGTGCCGGCGAGGCCGAACACCCCCAATGCCGCGCCCAGCCAGTCGACGCGGGCCCGATCGGGATTCGGCTCGTCGCGACCGAGCGGGCGCAGCATCACGAGGGCGGCCGCGATCGGCAGCACGTTGATCGCGAACACGAGCCGCCAGGACACGAGGTCCACGAGCGCACCGCCGAGCAGCGGCCCGACGAGGAACGCGCTCGTCGTCCAGGCGGTCCACCGGCCGATCGCGCGACCCTGCTCGCTGCGCGGGAACGTCGCGATGATCAGCGCGAGCGAGCTCGGCACTAGCAGGGCGCCGGCCGCACCCTGCAGCGCGCGGGCGACGACGAGGATCGTGCCGTCCGTCGCGATGGCGCAGACGACCGAGGTGAGCCCGAAGCCGTACAGTCCGATCCGCAGGATGCGCAGCCGCCCGAACGAGTCGGACAGCGAGCCCGCGAGCAGGATGAGCGATCCGAGCGTCAGCAGGTACGCGTCGACCGCCCACTGCTGCAGCGCGAGTCCGCCCCCGAGGTCGGCTTCGATGGCCGGGAGCGCGATGTTGATGACCGCACCGTCGAGGAAGGCGATGAACGCGACGACGATCGCGATGACGAGCACGCGAGCGCGGCGATCCATGCGCGCCATGCTACGTCGTCCCGGTGACGCGACCCGGGTCGAGCGGGACCCCGGCGCCGGCCTCACCGACCGGAGAGCCGCTTGCGCAGCAGCTCGATGCGCGCCTGCAGCTGCGTGACGGTCGCCTGGGCGACCTCCGGGCCGCCGCACGCACGGCGCAGTTCGGCGTGCACGAGCGAGTGCGCCTGGCCCGTCTGCCTCGCGTACAGCCCCACCAGGCTGTTCAGCAGCGAGCGCTGCTCCTTGAGCGTGCGGTAGAGGGCCACCGGCTCGGCGTGCGCGGTCTCGTCCTCGTCGGCGGATGCCGCGTGCTTGCGGCGCTCCGACGCGCGCCGCGCCTGGCGCGCCTGCCGATGCCGCAGCAGCTCGGCGACCTGGTCGGGTTCGAGGATGCCGGGAAGGCCGATGAAGTCGAGTTCCTCATCACTGCCGGGCTCGGCGAACGTCCCGAAGTCGGTGCCGTCGTAGACGACGCGGTCGAACGTGGCATCCGATGCGAGCGCCTGCCAGGTGAACTCGTCCTGCAGCTCGTCGGACGCCTTCTCGTCGCGGTTGGCCGACTCGAGCAGTCCGTCGTCGAGCCCGGGGTCGTCGTCGCCGTCGCCCGAACGCCGGTCGAGCGCGTGGTCCCGCTGCCGCTCGAGCTCGCCGGCCAGGGCCATCAGCACGGGAACGTTGGGCAGGAACACCGACGCGGTCTCACCACGACGGCGTGCGCGCACGAAGCGGCCGATGGCCTGCGCGAAAAACAGCGGCGTCGACGAACTGGTCGCGTAGACCCCGACAGCCAGTCGCGGCACATCCACGCCCTCCGAGACCATGCGCACCGCGACCATCCAGCGGCTCGTGCCGTTCGAGAACTCCTCGATCCGGCCGGACGCCTCCTTCTCGTCGGAGAGCACGACGGTGACCTTCTCGCCGCACACCTGCTCGAGGATCTCGGCGTAGGCGCGGGCCATGGACTGGTCGGTCGCGATGACGAGGCCCCCGGCGTCGGGGATCGCGTGGCGCACCTCGGTGAGCCGTCGGTCGGCCGCCTGCAGCACCGCGGGGATCCACTCCCCCGTGGGCTCGAGCGCCGTTCGCCATGCGGCTGAGTGGATGTCCTTCGTGGCGTCCTCGCCGAGCCGGGCCTCCATCTCGTCGCCCGCCTTGGTGCGCCAGCGCATGCTGCCGGCGTAGACCATGAACAGCACGGGTCGGACGACGCCGTCCTGCAGGGCCCGCCCGTAGCCGTAGTCGTAGTCGGTCTTCGAGACGCGGATCCCCTGCGCGTCCGGTTCGTAGTGCACGAACGGGATCGGCGCGGTGTCGCTGCGGAACGGGGTGCCGGTGAGCGACAGCCGGCGCGTGGCCGGCTCGAACGCCTCGCGGATGGCGTCGCCCCACGAGAGCGTGTCACCGCCGTGGTGCACCTCGTCGAGGATCACGAGCGTCCGCCCCGAGAGCGTCAATTCGCGATGCAGCGCGGGCCGCACCGCGACCTGCGCGTACGTGACCGCGACGCCGTGGTAGTGCCGCGCCGACCGGCCGTGCGCGTTGCGGAACCCGGGGTCGAGCCGGATCCCGATGCGCGCCGCGGCATCCGCCCACTGGCGCTTCAGGTGATCGGTGGGGGCGACGACCGTGATCCGGTCGATCGTGCGACGTGCCCTCAGCTCCGCCGCGAGGCGCAGCGCGAAGGTCGTCTTGCCGGCGCCGGGCGTCGCGGCGGCGAGGAAGTCGCGCGGCTCCGTCTCGAAGTAGCGGTCGAGCGCCTCGGCCTGCCAGGCGCGGAGCTTCGACGCGGTGCCCCACGGTGCGCGCGCGGGGAAGGACGGTGAGAGGTGCTCGGCGGCCGAGGTGCCCGGCAGGTGATGGCCGGAGGGGGTCGCGTTGCTCACTCTGCAGCACTCTAGTCGAGGCGCCCGACAGACCGGCGGCATCTCGCACACACGTGCAGGTCCGATGGCCCGCGCCCGCCGCGCGCGCTGTGCAGAATGGAGGGATGGTCACCCAGCAGCATCCCTGGTCGAGATATGTCGCGATCGGCGATTCGTTCACCGAGGGCATCGGCGACCCCGAGCCCGGCGTGCCGGGCGGGCACCGCGGTTGGGCCGACCGCGTCGCCGAGGTGCTCTCGCGGGGCACCGAGGACTTCGCCTACGCCAACCTCGCGATCCGCGGGCGACTCATCCAGCAGATCATCGACGAGCAGGTCGAACCCGCGCTCGAACTCCGCCCGGACCTCATCACCATCTCGGCCGGCGGCAACGACGTGATCCGCCCGCGGACCGATCCGGACGAGATCTCGGCGCGGTTCGAGTACGCCATCGAGCGCCTCGGCCGCGACCGCGCAACGATCGTGATCTTCACCGGCGTCGACGTCGGCTTCTCCCCCGTGTTCCGCGGCATCCGCGGCAAGGTCGCGATCTACAACGAGAACCTCCGCGCGATCGCCCAGAAGCACGACTGCATCGTCGCCGACCAGTGGGCCCTCGCCGAGATCCAGGACCAGCGGATGTGGGACCGCGACCGGCTGCACCTGAACGCGCTCGGCCACCACGAGGTGGCGCGGATGGTGCTGCGCGCGCTCAACGTCGAGAACGACCTCGAGCCCATGAAGCCCGAGCCCCTGCCCGACCGGTCGTGGCGGCAGGCCCGCACGCAGGACCTCTCCTGGGCGCGCGAGTACCTCGTGCCCTGGGTGATCCGGCGCATCCGCCACCAGTCGTCGGGCGACTTCATCACCGCGAAGCGACCGGATGCCGGTCCGTACGCCCTGCCCGCAGCGGAGGCGGCGGAGGCCGGCGTGCACGGTGCCGACGCGTCCCGACCGCAGCGCGGCTAGTCCAGCCCGCCCGGGTTCGTCAGGCGCCACCAGGCGCCGGGGTCGTCGAGCGTGCCGTCGAGCTCGAGCGGCACCTCGACGCGCTGCGAGCCTGCGGTGACGACGGCGGTGCCCGCGGGCGAACCGTCGGCGGCGAGGGTCACCGGCTCGGCGCTCACGGCGACGTCGACGGGCGTGTCGGACCACACGACGACGGTCGCGCTCTCGGTCGCGCGGGCGGTGGCGGTGTCGCCCCACGCGGTCTCGTAGGTCGCGAGGGTGCTGCCGGCCTCGACGGCGACGACCTCGTGGAAGCCGGGCGCGATCGTGTCGATCATCGCGGCGATCCCCTCGCGCACCTGCGGGTGGTTCGCGCCGCCGAGAAGGACCCCGACGAGCGTGACCGAACCGGAGCCCACCGGGACGTCGGCCGAGAAGAGCAGGTTCGCCGCGTCATCCGTCGTGCCGGTCTTGATGCCGTCGACCCCGTGCGCGCCGAGGAGCTTGTTGGAGTTCTCGAGGGTGCCGAGCCTGGGGATCTCGACCTGCTTCGTCGCGACGATCTCGGCGAGGGTCGGGTCCTGCAGGGCGAGTTGTCCGAGCGTGACGAGGTCGGCCGCGGTGCTGGTGTTCTCGAGCGAGAGACCGCTCGTGTCGGCGATCACCGTGTTCGCGAGGCCGTGCTCGGCGACCCAGGCCCGCGCGCGCTCGAGGTAGGCGTCCACCGAGCCGAACGCCCACTGCGCGAGGGAGATGCTGTAGTTGTTGCCCGACGGCAGCATCATCGCCTCGAGGCTCTGGCGGAGGCTCAGCGTCGTGCCCGCCGCCACCGGGGCCACCGAGCCGTTCTGCGCCACCATGTCCCAGTAGAGGTCGATGTCGGCGTCGGTGTAGGCGATGCCCGGCCCGCCCTCGCCCGCCGGGATCGGGTGCGCCTCGAGGATCACGAGCGCCGTCACGACCTTCGCGATGCTCGCCATCGGCATGGGCGTGTCCTGACCGCCGGCGGCGAGGAGCCCGTCGAAGCCGACCGCGCCGACCGCCCACGTGCCGAAGCCCGGCTGCGCGACGGCCTGCGCCGTCGCCGCGATCGGCGCCGGGTCGACGACGACGGGCGCGTGTTCCGGCACGGGTGCCGTGAGCGTCGTGGTCGCATACGCACCCCCGCCGATGAGCGTCGCGAGGAGCACGCCGAGCGTGCCGAACACGGCGATGCGGCGTCGACGGTACACCCGCGGCGAGGGACGGGCGGGGGTCGCGGGAACCGCGGGCGGGGCCGGATCGAGCGTGCGTGACATCCGTTGCAGGATACCGACCCGGGCTAGGCGAGCGCGTACAGCGCGACGGCCGCGGCGGCGGCGACGTTCAGCGAGTCCACGCCGTGCGCCATCGGGATCGTGACCACCGTGTCCGCCGCCGCGAGCGCTTGGCGCGAGAGCCCGTCACCTTCGGCGCCGAACACGAGCGCGAGGCGCTCGGGCGGATCGGCCGCGAGCCGGCGCAGCGTGACCGCCTCGTCGGCGAGGGCGAGCGCCGCCACCGTGAAGCCGTGCGCCGTGAGCACCTCGCGCGCCTCGCCCCACTCGGGCAGCCGGGTCCACGGCACTTGGAACACCGTGCCCATGCTCACGCGGACGCTCCGACGGTAGAGCGGGTCGGCGCACCGGGGCGTCACGAGCACGGCGTCGGCCCCGAGGGCGGCGACGGAGCGGATGATGGCGCCGACGTTCGTGTGGTCGACGATGTCCTCGAGGATCACGACCCGTCGGGATGCGGCGAGCAGCGTCCCCGGATCCGGCAGCGCGGGGCGCTCGAACGCGGCGAGCGCGCCGCGGTGCACGCGATAGCCGGTGATCGCCTCGAGCTCGGCCGGGTCGGCGAGGTGCACGGGGATGTCGAACGGCTCGAGCGCATCGCGCAGTCCGGGCAGCCACTTCTCCTCCATGAGCACCGACCGCGGCGTGTGCCCGGCCTCGATGGCACGACGGATCACCTTGGCCGATTCGGCGATGAAGACGCCGCGTTCGGGTTCGGTGATCGATCGCAGTGCGACATCCGTCAACCGGGCGTAGTCGGCGACGGTGTCGGATGCCGCGGCGCGGACTCGTTCGATGCGCATGGACCCTCCGAGGACAGCCTGCCAGTCGGCGGAAACATTCCGATAACGCGCGGTGTTTAGACTCTGGGAACCGCAAGCACCGTCGAAGGGAGCCGTGTGGTCACTGGCATCGAGGCGCCCACGTCGCCGGGCGCGCTGTTCGACGAGGCGATCGACCTCATGCGCGGCTCGCGCGTGGCCGTGCTGACGGGCGCGGGCGTGAGCACGGACTCCGGCATCCCGGACTACCGCGGCGAGGGCGCGCCGGTGCGCAACCCGATGACCGTGCAGACGTTCCTGTCGTCCGAGACCGCTCGGAAGCGCTATTGGGCGGGCAGCCACCTCGGGTGGCGCGCGTTCGCGTCGGCGCAGCCGAACGACGGGCACCGGGCGCTCGCCGGCCTGGAGTCGGCGGGCGTCGTCTCGGGGGTCGTCACGCAGAACGTCGACGGCCTGCACCGCAAGGCGGGCAGTTCGCACGTGGTCGAGTTGCACGGTGCATCGGACCGGGTCGCCTGCCTCGCGTGCGGGCAGATGTTCGCGCGGCAGTCGGTGGCCGACCGGCTCGAGCTGCTGAACCCGCACATCGACCTGTCGAAGCCCGCGCGGATCAACCCCGACGGCGACGCGGAGGTCGACGACGTCGAGTCGATGGTGCTGCCCGAGTGCACGGTCTGCGGCGGCGTGCTGAAGCCCGACGTCGTGTTCTTCGGCGAGTTCGTGCCGACGCCGGTCTACCGTCAGGCGGCGGCGCTCGTGCAGCGTGCCGACGTGCTGCTCGTGGCCGGGTCGTCGCTCGTGGTGAATTCGGGTGTCCGGCTGCTGGAGATCGCGCGTCGCCGGCGGATCCCCATCGTCGTCGTGAACCGCGGCGTTACGAAGGGCGACAACCGCGCAACGGTGAAGCTCGACGCGGGCGCGTCGGAGACGCTGACCGCGATGGCGGAGGCGCTCGGCGCATGACGGTGCGCCTCTGGGGGCCGGGGGTCGCCGTGCCCGTCGTCGGCGCGGCGCCCGCGACGACGATCGCGCTCGTGCGCCACGGCGAGACCGACTGGAACCGCGAGCGCCGCATCCAGGGGGCGACCGACATCCCGATGAACGACCGGGGCCGGGCGCAGTCGCGGGCGACGGCCGAACGCCTCGCCGGCGGGTGCTGGGATGCGGTCGTCACGAGTCCGCTGTCGCGCTCGGCCGAGACCGCGACGATCATCGCCGATCGCCTGGGGCTCGACGCGCCGGACCTCTTGCCGGCCCTCGCGGAGCGCCGTCACGGCACGCTCGAGGGGCTCACGACCGCCGAGCGGCGTCGGCTCGAGGCCGAGGCGGTGCCGATCGAGGGGTTGGAGTCGCGCGTGTCCGTGGTGTCGCGTGCCGTGCCCGCGCTGCTCGGGCTGGCGGCCCGCCACCCCGGTGGCGCGGTGGTCGCGGTCACGCACGGCGGCGTGATCCAGTCGGTGCTGCTGCACCTGTGGGAGCGCGCGTCCCTGCCGAGCGGATCCGTCACGAACGGCTCGGTGCACGAGCTGCGCGTGTCGGCCTCGGGCCTCGAGCTGGTGGCCTCCGACGCGGTCGCGCCCGTGGAGGCGACCGGGAGCTAGCGGGCGCGGCGCGCGGCGACCTCGCGTAGCAGGTCGAGCAGGCGATCGGCCGATGCCGCCCACGTGAATCGGGCCGCGGCGTCGACGGATGCCGCGGCGCGGCGTTCCCACTCCCCCGGCCGCTCGAGCGCGCCGATCGCCTGGGCGAGCGCGGCGGGGTCGTCGACGGGGAAGAACAGGGCGGCGTCACCGCCGATCTCGCGGAAGATCGGGATGTCGCTCACGACCACGGGGGTGCCGAGTCGCATGGCCTCCACGAGCGGGATCCCGAAGCCCTCGGCCTTGGACGCGGTGACGAGCGCCGTGGCGCCCGCGAGCACGTCGGCGTACTCGGCGTCGGTCGCTCCGTCGTGGAAGACCAGCCGGGCCTGCGGTGCGAGCTGCTCGAGCCGGCGGCGCTCCTCGGGGCGGACCCGGCTCATGAGGTGCAGTTCGTGGTCGGGCAGCTGGGCGGCCGCGCGTACCAGCGTGTCGACGCCCTTGTACGGCATGAACGATCCCATGTACACGAGCCGTGGCCGCTCGGGCCGGCTGCGCGGCAGGTGGGGTGTGCCGAGCTCGTCGGCGGCGTTCGGCACGACGGTGACCGGGCGTCGCGTGAGTCGGTGCGAGCGGATGAGGCCCGCGGTGGTGTCGGAGACGGTCACGATCGCGTCGGCCCGGTTCAGCAGCATCCGCTGCGGCCACCACGCCAGGTGGTAGAGGCGCCACAGGCCGCGGACGAACGCCGGCAGGTCGCGCGGCGGGGTGCGGTTCTCGTAGTAGATGAGGTCGTGCAGCGTCAGGACGAGCGCGTAGTCGCGGCCCCACGAGCCCATGGTCTGCATGGGCGAGAAGACGACGTCGGGCCGCAGCTTGCGCACCTGCCGGGCGACCCACGGCTCGCGCACGCTCGTCGGGCTGCTGACGAGTTCCCACGGCAGCGCCGGGAGCTTCTCGAGCTGGCGGTGGTCGCTGATCAGCATCGTGAGCGGATGCCGCTCCGCGAGCTCGCCCACGAGGCCGGCGGTGAACCGGCTGATGCCGTCGTGGTGCCCGACGCGCACGTAGCGGCAGTCGACGACGAGCCTCACGCGCGCTCCCCCTCGATGAACACGCGGATGTGCCCGGCCGCCTCGGCGGGCGTCTCGTAGTGGATGAGGTGGCCGACCCCGTCGATGACCGCGATGGTGCCGTCGGCGAACAGCGGCGCGAGGCGGTGCTGGGCGGCGAGCGGGGTGATGTCGTCCTTCTCGGCCACCACGAGGAGGACCGGCACCTGAATGGCGGGCGCGTACTCGCGCACGTCGTGGCTCACCGACGCGCGGAACGCGGCGAGCACCGCGTCGCGGTCGCTGAACGCGGAGAAGTAGCGGTCGTGCTGGTCGTGGATGAACCGGCGGAGGGCGGGTTCCTCGGTCTTGGCCATGGTGACGCTCATGACGCGGACGATCGCCCGGTTGCGCAGCAGCGCGAAGCCGAGCCTCTCGGGGAGCGCGGCGGCGGCGCGGTAGTACCCGATCGCGAGACGGGTCATGATCGCGCGGGGTCCGTCGAGCGCGGGCGCGCCGATCGGGTTCACCAGCACGAGCCGGTCGGGCTCGAGGCCCCCGGCGACCGCCGCCGAGACGATGATCGAGCCGAAGGAGTGGCCGAGCAGCGTGTAGCCGCCGGCGGCTCGGGCGGCGGCATCCGTCGCGCCGGACGCGGCGACGAACGCCGTGAGCCAGGCCGCGTAGCCGTCGATGTCGTGCTCGGCGCCGGCGAACGTCGACGACGCCCCGAAGCCGGGCAGGTCGGGCACGATCACGCGGTAGCCGGGCAGCTTCGCGACGATGGGCTCGAGCCCGTGGTGGTCGCCGCGGAAGCCGTGCACCATCACGATGGCGGGGGCGTCGCGGTCGCCGTACTCCCACCACGCGGTGTCGCTGCCCGCGACGAGGGCACGGTGTTCGCGGACCGGGATGCGCGCGAGGTCGTCGGCGTACGGAGAGGCGATCATCCCGGCCATCCTACGGCGCGGCTGCCGAGCGCTGTCGGAGGGCGTGGATACCGTGACGGGCATGGAGCACTCCCCCGCCGCATCCTGGGCCGACACCCTCGCGGTCTTCGACCTCGAGACGACCGGCATCGACATCGACACCTGCCGCATCGTCACCGCCCACGTGGGCGTGATCGGCCCCTCGGGCGAGGTGCTCGAGCAGCGGCAGTGGATCGTCGATCCCGGCGTCGAGATCCCGACCGCGGCCACGCTCATCCACGGGGTGACGACCGAGCGCGCACGGCTCGAGGGGGTGCCGGCCGTGCAGGGCGTGGCCGAGATCATCGAGGCGCTGACGGATGCCGCGGCGCGGGGCCTGCCGATCGTGGCGTACAACGCCGCCTACGACCTCTCGGTCCTGCACCGCGAGGCCGAGCGGTACGGACACGAGGCGTTCTGCGGGCCGGCGCACGTGGTCGACCCCCTCGTCATCGACAAGGCCGTCGACCGCTTCCGCAGGGGCAAGCGAACGCTCACCGCCGCGTGCGAGCACTACGGCGTCGAGCTGACCGCGGCGCACGACGCCGGCGCCGACGCGATCGCCGCGGGGCGGGTGGCGCAGGCGATCGCCCGGGCGTTCCCCGAGCTCGCCGCGATCGCGGTCGCCGAACTGCACGCACGCCAGGTCGACTGGTGCCGGGAGCAGGCCGAGAGCTATCAGCAGTGGCGGCGGGCGAACGGCGAGCCGGAGTTCACGACGTCGGGGGCGTGGCCGCTGCGCTGAGCCGCGGCACGGCCGCGCTCCACCTCGCCGGACGGGACGAACGGCCGTCGCGCGGATCGCGTTCGTCTGCGACGCTGGACCCATGACGAGCCCGCTCGAGGACCGACCGGCAGTTGACGCGTTCACGGAGGCGAGCGCCCTGTGGCTCGTGGGCGACAGCCCTCCGTCGTTCCTCATCGACGCCGCCGTCGAGGCGGTCGTCGCGGGACTCGACGCTCCCGCGCTCCACGAACTCGCCGGCCTGTCGGACTCCGATGAGGCGTGGGAACTGCGTGCCGCCCTGGAACGCGCGCTGGGCGAACTCGGCATCCCGGTGCCCGACCCCGACCCCGGAACCCGTCCGATGGCGATGCGCGCACTCGCGGCACTGCTGCTCCGCGACCGCATCTCGGTGCGCGAGCTCGTCGACTGGGCGCGCGGCGTCGTCGGCGACGCCGACCCCGGCGAGGCGCGCCGCTTCGTCGAGATCGGCGACGAGCTCGACGCGGGGCGGCTCACCCCGCACGAGGCGCAGCTCGCCGCGATCGACGAGGCGGCTCGCTACCTCCGCGTCACCGCCGCCCACGGGGCGTGATCGGCGGGCGCGTCCGCTGCGGCGGCACGGGCACGACGAAGGCCCCGTCGATGCGACGGGGCCTTCGAGTGCGGCAGGTTCTTACTTGCCGAAGTTCTTGAAGCGCTGGTTGAACTTCTCGACGCGACCGGCCGAGTCCATGATGCGCTGCTTGCCCGTGTAGAACGGGTGCGAGGCCGACGAGATCTCGACGTCGATGACCGGGTAGGTCTGGCCGTCGAGCTCGATCGTCTTGTCGCTGGTCACCGTCGAGCGCGTGAGGAACGTCTCGCCCGAGGCGAGGTCGCGGAAGACGACGGCGTTGTAGGCGGGGTGGATGTCGGTCTTCATGGAGACTTCCTTGTTGATTCGGATTCGGATTCGCCCCGCCTTCGGGCAGGGAAAGCATGTCGGCCGTCGGGCCAGCACACAAGTCTAGCAGAGGGTGAGCGGATGGCGCGTCAGCGGGCGGCGCGCGCCGCGTAGCGCCCGTCGCGCTCGGTGAGCTCGATCGGAAGTCCGAACGTCTCGGTGAGCGTCTCGGACGTCAGCGCCTCGCCGATCGGCCCGGCGGACCGGATCGTGCCGTCGGCGAGCAGCATGGCGTGCGTGAAGCCCTGCGGGATCTCCTCGACGTGGTGGGTCACCATGACGATCGCCGGCGACGAGGCCGACGACGCGTAGCCGCCGAGCAGCTCGACGAGCTCCTCGCGCGCACCCAGGTCGAGCGACGCCGCGGGCTCGTCGAGCAGCAGCAGCTCGGGGTCGGTCATGACCGAGCGGGCGATCTGCACGCGCTTCTGCTCGCCGTCGGAGAGGCTGCCGAAGCGTCGGTCGGCGAAGCCCTCGAGCTGCCATTCCTTGAGCACCCGCTGGGCGCGGCGGTCGTCGATCGTCTCGTACTCCTCGTTCCACCGGCCCGTGACCGAGTACGCGGCGGTGAGGACCGAGTCGATGACGGTCTCGTTCTTCGGGATCCGGCGCGCCATCGCGGTGGAGGCGAACCCGATCATCGGACGGAGCTCGAAGACGTCGGTCTTGCCGAGCGGCTCGCCGAGGACCTCGACGGACCCCTTGGTCGGGTGCATGGCGGCGGCGGCGATCTGCAGCAGCGTGGTCTTGCCGGCACCGTTCGGACCGAGGATCACCCAGCGCTCGTCGGAGGCGACGTTCCAGTCGATGTCGTCGAGGATCGCGTTCCCGTCGCGGACCACCGACACGTGCTGGAACTGCAGAACCGTAGACGCCATGCTGACCATGCTAGTGGGACGGTCGGACCCGTCCCGCGCATCCGCGGAGGGCTCAGCGCCCGGCGAGGACCCGCGCGTAGAGCGCGCGCGTCTCGTCGGCGATCGCGGCCCAGGCGAAGTGCCGCTCGGCCCGGAGCCGCCCCGCGGCACCCATCTCGCGGGCGCGCTCCGGGTTGCTCACGACGCGCGTGAGGGCCTCCGCGAGGTCGGCCACGAACCGCTCCGGATCGAGCGGCGTGCCCGTCCCGTCGTCCGACTGCTCGATCGGCACGAGCACGCCGGTCACCCCGTCCTCGACCACCTCGGGGATGCCGCCCGTGGCCGTGCCGACGACCGCCGCGCCGCACGCCATCGCCTCGAGGTTCACGATGCCGAGCGGCTCGTACACCGACGGGCACACGAAGCAGGTGGCCGAGGTGAGCAGCGCCGTGAGCTCGTTGCGCGGGAGGTGCCGGTCGATCCACACGACGCCCCGGCGGGTCTCGGCGAGCTCGGCGACGAGCCCGGAGACCTCGGCCATGATCTCGGGCGTGTCGGGGGCGCCCGCGCACAGCACGAGCTGCACGTCGTCCGGTAGCGAGCGCGCCGCGCGCAGCAGGTACGGCAGGCCCTTCTGCCGAGTGATGCGCCCGACGAACACGATCGACGGCAGGTCGGGGTCGACCCCCAGCGAGCGCACCAGGTCGGGGTCGTGGTTCGGACGCCAGTCCTCGAGGTCGATGCCGTTGTAGACGACCGACACGCGAGCGGGGTCGATCGAGGGGTACGACCGCAGGATGTCGCGTCGCATGCCGTCGCTCACCGCGACCACCGCGTCGGCGTCCTCGAAGGCGGCGCGCTCGACCCAGCTCGAGACGCGGTAGCCCCCGCCGAGCTGCTCCGCCTTCCACGGCCGGAGCGGCTCGAGGCTGTGCGCCGTGACCACGTGCGGGATCCCGTGCAGCTTCTTGGCGACGAAGCCGGCGAAGTTGGCGTACCACGTGTGCGAGTGGACCAGGTCGGCGCCCGCGGCATCCGCGGCCATCAGCAGGTCGACGCCCATCGTCGACAGCGCCGCGTTGACGTCGGCGAACTCGGCGGGCGTGCCGTAGCCGGTCGTGCCCTCCTCGTCGCGGGGCGCGCCGAACGCGCGGACCCGCACGTCGACGTCGCGGCGGAGCGCTCGGACCAGTTCGGCGACGTGCACCCCGGCCCCTCCGTAGATCTCGGGCGGGTACTCGCGGGTGAGCAGGTCGACGCGCATGCGGCAACGTTAGCCCGTCGCGGTCACGCGCCGTCAACCTCCTGTGCCATGCGGCATCCGTCTGACTACGCTGGGCACATGGTGGCGACGCGCAAGATCTTCGGCATTGTCCTCGCTGGCGGCGAGGGGAAGCGCCTGATGCCCCTGACCGAGGACCGCGCGAAGCCCGCGGTGCCGTTCGGGGGGCAGTACCGGCTCATCGACTTCGCGCTGTCGAACCTCGTGAACTCGGGCCTGCGCCAGATCGTGGTGCTCACCCAGTACAAGTCGCACAGCCTCGACCGGCACGTGTCGCAGACCTGGCACCTCGACGGGCTCCTCGGGTCGTACGTCGCCTCGGTGCCCGCGCAGCAGCGACTCGGCAAGCGGTGGTTCTCCGGCTCGGCCGACGCGATCCTGCAGAGCCTCAACCTCATCTACGACGAGCAGCCCGACATCATCGTCGTGGTCGGCGCCGACCACGTCTACCGCATGGACTTCAGCCAGATGATCGAGGCGCACATCGAGTCCGGAGCGGATGCCACGGTGGCCGCCATCCGCCAGCCGATCTCACTCGCCAACCAGTTCGGCGTCATCGAGGTCGACCCGAACGCGCCCGACCGCATCCACCAGTTCCTCGAGAAGCCGAGCGACCCCGAAGGGCTGCCCGATTCGCCGAACGAGGTGCTCGCCTCGATGGGCAACTACGTCTTCAACGCCGACGCCCTGATCGACGCCGTGCTGCGCGACGGCGAGCGCACGGACTCCAGCCACGACATGGGCGGCGACATCATCCCCGCGTTCGTGGCCCAGGGAAACGCGGGCGTCTACGACCTCAAACGCAACGACGTGCCCGGCTCGACCGATCGCGACCGCTACTACTGGCGGGACGTGGGAACGATCGACTCGTTCTTCGAGGCGCACCAGGACCTCATCTCGGTGCTGCCGATCTTCAACCTGTACAACCGCGAGTGGCCGATCTTCAGCCAGCAGGTGAACTCGCCGCCCGCGAAGTTCACGCGCGACGCCCGCGGTTCGCTCGGCACGGTCATCGACTCGATCGTGTCGCTGGGTTCGGTCATCTCGGGCGCGCACGTCGAGCGGAGCGTGCTCGGTCCCTGGGCGATCGTCGGCTCGGGCGCGAACGTGTCCGACTCGATCCTGTTCGACCGCGCGCGCATCGAGGCCGGGGCGACGGTGCGTCGCGCCATCCTCGACAAGGAGGTCGTCGTCGAGGAGGGCGCCCACATCGGGCTGAACCGCGCCGAGGACCTCGCGCGCGGCTTCGTCGTCACCGAGAGCGGCGTGACCGTGGTGGGCAAGGGCTCGCACGTGCGAGCCTCGGCGTGACCGCGGGCCCATCCGGCCGCGAGGGCGGCCTGCTCGTCGTGCTCGACGCCGACTCGACGCTCATCCGCGAGGAGGCGATCGAGCTGCTCGCCGAGGCGGCCGGGAGCCTGCAGCACGTCGCCGACGTGACGGAGCGCGCCATGCGCGGCGAACTCGACTTCGCCGCGAGCCTCAGGGAGCGCGTCGCGACGCTCGCGGGGTTGCCCGTCGCCGAGGTCCTGGCGGCCCGCGACCGGCTCACGCCCACGCCGGGGGTCCGGGAGCTCATCGACGGGGTGCACGCCGCGGGCGGCCGCGTCGGCGTAGTCTCCGGCGGGTTCCACGAGCTGCTCGATCCGCTCGCCGAGCGGCTGGGACTCGACTTCTGCCGTGCGAACCGGCTCGAGGCGGACGGCGATCGGCTCACCGGGCGCGTGCTCGGCGACGTCGTCGACGCCGAGGCGAAGCGTCGTGCGCTCGAGGAGTGGGCGGCGGCATCCGGCACCCCGATCTCCCGGACGATCGCCGTGGGCGACGGTGCGAACGACCTGCGCATGCTCGATCGCGCGGCGCTCGGTGTCGCGTTCTGCGCCAAGCCCGTGGTTCGGGCGCAGGCGGATGTCGCGATCGACCGCGTCGACCTCAGCGGCGTGCTCGCGCTCGCCGGGCTCCGCGGGTAGCGGCTCGGGGAGCGCCGTCCTCCTCGGTCGACGGTCTGGCTGCCGGCTGGTCGAGGTCTGCGAGTTCCATCCGAATGCATGGATCGCGATCGCGTCCGGCCTAGCGTGAGGGCATGAAGACTCGAACCATCGTCGTCTCGTCCGCTTCCCTCGCCGCCCTGGCGCTCGTCGCCCTCGGGGTCGCCCCGGCCGCCACGGCGGCGCCGGCGCCTGCAGCCCCACGCGGGGCCCTGCAGGACGCCATTCCACTCCCCGACGGCTTCCAGCCCGAGGGGATCGCCATCGACGCGCGCGGCACCGCCTACTTCGGGTCGCTGGCCGACGGCGACATCTACGCGGCCGACGTGCGCAGCGGCGCCGGCGACGTCATCGCCGAAGGTCCCGGCACGCCGTCGGTCGGCCTCGACGTCGACCAGCGCGGCCGCCTGTTCGTCGCCGGCGGCCCGGCCGGCGATGCCCGCGTCATCGACACGCGCACGGGCGAGTTGCTCGCGAGCTACCGGCTCGGGTCCGGCGCGACGTTCGTCAACGATGTCATCGTCACGCGGGACGCCGCATGGTTCACCGACAGCCAGCAGGCGCAGCTCTACCGGCTCCCCCTCGGACCGGCCGGGGCGCTGCCCCCGCAGGACGCGGTCGAGGCCCTTCCGCTCACCGGCGACTTCGTCCTGCAGCCGGGATTCAACGCGAACGGCATCGAGGTGACGCCGGACGGGAAGGCGCTGCTCGTCATCCAGTCCGCTACCTCGACCCTCTTCCGGGTGGATCCCGCCACCGGTGTCGCGACCGCGGTCGACCTCGGCGGCGTGCCGCTCACGAACGGCGACGGACTCCTCGTCGAGGGACGCACCCTGTACGTGGTGCAGAACCGGCTGAACCTCGTCGGCGTGGTGGAGCTCGCCGCCGACGGTCGGAGCGGGACGTACGTCGACCAGCTCACGAGCCAGACGTTCGACGTGCCCACGACGGTCGCGTCGTACGCGAACTCGCTCTACCTGCCGAACGCGCGCTTCGGCACGCCTCCGCAGGGCGCCGAGTACTCGGCGAACCGGATCGACCGCTGATCCCGGCGCGACCGCGCTCCCGTGTCGGCGGTGGTCAGTGCCCCATGCCGAGGCCGCCGTCGACCGGGATGACGGCACCCGAGATGTAGCCGGCGTCGTCGCCCGCGAGCCACGCGACGACCTTCGCGACCTCGCCGGGCGTGGCGAACCGGCCGGCGGGGATGCTCTTCATGTACTCGGCCTGCTGCTCCGCGGGCAGCGCGTCCGTCATGTCGGTCTCGATGAACCCGGGGGCGACGACGTTGGCGGTGATGTTCCTCGCGCCGAGCTCGCGCGTGATCGAGCGCGCCATGCCCACGAGGCCCGCCTTCGACGACGAGTAGTTCACCTGCCCGGCACCGCCGAACAGCCCCACGACGCTCGAGATGAGCACGATGCGACCGAAGCGCGCCTTCAGCATGCCCTTCGACGCGCGCTTGACGACGCGGAAGGCGCCCGTGAGGTTCGTGTCGACGACACTCGTGAACTCCTCCTCGCACATGCGCATGAGCAGGGTGTCGCGGGTGATGCCGGCGTTGGCGACGACGACCTCGACGGGTCCGAGCGCGGCCTCGATCTCGGTGAACGCGCGGTCGATCGACTCCGCGTCGGTGACGTCGGCCCGCACGGTGAGCGCCCCCTCGGGACCCTCGCCGGAGCGCGCCGTCACGGCGACCCGGTGCCCCTGCGCGAGGAACTCCTCGGCGATCGCGTAGCCGATGCCGCGGTTGCCCCCGGTCACCAGAACGGTACGGCTCGTGGTCATGGCGGACTCCGTCTCTCTCCAAGGGGTGCGCGTCAAGGCCGAACGGCCCGTCCCAGCATAGAGGTTGCCGTGTAGCGGCATCCGCTGCCCCTATCGGACGTACCCTTGGAGGTGAGGAGCGCCGCCAGCCCCGGCGACCACCATGAAGCACCAGCCCACCCAGTCGATCACGTCGTTGCCGGCGTCGCCGGACGACGAGCGGCGTGCGCGCATGATCAAGTACTCGGTCATGATGGGCATCCGCGTCGCCTGCATCTTCGCGCTGCTGTTCGCGCAGGGCTGGTGGATCCTCGTCTTCGCCGCCGGTGCGGTCTTCCTCCCCTACTTCGCGGTGATCGTCGCGAACGTCGGCACGTCGCGCCGCGACCAGGAGGTGCTGCGGCCCGGCGGGCTGATGCCGCTGCCCCCGGGTTCGCCCGGCGCTCCCCTGTCCGACGACGCGGCGGCGGGCGACGACGAGACGCGCGAGCCGCGCTCCCGGGGGGACGCCGCGTGATCGGCTCGCTCGACGCCGCCCCCGCGGGCGGCTGCTCCCGCGCGGGGTGCCGCGAGGCGGCGACCAGCCGCATCGACTGGCGCAACCCGAAGATCCACGCCGAGGACCGCGTGAAGACCTGGCTCGCGTGCGACGAGCACGTCGACTACCTGCGCGAGTTCCTCGCCGCACGCTCGTTCCCGGTGCGCGTGTCGTCCTTCGAGGCGACGGATGCCGCAGCACCCGCGCCCTCGCCCGGCGCCGGCGCGGTCGGGGGTGGCTCGGCGTGAGCCGATGGCGATTCCTCGCCTCGCCGCGCTGGGCGGGGTACCTCGCGCTCGTGGTGGTCTTCGCGATCGCCTGCTCGGCGCTCGGCACCTGGCAGTTCAATCGCCGCGCCGAGGCGCTCGCCGAGGTCGCGCGGATCGACGCGAACTACGACGCCGACCCGATCCCGGTCGCCGAGGCGCTGCCCGATCCCGACTCGTTCGACATCGACCAGCGCTGGCAGGTCGTGGCCCTGTCGGGCGAGTACCTCCACGACGAGGAGGTCGTGGTGCGCAACCGCCCGGGGGCCGGGAGCACCGGCTTCGAGGTGCTGACGCCCCTGCGGCTCGACGACGGCACGGTGTTCGTGGTCGATCGCGGATGGATCCCGCAGGACTCCGAAGGGCGCCCGTCCGAGTTCCCGGCCGCGCCCGACGGCCGCGTGGAGGTGACGGCGCGCCTCAAGGCGGGCGAGCAGCAGATCGCCGGCAGAACCTCGTCGGGTGCCGAGTTCGCCACCATCGACCTCGACGAGCTCGCCGAGCGGGTCGGCGAACCCACCTACACGGGCGCCTACGGCATCCTCGTGCAGACCGGGGCGGATGCGTCCGAGCCACCCATAGCCCTGCCCCGCCCCGAGCGCGACGAGGGCCCGCACCTCTCCTATGCGCTGCAGTGGTTCGTGTTCGCCCTCATGGGCTTCGTCGCCCTGGGCTGGTTCGCCAACCAGGAGCGCAAGCTGCTCGCTGCGGATGCCGCAGAGCGGTCGAGCCCGCCGCGGCATCCGTCGACCGAGCCCAAGCGGCCACCCAAGCCGTCGCGCAGCCGGAGCGACGCCGACGTGGAGGACGAGATCCTCGATCGCCGATGACGCGTCGGCGCGTCATCACGGGAGCGAATCGGAACCTGCTGCATCGTTACCCGAGTTCACGATTCGATCGGGGTCATCGCATCGTGTCGAGGATGGCGGCGAGCTGCTCGAACGTCGTGAGCGGGTTCACGATGGCGAAGCGGGTGTTCGGCCGGCCGGCGTGGGAGCTCGGCGTGACGAACGCGTGCTGGGCCTCGAGGAGTCGCGCGGACCACGCGTCGTAGTCGGCCTTCGTCCAGCCCTCGCGCTCGAAGACGACGACGGAGAGCTGCGGGTCGCGAACCAGGCGGAACCCGTCGCGCCGGTCGATCTCCGCGGCGATCTCGTGCGCGAGCCGGATCGAGGCGGTGATGGCGTCCCGGTACGCCGCGGCACCGTGGGTGGCGAGCGAGAACCACAGCGGGAGGCCACGCGCCCGGCGCGTGAGGTGCGCGGCGTAGTCCGACGGGCTCCACTCGCTCGTCTCGGTGAGCGTGTCCAGGTACTCGGCGTGCTGGGTGTGCGCACGCCGGCCGGCCTCGGGGTCGCGGTAGATCAGCGCGCAGGCGTCGAAGGGCGCGAACAGCCACTTGTGCGGGTCGACGATGACCGAGTCGGCGCGCTCCACCCCGGTGAACCGGTCGCGCGCGAGGGGCGAGAGCATCGCGGCCAGGCCGTAGGCCCCGTCGACGTGGAGCCAGAAGTCGTACTCGTCCTTCAGGGCCGCGATCGAGGCGAGGTCGTCGACGATGCCGAAGTTCGTCGATCCCGCGGTCGCGACGACGGCGAACACGGAGGGCCCGTGTTCGTCGAGCGCGGCGCGCACGGCGTCGCCTCGCAGCATCCCGTCGTCGCCCGGCGCCACGGGGACCACCTCCACGTCCATGACCCGGGCCGCGGAGGCGATGGACGAATGTGCCTCGCCGCTGCACACCACGCGCCAGCGATCCGGCATCGGCGCGCCCGCGAGGGTCATCGCGAGGCGGGCGTGCTCGCGCGCGGCGACGAGCGCGGAGAGGTTGCCGAGGGTGCCGCCCTGCACGAAGACGCCGCCCGCGGTGGCGGGCAGGCCGAATTCGCGGGCGAGCCACGCGAGCACCTCGTTCTCGGCGTACACGGCACCTGCGCCCTCGAGCCAGGATCCGCCGTAGAGGGCGCTCGCGGACACCACGAGGTCGAATGCGATCGCGGCCTTGGTCGGCGCGGTCGGGATGAACGACAGGTACTGGGCGTGGTCGGTCGTGATGCAGGCCGGTGCGAGCACGTGCTCGAAGCGCGACAGCGCCTGCTCCGCGCCGATGCCGTGCTCATCGATGCTGCGACCGGCGCGACGGTCGAGCTCGAACTCCGAGATCGGTCGGTCGAGCGGGGTGTCGTCGGCGAGCAGGCGGCGGCGCGAGTAGTCCAGCACGAGGTCGACGAGGTCGGTGGTCTCGGCGGACACCTCGTGCATGCGGGTGGGGCGGGGCGAGCGCGACGGTTCGGACGTGGTCATGCGGGGAATCCCTCCGGTCGATCTGGAGCCTGCGCAAGTGTGCGTCAAAGACCGGCCGGATGCAACTCGACAGCGCGTCAACGCCACCATGCGCATCATCCATGCGTCCGCCCGCGTTTTGACGCAACGATTGCGCGTAGGATACGGCTCGCCCGAAGCGCGCCCGAGACCGGCTCGGCCCGCACCGCGACGCCGATCAGGCGAGCTCGATGAGCTCCTGGTAGTCCCGGCTCCAGTGGTCCTCCGTGCCATCCGGCATGATGAGCACCCGCTCGGGGTTCAGCGCCTCGACCGCGCCCGGGTCGTGCGAGACGAGCACGACCGAGCCCTCGTAGTGGGCGAGCGCGTCGAGGATCTCCGCGCGGCTCGCCGGGTCGAGGTTGTTCGTGGGCTCGTCGAGCAGGAGCACGTTCGCGCCCGAGACGACGATCATGGCGAGCGCCAGCCGGGTCTTCTCGCCGCCGGAGAGCACTCCGGCGGGCTTGTGCACGTCGTCACCGGTGAACAGGAAGGACCCGAGCACCTTGCGCGCCTCGGTCTCGGTGAGGTTCGGCGACGCGCTGACCATGTTCTGCAGCACCGTGCGAGCGACGTCCAGGGTCTCGTGCTCCTGGGCGTAGTAGCCGATGCGCAGCCCGTGGCCGGCCTCGACGACGCCGGTGTCGGGTCGGTCGACGCCCGCGAGGATGCGCAGCAGCGTCGTCTTGCCGGCGCCGTTCAGGCCGATGATGACCACCTTGGAGCCACGATCGATCGCGAGGTCGACGGCGGTGAAGATCTCGAGCGACCCGTAGCTCTTCGAGAGGTCGGATGCCGTGAGCGGCGTGCGACCGCAGGGGGCCGGCGTCGGGAACCGCAGCTTCGCCACCCGGTCGACCGCCCGCACCTCCTCGAGGCCGGCGAGCAGCTTCTCGGCGCGCGCGACCATCTGGTGTGCGGCCGCCGCCTTCGACGCCTTCGCGCCGAACTTCGCCGCCTGCGCCTGCAGCGCTCCCGCCTTCTTCTCGGCGTTGGCCCGCTCCTTCTTGCGGCGCTCCTCGTCGGCGGCGCGCTGGCGGAGGTAGTGCTTCCAGCCCATGTTGTAGATGTCGATGAGCGCGCGGTTCGCGTCGAGGTAGAACACGCGGTTCACGACCTCGCCCACGAGCTCGACGTCGTGGCTGATGACGATGACGCCGCCCTTGTAGTTCTTCAGGAACTCGCGGAGCCACACGACGGAGTCGGCGTCGAGGTGGTTCGTCGGCTCGTCGAGGATCATCGTGTCGGCGTCGGAGAACAGGATGCGCGCGAGCTCGATGCGCCGGCGCTGACCACCCGAGAGGGTCTTCAGCGGCTGGTCGAGGATCCGGTCGGGCAGGTTGAGGTTCGACGCGATCGACGCCGCCTCGGCTTCGGCGGCGTAGCCGCCGAGCGCCTGGAACCGGTCGGTCAGGGTGCCGTAGCGCTTCATGGCCTTCTCGGCGACCGCCGGATCGTCGGAGCCCATCTTCTCGGACGCCTCGCGCATGCCGAGCACGAGCGAACCGAGACCGCGGGCGTCGAGGATGCGCGTGCGCGCCAGCATCTCGGGGTCGCCCGACCGCGGGTCCTGCGGCAGGTAGCCGATCTCGCCCGATCGGTCGATGCGACCGCCGGTGGGCAGCGTCTCGCCCGCGAGCGTCTTCGTGAGCGTCGTCTTGCCGGCGCCGTTGCGACCGACGAGGCCGATCTTGTCGCCGTCGGAGACGCGGAAGTTGACGCCCTCCATGAGCAGGCGCGCGCCAACGCGGATCTCGAGGTCCTGGACGGCGAGCACGGACGACCTCCGGTCGGGATGGGCGGGGTGGGCGTGCCGAGCGGCACAGCCCTCCAGTCTACCGGGCGGTGACGGGTGCCGCAGGTCGGCGGTCCACGGCAGACTGGCGGCATGCCGGCCGGAGACTCCCCCGCGATGCGCGCCGCACGACTCGCCTCGCACGGATTCCGCGAGCTCGCCGATGATCCCGTCGCGGTCGTCGAGCGGCTGGGCGCGGTGCAGGCGCAGGACCTCGGTGCCGCGAAGTGGGCGGTGGGCAGTCGGATGTCGCGACCGTCGGTGGCGGCGGTCGACGCGGCCATCGAGTCCCGGCGCATCGTGCGGTCGTGGCCGATGCGCGGCACCCTCCACCTCATGCCGGCCCGGCTGCTGCGGCCCGCGCTGAGGATCACCGGCCCGCGGATCACCGCCGCGTCCCGATCCCGACTCGTGCAGCTCGAGCTCGACGACACCGACTACCGAGTCGCGCGCGATGCCGCCGAGCGGCTGCTCGCGGCATCCGGCACCGCATCGCGAGACGAGCTCGCGGCGACGTGGGCGGCCGCGGGCATCCGTCCGGACGGACAGCGTGCCTACCACCTCATCGCGTGGCTCGCGCGCGACGGGGTGCTGTGCTGCGGCCCCGTCGACGGGCGCAGCCAGCGATTCGCGCTGCTCGACGACTGGGCGCCCGCCGACGGGGGCGAGCCGGCCGAGCGCGACGAGACGCTGGCCGAGCTGTTCACCGCGTACGTGACGGGCCACGGTCCTGCGACGGTCGCCGACTTCGCGTGGTGGATGGGGGTCACGAAGACCGACGCTGCGACGGCGCTCGCGGCGGCGGGCGGCCGCGTCGAGCGGTTCGGGCCCGAGCCCGACCGCTTCGTCGCAGCCGGGTCGACGGATGCCGCGGCATCCCGCCCCCGGGGTGCACTCGCGCTCGCGGCCTTCGACGAGTACTTCCTCGGCTACGCCGACCGCTCCCCCGTGTGCGATCCCCGCTTCGCCGATCGCGTGATCCCCGGCGGGAACGGCGTGTTCCAGCCGCTGCTCGTGCTGGACGGGCGCGTGGTCGGCACCTGGCGTCGCGCGGGCACCGCCGCGAAGCCGCGGGTGGAGCTCCGCTGGTTCGAGCCGCCGAGCCGGGCGGCATCCGATCGGTTCACGCGTCCGCTCGCGGCCTGGGCGCGATTCCACGGTGTCGAACTGCACGGGATCGATTCGGCGACGGACGAGTGAGGGCGGCCCGGGCCGGAGCCCGGGCCGCCCTCAGCGCGACCACGCGCGGCGCGTTCACTCCTGGACGAGCGCCGCCTGCAGCTCGATCGTGATCGTGACCTGCTCGCCGACGAGCACGCCGCCGGTCTCGAGGGCCGCGTTCCACGACAGGCCGAAGTCCTCGCGGTTGATCACGGTCTTCGCCGTGGCGCCGCCCTTGTAGTTGCCGTAGGGGTCGGTGCCGAAGCCGCCGAAGTCGAAGTCGAACGTGACCGGCTTGGTCACGCCCTTGATCGTGAGGTCGCCGTCCACCTTGAAGTCGCCGTCGACGACGCGGACGCCGGTCGAGACGAACTCGATCGTCGGGTACTGGTCGGCCTGGAAGAAGTCGTTCGTGCGCAGGTGCGCGTCGCGGTTCGGCTCGTTCGTGTTGATCGAGGCGACCTCGGCGGTGGCCGTCACGCGGGAGTCGAGCGGGTCCTCGCCGGTGACGAAGGTCGCGTCGAAGCGCTCGAACTTGCCCTTGACCTTGCTGATCATGAGGTGGCGGACGCTGAAGGCCACCTCGCTGTGCGTCGGGTCGATCTTCCAGGTTCCGGCCTTGTAGCCCGGGATCTCGATGGTCGTCTCGGTCGTCGTCATTCGGTCATGCTCCTTCGATGCATTCTCGGCCGGTTCCGGCCACATTCAATGCAAACGCATGGAGCAGTGGGATCTATTCCCCGGATCCCACGACGAGTTCCCGGCGGAGTTCGAGGACCCGCGTGGCCGCCTCATCGAGTCGCGCCTCCGGGATCCGACCGGACGCGACGGCCTCGGAGATCGAGGCGACCAGCCCGTCGACGCTGATCCCGAACTCCCCGGGATCGGCGGGCAGCACGTACAGCAGCAGGTCACCGCCCGCGGCGAGCGCGCGCACCGCGTTCTCCCCGGGGTCGGCGTACTCCGGCAGCTGGTTGTGCTGCAGCATGAGCATGTCGTCGGTGACGACGACTCCGTCGAAGCCGAGTTCCTCGCGCAGGATCCGGTGCCACTCGGGCGACAGCGAGGCCGGCGCGGGGTCGACGGCGGGGTACGCCAGGTGACCGGTCATGACGAGTTCGACGTCGGCGTCGATCGCGGCGGCGAACGGCAGCGCCGGGCCGGCGCGCCACTCGTCGAGCGTGAGGGGCGCGGACGGTACGGAGACGTGCGAGTCGCCCGGCGCGGCGCCGTGGCCGGGGAAGTGCTTGACGGTGCTCGCGACGGTGCCGCGTTCCCCGGCGACGGCGGCGGCGACGCGCTCGCCGGCGCCGGCCGGGTCGGTGCCGAGGACGCGGTCGAAGATGAACGAGGCGGGGTCGGCCGTGACGTCCGCCACGATGCCGAAGTTGACGTTGACGCCCGCGGCCGACAGGGCGGCGGCGCGCGCCGCGAAGGCCTCCTGCGCGGCCTGCGGGGGCTCGGCGCGCACGTCGGCGGGGCCCGGTGCGGGATCCCAGTCGATCCGGCTGACGATGCCGCCCTCCTGGTCGATCCCGATGAGGGTCGCCGCGTCGGGGTCGTGCTGCAGGTCGGCGGTGAGGGCGGCGAGGGAGGCCTCGTCGCCGGGCATGTTGTCGCCCATGAGGATGACTCCGGCGATGCCCTCGTCGAGGAGGGCGCGCATGGCGGCCGGGTCGGTTCCGGGGGCGTGGAGCATGAGCACCGAGGCGGCCCTCTCGTCGAGGGTCATGCCCGACACCCGGTCGGTCGCCCATTCCTCGGCCGTCTGCGGGGTGGGCGTCGGCGTCGGGGACGGGGTCGTGACGGCTTCGCTCGGGGTGGGTGAGGCCGGGGCCGGGGCCGAGCATCCGGCGAGCACCGCCGTGCCCGCGAGGGCGAGGGCGGCGAGGGTGGTGGGTAGGCTCCGGCGCACCCGGTGAGTCTACGCGGCCCAGCCTGCGAGCCGACCGGATGCGGGCGCGGTAGAACGGATGGGATGGATGAGGCACACGACCGCGCGATCCTGCGCCGGCATGCGGCGGACGGGACGCTCATGGCCGGCGGCGCGGCGGCGATCCTGCTGCAACTGGCCGATCCGCGCGTCGCGGCGGGGGTCGCCCGGCACAGCGCGTTCCGTGAGCGTCCGCTGGATCGGCTGGACGGGACGCACCAGTACCTGACCGCGCTGGTGTTCGGCGACGATCGCGACATCGATCACGTGGTCCGCGTCGTCGACGCGCGGCATGCGCGCGTGCGGGGCGACCGCCCGCGTCCGTACGACGCGCGTGATGCGGATGCGCAGCGGTGGGTCGCGGCGACCATCCTCGCCGTGGCGCTCGAACTGGAGGAGCGACTCACCGGGCGCCCGCTGGATGCGGCGACCGCGGACGCGCTCGTTCGCGGTTATGCGCCGATCGCGGCGCGGCTGCAGGGGGCGGATGCCGGGTGGCCGGCGACGCGTCGCGAGTTCGATGCGTGGTGGGCCGAGCGGATGCCGCGGCTGGAGGTGGGTGACGACGCGCGAGCGGTGGCGCGCGACCTGCTCGCCGGGACCGGACTGCCGGCTTCGTTGCGGGCGCTCATGCCGGCGGTGCGCCTGCTGACGGCCGCGCTCCTCCCCCCGGCGCTTCGGGAGGCGTACGGGTTCCGCTGGACTCCTCGTGCGCGGCGGGTCGCCGCGGCCTGGTTGCGGGGCTTGGGCGTCGCGCGCCGCATCGTGCCGGCGAGGCTCCGGGCCCTGCCCACGCGCGTCTCGCTCCGACGGCTCCGTCGGCGCAGCCGGTACGCTGGAACCGAACCGCGAGGACGAGGATGACCCAGCAGGCAGCACATCGAGGCGAACCGCTCGACGCGATCGACCGGCGGATCGTCGCAGAGCTCAGTCGTGACGGCCGACTGTCCGTCCGCACCCTCGCCGAACGCGTCCACATCTCCCGGACGGCGGCGCACAACCGCGTGCTCGCACTGCAGCAGCGCGGTGTCATCACCGGATTCGGTGCGCAGATCGATCGCAAGGCGATCGGCCTGAACATCTCCGCGCTCGTGGTGGTGCGCATCGGCGATGTCTCGTGGGAGGAGATCGCGGCGAAGCTCGCGACGCTGCCGTTCGTCGAGAAGGTCCAGGCGGTCTCGGGCGACATCGACATCATGCTCACCGTGAGCGCTCCCGACCACGAGCAGCTGAGCCAGGCGATCCTCCGGGACATCCACGACATGCCCGGCGTGGTGTCGACCCGTTCGCACCTGATCCTCGCCGAGATCGACGGTCGGCCGCCTGCGCAATCGCTGGACATCTGGCGCTCCTGACCGCCCTCCCGAGGGACGCGCGGCATCCGTTCGCCCCCTCGCGTGCCGTTCGTTCACCGTTGCCGCGTACCCCCAGCGGGGGTGCTGCAGACTGGCGCACCATGGCCGTATGAGCCTCAACGTCGAGCACCACGAATCACGGGTCCTGCCCTCCGAGAAGCCAGTGCGACTCCTCGACAACGCGGGTCACGCGTTGCGCGGGCCCGAGACCGGCGGCTTCGAGCTGCCCGCCACCGAGACCCTCCTCGAGCTCTACCGGCGGATGGTGATCGCCCGGCGGTTCGACGTCCAGGTCACGGCGCTCACCAAGCAGGGCCGGCTCGCCACGTATCCGTCCGCGTACGGCCAGGAGGCCTGCGAGATCGGCGTCGTCTCGGCGATCACCGCCGACGACTGGTTCTTCCCCACGTACCGCGACAGCATCGCCCTCCTCACCCGCGGCCTCGAGCCGGCCGACATCCTGCAGTCCTTCCGGGGCGACTGGCACAACGGCTACGACCAGCGGGCGCACCGCACCGCCGCGCAGGCCACGCCCCTGGCCACGCAGGCGCTGCACGCCGTCGGCCTCGCCCACGCCGCGCGCCTGCGCCACGACCCGATCGTGACCCTCACCTACCTCGGCGACGGCGCCACCAGCGAGGGCGACGCGCACGAGGCGTTCAACTTCGCGGCGGTCTGGCAGACCCCGACCGTCTTCCTCGTGCAGAACAACCAGTTCGCGATCAGCACGCCGCTCTCGCGTCAGTCGCACGCGACGACCCTCGCCGACAAGGCGGTCGGCTACGGCATGCCCGGCTACCACGTCGACGGCAACGACGTCGCCGCGATGTACGCCGTCGCCACCGCCGCGGTCGATCGGGCGCGAGCCGGCGGCGGCCCGACGCTGATCGAGGGGCTCACCTACCGCATCGAACCGCACACGAACTCCGACGACCCGACGCGCTACCGCCAGGGCCGCGAGGTCGAGCACTGGAAGCGCCGCGACCCCATCGAGCGCCTCGAGAAGTACCTGGTGTCCGAGGGGGCCCTCACCGACGAGGTCCGCGCCGAGATCGGCGAGGCCGCCGAGGCGCTCGCCGCCCGCACCCGGGAGGCGATGAACGAGCAGCCCGAGCTCGACCCGCTGGAGCTGTTCGACCACGTCTACTCGACTCCGCGCACCGCGCTCGCCGAGCAGCGCGCCGCCCTCGAGGCCGAGCTCGCCGCCCACCGCACCGAGGAGGAGGTGACGGCCCGATGAGCCGCACCGCGACCGAACGCGCCGCCGACGCCGCGGCCGCCGCCGCCCAGCCGATGACCATGGCGGGCGCGCTCAACGCGGCCCTCCGCGACGCGATGGAGGCCGACGACCGCGTGGTCGTCTACGGCGAGGACGTCGGCCCGCTCGGCGGGGTCTTCCGCGTCACCGACGGCCTGCAGTCCCGGTTCGGCGACGAGCGCGTGTGGGACTCGCCGCTCGCCGAGTCCGGCATCATCGGCACCGCCGTCGGCATGGCCATGTACGGCATGCGGCCCGTCGTCGAGATGCAGTTCGACGCGTTCAGCTATCCGGCGTTCGAGCAGATCGTCTCGCACGTCGCGAAGATGCGGAATCGCACCAAGGGCCGCCTCGAGCTGCCCATGGTGATCCGGATCCCCTGCGCCGGCGCCATCGGCGGGGTCGAGCACCACTCCGACTCGTCCGAGGCGTACTGGGCCGCCACGCCCGGCCTGACGGTGGTCATGCCGTCCAACCCCGCCGACGCGTACTCGATGCTGCGCGAGGCGATCGACAGCGACGATCCGGTCGTGTTCATGGAGCCGAAGAGCCGCTACTGGTCCAAGGCGAGCCTCGAGCTGCCCGTCCGCACGGAACCGATGAACCGGGCGAAGGTCGTCCGCGAGGGCACGGACGTCACGCTCATCGGGTACGGGCCGACCGTGCGGACCGCCCTCGACGCGGCATCCGCTGCCGAGGCCGAAGGGCTGTCGGTCGAGGTCGTCGACCTGCGGAGCCTCTCGCCGTTCGACGACGAGACCGTGAGCGCCTCGGTGCGGAAGACCTCGCGCGCCGCCGTCATCCACGAGGCCGCGCAGTTCGGCGGCTACGGCGCCGAGGTCGCCGCCCGGCTCACCGAACGGAACTTCTTCCACCTCGCCGCGCCGATCCTCCGCATCACGGGGTACGACATCCCGTACCCGTCGCCGAAGCTCGAGGAGCACTACCTGCCGACGCCCGACCGGGTGCTCGACGCGCTCGCCTCGTGGGAATGGGACCTCGCATGAGCGCGCACGAATTCATCCTGCCCGACCTCGGCGAGGGCCTCACCGAGGCCGAGGTCGTCGCCTGGCTGGTGCAGCCCGGCGACGAGGTGAGCGTCGACCAGCCCGTCGTCGAGCTCGAGTCGGCCAAGTCGGTCGTGCAACTCCCGACGCCGATCGCCGGAGTCGTCGAGTCCCTCGGCGGCGAGGTCGGCCAGGTGCTCCACGCGGGCGAGGTCCTGCTCCGGCTCGCGCCCGTGGGGGCGACCGTCGAGGGCACGGATGCCGCGCCCGAGACCGCGCCGGCCGCGACCGCCGAGCACTCGGACACGACCACGGCACCGGCGGCGGCCGAGCCCGGCATCGCGGTGCCGACGGATGCCGCGGGCGAGGAGTCCGGCGCCGTGCTCATCGGCTACGGCACCCGCACCGCCGCGGCCTCGGCCCGCTCCTCGTCGGCGCCGTCCCGCTTCGGACGGCGGCGGAGCGAGGGCCCGGGCGGACCCGAGCGCCCGACCGCGGAGCCGACGGAGACGTCGTCCGAGGCATCCGGACCGTCCGCTCCGGCGGCGGAGACCGCGGACGGCGGCGAGCACCAGGGACTCCTCGAGCAGGGACGCCGCTCCCCCGTCATCTCGCCCATCGTGCGGCGCCTGGCCCGCGAGCACGGCTTCGACGCGAGCGAACTGCTCGGCACCGGACCGGACGGCCTCGTCACCCGGGGCGACGTGGAGGCCTTCATCCGCGAGCTGGACGACGCCCGCCGCGCTCCGGCCGAGACCGCGGCCGCGCCGGCTGCTCCGGCGGTCACCGCGCCGACCCCCGGCGGCGACCGGCGCGTTCCGCTCGACCGGCTGCAGCGTGCCGCCGCCGCGCACTTCACGCGCTCCCGTCGCGAGGTCCCCGAGGCGACCGTGTGGCTGGACGTCGACGCGACCGAACTGGTCGCCGCGAAGCGGCAGCTCCAGGAGGCGACCGGCGAGCGCTTCGGGATGACGGCGCTCGTCGCACGATTCGTCGTGGCCGGGCTGAAGCGGCATCCGTCGTTGAACGCGAGCTTCGACGCCGACCGCGACGAACTGGTGCTGCACTCGGCCGTCAACCTCGGCCTGGCCGCCCAGACCCCGCGCGGGCTCCTCGTGCCGGTGGTGCACGGTGCCGAGCGGATGTCGCTGCGCGAGCTGCGCGACGCCGTGCAGGCGCGCACCGAGCAGGCGTCCACGGGCGCGTTCCCGCCCGACGCCCTGTCGGGCGGCACGTTCACGCTGAACAACTACGGCACCCTCGGCGTGGACGGCTCGGCCGCGATCATCAACCACCCGGAGGCCGCGATGCTCGGGATCGGCCGGCTCGTCCAGCGCCCGTGGGTTGTCGACGGCGAGCTCGCCGTGCGCACCGTCACGGAGCTGACGATCTCGTTCGACCACCGCGTCTGCGACGGCGCCGAGGCCGCCGCGTTCCTGACCTACGTGGCCGGGTGCATCGAGCGGCCCATCGCGCTGCTCGCCGACCTCTGAGCCGCTGAACGGATCGAGGCGCATCCCGTCGGGATGCGCCTCGATCGTTTCCGGGCTCCGGCCGGTCTAGAAGAAGTCGTCGGGGGTGCCGGCGGCGCGCTCCACGTCGCGCGTGTCGATGCGCGCTCCGGCCAGCTTGGAGACGGCGAGCCTGAGGCCCGACTCCATCTGCGCGGCCCATGCATCGGATTCGCGCGCGGTCGCCTCGGCGGCGCGAGCGCGGGCCTCGGCGGCATCCGCTGCCCGGCGGGCCTCGGAGACCTGCCGGAGCACGATGGTGATGCCGTAGTAGGCGGCGACCATGGTGGCGATCGGCGCCGCGACGATCGCGAGCGCGGTGACCCCGGAGGCGTCGGGCGCGAAGGCGACCACGAGCGCGAACGCCAGGAACAGGACCACGATGGCGGCGAGGACGACGGCCATGAACCGCAGGTCCCGGCTCCACGCGCCACGCGACCGGGTCGCGCCCGCCGAGGGCTGTGCACCACCTCCGGCGGTCGCCTGGACGTCGTCGGCCCCGAGCACGGCGGTGTCGCCGTGCGCGGGATCCACGAGCGCCGGGTCGGTCGGACGGGTGGTGGTGTCGCTCATCGATGGTGCCCCTTGCGTTCGGATCGTGCCCTCATTGTCCCGCCGCCGTCACGAGGCGGTCAAGGAAGCGCGCCGCGCGCAAGGGGTGCCCGCCGCGGACACCGGACGGTACCGTCGGAATCGTCGACGAACGGAGGCACGGTGCCAGGTGACGCTGCGCGGCGCGCGGGGACGCGCGAGGGCCCGCGCTCGAGCGGCCCCCCGGAGACCGTGCACGAGGCGTACCGGGTGAACGACCGGCAGTACGGCATGCACCGGTCGGGCGGTGCGGAGGTCGCGGCCACCTCGATCCTGCTGGTCCACGGCATCGGCATGACCCATGCGTCGCTCGCCACGGTCCAGGGGCGGATCCCGCCGTCCGTGCGGACGTGGAACGTCGACCTCGCCGGGTTCGGCGACACGGAGCGGCCCGCGCGGGCGACGAGCGTCGAGGAGTACGCGCAGGACCTCGCCGAGCTGCTCGATCGGCTCGACGCGTGGCCGGTGGTCGCCGCGGGCCACTCGATGGGCACGCAGATCGTGCTCGAGCTGGCGCGGCTCCGGCCCGACGGCGTGCGCCACGTCGTCATGGTCGGGCCCGTGGTCGACGTGGAGCGGCGCTCGGTCCGGCAGCAGGCGCTCGACCTGGCGCGCGACACCCTGGGCGAGCCGATGCCGGTGAACGCGCTCGTGGTGCGCGACTACTTCCGCGGCGGCGTCCGCTGGTACCTGAAGATGCTTCGCGAGATGATGCGGTACCCCACCCTCGAACGCATGCCGGGTTGCACGGTTCCTGCGACGGTGGTGCGCGGCGAGCGGGACCCGATCGCCCGCGAGGCGTGGTGCCGGCGCCTCGTCGCGGAGAACGGCGCCGAGGCGCGCCTCGTGTCGGTCGCGGGCGACCGTCACGTGGTCCCCCGCACCTCCCCCGAGCGGCTCGCCGCCGAGCTGGTCCGCCTGGCCGGTGGTCCCGCCGCGGATGTCGGTGGGTCCTGAGATGCTCTCAGTATGGAAGCCGTCGAACTCAAGCAGACCATCCAGCTCGCCGTCGGCGACACGCTGGTCAGCGCGACCGGCAGCGTGTACGAGATCACCAAGCTCGCGCGCGTCGGCCGCGGCATCCGTGTGCACTACGTGACCGAGGCCGGGCACGCCGGCCGATTCACCGCAGCACCCGACGCCGTGACCCGCGTCCGTCGCTCGGGGTCGTTGCAGGCCGCGTGATCCGGCACCCCGCCGGACGCGAACCTCATCCTGAGAACGCAAGAACCCCGCCACACTCGGTGGCGGGGTTCTCGATGATGGTGGATCTGAGGGGACTCGAACCCCTGACCCCCTGCATGCCATGCAGGTGCGCTACCAGCTGCGCCACAGACCCGTTCGGGATGCCGCCCTGTGCGGGGCAACGGATTCAGCGTACACCAGCCCCGGCCCCGAAATGAAATCGAGGGAGCCTCACGCGGACGGCGCCGCAGGCCCCCCGGTCGAGGTGTCGTGGCGCTCCAGCAGCGGTGCCACGGGGATCGCCGGGCAGTCCCGCCACAGCCGCTCGAGCCCGTAGTAGAGGCGCTCCTCCTGGTGGAAGACATGGACCACGAGGTCGCCGAAGTCGAGCAGCGCCCAGCGTCCGCCGTCGCGCCCCTCACGCCGCGCGACGTCCTGTCCGGCCTCGCGGACGGCCTCGACCACGGCATCGGCGATCGCGACGACGTTCCGCTCCGAATTGCCGCTGACGAGGAGGAAGACGTCCGCGAACGGCAACGGCTCGGACACGTCCAGCGCGACCAGGTCCTCGCCCCCCTTGGCGTCCGCCGCGCGTGCGGCGACGGCGAGCAGGCGATGTGCGTGGTCGGATGCGGTCATGTACTCGACTTCCTGGTTGCGGACACGATGGATGCCTAGAAGAGCCCGGCGATGGCGCCGACGACGAGGGTGGCCACCACACCGAGCGCGAGCACGCCGGCGGTGACGGCGAGCACGAGCGGGACGTTCATGCCCTCCTTCGACGGCGGCGCCACCATCGCGCGGTTCTGGCCCTGCGTGCTGATCGCGCGGGTCGCGGCGACGGGCGCGACGCCCGGACCCGCGACGTCCTCGACGCTGCTGTCGAAGAGCCGGTCGACGTCGGCGGAGTCGATCTGGCTCGGGTGCACTCCGGTGGCGCCGTAGCTCCGCGGCAGGTCGATCGAGCCGGTCACCATGATCTCGCCAGTGGGCGCGAGCGGCGTGCCGAGCGCACCATGGTCCGGCAGAGTGGGGAGGATGAGCGCGTTCGTGGTCGTGGGAACGCCACGAGGCGAGCCCCCACGGGAGAGCACCTGGTCGTAGGGCTCCTCGCGGTCGTCCGGCAGGTTCAGCTGCGACGTCCAGTGGCCGACCGGTTTCGGTGCGACGACCGGCTCATCGAGACCCGCGTCGACGGTCGTGTGCGGCGCGGCCGCCCGGATCGGCGCCTGGTGCGGTGCCGAACGGTGCGGGGCCTCGGGCCGTGCCGCGGATCGCGGCGGCGACTCCCCCGCGGCCGGGCGCTGCGGCGCCGAGCCGCGATCGGGCGCCGG